>NZ_SOGQ01000011.1 GCF_004403465.1 Cryobacterium sinapicolor | reverse complement strand
CCTCCGGCTGGCAGATCCGCATGGTGAAAGGCAAACCCGAAGTCAGGGCACCACTCTGCTACGACCCAACCCAAACCTGGCGGACCACGGGCAACCACCGGGCCAGGCCTGAGTTCCGGTCTCGACAGGCTCGACCACCGCACATCTGAACCCGCACCGTCCTACGATGGCAGGCATGCCCACCTCTCCCGCCACGATCGCCGGCCTGGTGCTCGCGGCCGGCGCCGGCTCCCGCTACGGCCTGCCCAAGGCGCTGGCACGGGACGAAGACGGCATCCCCTGGCTGGTGCGCACGATCGGCGCACTCACGGATGCCGGCTGCTCACCGGTGATCGTCGTGCTCGGCGCCAAGGCCGCAGAGGCCCGAGCGCTGCTCGACGAATTCGGCCTCACCGCGTCGGTCGTCGTCGCCCGAGCCGACGACTGGGTGGAGGGGCTATCCGCATCTCTGCGGGCCGGCCTCCGGCAGGCAACCGAACTCCAAGCAACCCACCCACAGGCAACCAGCCAACAAGCAACACAACGGTCAGCCCACTTACAGTCGCCGCCACTACTGCCGGCCCCGATTGCCGTGGCGATCGTTCCGGTCGATGTCCCGGGCCTGCGGGAGAGCACGGTCGCACGCCTGATCGGCACGCTGCCCGGAGAGCCAGACTCCGACGTCGGCCCGTACACGCTGCGGCAGGCCGGGTTCGACGCCCGTCCGGGACACCCGGTGGTGATCGGGCGAGCACACTGGGCCGCTCTCATCGGCTCCGCCACCGGTGACACCGGTGCGCGCCCGTACCTGCGATCCCACGACGTCCGGCTGATCGACTGCACCGACCTGGAGACCGGGCTCGACGTGGACACGCGCGACTGACCGCCGATTCACACCGAAAAGACCTCCGCGCCCACCTGCGGCGTGATCCCGGCATCCGTGGAGTCGTAGGTCCACATGCCCGGCGCTCGGGTCGGCAGCCCACGGTCGCGCTCTCCGTTAGGACCTCTGTGCTCGAAACCCTCCGGCGCCGCGGTCGGCGCGCTGCTGCTGCCGCAGGGCATCGCCTGAGGGATCGCCCTGTCGGCGGTCATCACCCTCGTCGTCACCGCCATCGGCCACGCGGCCGGCCACCCTCACCACGCACCCCGAACCCGGCCGGTCGCACCGGCCACACCGGGTTGGAATTGCCACCCCTCCGTGTGAGGCTTAACCCGTGCCGAAGACTGACGAACGACTCGATCTGCGGGACGCCGTGTCCCTCGATCACCCCTGGATCACGATCGTCTGGGACGACCCGGTGAACCTGATGTCCTACGTCTCGTACGTGTTCCGCAGCTATTTCGGCTTCTCCGCCCAGGAGTCCGAGCGCCTCATGCTGCAGGTGCACAACAACGGTAAGGCCGTGGTCGCCACCGGCAACCGGGAGGCAATGGAACGCCACGTCGAGGCCATGCACGGCTACGGCCTGTGGGCCACCCTCGCCAAGGCCGACTCGTGATGCAGTTCATGCAGGCGAGCGAGAACGCCGACAGCGTGACCGCCCGGTTCGAGCCCGTCGAGATCGGCCTGCTGCGCCTGGCCGCCAGCCAGCTGATCGACCTGCTGGAGGCAGCCGAGACCCACAGGCTCGGCACATCCGGTGACCCGGCCCTGCGCCGGCTGCTGCCGGATGCCTACACCGACGACCCGGAGGCCGCCGCGGAATTCCGCCGGTTCACCGCCGACGACCTGCTCGAGCGCAAGGTGCGGAACGCCCGGTGCCTGCTCGCGACGCTCGGCGAGGAACCGCTCGCCGACGTCGCCGACGAACCGGACGATGCCGAGCTGAACGATGCCGACACAGCAGCCGACGACGCCGACCAGCCCGTGACCATCGACCTCGACGCCGACGACGTGCAGGCCTGGCTGCGCACCCTCACCGACTTGCGCCTCACCCTCGCAGAACGCCTCGAGATCGGGTCCGACGGGGTGCCAGGGCGAAGCGACGACGAGGCACCGTTCCTGCACGACATCTACGACTGGTTCGGCATGGTGCAGGAGTCCCTGGTCTACGCGATCGACGTCTGACCCTGACAGCGCGCACCGCGCCAGCGCACGCCGCGCCAGCGCGAACCCCTACGACTCGACCGGCACCGCCAGCAGCGCCGCATACGCCCGCTTGGGCCCGGCCCCGTCCTGCAGCGACGAGCTCAACCGGTCGAGGCTGCGCCGCGCGTCCCCGTCGAGCGCGAGCAGCGCGGCCATGGCCGCCCGGAGCTCCTCGGCCGTGGCCGTGTTGGGCGCGAGCGAGAGCCCGAAACCGCACCGCTCGACCGCGGCGGCCCCGGCGAACTGGTCGGTGGAGAAGGGCAGCAGCAGCAGCGGAACCCCCGAGGTCATCGCCTCCGTGACGCTGTTGTTGCCGCCATGCGACACCGCCAGCGCCGAGTGCGCCAATACGGTGACCTGCGGCAGGAATGCGCGCACGAGCCACGAGTCCGGGATCGGCCCGAGTTCCGCGGGGTCGGTGGCCCCGGTGGCGACGGCGACCCGCACGTCGAGTGAGGCAAGGGCCTCGGCCACCCGGGCGAGGACATCCCCGCGCACCGACAGGAAGCTGCCGAAGCTGACGTAGACGACCGGGAGGTCGCTATCCATGGCGAGCCACACGTCCACCTCCTCATCGGCGGCCTCCTCGCGAACGGCCGAGCCGAGGAAGGCGTGCGCCGGAAGCAGCTCGCCCCGGGCGGCGTCGTGCAGTTCGGCCGGGTAGTTGAGCAGCAGGATGTCCCCGGACTCCATGAAGGCATCCGGGCTCGGCGACGCGGCCGGGTCGAGCACCAGCAGCGCTTCGTTCCACTGGGTGGTGAACGCGTCCCGCACGCTCTCGCAGGTCGTCCGCAGGGCGTCGAGGTCGGCGATGTCGGGCGCGAAGGCGAGCGGCCACTCCGGCGGGAAACCGTAGACCTCGCCGCCCACGGGCAGCGCCGACGGGTGGCCGAGCACCACATCCGCGTGACGGATGCCGGCACTCACCAGGGCCAGTCGCGCGCTGAACGCCAGGTGGTCGACAATCACGTGGTCGGGTCGCACCTCGGCCACGATGAGCTGCACCGCGCGGGCCACCTCGACCGGGTTCCAAAGCAGGTCGCTGCTACGGGCCTCGGCCTGGAAGGTGAGCGTCTCGACCATGCCGAGCCTGGTGGCGTCGAAGAATCCGCGGAGCGCGTCGTCCTCGCCCTTCGGCTGTTCCTCGGCGCGGATCGTGCCGGGGTTCGAGCCGCGGCCGAGTTGCAGGTGCACACGCTCGAATCCGAACGCGGCCACGATGTCGGCCGTGGCCGGACCGCTGGCCACCACGACCCGCTCGCCGGCTTCGCGCCAGGCGGTGCCCAGGGTCGCCAGCGGGAACAGGTGGGAGGCGTAGTCCGGGCTGATGATCAGCAGCGTCATGAAACGTTCACGAGGTAGGCGCCCGACTCGTTGCTGTCCGCGACGTCGCGGTAGACCCGGGTCAGCGTTTCCGCCATGGCCTGGATCGTGAAGGAACGGGACACCATCTCCCCCGCCCGGTCGGCGGACTCCGGTCCGGCGGGGCCGGCGGCCAGGTCGAGCGCCGCGCTGATCCCGCCCGCCAGGGCCGCCGTGTCGCCGGTGTCGACGAGGAAACCCGTCACCTCGTGCTCCACATAGGTGGCAGGGCCGCCGGAATTCGGGGCGACGACCGTGAGCCCGGTGGCCATGGCCTCAAGCAGAGCGATGCCGAATTCCTCCTTCATGCTCGCGCAGACATACGCCCCATGCGGTGCCGCCAGTCCGGGCCGGCCGTACCGGGCCGCGGCCAGCCAGTGCAGGGCGGTGTCATTGGTGCGGTGCCCCGCCAGCAGCAGGCCCTCGCCGGCCGCGTCCCCCGGGTCGACGGCCGCGTACATCTGGTCCAGCTGGCTCTTCTCGTCGAGGGACGGGTCACGCAGGTCCCCGCCGAGGATGAGCAGATTGCAGCGGGCGCGAAGGTCGGCATCCGCGGCCCAGGCCCGAACCAGCGCCGCCATGCCCTTCACGCGGTGCAGCCGCCCGACGGTGACGGCGAGCGGAAGCCCGCGCCGGCTCGGCGGAAGGGTGGCGAGGAGCTCATCCAGTTCGGCCAACGCCGCGGCGCCGGTCGGGCTGGTTGCGCCGTCCGCACTGGTTGCCACGTCGGGGGCCGCGAGTGCGCCGGCCGGGCCGGCGGTGAGGCGGGCATCCGCCAGGGCACGCTCGATCACGGCGAGGTCGATGCCCTCCGCGATCACGGAGTGACGTTCCGGATGCTGTTCGATGTCGATTCCCACGAGGTCGCGCATGTCGCGCCGCAGCTCGGGCCGAGGGAAGAGCACGGTGTGCGCGGCATCCGCGGCCAGCCGCTGCACGAGCCGGGCCCGGAACCAGAAGTGCTCGGTCTCGTCGACCGTGCCGAAGTTCGCCCGGGTGAGCGTCCCGGACGTGTCGAGGGAGTGGATGACGCTGTGCGGGTCGGGGGCCACCGTGAACACGATCGGAATGTCGAGGTCACGGGCCACGGTGGACGCGGCCAGCGTGCCGATGTCGGCCATCCGCAGGTGGATCGCGTCGACGGTGCCGGCGGCGCGCAGAATGCGACGGATGCCGCGCTGGGTCGCAATCCGCCGCGGCCAGGCGTCGACCGAGGCGACGGGTTCGCCCAGGAAGGGCACGGTCGCGAAGGCGTGTTCCGCGAGGGTGGACCCGACCTCGGACAGGGAGGTGAGCGCCTCGGCGAAGCTGCCGCGGGAGAGGGTGAGCACCCGTTCGACGGAACCGCCGCCCGCGCCGCTGCCGCTGCTGCTGCGACTGCCGCTGCCGCCGGCGGAGACGAGCGCATCGCCCAGGCGCACGAGCAGCGTGGCGATGCCGCCGTTGTCGCCGGCGCCCACCTGGCTGAGCTCGCGGTCGATGTCGGCGTGCAGGAAGAGCTGGGCCACCGTGAGCCCCTGGCTCCATGGCGGGCGGGGGTAGGCCGGCACGGTCAGGTCGATCAGGGCGAGCCGGGCCACGTCGGCGAGCACGCCGCTGCCCTGCGACAGGTCGCTCACGATGCGGATGCTGGCCTCGTTCGGACCCTGGTCGCCGAGGGCGGCGATCGCCGCCGCGCGCACCTCGTCCGGCTCGGCCGCGTCGACGGCGACGCGGCGCAACAGACGTTCGGGGATGCGCCCGGCGATGAGACCCATGGTCTCGACCAGTCGGGCGCGGGCGCCGCACTCCTGCACGCCGATCAGGGTGCCCTCCAGGGCGAGCGCCACATGCTCCGGCACCGACGAACCCCACTGCTCGAGGGTGCGCTGCGCGATCATGCCGGAGAAGCCGCCGTCGACCACCATGCTCAACAGCCCGGAGAGCGCCGCGAACCGGGGCAGCCGGGCGCCGAACGCCCACGCCGTGTGCTCGCGGATGAAGAGGGAGTCGTGGGTGAGCAGCGACACGAGCACGTCGTCCGCGGACTCGTCGAACACTTGGCCGAGCGAGTGGATGGCCGCAATCGCCGTCAGTTGATCACCGTGGTCGGTGGCCGCCTGGGCAAGCAGTCGCACGGCGCGGATTCCGCCGTCCCGGCTCGCTGCGATGGTCAGGTCGTCGGCGCAGCGGATACCGTCCAGAATTGACCGGGTCTGCCGCATTGTGTCCAGCGTCGTGTGAGTTCCCACGGTGCCCTCTCTCTGTCCTGTTTCACCCAATCCGGTTCAACATACACGGGGCTGATGTCGGAACGCCTGGCCGAAAGGCGCAAAATGGAGTCATGACACGACGCGCTCCGATCGAAGACATCAACGAAGACAATCTGGTCGTCACGAAGCCGAAGAAGTCCGCGGCCGGTGTGGAAGCGGTTCTGGTGGCGCTCGATCGCGGGTTCGCTCAGGCGGGCGTCCCCCGCACGGCAAAGGCATTGCTGCGCCTCAACCAGCGCGACGGCACTGACTGCCCCGGCTGCGCGTGGCCGGAGTCGCAGGGTCACCGCAAGACGGCGGAGTTCTGTGAGAACGGCGCCAAGGCCGTCGCTGAGGAGAGCACCAAGCGCACCGTGACCCCGGCGTTCTGGGCCGAGCACTCGATCGAGGAGCTCGCCACGAAGACCGAGTACTGGCTCGGCAACCAGGGCCGAATCACACATCCGGTGGTCATCCGTCCCGGTGACACGCACTACTCCCAGATCTCCTGGAACGACGCCTTCGAGCTCATCGGCGAGCAGATCCGGGCCACCGTTCCCGACCGCACGGTCTTCTACACCTCGGGTCGCACCGCCAACGAGGCCGCGTTCCTCTACCAGCTGTTCGCCCGCTCGATCGGAACGAACAACCTGCCGGACTGCTCGAACATGTGCCATGAGTCCTCCGGAAGCGCCATGAACGCAACGATCGGCATCGGCAAGGGCACCGTCTCGCTCGAGGACATCCACCACGCCGAGCTGATCCTCGTCGTCGGCCAGAACCCGGGCACCAACCACCCGCGGATGCTGTCGGCCCTCAAGGAATGCAAGGACAACGGCGGCCGGGTCGTCGCCGTCAACCCGCTGCCCGAGGCCGGGCTGTTCAACTTCAAGGACCCCCAGTCGGTCTCCGGCCTGATCGGCGACGGCACCGCGCTCGCGAACGAGTACCTCCAGATCAAGGTCGGCGGCGACCTGGCCCTGTTCCAGGCCCTCGGCCATCTGCTGCTCGAGGAGGAGGAGCGGGTTCCCGGCTCCGTCGTCGACGCGGAGTTCGTCGCGGCGAACACCCAGGGACTCGACGAGTACCGGGCCGCCCGCAAGACCATCGACTGGGCCGAGACCGAGAAGGCCACCGGGCTCACCCCGGTGGAGATCTCCACCCTCGCGCGGATGATGGTCGACTCCCAGGCCACGATCATCTGCTGGGCGCTCGGCCTCACCCAGCAGCCGCACTCGGTCAACACGCTCAAGGAGATCATCAACCTGCTCCTCCTGCAGGGAAACTTCGGCAAGCCGGGCGCGGGCGCCTGCCCGGTTCGCGGCCACTCCAACGTGCAGGGTGACCGCACCATGGGGGTCTGGGAGAAGCCCAAGGAGTCGATGCTCGCCGCTCTCGACAAGGAATTCGGCATCGAGTCCCCGCGCAAGCACGGCCTCGACTCGGTGGACACCGTCGAGGCTTTCGAGAACGACGACGTCGACGTGTTCGTGTCGATGGGCGGCAACTTCGCCCTCGCCTGCTCCGACACCGTGGCCCTCGAGGCCGCCATGCGGCGCGTGGGTCTGACCGTGCACGTGTCGACCAAGCCCAACCGGTCGCACATCATGCACGGCAAGACCTCACTCATCCTGCCGACCCTGGGGCGCACCGACACCGACGACAAGCACCCGGGCGGACGGCAGGTGCTCTCGGTCGAAGATTCCATGTCGGTCGTGCGCACCACACAGGGGCGCCTGGAGCCGGTCTCCGAGCACCTGCTGTCCGAGCCGGTCATCGTCGCCCGGATGGCCAGCGCCACCCTCGGCGAGGATCACGTGATCGATTGGAAGGCGATGGCTGACGACTACGACGTCATCCGTGACCGCATCGCGCGCGTGCTCCCTGGCTTCACCGATTTCAACGCGCGCCTCAAGACGAAGAACGGTTTCGTGCTGCCCAACCCGCCGCGCGACACCCGCAGCTTCGCCACCGACATCGGCCGGGCCCGGTTCACGGTCAGCCCGCTCGAGTACCTCACCCCGCCGGCCGGCCACCTGATCCTGCAGACCATGCGCAGCCACGACCAGTACAACACCACGTTCTACGGGCTGGACGACCGCTACCGCGGCATCTCCGGCGGACGCCGGGTCATCCTGATCCATCAGGACGACGCCACCGAGCTGGGCTTCGCGGACCGGGACATGGTCGACGTGATCAGCACGTTCCAGGGCGAAGAGCGCCGCGCCGACGAGTTCCGCCTGGTGGTCTACCCCACCCCGCGGGGCTGCGCGGCCGCGTACTTCCCCGAGGCGAACGCCCTGATGCACCGCGAGCTCGTGGCCCGGGAGTCGAACACCCCCGGCTACAAGGCCATGTCGGTGCGGTTCATCGCGCACGAGGCGGCGCACGCTGCGTCGCCGAGCTGAGCACTCCGAGCTGATCATGGGTGAGGGGGCAGAGCGCGTCACCCGCCGGTGGCCGCTGTTCAGCGGCCTGGCCGCCGTGGCGCTCGCGGTGGGGCTGGGCGTGATCATCGCCCGCAACGGCAGGCCGTTCGTCCTGGACACGGAGTGGATGATACTGGTGTCCGCCAACCGGGCACCGGCGTGGGACTCCCTCGCCCTCGTGATGAACAGCCTGGGCGGCGGCCTCTTCGCCTCCGTCGCCGTGCCGGTCCTGCTCATCGGCCTGCTCCTGTTCCTGAAACGTCCTTGGGCCGCGGGGTACGCACTTCTGGTGACCGTGGTCTCCGATGTCTCCGTGCGCCTGCTCAAGGGGCTCTTCGGCCGGGCCCGCCCAACAGGCCTCGAAGACCTGCTGGTCAACGTTGATTTCGGGTCGTTCCCCTCCGGGCACGTCGCCAATGCGACGACGCTGGCGATGATCCTGGGGGTGCTCTTCCCGTTCTGGTGGGTCTGGCTGGCCGGGGTGCTGTACACGGTCACGATGATGCAAAGCCGCACCTATCTGGGCGCGCACTGGCTGACCGACACCATCGGCGCGGCGCTGCTGGTGGTCGGTATCGCGGTGGTGCTCTGGGCTCCCCTGGCCGCACGACTCGACGCCGAACGCCGACGGAGCCGCGCGTCGCATCCGTGGCGCACGTTCTACCACCGGTACGTCGTGGAGACGCGGGGACTGGATGCCGGTTCCCACCGCATCCTTCGCGTCACCGCGATCGCCTGCGTGGGTTCCGGCGCCGTCTTCTTCACGGTCACGCTGCTGAGCGTGCTCGGGGAGGGCGGCCTCACCGCGATCGACGTCCCCGTGCAGGAGTGGCTGCTGGAGAGCCGCTCCCCCGCTCTGACAACTGTGATGATCGTGCTGGCGGTCGTGTTCGGGCCGATCGCGCTCCCCCTGATCGTGCTGGTCGTGTGCGTGGGCTGGGGACTGATCACCCGGCAGGCCTGGCGCCCGCTGCTGCTCGCCGGGGCCATGGCGACCGGCGTGGTGCTGGCTCAGATCATCGGCCGCACGATCGACCGCGAGCGACCGCCGACCGACCTGATGCTGTACGGCACGGACCTCACGCACTCCTTCCCGTCCGGCCACGTGCTGGGCGCGTCCGACTTCCTGCTGGTGACCGCCTACCTCGTGCTCTCACGTCGTCTCCGTGGGCGGGCCACCGCACTCGGCCTCGGCATCGCCGGGGTCGGTATCGTGCTGGCGGCCCTCAGCCGCCTGTACCTCGGCTACCACTGGACCACGGATGCCCTCGCCTCCGTTTCGATCTCCCTGGTGGTCCTGGGCTGCGTGATCGCCGTCGACACCTGGCGCACCGTGCGGGTGGTCGAACCCGCGGTGCGCGACTAGCCCGAGACGCTCTGCTGCGTCCGCACGCCGCTCTCGATGCGTTCTGCCCCGGCGTAGATCACCATGGAGTCGCCGCGCAGGAATCCGACCACCGTCATGCCCACCTCGTCGGCGAAATCGGCGGCCAGCGACGACGGCGCCGACACGGCGGCGAGCACGGGGATCCCGGCCATCAGCGCCTTCTGCGCCAGCTCGAAACTCGCCCGGCTCGACACCATCAGCACCGTCCCGGTGAGGGGCAGCAGGTCTTCCTTCAGCGCCCAGCCGATGACCTTGTCGACCGCGTTGTGGCGGCCGACGTCTTCGCGTAGCACCAGCATCCGCCCGGTGGCGCCGTCGAAGAGGGCGGCCGCATGGATGCCGCCGGTCTTCTCGAACACGGCCTGGGCGGCGCGCAGGGCCTCGGGGAAGGTCGTCAAGAGTGCCGCGTCGACCCGCAACGGGTCGTCCAACACCGGGAACGCCGACTTCGTGCGCACGGCGTCGATGCTCGCCTTGCCGCAGAGTCCGCAGGAACTGGTTGTCAGGAACGACCGTTCCAGACTCGGGTCGGGCGGTGTGACGCCGGGTGCGAGCAACACGTCGAGCACGTTGTAGGTGTTCTCCCCGTCGACCGTGGCTCCGGCGCAATATCGGGCCGTGAAGAAGTGCTCGCCCCGGGTGATGACGCCCTCCGACACCAGGAACCCGGCGGCCAGGTCGTAGTCGTTCCCGGGGGTGCGCATCGTGACGGCGAGGGAGCGGCCGTTCACACGGATCTCGAGCGGCTCTTCGACCGCCAGCACGTCTTCGCGGGTGGTGGGCTGGCTGCCCACCGTCAGACGCACGACCTTGCGCCTGGCCGTGATTCTGCTCATCTGGATTCACCCACCGATGTACGACATTTCGATTCTTTTCTTAGCGGATGCGCGCAGCCGGCCGGTCTCGGCGCTGCGCAGCTCCGAGTAGCGGTCCGTGCGCTCACGCCAGATCTGCGTCATCACGGCGGCCAGCTGCTCGTCGGTGCTGCCGCCGCGCATCAGGGCGCGCAGGTCGTGCCCTTCGGTCGCGAACAGGCAGGTGAACAGCTTTCCGTCGGTGGAGACCCGCGCCCGCGAACAGGAGTGGCAGAACGACTGCGTGACGCTGGAGATGACGCCGATCTCCCCTTCCCCGTCGCGGTAACGCCACCGGCGGCTGGTCTCGCCGTTGTAGTTGGGGGCCACCTCCTCGAGCGGAAGTTCGGCGTTGATGCGCGCCACGACCTCGCCCGAGGGCACCACGTCAGCCATCTCCCAGCCGTTGCTGGAGCCCACGTCCATGAACTCGATGAAGCGGAGGATGTACGGGGTGCCCTTGAAGTGGCGCGCCATGGCGACGATGTCCTGGTCGTTCTGCCCGCGTTTGAGCACCATGTTGATCTTGATCGGGCCGAGCCCCGCCGAGTGAGCCACGTCGAGGCTGTTCAGAACCTTGGAGACCGGGAACTTCACATCGTTCATGGCCCGGAAAGTTGCGTCGTCCAGCGAATCCAGTGACACCGTGACCCGCTTGAGCCCCGCATCCTTCAGTGCCTGGGCTTTCAGAGCCAGCACCGAACCGTTGGTGGTCATGGCGATGTCGATCGGCCGGCCGGCCGGGGTGCGGAGCTCCGCCAGCATCGCCACGAGTTCTTCGATCCCCTTGCGCAACAGCGGTTCGCCGCCGGTGAGACGGATCTTCTCCACCCCGTGCGCCACGCTGATCCGTGCCAGCCGGGTCATCTCCTCGAAGGAGAGAAGTTCGTCACGTTCCATGAACGCGAAGTCCTTGCCGAACACCTCCTTGGGCATGCAGTAGACGCAGCGGAAGTTGCAGCGGTCGGTGACCGAGATACGCAGATCGTGCAGGGGGCGTTGGAACTGATCAATCATCTCTCCACACTAACCGCCGCCCTCTGCGGCACTAGTCCCTCGGGACGGTGACAAATGCCCGGACCCCGGACCCCGGACCGGCCCACGGAAGAACAGGACACCCGGCCGGGGCGAACCGCCGGCCGGGTGTCCTGTCACTGGTCGAACGTGCCTACTTGATGTACTGGTTCGGGTTCAGCACGTACTTGACCGACTTTCCGGCGTCGAACTCGGCGTACCCGCGCGGGGCATCCTCCAGGCTGATCGCCTGGGCGTTGACGGCCTTGGCGATCTGCACCTTGTCGTGCAGGATCGCCATCATCAGCGACCGGTTGTACTTCATCACCGGGCACTGACCGGTGGTGAAGGAGAGGGACTTGGCCCAGCCGAGCCCCAGCCGGATGGACAGCGAGCCGACCTTGGCAGCCTCGTCGACCCCGCCCGGGTCACCGGTGACGTAGAGCCCCGGGATGCCGAGGCCACCACCGGCGGCCGTGACCGTCATCAGTGAGTTCAGCACCGTGGCCGGACGCTCCGTTCCGGCATCCTTGCCGTGGCCGCGGGCCTCGAAGCCGACCGCATCCACACCGCAGTCGACGGTGGGTTCGCCCAGGATCTGCTCGATCTGGTCCTGAGGATCTCCCTTCCGCAGGTCGATGGTCTCGCAGCCGAAACTGCGGGCCTGCGCCAGGCGTTCCTCGTTGAGGTCGGCGACGATGACGACGGCGGCACCGAGCAGCTGCGAGGATGCCGCCGCGGCCAGACCCACCGGGCCCGCTCCGGCGACGTAGACGGTGGAGCCGACCCCGACGCCCGCGCTGTACGCTCCGTGGAACCCGGTCGGGAAGATGTCGGAGAGCATGGTGAGATCCATGATCTTGTCCAACGCCTGGTCCCGGTCCGGGAACTTCAGGAGGTTCCAGTCCGCATACGGCACCAGGACGTACTCGGCCTGACCGCCGACCCAACCGCCCATGTCGACGTAGCCGTAGGCGCTGCCCGGGCGGTCGGGGTTGACGTTGAGGCAGATTCCGGTCTTCCGCTCCTTACAGTTGCGGCATCGGCCGCAGGAGATGTTGAACGGAACCGAGACGATGTCGCCGACCTTGATGAATTCGACGTCGGGCCCGCATTCGACCACCTCACCGGTGATCTCGTGGCCGAGGACGAGGTCCGACGGCGCCGTCGTGCGCCCGCGGACCATGTGCTGGTCCGATCCGCAGATGTTGGTGGTGACCGTGCGGAGGATGACCCCGTGCGGCACCTTGCGGCCCACGTTGGCCGGGTTGACGCCCGGTCCGTCTTTCAGCTCGAAGGTCGGATAGTCGATGTCGATGACCTCGACGACGCCCGGGCTCTTGTAGGCAACTGCTCTGTTCCCTGTCATGAAGTACCTTCCTAGTTCCTGTGTGCTTCCCTCAAAGCGTGACCCGTCGGGCCGCGCGAGACTGCATCGAATTTCTAGTTGGTGCCGGGTGGTGCATTTTTTTGCTGCACGTCTAGGTGACTCCATAAGGCCTGGGAATTCAAGGGGCATGCTCAGATGACCGCCGATGGGTACGCACGGGGCACCGCCACCGCCTAGCGTGGAACCATGGCCATTCCCCCTCTCGTCGAACCGATCGCCCGCCTCAGCGGCGCCGAAGCCGTTCGCACCGCCCGCCAACGCCGCCTGCCCCAGCTCAACGAGCTCGGCCAGCGCCGCCTCGCCAACGCCCGGGTGCTCGTGCTCGGCGCTGGCGGGCTGGGCTCCCCCGCGCTGGTCTACCTGGCCGCCGCCGGCGTGGGAACGATCGGCATCGTCGACGGCGACGACGTCGAACCCAGCAATCTGCAGCGCCAGATCGTGCACGGCCAGGCGGACATCGGACGCCCCAAGGTGGTCAGCGCCGCCGAGTCGATCGTTCGGATCGCGCCGGAGGCAGTGGTCGTGCAGCATGCGGAACGGCTCGACACGGGCAACGCGGCCGCGATCATCGGCGGCTACGACGTGGTCATCGACGGCACCGACAACTTCCCCACCCGGTTCCTGGTCAACGACACCTGCGCGGCCCTGGGCCTGCCACTGGTGTGGGCATCCGTGCTCCGGTTCGACGCGCAGCTGTCGGTGTTCTGGGCCACCCCGCCGCCCGAGAGCGGCCTCACCGGGGTGCACTTGCGCGACCTGTTCCCGACACCGCCGAAGGAGGGCGAGGTGCCCAACTGCGCCGAGGCCGGCGTGCTCGGCGCGCTCTGCGGCCAGGTGGGCTCGCTGATGGCCACCGAGGCGATCAAGCTGATCGCCGGCATCGGGACCCCGTTGATCGGGCGCGTGCTCGTGATCGACGCGCTCTCGGGCCGCTTCACCGAGGTACCCCTGATCGGCACCGGCATCGCCGCCGCCGACCCGAACCCGGCCGAGAACCTCACCGCCACCCGCGCCTCAGCTCAGGCCGCGGCCGCCACTCCGGTCTGGCCGACTCTCACCCCGGTGGAACTCGTGGCCCGGCTCACCGCCCGCGCCGACGGGACCGACTCGTTCGTGCTCGTGGATGTGCGCGAGGCCGACGAGCATGCCGAGAGCTCCATCCCGGATGCCGTTCTGCTCCCGCTCGGAGAACTACTCACCGTGTCAGGCATGGCCACCCTGCCGCGGGACGTGCCGCTGGTACTGCACTGCCACCTGGGGCCGCGGGCCGAACGCGCCGCAACGGCCCTGGACGCGGCCGGTTTCACGGGCCTGACCCTGCTCGCCGGCGGGATCGTCGCCTGGGACGCGGCCGTCGACGCCCGCACCGCTCCCGGCGTCGGCAGCAAGTGGGGCGGCGACACCGTGTCCGGCGACTCGACGACCACAGCGGGGAACCGACCATGACGGGGACCGGGCACAGGCCCCAGCACGAGCACCAGCACCAGCACGACGCGGACGGGTGCACCGTGCCGGTCTCGGCCCGCAGTGTCGCCGACCAGCTCTCCTTCGTGCTCGCACGGGTCGCAGCTCTGCCGCCCGTGCTCGTGTCGCTCGACGAGGCGCTGGGTCTCGTTCTGGCCGAGGATGTTCGGAGCAGGACGGACACACCCCCCTTCGACAACTCGGCCATGGACGGCTACGCCGTGCAGCACGCCGACCTGGTGCGGGCCTCGAGTGAGCACCCGGTGACGCTGCCGGTGGTCGCCGACCTTCCGGCCGGAACCAGCCACAACCCGCAGCTGGAAGCCGGCCAGGTGGCCCGGATCATGACCGGGGCGCCGATCCCCGACGGGGCGGATGCCGTCGTGCCGATCGAGGACACCGATCAGGGCACCGACACGGTCACCATCGTGCGGGCACCGCAGCCGGCCGCGCACATCCGTCGCGCCGGCGAAGACGCCCGCGCCGGCGACACCGTGCTCACCCGCGGCTCGGTGCTCTGGCCGACCCGAGTGGCCGCGGCCGCCAGCGCCGGCACCTCGTCGCTGCGGGCGCACCCGGCCCCGCGCGTGGCCGTGATCTCCACCGGGAGCGAACTCGTCACCCCCGGCGAACCCACCCGGCGCGGTCAGATCCCCGACTCCAACTCCTACCTGCTCGCCGCGGCCGTCACCGCGGCCGGCGGGGTGCCGATCCGGCTCGGCGCGGTTCCCGACGACGAGATCACGCTCCGCAGCCTGCTGGCCGGCTTGGCCGGCACGGTGGACGCCATCGTGCTTTCCGGCGGGGTGAGCGTCGGCGCCTATGACGTCGTCAAGGCCGTGCTCGCCCCGCTCGGCACCGTATGGTTCGGACCGGTCAAGATGCAGCCCGGCAAACCCCAGGGCTTCGGCCGTTGGCCGGCCGACGCCGACGCCGTGGAGGGACCGCTCATCTTCGCCCTGCCCGGCAACCCGGTCAGCGCCTTCGTGTCGTTCGAGGTGTTCGTGCGCCCGGCCCTGCGCCGCCTCGGCGGGCATACCGACCTTTTCCGCACCACGATCTCGGCGACCGCCGGGGAGAGCTGGAACTCCCCGCCCGGACGTGCCCAGTACATGCCGGTGACCGTCGCGGGTGAGGGCGCCCGCAGAGTGGTGCGCCGGTCCGCCGCGGGCGGGTCGGGATCCCACCTCGTCGCCGGGCTCGCCCAGGCCGTCGGGCTCGCCCTGGTGCCGGAGAACGTGACTCGGATTGCCGAGGGCGACCGCGTCACTGTCATGCTGGTGACATGAGCATCCGCGATCTGAGCGCACACCCCTTCACCCATCTCGATTCCGCCGGCCAGGCCCGCATGGTCGACGTCACCGAGAAGCAGCCCACCGTGCGCAGTGCCACCGCCGCCGGATTCGTGGCCTGCGGCCCGACCGTCATCGCGGCCCTCCGCGACGGCAGCACCCCCAAGGGCGACGTGCTCGCCGTGGCCCGCATCGCCGGCATCCAGGGTGCCAAGAAGTGCGCCGACCTGCTCCCCCTCGCCCATGTGATCGGGGTGCACGGCGCCGCCGTCGACCTCGTCATCGAAGACGCCGGGGTACGCGTCACGGCCACCGTGCGCACGGCCGACCGCACCGGCGTCGAGATGGAGGCGCTGACCGCCGTCTCGGTCGCAGCCCTCGCCGTGGTCGACATGGTCAAGGGTCTCGACAAGTCCGTGATGATCGAGAACGTGCGCCTGCTCACCAAGACCGGCGGCAAGTCCGGCGACTGGCACCGCCCGAACGAGTAGCCGTGACCACGGAATCGGCGCGCGTCGACCTGATCGTGCTGGCGGGCGGCCGGGCCCGGCGCCTCGACGGCGCGGTCAAGCCCGCAATCGAGGTGGCCGGCCGCACGCTGCTCTCCCGGGTGCTGGACGCCCGGGGTCTCGCCCGGCACGTCGTCGTGGTCGGGCCGGTGGAAGCCCGTGCGGCCGTCCCGGCCGACGCCACGGCCGACCTGACCTGGACGCTCGAGGACCCACCGTTCGGCGGCCCGGTCGCCGGGATCGTGGCGGGACTCGGCGCGCTCGAGCGCGTGACCGCCGCCCGGGAGGCCTCCGCACCGCCCGGCTGGGTGTTGCTGCTGGCCTGCGACCTACCGTGGGCAGCGGATGCCGCCCGCCTGCTGGTTCCGGCGGCGACCGACCCGGGGCTGCCCGCATCCGTTCACGGCCTGCACCTGGTCGATCCGGGCGGCAGCGCGCAGTGGCTCGCCGGGATCTACCGTCTGGCGCCCCTGCGGGCGGCCGCGCACCGGCTCGGGGCCGACGCCCACGGCGCCAGCATGCACGGGCTGTTGGCCACGCTCACGCTGCGGGGCGTGCGCGACCTGGCCGGCGCCGGGAGCGACGTGGACACATGGCAGGATGTTGAAAGGAGTTCCGCACTGCTGACCAGCACCCCACAGCGGGACGATCCGACCGCGGAGCAATCCGACCGCGGAGCAATCCGACCGCGGAGCAATCCGATGAGGAGTGATACCGAATGAGCACCTCGACCCCGCTTCCCCCCGAGGCTCTCGACGACTGGCTGGTGGCCCTCGCCGCCGCCCTCGAACTCGATCCGGCCGACATCCCCGTGGGCACGCTGCTCGACGTGGCTCGCGACGTGGCGCACAACGTGGCCCGGCCCGCCGCGCCGCTGAGCACCTTTCTGGTCGGGCTGGCCGCCGCCCGGAACGGCGGCACGGTCGCCGACATCGAGGCCGCCAGCGCACGGGCGACCGAACTCGCCCTCAACTGGCCGCCGGACGAACCGGCGAATCAGCCGGGACGCCAGCCCGGAGATGCCCGCTGATGGCGACCATCCGTTTCTTCGCCGCGGCAGCCGAGGCGGCCGCCGTCGACGCGGCCACCCTCGACATCGCCACCATCGGCGACCTGCGCACCCGGCTCACCGTCCGGTACGGCGCCGAGTTCGAGCGGGTCCTCGGCCGGTGCTCCCTGCTCGTGAACGGCACGCGGGCGACGGATGACGCGGTGCCGCTCTCCGACAGCGACACCGTCGATGTGCTGCCGCCCTTCGCCGGAGGCTGACGACCGGAGGATGACGAACGGCGGCTGACGCCCCTCACCCCCGGTTCTGTTCGACCGAATCATTTTTCACGGTGTTCGCGCGTTGTCGCATTCCGGCCGCACCGCGAGGGTGGAAGCTACGCGGGCTATGTGCCCGGCAGCGCACCTAGCCGAGGAAGCCAATGTCAGTCGAAACGTCCACACAGTTCGCCTCGAAACTCAAACCGGATCTCTCCAACTGGGATCCGGAGAATGACGAGACCTGGGATCCCAAGCTCGCCTGGCGCACACTGTGGATCACCACTTTCAGCCTGACCCTGAGCTTCGCGGCCTGGTATCTCGTCAGCGCGATCGCCCCGCGCCTGAACGACATCGGATACTCCCTCGCGCCCAGCCAGCTGTACTGGCTCGTCGCCCTCCCCGGGCTGGCCGGCGGTCTGCTGCGCCTGGTCTTCATGTTCCTGCCGCCGATGATGGGAACCCGCAACCTGGTCGCCATGTCGTCGGCCCTGCTCGTGATCCCGATGCTCGGCTGGACCCTCGCCGCCCGGGACACGTCCACGCCCTACTGGGTTCTGCTTTCTTTGGCCTTCGCGGCCGGTATCGGCGGTGGAACCTTCTCCGGCTTCATGGCGTCGACCAGCTACTTCTTCCCCAAGCGCCTCGCCGGAACGGCCCTGGGCCTGCAGGCCGGCCTCGGTAACTTCGGCATCGGCCTGATGCAGTTGATTTTGCCCTGGGTCGTCGGCTTCGGCCTGCTCGGCACCGCGGCCCTCACCCCGCAGAGCAGCGCCGACGGTGACCTCGTCTGGCTGCACAACGGCGGACTCGTGCTCATCCCCTGGGCTCTGCTCGCCGTCGTCCTCGCGGTAATGTTCCTGCGGCGGGTGCCGATCACGGCTAACTTCCGCCAGCAGATGGACATCTTCGAGGTCAAGCACACCTGGATCATGACGGCCATCTACCTGATGAGCTTCGGCGCATACAGCGGTCTGGCCGCCCAGATGGGCCTGATCATCCTCAACGTCTACGGCGACTTCCCAGATGCCCCGAACCCCCTGGCCTTCGCCTTCATCGGCCCCGTCCTCGGCGCCCTGGTGCGGGCTGCGAGCGGCCCGTTCTGCGACAAGTGGGGCGGCGCGATCTTCACCTTCATCGGCGGCCTCGGCATGGTGGCGGGAACGACCGTCACCGCTTTCTTCCTCACGCCGACCAGCGTGGACGAGTTCTGGGGCTTCCTCACCGGCATGCTCATCATCTTCTTCTTCGCCGGGCTGGCCAACGCCGGCACGTTCAAGCAGATGCCGATGATCTTCCCGAAGCGTCAGGCCGGCGGCGCCATCGCCTGGACGTCCGCCATCGCGGCCTTTGGACCGTTCATCGTTGGAATCTCGCTCACCGCCATCAGCCCGACCGCGTTCTTCATCGGCTGCGCCGTGTTCTGCGTGTTCTGCACCTGGCTGGCCTGGTTCTACTACGCCCGCAAGGGTGCCCCCTTCCCCAGCTAGAACGACTCCGGCAATTCTTCGCACCGAGAAACCCCCCGCGTCCTGCTTGAAACCGCCCTGGACGCGGGGGGTTTCGTCTTGCCGAAGCGGCGTTAAGCTCTTCGCATGGACAAGCTGCACTTCACGATTCGGGTCGACGCACCCGTGCACACCGTCTGGACCACGATGCTCGACGAGTCCACCTACCGGGACTGGACCCGGACGTTCCACGAGGGGTCCCACTACGTCGGCAGCTGGGCCCAGGGAGGCCTGATCCGCTTCCTCGCCCCCGACCAGAACGGTTCCCACAGCGGGTTGGTGGCCACGGTCATCGAGAACCGGCGGGACGAGTTCATCTCTCTGGAGATCCGCGGTGAAGTGTCCCGGGGCATCGACGACACCACGAGCGCTCATGCACGACGCTTCGCGGGCGCGCACGAGGACTACTCGTTCAGCGAATCCGACGGGGTGACCACCCTGGTGGTGGAGGTCGACACCGACGAGGAATTCACGGCCATGTTCGCCGCGGACTGGCCCCGCGCCCTCGCCCGGCTCGCCGAACTCGCCGAAGAACGGGCCTCCACCGCGGACTAGCTTGGGCAGTACGACCAGCACGATGGCCGCCCATTTCGGGGCGCGGGCGACGGATGTCCGGTCGGAGATCTCCCGGTAGTTCCACCAGAGCAGGACGGCGGCGACCACGACCAGTCCGAGAACCCAGGGCAGCAGCCCTTCGGCCAGTCCCACGTGGGTCTGGACGAGAGCGGCCGTGGGGACGACGGCCTCGGTCGCGTGCAGCACGAGGGGGTGCACCGGCAAACCGAAGATGGTGTCGAGCAGCGCTTCGAACGTGGTTCTCCTCGTGGGGCGTCGCGGCGAGCACGAAAAGGGCCTGCACAGGCAATGCTAGGCACCGGTGCGGCACCCCGCCACGAAGCGCAGGCTTCGCTCACCCGCTGATCAGACGCCCTCGATCGCCCGCAGCCGGCCGGAACGCACGGCCTCGGCGAACCGGGCGTAGTCCCGGTCGTTCTGGTCGGCGTAGCGCTTGGAGAAATCGGTGACCGCCTTGTCGAACTTGTCACTCGTGCCGAGATAGGCCGCGATCGCGATCGGGTCGCCCGAGCGGGCGTGCGCCCGGGCGAGCGTCCAGCCGCACGCGCGGGCGTAGAACGACATGGCGAGTGGCTGCATGGTCTCGATCACGGCCGACCCCTTCATGTCCCGCAGCTGCCGCCAGTACAGGTAGCGGTCGTCCTGCACGCCCGTGGTCCAACCCAGGTAGATGTCGCTGGCGGCCTGCATCATCCGTTGCCCCTGCACCACGCGCTCACCCGGTTGCCGGTAGCGGCTCTTCGGCAGGTGGTCTTCCAGCACGGACGCCGTGGCCTCCTTGACCTGCAGGAAGAGGGGGTCCTGCTCGTCGCGTCCCTGGAGCAGGGCGATGAAGGACCGGGTACCGACGCTGCCGACGCCCACGACCTTGCGGGCCACGTCGACAAGCTGGAACTGCTCGAGCAGATGACGGCGGTCGTCCTGCAGCGTGGCCCGGTAGGACCGCAACTGCGCGTGCAATGCGGCCCGGGTCTCGTCGGGAGACATGCCGAAATGGTCCAGCAGCTCCCGGGCGGGGATGACGATCGGCGGCTGGCTGACGATCCGGTATTGCCCGTCGACGTACTCGGCGAGCTTGGAGTGGGCCTGCAGGCTGTCGCGGCCACGGGCCTTCGCGACGTTCCGCTGCGCGTTCTTCCCGATCGCCTCCGCCGCCTTCCGCTGCTTGCCCTTCTGGGCGCCGATCGCCAGTTGGATGGCGGCGGTCAACTCCTCCTCTGACAGTCGGGCGTACCAGATGTCCATGGTGCCCATGGTGGCGAACCTGCCCATGGCCTCGCGGTAGGAGCGCAGCGCGGCGAGCGTCGCATCACGCACGTCGGTCGCGCTGAAACCGTTGTTCCGAGCCGCGATCGTGAAGCTCGCGGACATCCGCAGCACGTCGTACTCGAACGGCCCGGGGAGCGTCTCGTCGAAGTCGTTCAGGTCGAACAGGAGACGCCGCTCCGGCGACGCGAACACGCCGAAATTGGAGAGGTGGGCGTCACCGCAGAGCTGGACGGCCAGACCGGCCCGTGGGGTGTGGCGCAGGTCTTCGGCCATGATCTTGGCCGCGCCGCGGTAGAAGGTGAACGGGGACGCCAGCATCCGGCCGTGCCGGACCGGCACCAGATCCCGCTCCCGGGTGACGTTCTGCGCCTCGAGCAGGGCGACCGGATCGGGGCGGCCGCCGGCGGGAGCCCACCCGCGGTGGCTGGTGAGGGGTGTGCGCTCCCGCGCGCTCGTGCCGCGCGCCTTGCGGTCCTCCACGCTGAGGTGCGCCACCGTGGGTGCGGTCATGATCGGCGACCTTTCTACTGCGGGTCATTCGAGGAGGGCGAACGTCTCCACGATGACCCGGCCGGCCGCCGGAGTCAACGTCTCCGGGCCGGGCGCCTAGCGGCGGCTGCCCTCCCTGTCGCGGGTGTCGCGGGGGAGTTCGCTTTTCTCCCAGCCGCGCCGGGCCTTCACAGCACCCGCTCCGCGGTGCCCGTCCCGCGAGCGGTAGACGATATAGGGCCGCACGAAGTAGCCGAGCGGCGCCGAGAAGACGTGCACCAGTCGGGTGAAGGGCCACAGCAGGAACAGCATTGTCGCGGTGAGCACGTGCAGTTGGAAGAAGAACGGCACGTCGCTCATCAGCGCCGGGTCCGGCTGGAAGCCGTAGAGGCTGCGGATCCACGGCGAGATCGACCCGCGGTAGTCGTAACCGGCCCCGAGCACCTGGTACAGCACGGTCGCGATCGTGCCGAACGCGATCGTGCCGGCGAGGAACAGGTACATGACCTTGTCCATCACGGTGGTGACCAGCTTGACCCGGGCGACCAGGCGGCGACGGACCAGCAGGATGACCAGACCGGCGATGGTCAGCACCGCGGCGACGCTGCCCAGCCAGGTGGCCCCGAGGTGGTAGATGTGCTCGGTGACGCCGAAGAACTCGAGCCACGGCTTGGGGATGAAGAGTCCGACGATGTGCCCGCCGAAGACCATCAGGATGCCGTAGTGGAACATCGGCGAACCCCAGCGCAGCCACTTGTTCTCGTAGGTCTGGCTCGACCGCGAGGTCCAGCCGAACTGGTCGAACCGGTAGCGCAGCAGGTGGCCGACGATGAAGACCACGGCGGCGGCGTAGGGGAACGCCACCCAGAGCAGAATGTCGAGCGGATTCATACCCGTACTTCCTCGCTGTTCGCGCCGGACGGCGAGAACGGTTTGAGATTGCCGAGGAAGGTCATGCCGACCGTCTCGGTCGGCGGACCCTCGTTCACCAGGTTGAGGTAGCGCTGACGCGTTTCCTCGTCGATCTTCGGCAGAGACAGGGAGACCGCCTCCACGACGTGCGAGTAGGGGCTCGGCACGGCCTCGAGCGCCGTGCGGAGCACCTCGATCCCGTCGCGGTGCGCGGCCAGCAGCTCCTGCGCGATCGGCGAGTCGCTGAGCGCCGAGAATTCGAGCACCATCGGCAGGTAGTCGGGCAGTTCATCGGCCGCGACCTCCCAGCCGGCGGCCCGGTAGGCCTCCACGAAGCGCACCAGCGCCATGCCGCGGCGGCGGGTGTCCCCCGCCGCGTAGTAGCTCAGGTACGGGCAGCACTTGCGCTTGAGGTCGAACGTCGCCGTGAAGTGGATCTCCAGCTCCTGCTGCGTCATCGCATCCGCTTCGCCCAGGAACGCCTCGAAGGCGCGGCGGAGCGGATCCGGCAGCAACGCCACCGAGGCGGCGACGGCCCCGAACCGGGCCCGTCGCTCCTCGTTGGGGTAGTCCAGCAGGATGGATGCCGCCATATGGGCCATCCGCGCGTCGTCCGCGGACAGAGGCACCGCCGTCACCTTGCGGTTCGGGAGCTTGGGGAGCTTCATGCGGGGCTACCGGTCGCGCCATCGGCCGTTCTGGGCGGGAACAGGCCCTCCGGCACACCTCCGCCGGTCCAGTTGAGCAGGTTGACCCGCCCCGGCGTGGTGGGCTTCGTGCGTTCCCCGCCCTTGCCGACCAGCTGGTTGTAGTTGTCGACGGTCGCGTTCAGCGGCATCCCGGGCGTCTTGCCGTAGGGGCCGGCCGCCGTGGCGGCGGTGGGGCCCCCCATGCCGGGGCCGCCGTCGGTGTCGAGCGAGCAGGCGAGTTCCTCCAGCTCACGCGCCGTTTCGACGTGGGCCTTGGGGATGACGTAACGGTCCTCATACTTGGCGATGGCCAGCAGGCGGTACATGGCCTCGATCTCGGTGCCGGTCATGCCGACCGCCTCCGGGATCGACTCGTCGCGCTCTCGGCCCAGGTTGATGTCGCGCATGTACGACCGCATGGCGGCGAGCTTCCGCAGCGAGGACTCGACGGGAACGACGTCCCCGGCCGAGAACAGTCCGGCGAGGTATTCCACCGGGATGCGGAGCTTGTCGATGGCGGCGAACAGGGTGCGGGCGTCCTCACCGTCGTTGTTGGTGGTCGAGATGACGTCGACCACCGGGGACAGCGGGGGGATGTACCAGACCATGGGCATGGTGCGGTATTCCGGGTGCAGCGGCAGGGCCACCTTGTATTCGGAGATGAGCTTGTAGATCGGGCTGTTCTGGGCCGCGAGGATCCAGTCGTCCTCCATGCCCTCGGCCTTCGCCGCGGCGATGACCTCAGGGTCGAACGGGTCGAGGAAGCAGGCACGCTGGGCGTCCAGGAGGTCATGCTCGTTCTCGACCGAGGCCTGTGCGAGGACCGCGTCGGCGTCGTAGAGCATCAGGCCGAGGTAGCGCAACCGGCCGACGCAGGTCTCCGAGCAGATGGTGGGCTTGCCCTGCTCGATCAACGGGTAGCAGAGAGTGCACTTCTCGGCCTTACCCGTCTTGTGGTTGAAGTAGACCTTCTTGTAGGGGCAGGCGGAGACGCACATGCGCCAGCCGCGGCATCCGTCTTCGTCGACGAGGACGATGCCGTCCTCCTCGCGCTTGTACATGGCGCCCGAGGGGCAGGCCGCGACGCAGGCAGGGTTCAGGCAGTGCTCGCAGATGCGCGGCAGGTAGAACATGAAGGTGTTCTCGAATTCCATCTTCACGTGCTCGCTCATGGTGGCGAGAATGGGGTCGTCGGCCGCGGTCTCCTGCGAGCCGCCGAGGTCGTCGTCCCAGTTGCCGGACCACTTGATGTCCATGTTCTGGCCGGTGAGCAGCGACTTGGGCCGCGCCACGGGGCTTTCCGTGCTCAGTGGAGCCTTGGTCAGCATGTCGTAGTCGTAGGTCCACGGCTCGTAGTAGTCGTCGATCACGGGGAGGTCGGGGTTGTTGAAGATGGTGGCGAGGCGCTTGATCCGGCCGCCGGAGCGCAGTTTCAGGCGTCCGCGCTTGTTGCGCTGCCAGCCGCCCTTCCACTTGTCCTGGTCTTCGTAGCGGCGCGGGTAGCCGACGCCGGGCTTGGTCTCAACGTTGTTGAACCAGACGTATTCGACGCCGGTGCGGTTGGTCCACACCTGCTTGCAGGTGACCGAACAGGTGTGGCACCCGATGCACTTGTCGAGATTCATGATCATCGACATCTGAGCCATAACGCGCATTTAGTACTCAACCTCCTGGCTGCGTCGACGGATCACGGTGACCTCGTCGCGTTGGTTCCCGGTCGGGCCGAGGTAATTGAAAGCGAAGGACAGCTGGGCATAGCCACCGATCAGGTGACTCGGCTTCAGCAGGATCCGGGTGAGCGAGTTGTTCGTACCGCCGCGCATGCCGCTGGTCTCGGCGATCGGCACGTTGATGGTGCGGTCCTTCGCGTGGTACATGTACACGGTGCCCTCGGGCATCCGGTGCGAGACGACCGCACGGGCCACGACGACGCCGTTGCGGTTGTAGGACTCGATCCACTCGTTGTCGCGCACGCCGATCTTGTCGGCGTCGAGCGGTGACATCCAGATGGTGGGTCCGCCGCGGGACAGCGACAGCATCATCAGGTTGTCCTGGTACTCGGAGTGGATCGACCACTTCGAGTGCGGGGTGAGGTAGCGCACGGCCACCTCGGCCCGGCCCTTCGAGCCGGCCGCGCCCGTGGACGACGTCGACCCGACGATGGAGTCGTCGAAGAGGCGGTGCATGTCCAGCGGCGGCCGGAAGATCGGCAGGGTCTCCCCCAGTTCGATCATCCAGTCGTGGTCGAGGTAGAAGTGCTGCCGCCCGGTGAGAGTGTGCCAGGGCTTGAGGTGCTCCACGTTGATCGTGAACGCGCTGTAGCGTCGGCCGCCGTGCTCGCTGCCGGACCACTCCGGGGAGGTGAGCACCGGCACCGGGGCACCCTGCACATCCGGGTAGGAGAAGCGTCGGCCCTCGTTGTCGCTGGCCAGGTGCGCCAGCTTCTGACCGGTGCGCTCCTCCATGCGGCGGAAGCCCTGCGTGCCGAGCCGGCCGTTGGTGGTGCCGGACAGAGCCAGCACCATTTCACAGGCCTGGATGGCGGTCTTCAGCTGGGGCCGGCCGGCCGCGGGGCCGCTCGTGACGAGACCGTTCTTCTTGGCCAGGTAGGCCACCTCGACGTCGGGGTTGAACTTGACGCCCTTGGTCATCATGCCGAACTTCTCGGTCAGCGGCCCGAGGGCGCCGAGGCGGGCGGCGAAGGCCGGGTAGTCGCGTTCGACGACGACCAGTTTGGGCATGGTCACGCCGGGCACCAGAACCTGGTCGTACTCGACGATGCCATGCGGGGCGCTCATCGCATCCGGGGTGTCGTGCAGCAGCGGAACCGCGACGAGGTCCTTGCGCACCCCGAGGTGCTCCACGCTCATCTCCGAGATCTTCTCGGCGAGGATGTGGAAGATGTCGAAGTCGGTCTTCGCCTGCCACGGCGGGGCGATCGCCGGGTTGAACGAGTGGATGAACGGGTGCATGTCGGTGGTCGACAGGTCGTTCTTCTCGTACCAGGTGGCCGGGGGCAGCACCACGTCGCTGAAGATGGTCGTGCTCGTCATACGGAAGTCGCTGGTGACCATCAGGTCGAGCTTGCCCTCGGGCGCGGTCTCGTGCCACTTCATGGTCTTCGGGCGCTTCTCGGGCGGCGATTCGGGGGCGCGCACGGCGTTCTTGGTGCCGAGCAGGTGCTTGAGGAAATACTCGTTTCCCTTGCCGGAGGAGCCGATCACATTGGCCCGCCAGACGTCGAGGATGCGCGGGAAGTTCTCCGGCGCGTCCGGGTCCTCGATCGCGTACTCGAGGGTGCCGTCGCCGAGTGACTCGACGACGTACTGGGCCGGGTCGACGCCCGCGGCGACCGCGTCGTCGACGAGGTCGAGCGAGTTGCGGTTGAAGGTGGGGTAACCGGGCATCCAGCCGCGCTTGGTCGACTCGACCAGGCAGTCGGCGGTGGTGCGGTCCTTGAAGGTGCCGGTGCCGAGCGGGCTGGAGAGGGTGTCGGCGGAGAGGCCGTCGTAGCGCCACTGGTCGGTGGCGAGGTAGAAGAAGCCGGTGCCGATCATCTGGCGGGGCGGGCGCACCCAGTCCAGGCCGAACGCGTACTGGCCGTAGCCGGTGAGCGGGCGCACCTTCTCCTGGCCGACGTAGTGAGCCCAGCCGCCGCCGTTGACGCCCTGGCAGCCGGTCATGGTGGTCAGCGCGAGGAAGGCGCGGTAGATGGTGTCGGAGTGGAACCAGTGGTTGGTTCCGGCGCCCATCAGAATCATCGATCGGCCGTTGGAGTCTTCGGCGTTCTGCGCGAACTCGCGGCCGATACGCTCGGCGGCCTGCATCGGCACCGAGGTGATGCCCTCCTGCCAGGCCGGGGTGCCGGGCGAGGTGGCGTCGTCGTAGCCGGTGGGCCAGACGCCGGGCAGTCCGGGGCGGCCGACGCCGTACTGCGCGAGCAGCAGGTCGAACACGGTGGTGACCAGTTGGCCGGCGACCATCCGCACAGGCACGCCGCGACGGATGACGCCCGCGCCTCCCGCGTGCTGCTCGCCGATCTCATCGGTCTCCGGGGCGACGTCGAACCGGGGCATGTCGATGGCGACGGACGCCTGGTCGTAGTCGGGCGCGTCCGCGATGGACAGGAGCGGGTCGACACCTTCGAGGTCGAGGTTCCACTTGCCGACATCCGTCTCGGAGAAACGGTGCCCGATCGAACCGTTGGGCACGACGACCTGGCCGTTCTGGTCGAGGAGCACCGGCTTGAACGCGGCGCTGGCGACCGTCGGGTCGAGGCCGGGCAGGGCATCCGCGGTCACGAACTTGCCGGGCACGTACGCGTCGCCGCGCTTGGTGAGGCTGATCAGGTAGGCGGAGTCGCTGTAACGCTTCATGTAGTCGACGAAGCGGGGCGTGCGACGGTCGACCAGGAATTCCTTGAGCACGACGTGGCCCATGGCCAGCGCCAGCGCGCCGTCGGTGCCGGGGTGCACGGCCAGCCACTCGTCGGCGAACTTGGAATTGTCGGCGTAGTCGGGCGAGACGGTGATGACCTTCTGGCCCTTGTAGCGGGCCTCGACCATGAAGTGCGCGTCGGGCGTGCGGGTGACCGGCACGTTGGAGCCCCACATGATCAGGTAGGACGAGTTCCACCAGTCGGCCGATTCCGGCACGTCGGTCTGGTCGCCGAACACCTGCGGGGACGCGACCGGAAGGTCGGCGTACCAGTCGTAGAACGAGAGCATGGTGCCGCCGAGCATGGAGATGAACCGGTTTCCCACCCCCTGCGAGACGATCGACATGGCGGGGATCGGCGAGAAGCCGGCGATGCGGTCGGGGCCGTACTTCTTGATGGTGTGAACGTGGGCGGCGGCGACGATCTCGGACGCCTCGTCCCAGCTGGTGCGGACCAGGCCGCCCTTGCCGCGGGCGCTCTTGTAGGCGCGGGCGCTCTCGGGGTCACCGGTGACCTCGGCCCAGGCGAGCACCGGGTCGCCGGTGCGGGCCTTCGCCGCGCGGAAGAGGTCGAGCAGCACACCGCGCACATAGGGGTACTTGACCCGGGTCGGCGAGTAGGTGTACCAGCTGAAGGCGGCGCCGCGGGGGCAGCCGCGGGGCTCGTATTCGGGTGAGTCCGGGCCGACGGAGGGGTAGTCGGTCTGCTGGGTCTCCCAGGTGATGATGCCGTCCTTGACGTACACCTTCCAGGAGCAGGAGCCGGTGCAATTCACGCCGTGGGTGGACCGGACCTCCTTGTCATGGGTCCAGCGGTCGCGGTAGAACGAGTCGGCGTCGCGGCCGCCCTCGAGGAACACTGACCGCAGGTCGGGGGACGCCTTGCCTCGGCGCAGGAAGCGCCCGAGCTTCAGGATCGTGTCGTCGATCGGGCCGTCGAGGCCGGGCTTGCCCGGCTGGGTCTTGGCCGGCTTGACGAAGGCCGAATTCTTGAGTGATTTCACAACGTACCCCTTGCACTGCCCGGGGTCGCCATGGACGGCAACCACCCTCGGAGTCCAGTCTCAGGGGTGGTGAAATTCGCTACAAGCCGGAAACACCGTGACAAATGATTGCCGGCTTGGACTGTTCTTCGACGGCGGGTTCGGCGGTCGGCCCGAGCGTGGGTTCGGCGTCGGTGCCAGATTTTGCGTCGGACCGGTGCAGGTCGAGGGTGCAGGTGTCGGGTGCGACCAGCGGATGCAGCGCGTCGGCGCTCAGGGGACCCTCTGTCACCTCGAGCAGGGTTTTCAGCAGTCCGAAGTGCACCCGGCAGACCTCGGGGTGCGCCTTGACCATCTCGCTGTACGGGCACTCGTGCAGGTGCACCCGGTTGCCGTCGGTGCCGTCGATCTCGAGCCGCGCGTCGAAGCCGGACTGGTCGAGGTGGTCGTCGAGGGCGTCCAGTTGCCGTTGCAGCGGCGAGTGGATCACGGCCTCGACCCGCAGCATCCGCCGCACCTGATCACCGTTGCGCTCCGCGGCCTCCACCTTCGCCGCCCGGATGGAACCGTCGGCGCGGTCCGGACCGGCGGCGGTGGCGCTGTACAGCATCCGGGGCCGACCCTTGGAGTCCTTGCTCTCCGGCTGGCAGGTGACGAAACCGTCACCGATCAGGCGCTGCAGGTGCTCGCGGGCCGTGTTGTGGTGCAGGCCGGTGGCCTCGGCCAGGTCGCCCACCGTCATCGTTCCGCGCTGCTGCAGGAAGAAAAGCAGCTGGATCCTGCTGAAGGACGCGAGGGTGCGGTAGCTCGAGGAGGGGGTGGACGGCGTCACCTGTTCATCATCTCTGTATTCTCCGATTTCTCAGATTCTTCGACAGACTTCACATGCGATTCGGACGAAGCACGGCGCAGCAGGCGCATCGCATTCACGATCACGATCAGCACGGATGCCTCGTGCACGAGCATGCCGACGGCCATCGTCACGCCGCCGAACAGCACCCCGGCCAGCAGCAGGGCCACCGTGACCAGGGCGAGGGCCACGTTCTGGTGCATGACGCGCACGGTGCGGCGAGCGAGGTCGATGGCGGCGGGGAGCATCAGCAGGTTGTCGCCCATCAGGGCGATGTCGGCGGTCTCGACCGCGACGGCGGAACCGGCAGCGCCCATCGCGATGCCGATATCCGCCGTGGCCAGGGCCGGAGCGTCGTTGACGCCGTCTCCCACCATCGCCACCACGTGGCCGTCCCGCCGGAGCCCGGCGACGACGTCGAGCTTGTCTTCGGGCAGCACGGACGACCACACCTCGTCGATCCCGACCTCGGCGCCCACGGCCTGCGCCACGACCGGGCCGTCGCCGGTGAGCATGACGACCCGGGCGACGCCGGCCGCGTGCAGTGCGGCCACCATGTCGGGGGCGTCGGCACGCACCTCGTCGGCAACGGCCAGGACCCCGGCGATGACGCCGTCGAGCACGACGATCAGCGGGGTGCGCCCGCGCGCAGCGAGTTCGTCGGCCACCGTCGTGGCGGCATCCGTGCCCGCGATCGTGTGGGTTCGGAGCAGGGCCGGGTTGCCGATCAGCACGCTGCGGCCGGCCACACTGGCGACGATGCCGTGTCCGGGCACCGAGGTGATGTGCTCGGGCAGGGTGACCGGCCCCGAGGATCCCTCCCTCGCGGCCGCCTGCACGATCGCTCCTGCCAGCGGATGCTCGGAGCCGGCCTCCGCCCTCGCTGCCCAGTCGAGCACCTCGGAACGGGTCAGGTCGGGGTTCAACACCACGACATCCGTCACAGCCGGCCGGCCTCGGGTGAGGGTGCCGGTCTTGTCGACGGCGACGACCGTGATCCTCGCGGATGTCTCGAGGAACTCGCCGCCCTTGATCAGGATTCCCAGCTGCGCGGCGCGGCCGATCCCGGCGACGATCGCGACCGGGATGGAGATGACCAGGGCGCCGGGGCAGCCGATCACGAGCAGGGTCAGCGCCAGGAACACGTCGCCAGTCACCAGCCCGACCACGATGAAGAGCACCAGGATGCCGGGGGTGTACCAGGCCGAGAACCGGTCCATGAAGACCTGGGTCGGGGCGGTGGCCTCCTGGGCCTCCTCGACCCGGTGCACGATGTGGGCCAGGGTGGTGGCCGCGCCGACCTCGGTGGCCAGCACCTGCAGGAAGCCGCCGGTCGAGATCGTGCCGGCGAAGACGCGGTCGCCGGCGCCCTTCTCGGCCGGGCGGGACTCCCCCGTGATGGAGGCCTCGTCGAGCGTGCCGGTGCCCTGCTGCACAGTGCCGTCGACGGGCACCCGCGCGCCGTTCTTGACCAGAACGGTCTCCCCGGTCTGCACGGACCCGGCCGGGACCTCGAGCTGCTCATTGTTCCGCAGTACGAGGGCGACGTCCGGGGCGAGGGCCACGAGCGCGGTCAGGGCGGAGCGGGTGCGGTTGAGGGTGGCCGTTTCGAGAGCGTGCCCGATCGCGAACAGGAAGGTCACGGCGGCGGCCTCCCAGTATTCGCCGAGCACGAGGGCTCCGACGGCGGCGACGGTGACGAGCAGGTCGATGCCGACGACCCGGCCACGCAGCGCCCGCCCGGCGGTTCTCGCGATCGGGAAGCCGGCGACCGCCGCGGCCGCCACCATCGCCGCGCTGGCGACGAGGGGCGGGTACGGCAGGAGGCCGAGCAGCCAGGATAGGGCGATCAAGCCGCCGGAGACGATGGGGATCAGGTAGCGGCGCACGATGGTCATGTCACTCCCCCCAATCCATCGGTCAGAACGCAGCCAGGCGGGCGGTGTAGCCGGCCTTGCCGACGGTGGCGATGAGGGCATCCGTGCTGACGACGGCCGGGTCGTGGTCGATCTCGATCCGCGCGGTGGCGAAGAACACGGTCACGGCGCTGACTCCGGCGAGGCGGCCGATCTGCTTCTCGATCTTGGCGACGCAGGATGGGCAGGAGAAGCCGTCGGCCCGCAGGATGGTGTGCACGGTGGACGGGGTGGAGGTCGGGGTTGCAGTGTGTGTTGTCATGACTACGACGTTACGAACCCGGGGCGGCGGCAACCATGACGGTCGTCACTTTGACGCAACCAGTCCGGCACGGTCGATCACGGCGGTCCACCGCCGCCCGGAATCGATGAGACCGTGCCGGCGCAGGCCGCTCATGGCCCGGGACACCGACTCGGCGCTCGTGCCGGTCATGGCGGCCAGGTCGGCACGGGTCAGCGGCAACTGGATCAGGGTCGTTCCGGCGCCCTCCCCCGGCACGCCGAAGGTGTCGGCGAGTCGCAGCAGGGTCGCTGCCACCCGTGCGGTGACGGTGGCGGAGGCCTGCTCGGCCTCCATCGACCTGGCTCGGTGCAGGCGGTCGACGATGACGTCGAGCACGCGCAGCGCCACCGATGGGTGTGTCAGCAGCAGCTGCCGGAAGGCGCCGGATTCGAGGCGCAGGGCGCAGGTGGTGACCAGCGCCACGGCCGTTTCGGGGTACCGGCCCGCGTCCAGCGCGGTCAGGCTGCCCAGCAGGTCGCCCGGGCCGAGGAAGTCGAGGCTCGTGGACTGCCCGGACGCGGTCGAGCGGAACGCCTTCGCCTGGCCGGCCGCGAGCAGGTACACGTGCTCGGACGGCTCGCCCGCGGTGAACAGCGTGTCTCCGGGACCCCAGGAGAGCGACAGCATCCGGTCGGCCAGGTCGGCCAGCTCGCCGGCCGACAGGTCCTGGAAGATCGGGATCTGGCCGAGAATCGTGTTCCGTATGCCGGAGGAGCACGGATGCGGCTGCGCACAGGTGCTGCGGAGCGGCGTGCGCCGGGCCTCGCTCACGGCTTCATCGCCGGGAGGGCGAGGTGGGCGAGGCAGACGCCCGGGCGGGCGAACGGTTCGAGGGTGACGGTGACTCCCGGTGCCTGCAGGCGTTCGAGGGCGCCCTCCATCAGGCCGCGGTGCACCGCGCAGACGACGTCGCTGTGGTCCTTGGCCACATCGAGGAACGGGCAGCGGTGCAGTTCGATCACGACGTCGTCCGGGCCGGCGTCGTCCGGGCCGGCGGCGGCAGCGTCGACACCGGCAGCTCCGGCAGCTCCGGCAGAACCGAGGCGCGGCTCGAAGCCGACCTCGTCGAGGATCTGCACGATGCGCCCGACCGATTCGCCGGGCCCGGACTCCGACGCGGTCAGCTGCCGGCCCCAGCGCCGACCGGCCTCCGCGGCCGCGTCCGAGGGAGCGTCCCTGCCCAACCCGCCGGCCAGGAGGCCGGCGAGAAGGCGGTAGGAGTCGTCGGGCACTTGGGCAACGGGGGCCGTGGCCAGAAAGAGCAGCCGGGGACGCCCGGGGCGCACGCGAGCCTCGACGGTCCCGGTTGCCAGGCCGACCTCGACCAGGCGATCGAGGTGGGACCGGACCGTGTTGGTGTGCAGCCCCACCGCCTCGGCGATGGCGGGCACGTCCAGCGGCGCATCGGCCGCGCGCAGGATCTCGAGGATGGCCACCCGGCTGATGCCGGAGAGCACGCGGTGGGTGCGGGCGTCAAGCGGTGGGATAGGCACAGAATGAGTTTTCCCTATATGTATGGTAAAAACAAATGAGGGCCGAAATTCGGCGCTGAGCTAGGACTTCCCTCATGACTGATACCCACGTGCGCCCCATCCGGCTGCTGCACCACGACACCGCCGAACGGCCCTTCATCGTCATCTGGGAGGTGACGCGTGCCTGTCAGCTGGTGTGCACCCACTGCCGGGCGGACGCCATCCGCACCCGCAATCCGTTCGAGTTGAGCACGGACCAGGGTCGCAAGCTGCTGGACGACCTCGCCGCCTTCGGCACGCCGCGTCCCCTGGTCGTTCTCACCGGCGGCGACCCGTTCGAGCGCCCCGACCTGCCGGAGCTCGTCGCCCACGGCACCGGCCTCGGCCTGAGCATGGCCCTCTCCCCCTCGGTCACCCCGCGCCTCACCCGCGAAGTCCTGGTCGAGCTCCACGACGCCGGAGCCAAGGCCATCTCGCTCTCGTTGGACGGCGCCTCGGCGGCCACCCATGACGCCTTCCGCGGAGTCGACGGCGTCTTCGACGACACCATGATCGCCGCCAAGATGGTGCGCGAGGTCGGTTACCGGCTGCAGATCAACACGACCGTCACCCGCGACACCGTGCACGAGCTGCCCGGCATCCTGAAGACCGTCCTCGAGCTCGGCACCACCCTCTGGAGCGTCTTCTTCCTCGTGCCCACGGGCCGCGGCAAGCTTCTCAATGCCCTGACCGCAGACGAGGAGGAGGAGGTGCTGCACTGGCTGCACGACGTCTCCGACCTGGTCGCCATCAAGGCGACCGAGGCCGCCCACTACCGGCGCATCGCCATTCAGCGGGCCGACGTGGACGACAGCACGGACCTCGACACCGCGTTCCCGGTCGGACCCCTGCGGGCCTCACTGCGGGAGGCCACGGATGAGGTGCTCACGGGCGAGGAGCCGAGACGGCGGCGGCCGCGGGCACCCCTCGACGTCAATTCCGGGCGCGGGTTCGCCTTCGTCGACCATGTCGGTCTCGTGTACCCGAGCGGTTTCCTGCCCGTGTCCGTGGGGTCGGTGCACGAGCAGCCCTTCTCCGAGATCTACCGGGAGGCGCAGCTACTCCAGGAGCTGCGCACCCCGGACCTCTTCGGCGGCCGGTGTGGTCACTGCGAATTCCGCGCGGTCTGCGGCGGCTCCCGCTCGCACGCCTACGCGGTGACCGGAGACCCTCTGGCCGAGGATCCCAGCTGCGCCTACCAGCCCAGCAGCGACAGTGTGCTCGCGGTCCAGTAGCGCATCAGACGCAGAAGCGCCCGGCCGAGAATTCGGCCGGGCGCTTCTGCGTGCGGGAGGGACGTGGGTCGCTCAGTCCAGGTGGTGCTTGCCCTTGACCCAGCGCAGGGCGCCGAGGATCCCGACGGCCACTCCGAGCATCCCGACGATCATGCCCACAAAGAGCCAAACGAAGAGCGGCTCCAGGCCGCCGACCGTCTGGTCGACCCCGACCATCGTGCCGCCGAGGAACCCGAAGATGGGTGCGAAGATGCCGACGAAGCCTCCGATCAGCATCAGACGGATGCTGAGGGTGCGGTCGGTCGAGTCGGTGTCGGCCATCAGGCGGGAACCTCCGTTGTCGGTGATGCGACGGCCGCGACCGCGGTTGCGACGGCGGCGGCGAATGCCGCGGCGGTCTCCGCCGGGTCCGGCAGGGCCTTGTTGTTGAGGAACGGGCCGAGGATGTCCATCGGCAGCGGGAAGACCACGGTCGACTTCTGGTCGGCGCCCAGCTCGAGCAGGGTCTGCAGGTAGCGCAGCTGAAGCGACGCGGGATTGCGGCTCAGGATTTCCGCCGCCTGCCCCAGCTCCTCCGACGCCTGCAGTTCACCGTGGGCGTTGATGATCTTCGCCCGGCGATCCCGCTCGGCTTCGGCCTCACGGGCCATGGCGCGCTGCATCGCCTGCGGAATCTCGACATCCTTGATCTCGACGACCTTCACCTGCACACCCCAGGGTTCGGTCTGCGCGTTGATGTTGCGGGCGAGGTCCTCGTTCAGGTCCGCGCGATGCGCCAGCAGCGTGTCCAGATCGGACCGGCCGACGACCGAGCGCAGGGTCGTCTGGGCCATCTGCGAGGTGGCGATGGCGTGGTTCTCGACCGCCATCACCGACCGGACCGGGTCGGTGACTTGGAACAGGACGACGGCGTTGACCCGGGCCGGAACGTTGTCCTTGGTGATGACTTCCTGCGGCGGGATCGTCAGGGTCACGATCCGGAGGTCGACCCGCACCATCTTGTCCAGCCCGGGGAAGACCATCTGAACACCCGGCGCCCGCACCGCGCGCAGCCGGCCGAAACGAAACGCCACGCCCCGCTCGTACTCCTGGAGAACCTTGAAGGATGCCGCCAGCCAGACGAGCAGGAGCGCCACCACGATCAGGGCCGCGATCTGCCAGGCCATCACGAGTTGCCCCTCCGGCTCCAGCCCGCGGCGGGGCCGGCCCGGCCCGGGTCGGCCCGGCCCGGGTCGGCCTCCGTCTCCAGTTCAGCCCAACGGGCCGCGAATGAGGCGTTCACTGTGTTTCCTTCCATCGTTTCCGAATCGGCGCCGGTCTGCTCCGACGCCCTGACGCTCGCGTACGGTTCGATCCGAACCGGCCGCGGGCCCGTCTTTCTGATGCTGCCGTAGCCGCTGCGCCGTGCTGCCTCGAGGGCCGCCGTGGCCGCACGGGCCTCGACGTTCTCGTCGAGGCCCACGATCTTGAGATGCTCGGGGAAGCGAGCGGGGGTGCGGCGCAGGTGTGACCACAACGGCCAGCTGCCGGCCGCGATGAGCGCCGAGGCCGCACCGAGGATCACCAGTTCCACACCCGTGCGGTTCTGGAACATGGACGCGAGCGGCCAGATGAGCCCGAGCACCACGACGGAGCAGGCGATCCCGCGATGGAACCGCTCCGCCTCCGAACTGGGCCAGGGGTCGATGTTGCGTGCCAGCTGCCGACCGGCGTCCGAGGTGGTGCAGGTGTGCTTGACCGGGCAGGGGTTGCAGACCGTGGGGCTGGCCTGATACCGCGTCACCCGGTTGTCCGGATCGAAGGAGATCGGCCAGAGCCACTGATCCTCCTGGCACTTCCAGGCGTCGTGGTTTGCCTGGTACTCGAACCCGCTGGAACTCATGGCGGTGGTTTTCGCCCCGGTGCGCCGCGCCAGGAGGTCCAGCACGTGTGCCACGGCCAGCAGGAAGCCGCCGTAGACAAGCGCGAACCAGACCTCCGGGTTGATGGCTGCCATCACGCGCCGCCGCCCGGGCGGTCCCCACCGTCCTCTCCGATGCCGGTACCGGTGCCGGTGCCGGTGGAACGGTGGTCGGAGGAGTATCCGGATGTGGGCTCCGCGCCGCCGGTGAACGTCGCGCCGGTGGGGACAGCCTCGACGAACAGGGCCTCCATCGGCACGTCGTGCGTGGTGGCCTTGATGCGGTAGCGCACCCCGAGCCAGGTGATCCAGACGAACGGCATCACGCCTCCGACGATGAAGACGATGTCACCGGGCATCCTCAGCCATTCGAGAACGGCGTTGCCGGGCTCGTTGATGAAGTTCAGGCTGCGGGCTTCGAAGTACCCGTCGTTGATGGAGTGCCACAGCTGGATGACGCCGAGCGGCAGCAGCGTGGCGAACGTCATCCAGGCCAGGCCGATGTTCAGGCACCAGAACGAGATCTTCGCGAGCTTGTCCGGCCAGCGCTGGGCCGGGATCAGGTAGCGCAGGGCGAAGAGCGACAGACCGACGCCCATCATTCCGTACACGCCCATCATCGCCGCATGGGCGTGGTTGGCCGTCAGCGCGGTGCCGATCTCGTAGTAGGAGACGATCGGCAGGTTGATCAGGAACCCGAAGACGCCGGCACCGAGGAAGTTCCAGAATCCGACCGCGACGAGGAACATCACGGCCCAGCGGTGCGGGAACGGAGCCGAACTGCGCGACTCCTGCCGGGCACCGAGTTGGAGGAAGCTCCAGGCCTCGATCGTCAGGAAGGTCAACGGGATGACTTCCAGGGCGGAGAAGAAGGCACCCAGAGCCATGTGCTCGACCGGGGTCCCCGAGAAGTACAGGTGGTGCATGGTGCCCAGGATGCCACCGGCGGAATACAGGATGACGTCGAGCAGAATGATCTGCATCGCGATCTTGCGGTTCACGACTCCGAGCATGACGAAGATGTAGGCCACCATCACGGTCGTGAACAGTTCCAGGAAGTCCTCAACCCAGAGGTGAACCACCCAGAAGCGCCAGAACTCGGCGACGCTCAGGTGCACCTCGGTGCCGGCCAGCATGCCGACCGCGTAGAAGGCGGGGATCGCGAGGCCGGCGTAGAAGAAGAGCCACGGCAGGTTGAAGCGGTGCTCCGACTTCAGACGCGCACGGATGCCACGGTAGATGATCGCGATCCAGAGGAAGAGTCCGACGACGAGCATGCCCTGCCACACCTTGGGCAGGTCGATGTACTCCCACTGCATGTCCCAGAACGGCGAGCCCTTGGCGGCCTCGACGCCGAAGATGCTCAGGGCCTCTCCCACGAACGATCCGACGATGACCAGGGCGAGGGCCCCGAGCAGGCCGTAGGCCAGCCAGTGCTGACGCTTGGGTTCACGCCCGGAGATATACGGGGCGAGGAAGATTCCGGCGGCCAGGAACGAGGTGGCCGTCCACAGCAACGAGAGCTGCACGTGCCAGGTTCGGGCGAGGTTGAACGGGAGCAGCTGGGCCAGGTCGATGCCGAAGAAGCTGGACAGGTCCACCCGGTAGTGCTCGATGGCGGCACCCAGGAAGGCCTGGCCCAGAAACATCAAAGCCACCACGAAGAAGAACCAGGCCGTGGCGGACTGGGCCGGTGTCACGGCCACCTCCCCCGGCTGGCGGAAGGACAGGGCGGGCGTTTCTTCCCCGTGCTGCCACCCCATCCTCTTGCTCCAGCGGCCATAGAGGCCGAAGAGGGCGCCGAGGGCGACCATCAGGGCGATCAGCGACAGACCGCTCCACACGATGATGTCGGCGGTCGGCACGTTGTCCACGAGCGGCTCGGCCGGCCAGTTGTTCGTGTAGGAGTAGTTGTGTCCGGGCCGCTCGGCGGACGCCGCCCAGGACGTCCAGGCGAAGAAGGCGGTCAGGTCGTGAATGTCCGCCGAGTCCGTGATGGCATTCGGGATCAGGCCGTACTGCGTGGTCGGGGACCCGAAGAATTCGGCGTAGTGCTGCTTGAGGGTGCCGAAGGCCTGGATCTGCAGATCGGTGAATTCGAGGTCGCCGGTGGCCTTGTCGTAGCGGTTGGTCCGCATCATCTCAACGAGGGCACCCTGCGGGTCCTGAATTCCGGACGCGGTCAGGGCCTCGAGCACCTCGGTCGAGGATCGCCGCAGGTAGTCGGCCGTGTAGTCCGGTCCGAGGTAGCCGCCGTGGCCCAGGATCGAGCCGTACTGCTGCAGACCGCGCCGCACGAAGGTCTGCTGGCCCGCGGTGATGTCCTCCGTTGTGAAGACGACCTCACCCTGCGAGTCGACGACCTGCTTGGGCTGGGGCATCGAGTCCGTATAGGTCCGGAGGGCCAGGAAGCCCATCACGGCGAACCCGAAGACCATCACCATGGCTACGCCCTGCAGCCATCCTTTGGAAACCATCAACTCCGATCGCAGTTTTCCTGCGCCGGCTCTTATTCGGACCACGGTGGGCCCCTTTCCTCGTTGCGTGGTTCAAGGGCGCGGAAGCAGGTACTGCCGCCTGTCGCGTTTCCTCCCCCGGATAGGTCACGCGGGGTGGTTGAAAGCTACCACAGGATAAAAAGTATGAGTGACATTTCAATACATATTTGCGGATCCGCGCACGCTGCAAATCCAAATGGAACCCCTGGCCAGTCGTTTTATCTACAGGAGTGTGATGCCAGCACGACAGGTCACCTATCGATTTGACCTGAAACGCGACACGCCGCACACATCTATTTTTCGGGAAACTCAGACGAAGATCACGGACTGACCAGGACGACGCCGCGGGCGCCCTTCTCGGCGTCGGACATGACGTGGCTGACGAAGGGGTAGCTGCCGGCCTCGGGGAAAGTCATCTCGACGAAGCCACCCTGGGCCACGGCCAGGTCGAGCACCTGGGAGCCGCCCGTGCCGGTGCTGCCGCCGTCCCGCAGCAGGTAGTCGCCCTCCTTGAAGACGGTGTCGAACTGGCCGCCCACGACGTGGAAGGAGCTGCCCACGTTCGGGCCGGCGTCCAGCACCCAGATGCGCACCTTCTCGCCCACCTTCGCCGTCAGCGGGCGGGCGCCGTACTGGTTGGCGATGCCGTTGAAGACCACCAGGTCGGGGAACTGCGCCGTCACCTTGTCGGCGTCGGCCTCCCCGCCCTGTGGACCGAGGTAGAGCTCGGACTGCACCAGGACGTATTCTCGGTCGACCTGGGTCAATCCGGCCGGATCGATGATCACGGCGCCGAACATGCCGTTCGCGATATGCACCGACATGGGCATGGTGCTGCAGTGGTAGAGCCAGATCCCGGAGCGGGTCGCGGTGAAGCGATAGGTCAGACTCTCCCCGGGATTGATGCTGCGCATGGGTCGGTCGGGTGCCAGGGCGCCCGCGTGGAAGTCGATGGAGTGCTGGATCGAGCCGTCGTTGACGAACGTGATGTCGAAGACGTCGCCGACCGTGCCGTGCAGGGTCGGACCGGGGGCGGTGCCGTTGAACGTCCACAGGGTCTGGGTGACGCCGGGCGACACCTCGGTCTCCACGTTCTCGACCCGCATGGTCAGAGTATGCACGGTCGCCGCGTCCGCCGCCCCCAGCGCCGGGTCCCGGGCGACGAAGTCGGCGTCGGGCTCCCGCATCAGGTCGAGGTCGTCGGCCGCGCTGGGTGCGCCACCGGCGGACCCGGAGCCGTGGTCCATCGCCGTGGCCCCGTCGCCGGCCACCGGCTCCGCACCGACGGCCACGACCGTGAGCACCATGCCCAGGACCTTGTGGCCGGCAATGGAGCACCAGCCCTCGACGTCGGCCCCCACGATTCCGGCGTCGACCTGCCGGCTGGTGCCGGGGGCGACGGAACCGGAGACCACCCCGGTGGCGAGCACGAGGTTGTGCACCATATCGTCGTCGTTGGTCAGGTTGATCACCAAGGTGTCGCCGACGGGCACCTCGATGGTGTCCGGGCTGAAGCGGGTGTCTTTCATGACGACGTCGACCGTGGTCGTATGGCCGGTCGAGGCCGTCTCGACCGATGCCGCGCCGCGGGCGATGCCGGCGGCGGCCGGGTCCATGGCGATCCCCAGGGTCACGGCCAGGAGCAGGGCGCCGACGGCCGTGACGATCGGCCCGGTGCGGCGTGGCGGTGACGAGGCGACCGACGGTGACGAGGCGACCGACGGAGCCGAGGCGACCGACGGAGCGGGCCGGGCCGGCGGAACCGGCGGAGTGGTCGCATCCGTCGCCCCGCGCAGCCGGCGGTTCAGCCGCAGCGCCCGGGGCATCAGCACCAGGAAGGAGGCGAGCGTGCCGACGACGAGCAACGAGACGGTGACCTTGACCAGGCTGGGCACCGGCAGCAGGTAGAGCACCAGGCCGACGTTGACGACGATGACCCGGAACAGGGCGCCACGATCGAGCATGGCGGCCGTGGCCTTCGAGACCGAGGGTCCACCGCCGAGCACGACCGGCAGCAGGTAGCTGAGGGCTCCGAGCAGGATCTGCGCGGCGAAACCGACCGCGAACACAGGCACGAGTTGCCCGAGCCGGTCGGTCGCGGCTACCCAGCTCGGTGCGAACGTCACGATCAGGCCGAACCCGAGCACGCAGGCGAAGAACCAGGCGAGGGCGGCACCGAGGCTCCAACCGGCGAAGGTGAGGGCCGGGGACCGCCGGGCCAGGCGCACGGCCTCCACCAGCACCATTCCGAGACCCACCAGGTAGAGCAGAACACCCGCGGCGGCGACCAGACGCGCATCGATCAGCAGGCCGGTCCCGAGCACGGTGAGGCCGGCCAGGAACAGCGGCAGGGTTCCACGATTGGAGGCGCGCGTCGTCTGCACCCGGGCGTGCAGCACCGTCGGCCAGAGCAGGGCCACCGTGCTGATCACGGTCAGGCCGACCCAGCCGAGGAGGTTGAATCCGACATGGGCGATGTACATCCGCTCCGCGGGCCCACCGTCGATGTCGGTCCGCGCCATCAGCACGCCCAGGGTCACGCCGATGGCCAGCGCGATGCCGGCGGCCATGTAGTAGCGCACGAGCGGCGCGAACCGACCGGGCAGCGCTCCGCGCGACTGCCGGAACAGCAGCACGGCGTGGGCGAGGCCGTTCGCGCCGACCAGGATGCCGCCGGCCAGCACGAGAGGCCACCAGCCGCCGACGATACCGGTGATCACGAGCACCGCTCCGAGGGTGTGCACGCCGAGCCTCGCCCCGAGCGACACGCGGCCGCCGGGGGCAGGATGCCGCAGCAGGGTGTCGGCGAAGTGCTGGCTCCAGACCAGGATCGCGGTGCTCACGGCGCCCAGGAACAGGAGGTGCACCATGAGCCACGGCGCGACCGGGATGAAGCGGTGGATGAGCACGGCGATAAGGGTGAGGAGGAGCCACACCGGAGTCAGGAGCCCGGTGATGCGATGCCACAGTCGGCGGTTCATGGTGTGACTTTCAGTTGGGGGATTTGCCGGCTAGGCCGGGATGGGCGCTGCGACACGCCGCGCACCACCGAGAACACGGCCAGCAGCACGAACAGGAGCACGGCGACGATGTTGGCCACGCCGCCCCACTGCACGAGTGCGGGCAGGCCGCGCGCGTCACCGAGCAGGATGCGTACCAGCAGGGAGCCGTGCAACAGCAACACCGGCAGGTAGAGCACCGGTCGGTACGGCAGCGGCCGGCGCAGCACGGCCGGCAGGATGGTCGGGGCGTGCGCCATGATCATCGACATCACAAACCCGAGAAAGACGGCGTGCAGCACGGCGTCGTAGCCGGGGCCGGAGAAGCTCGGGCCGACGATGACCCAGCTGGCGGCGACCGAGAGCAGCCAGCCGTAGCCGGCCAGCAGGCACGCGGCCATATACCGGGGCAGACCGGCGCTGCGGATAAGCCGGGTCGCCACGTCGTGCCGGAACAGCCAGGCGACCAGCGTGAGCAGCCCGAGCCCGAGAACGGGGTAGCCCGCAGAAGGCCAGACGAGGGCGAGAACGGTGCCGAGGGTCAGGAACAGGCCGGCGGCCAGCATCCACATCTCGGCCCGGTGATCGACGGATGGCGAGATGCGCGCGAGCTCGAGCCGCTCACCGGCGATCGTGAGCACCAGGTAGAGCGTCATCGCCGGCACCAGCACGGGCACGGGCACGCCGCCGAGCCAGAGCACGGTGGCCGTGAGGCCGAGCAGGGCGCCGAGCGCCTGCACCGCGGCGGACGTCGATGGCTGCCGAAGCCAGATCGCCCGGTAGATGGCCAGCAGCACGGCGGATCCGGCCACGAAGGCGAGCTGGCCGACCACCACGGGAAGCGGCGACATGAGCGCCAGGCCGCCGAGGCCGAGCAGCCCCGGCGACAGGAAGGCCCAAGTCTTGCGCACGGCGACGGCCCGCTCCAGCACGACGACGGTGCCCACGAACCCGAAGACCATCAAAGGTCCGTGCACATCCGCCAGCCGCGCGGTCACCACCGGCGCCGAGAAGCCCAGCAGGAGCAGTGCTCCGTCGAGCCCGGCCAGCAGGGCGAGTCCACCGAGCAGCAGAAACGCGAGTCGCCCGTTGCCGTGCACGGTGGTGGTCGATTCCCGGGAGACTAGGCGGCGCGGGTGAAGCGGATGCGCCAGGCGTCCGGGCCACGCTCGACGTACGACACGGTGAACGCGCCGGGGCGCGCCTTCTCCAACTGCGCCAGCAGGGGCAGCGGGTCGTGCGGGGCGATCAGGTCGAGCGAGAAACCGAGCGCAATGGACTCCAGGGCGCCGAAGATGGCCGCGTGGCGGACCGCGTGCGGGATGGTGCGGCCGTCGAGCACGATGGTCTCGGCGTCGTCATGGTTGCAGTTGCAGGTGTGCGCGCTGCTCAGGGTGATGGGTTCGGCGGTCATGGGATGGATCCTCCTCGGTGACACGACCGAGTCGGCCGCTAATAAACAGGATACACGTCCGGTTTATTAAACCGGTACCGGCGCGGGACCGGCGCTGGGATCAGGTCAGGCCGACCCAGGCGGTGGATCCGTCGACCTCGTACTGCTTCTTCCAGATCGGCACCTCGAGCTTGACGGTCTCCACCAGGCGTTCGCACGCCTCGAAGGCCACCGCGCGGTGTGCGCTGGCCGCGGCCGCGACCAGGGCCAGGTCACCCACGTCGAGGTGGCCGATCCGATGACTGACCGCGAGGTTCACCTCCGGGAACTCCCGGGAGACTCGGGCGACGATCTCGGAGAGGATACGGCCGGCATCCGGATGCGCACTGTAATCGAGGCCGGTCACCGGCCCGGCGGCGTCAGGATCGTGGTCGCGCACCTGGCCGATGAAGGTCACCACGGCCCCGCAGGAGCCGGTGGAGACGGCGACGACGTGCGCGGCCAGGTCGAGCGGCGCCGTCGTCACCTGGTTGATGACGGTGTCGCGGTCGTTGGTCGTTCCTGCTGAATCCACACGTTCAGAGTACGCCCGGGCTCCGGGCCTGCTGACCGGGCTCGCTCCTCTAGCCGACGATCTCCGCCGGGGTCGGGCACGCCGCATCGGCGGCGAGCTCGGCCCGGGTCTGCTCCACCGTCCAGGGCAGCACGACCGACGGTTCGGTGTCACCCTCGGCCGGAGCCTCGGCGACGATGGCCGCCAACTGCCGGGCGAGTGTCAGGGCGAACTGGTCGCCCGCGCTCGAATTGTTCAGCATGACCACCACGGTCAGGGTCTGGTCCGGATCGGCCAGGGTCGCCGAGATGAAGCCAGGGATCGATCCGGTGCGACCGCGCAGCGGCCCGACCTGCTCCGCGCCGAGGCCGTAGCTCTGCCACGCGGGCGCCTCCAGGTCTTCGGTCACGGTGTTCCACTGGGCGCTCGCCGACGTCTCGGACAGCAGACCCCCCGCCGCGAGAGCTCCCGCCCAGATCCTCATGTCGGCCAGCGTGGAGACGACGCCGCCGGCCACGCCGCTCATGGAGTTGGAGAGCAGGGTGATGTCGGCGATGTCCGTGCACACCGGGCCGTCCGCACCCACCTGTGCCGCGTAGCCATGCGCGTGTGGTGCGGGGAGGTCCTCGTCGCCGGCATGCGGATAGGAGGTGTCATGCAAACCGAGCGGATGGAAGATGTACTCGTCGTAGAGCGCCGACCACTCCTGACCGGTGGCCCGCTCGAGGGCCGTCCCGAGCAGCACCATCCCGGTGTTCGAGGGACCCCACACGGTGCCCGGCGCACCGTTTCGAGGTGCGGCCAGCCCCTGGGCGATGAGCTCCATCGCGGGCCAGGTGCGCAGGGGGTTGTGCACGAATTCCCCGGCCAGAACGGAACTGTAGGTCTCGAGGCCCGAGGTGCCCTGGCAGAGCTGGCCGAGCGTGATGCCGGTCACCCCGACCATGCGGGGCAGGTAGGTGGAGACCAGGTCGTCGAGCGAGACCTTTCCCTTGTCGACGAGGCGGAGCAGCACCGTGCAGGTCATGGCCGTGGTGTTGGTGCCGATGCGGAAATGCATCCCGCTGCTCATCGGGGCCGAACCGCCGATTTCCGTCGTGCCGGGCGCGACGGTCCAGTTGCCGGCGGCAGACCAGACGCCGACCAGGGCTCCGGAGGACCCCGACAGCACCATCGCCTCGCCCACGGCCGAGTCCAGCCGACCGGCGATGTCCGCCGCGATCGGAGCATCGTTCGGGTCGGCACGCTCCGGGCCCGCGGTGCAGCCACTCAGAACCATGGCTGCGGCGACACCGAGTGCGACAAGCAGACGACGACGGGTGTTGGGCTTGGTAATGGCATCCCCCAATGCTCCCCGCCATCTTGCCTCATTGCAGCACGGGCACCAAAACGGCTCGCTGCACCCGCTCGCTATACCCGCTCGAAGATGGCGGCGAGTCCCTGGCCGCCGCCGATAGACATGGTCTCGAGCAGATCGCGCCCGCCGGTGCGGTGCGGGTGGCAGGTGCCGGTGCAGGTGCAGGTGCAGGTGCAAGTGCAGGTGACGACGTCTCTCATGGCGCGGCAGCTTCGGATTCGGCGCGATCAGCCGCGTCGTCCACGGCGGAGCGCAGCGTGCGGATGAGTGTCGGCGCTTCCGGCACGAGCAGCGACACCGCGGTGGCGGCCTGCACCTCGGCCACCGTGAGCCCCGGCGCGATCTCGCGCAGCAGGAGACCCTCCGGCGTCACGTCGATCACGGCCAGGTCGGTGATGATGCGGGTGACGACGCGCTTGCCGGTCAGCGGCAGAGAACACTCGTCCACGATCTTGAAGTCGCCGTTCTTCGCGGTGTGCTCCATCACGACGATCACGGTCTCGGCGCCGTGCACAAGGTCCATCGCGCCGCCCATGCCCTTGATCATCTTGCCGGGCACGGCCCAGTTGGCGATGTCGCCGGCCCGGGACACCTGCATGGCGCCGAGCACGGCCACGTCGATCCGGCCGCCGCGGATCATTCCGAAACTCTGCGCAGAGTCGAAATAGCTGGCCCCGGGGTTGACCGTGATGGTCTCCTTGCCGGCGTTGATCAGCTTCGGGTCCTCCTCCCCCTCCCACGGGTACGGGCCCACGCCGAGCACCCCGTTCTCAGAGTGCAGGATGACGTGCACCCCCTCCGGCAGGAAGTTCGGGATCAGCGTGGGCAGCCCGATCCCCAGGTTGACGTAGCTGTCGGGGGTGAGCTCCTGAGCCGCGCGCGCGGCCATTTCATTGCGGGTCAACGGCATGATCAGCGCTCCTCTGCAACGGATGCGGCCGGCCGCGGCCGGGTGGTGGTCTTCTCGATCGGCAGGTCGGCTGCCTCGTCACGGGAAAGCTCGACGATGCGGTGCACGTAGATGCCGGCGAGGTGGATGGCATCCGGGTCGAGTTCGCCGGGTTCGACCAGCTCGTCGACCTCGGCGATGGTGATGCGGCCGGCCATCCCGGCGACCGGGTTGAAGTTGCGGGCGGACTTCTCGAACACGAGGTTGCCGTGCCGGTCACCCTTCGCGGCGCGCACGAGGGCGTAGTCGGTGACGATGGCCTCCTCGAGCACGTACTCCTTCTCCCCGCCACGCAGCGAGGCGAACATGCGGGTCTCCTTGGGCGGTGACGACACCGTCACCGAACCGTCCGGCCCGTAGCGCCAGGGCAACCCACCCTCGGCGACCATGGTGCCGACGCCGCTGGCGGTGAAGAAGCCGGGGATGCCGCTGCCGCCGGCCCGGAGCCGTTCGGCGAGGGTGCCCTGCGGGGTCAGTTCCACCTCGAGTTCGCCGTCGAGGTAGCGGCGGGCGAAGTCCTTGTTCTCACCGATGTAGGACGCGATCACCCGGCTGATCCGCCCTTCCCGGAGCAGCTCGCCGAGCCCCCAGCCGTCGACGCCGCAGTTGTTGGAGACGACGCGGAGGTCAGCGGTGCCCTGGGCGAGGAGCGCCCGGATCAGCACGATCGGCACGCCGACCAGGCCGAAGCCGCCGACGGCGAGGAAGGCGCCGTTCGGGATGTCCGCGACGGCGGCCGCAGCGGAGGAGAACGTCTTGTCCATGGGAGGGTCCTTCGGCTTCAGTTCGTGGTGTCGATGGTCTTGAAGGTACCCCGGACCACCGTCAGCGCGGAATTCGCGGCCGGCTCCCCCGCCTGCTTGCCTGCCTGCCGGCCTGCCTGCCCGGCTGGGCCAGCAACAGCGCGGCCGCCTCCGCGGGCCGCTCCCGCGCGGCCAGGTGGGCCGCTCCTGCGATGGTCTCCAGGCGCACGTGCGCGGGTGGCCCCGTGAGGTCCTCGAGGCGGGGCAGAGCGATGGCGCGCAGAGTCCGGGCCGTGGGCGTCTGCACGCCCAGCTCCCAGAGCCGCATACCGAGGGAGTAACGACCGTCGTCCTGCCGGGCCAGGCCACCCAGGACGACGCACTCGCCGACCAGCCGGTGCACCCTCGGTCACCCTCGCCCTCGCCCCCGCCCCCGCCCCCGCTGGCTTCGCGCTGGCTTCGCGCTGGCTTCCCGCTGGCTTCGCGCTGGCTTCCCGCTGGCTTCGCGCTGGCTTCCCGCTCACGAGCACCACGCTACTGGATACCTCGTTTGTTCCCCGGGATCTGAGTTCGTGGCGGTAGCGTGTGGTCCATGCTCGAGTTCACGGATGACCGGCCGGACCTATTACTGCGCCGCGACGGGCGGCTCGCCCGGATCATCCTGAACCGCCCGGCCGCCCTGAACGCCCTGACCCACGCGATGATCCGACGGATGTCCGCGGTGCTGACCGACTGGGCCACCGACGGGCAGGTCGAGACAGTCCTGCTGACCGGGGGCGGCGAACGGGGCCTCTGCGCCGGGGGCGACATCGTGGCGATCTACCGCGGTGCGGAAGCGGACGCCCACGACCGGGCGGACTTCGACGCAGAGGCCGCCTCGTTCTTCGCCGACGAGTACCAGCTGAACGCGCAGATCCACCGGTATCCCAAACCGTACGTAGCCGTGATGGACGGCGTCGTGCTCGGCGGCGGGGTCGGCGTCTCCGGCCATGCGAACACCCGGATCGTGACCGAGCGCACACGGCTGGGCATGCCGGAGACCGCGATCGGCTTCGTGCCCGACGTCGGTGGAACCTGGCTGTTGTCCCGCGCCCCCGGCGAGCTCGGCACCCACCTCGCCTTGACCGCCGGCCTGGCCTCCGGGGCGGACGCCATCGCGCTGGGTCTGGCGGACCACTTCGTGCCAAGCGACCGGCTCCCGGCCCTGACCCGGGCCCTCGCCTGGAGCGACGCGGCCGAGGCGGTGCGCACCCTGGCCGAGACTCCCCCGCCGTCCCCGCTCCTCGCCCAGCGGCGCTGGATAGACGAGTGCTACGCGTTCGACGACGTGGGCGAGATCGTCGCCGCCCTGCACCGCTCACCGGTGGAGGGCGCACGCGACGCCGCCGCCCTGATCCTCACGAGGTCACCGACCGCCCTCGCGGTCACGCTCGCCTCGCTGCGCCGGGCCCGGCGGCTTCCGAATCTCGACGCGGCGCTCGACCAGGAGTACCGGGTGACGCTGCGCTTCCTGCAGCGGAGCGAGTTGCAGGAGGGTATCCGGGCCCAGGTGATCGACAAGGACCGCGACCCCCGGTGGTCGCCGGCCGGTCTCGGCGCGGTGACGGAGGCATCCGTCGCCGCGTTTTTCGCACCGCTCGGCGGGCAGGAGCTCGGGTTGGCCCAAACGAATTCGACGGAGATTTTGCCCGAAACAGCCTAGAAAACGCCGAAAAAGCGGTTGTGAACGAAAATCTCCGTCGAATTGGTTAGCTAGGCCGCGGCACCGGACGCCCCGATCGACCGGCCGGGTGGCACGGATTCCACCGGCACGGCCGGCTGCTCCGGAACGGGCGGCGGGGTGGACGGCAGGGTGGGCGCGTTCCAGGCTTTGATGACGGCCCAGCCGACGGCGGCGATCGGCACCGAGATGATCGCGCCGACGATGCCGCCCAGGATCGTGCCGGCCGTCAGGGCCAGCAGGATCACGAGACCGTGCAGGCGCAGCGACTTGCCGAGCACCACCGGGGACAGGAAGTTGCCCTCGAGCTGGTTGACCGCGACCACGATCGCCACCACGATGATGGCGGTGGTCAGGTCGTTCGTGACCAGGGCCACCAATGCGGCCAGGATGCCGGCCGCCGTCGCCCCGACGATGGGGATGAACGCGCCCACGAAGACGATGACGGCGAGCGGCAGTGCCAGCGGCACCTGCAGGATCCACAGCCCGATTCCGATGAACAGGGCGTCGACGAACGCGACGATTGCCGTGCCCCGCACGTAGTTGCCGAACACGTCGACGCTGCTCAGGCCGATGCGCACGGCCCGTGCGTGGCGCTTGCCGGCGAGAGGCTGGATGAGGAAGCTCCAGATGTGGGGGCCGTCCTTGAGGAAGTAGAAGAGCACGACGAGGCCGAGCACCACGCCGGCCACGATCTCGGCCGCGACGGAGACCCCAGCCAAAGCTCCAGACCCGAACTGGCTGCTGGTCGCGAAGTCGATGACCGACTCGCGCACCGAATCGATCTGGGCGGAATCGATCGGCAGCGTACCGCTGGTGAGAAGCTCCTGCAGGGTGTCCAGGCCGTCGTTGGCCGAGGTGAACAGGGTGTCCCACTCACCACGGATGCCGAACACCACGAGGGTGACGATGCCGCCGAAGACCGCGACGCTCGAGATCAGGGTGATCGCCGCGGCGAGGGACTCGTTCGCACCGCGGGCCAGCAGGAATCTCATCACGGGGCGCAGCGCCGACGCCACGATCAGGGCGAGCAGGAGCGGGATGAAGACCAGCTTGAGCTGCGTGATCCCGTAGACGGCCACCACCAGCAGGGCGAGGACCAGCAGGGCCTGGCCGGAGCGGACGGCGGCCCGGCCGAGGTAGTCCGTCCAGGACGAAGTGGGCGTGGTCATGGGGATCTCCAAACGAGGCTAACGGCGACTGAGCCACCTAGCCTAGTCAGGCTGCCCGGCCGGACCGTCTGACCGGACTGCCACTGGCGCGTGTCGGCCGACTGACGTACACTCCCTACATCGAACATTTGTTCGATCCATCACCCGTCAACCTGCCTGCCAGAGGAGTACACACATGTTCGCACACCTCCACGTCGCAAGCGCCTACTCCACGCACTTCGGGGTCACCCTCCCCGAATCACTGGTCGAGCAGACGCAGGCTCAGGGTGGTTCCTTCCTGGCGCTCACCGACCGAGACGGTCTCTACGGCGCGGTCAAGCACGTGCGCGCCTGCGCGGCCGCGGGCATCCGGCCGGGGCTGGGCGCAGACCTCGCGGTGCACGACGACGACGGGCATCCGCTGGGCCGGGTCGTGGTGCTCGCCCACGGCGATCTGAACGGGCGCGGCTACGCGGCCCTCTGCCGCGCGGTCAGTTCCGCGCACAGCGGCGCCGCCCACGACGCCGGCCGGACCCCCAGCATCGCGCGCTCGCACCTCGCCGAGCTGGCCGGGCTCCGCTGCCTCACCGTGCTGCTCGGCCCCGCCTCCGATGTGGGCCAATCGGTCGAGCGCCGCGACACCGACGCGGCCGGCGCCTGCCTCACCGCGTGGCTGCGCGCCCTGCCGCCGCAGTCGGTGGTGGGTGAGATCGTGTGCCACCTGGCGGCGCCGGGCAGTCCCGGCAGCGTGACGCCGGCCACCCGCATGCTCGCCCTCTTCGAGCACGCCGCACTGCCCGCGGTGCTCACCAACGCCGTGCGCTACGGCACCCCCGACGAGGCCGTCACCGCCGACCTGGCCGACGCGGCCCGCACCCTGACGGCGCTGGCGAACCTGGAACAGCTGCAGACCAACGGGCAGGCCTGGCTGAAACCCGAGGGCGCCATGAGGCAGGTGGCGCGCATGGTCGTCGACGCCGGGCTGCACGACGACGGCGCCGTCGACCGGCTCTTCCGCGACACCGAGCAGCTCGCCGAGCGGTGCAGCCTCGACCCGGACACCGACATCGGCCTGGGCCGTCCACGAATGCCGGAGGCGCGCATCATCGGTGTCAGCGGCGACCCGCTCACCGAGCTGCACGCCCGGGCCAGGGCCGGCATCGACTCCCGGTATCCCGTCACGTCGCCGGCCGGCAGAAAGCTGGCGGAGGCGGCCCACGCCCGTCTCGTGCACGAGCTGAAGACGGTGGAGCACCTCGGCTTCGCCGGCTATTTCCTCACCGTCGCCCGGGTGGCGGACATCATCCGGGAGATGGGCATCCGAATCCAGGCACGCGGATCCGGGGTGGGCTCGGTACTCAACTACGCCCTGCACACCTCCTCCGTCGAACCCATCTCCAACGGGCTGCTCTGGGAGCGGTTCCTCTCCCCCGAGCGGCAGACCCTGCCCGACATCGACCTCGACGTCGAGTCGGCCAGAAGGCACGACATCTACCGCAAGCTCTTCGACACCTTCGGCAGCAATCGGGTGTCGCTGATGTCGATGACGAACGCCTACCGGGGCCGCGGGGCCGTGCGCGACGCCGGGCTGGCCCTCGGCATGAACCATGAGCAGGTCGCGGCCGTGGCCAAGCAGATCTGGCGCTTCAACGCGCGCGACTTCCGCCGCGCCCTGGCCGAGAAGCCCGAGCTCGAGCCACTGGCCGCCGAGGTACGCGCCTCCTCGCAGCTCGACCTGCTGGTCGACCTGACCATCAAGCTCGACCGGCTCCCCCGGCACATCTCGGTGCACCCCTGCGGCGTGATCCTCTCCGACGCCTCCCTGCTCGACCGCACCCCGGTGCAGGCGTCCGGCATGGGGCTGCCGATGTCCCAGTTCGACAAACACGACATGGACCCGATGGGCCTGATCAAGCTCGATATCCTCGGGGTGCGCATGCAGTCGGCCATGGCCCACGCCGTCGAGGAACACCACCGCCTGTCGGGCGAGACCATCGACCTGGACCGCATCCCGCTTGACGACCCGGCCACCTTCGAACTGATCCGCTCCACCCGCACCCTCGGCATCTTCCAGATCGAATCGCCGGGCCAGATGGAACTGGTCGGCAAGCTGCAGCCCAAGGTCTTCAACGACCTCACCGTGGAGATCTCCCTGTTCCGGCCCGGGCCCATGCAGAACAACATGCCCCTGAAATACCTGCAGGCCCGGCACGGGGAGGTGCTGCCCGACTACATCCATCCCCGGTTCGAGGCGTTCCTGCGGGAGACCGAGGGCGTGGTCATCTTCCACGAGCAGGTCATGCGCCTATTCGACGAACTCACCGGCTGCGGGCTCGGCCGAGCGGATGTCTTCCGCCGCCACCTCGGCAAACCGGAGCACCTCCCCCGGATCGAGGCGTACGTGCGGGAGCACGCCCGCGAGCGCGGGTTCACGCCCGCCGTGATCGACCGCACCTGGACGGTGCTCGCCGGGTTCGGCAGTTTCGGTTTCGCCAAGGCGCACGGGGCCGCGTTCGCCCTACCCACCTACCAGTCCGCCTGGCTGAAGACCCACCACCCCGCCGTGTTCCTGGCCGGACTCCTCACCCACGCCCCTGGCATGTGGCCGAAGGACCTGATCGTGGCCGAGGCGCGGCTGCTCGGCGTGCCGGTACTGGGCCTGGACGTGCAATACAGCGCCCTCGACTACCGGGTGGAGCAGATCGACAGCGGCCGGCGCGGGATCCGTCTGGCCCTGCCGGAACTCTCCGGCTGCACGGCCGCCGAACGCGCCCGCATCGTGCGCCACCAGCCGTTCACCTCGCTGCAGGATTTCCGCGACCGGGTGCGCCCGCGGCGCAGCACCTTCGAGGCGCTCGCCCGGGTCGGGGCGCTCGACAGTTTCATCGGCTATGACCGCGCCCGCCGACACGAGCTGCTCGCCCACATCCAGTCGCTGCGCGGCACCGCGGTCACCATCCACGACGACCAGCTCGCCTTCGACGTGCCGCTGCCGGTGCTCGAATACGAGGGGTCCCGGTTCAACGCGGTGACCTCGCTCGAGCTGCGCGGCCGCAGCCAGACCGACCTCGAGCTCAGGGACCTGGGGCTGGCGGTGTCCGGGCACCAGATGGCCCGGTACTACCCGCTGTTCACCGAGCTGGGCGTCACGCCGGCCTCCGAGCTGATCAACCTGCCCGGCGGCACCGAGGTGCTTCTGGCCGGAGTGCGCCGGGCCACGCACACGCCGCCGATGCGGAGTGGGCGCCGAGTGGTCTTCGTCAGCCTCGACGACGGCACCGGCCCGGTCTCGAACGTCGTGTTCTTCCACGACGCCCAGGAGCGCATCGGCGGTCCCGTGTTCCACACCAACCGGATGCTGGTGCGCGGCCGCACCCGTCGGTCCGGCGCCAAGGGCGTGTCCGTCACGGGCGAGAACCTGTGGGACCTCACGGATGTCGCCCGCCGGGTCACTCTGCGCCACGCCGACGAGGCTTCCGCCCGGCGCGCCGACCGCACCCCTGACCTGGACGAGGAACTCGCCGCCGAATTCGCCGCCCTGGCGACCACGAAGGTGCGCCATCTGTGGCCCCGACGCACCGCCTGATGCGCGCCTGGCCTGCCTCGCGCCTAAAATACCTGTCATGACCGAGAAACAGCGCTACGACGTGCTCCGTCAGTACACCGACTTCGAACTGCGTCACTATCCCCGCGCCGTGCTGGTGCAGGTGGAGGTGGCCGGGGATTTCGCCGCGGCCGGAAACCGCGGTTTCGGACCGCTCTTCCAGTACATCAGCGGTAATAACCAGACCTCGACGCGCATCGCGATGACCGCGCCGGTGATCCAGGAGACCACGGCCCCGCAGAGCCACACCGTCAGCTTCGTGCTCCCCGACGGCATGCCGCCCGCGGACGTACCCGTGCCCCGCAACGCGCAGGTGCGCAGGCGCGAGGTTCCCGAGCGCACGGTCGCCGCCCGCCGGTTCAGCGGCAGCTGGAGCGAAGACAGGTTTGCGCAGAACGGCGCCCTGCTCGTCGACGCCGTGCACCGCGAGGGACTCCGGCCCGACGGCCGGCCCTACTTCGCCCGTTTCGACCCACCCTGGAAGCCGGGGTTCCTCAAGCACAACGAGGCGCTCGTCACCGTCTCCGGTTCCCCCAATCCCTGATCATCGGAATAGTCAATCATCGGAGTCGTCCGTCGAGTTGTTTGTCGAGTTGTCTGTCGAGTCGTCCGGATTCCCGGAGTCCGTGGCGGGAACGATCACCGGGGCCGGCCCGAGTTCGGGCAGCTCGTCTCCCCCGTACTTGGCGTTCGCAACGGACATGACGGCCGGCCACATCCGGTGCCTGGCCGTGGCGGCCGGACCGCTGGCAAAGCTGATGGAACGCTGACGGGCCTCCCCGGTGACGCTGACGACGGCGGCGACGGTCGCCACCTTCGAGCTGGCCCCCACCATCCAGGTGTCCTTGCCGCCGTCCGTGGTGCCGGTCTTGCCGATCAGTGGCACCCGGGGAGCGGTGGCGCCCCAGGACTGCTGCGCCGTGCCATCGGTCATCACCCGGCGCATCGCGAAGACCACGCCGGCGGCCACCGTCGGGTTCACCGAGGCGACGCAGTTCGACGTCGGCACGGGCACCTCGTCCCCGTCCGCGGCCACGATGCGGTCGATCGCGATCGGTGAGCAGGTCACCCCGCGGTTAGCGATGCCCGCGAAGGCGACGGCCATGGTCAGCGGCGCCACCTCATTCGTGCCGATCACGGCCGCCGCGGTCTGCATGAGCGGGTCACCGTCGGCGCGATGCACGCCGAAAGCCTCCGCGGTCTGACGGATGCCGCACAGGTCCAGTTTCTTCGCCATCCCGATGAAGCCCGTATTGATCGAGCCGAGCGTGGACTCGAGCGCGCTATAGTTGCCGCCGCTCTCCCCGGCGTCGTTCCGCGGGTTCCAGTTCTGGGAATCGTAGTTCTGCGGCCCTCGGCAACTGTCGTTGAACGTGCCCCAGTTGGCCTTCCGTGCCGAGTCGACGCGCTCATCCAGCCGGTGGCCCGTCTTCAGCCATTCCGCCAGGGTGAAGACCTTGTAGGTCGACCCGGGCTGGAATCCGCTCGAGCCACCCTCGGCATAGTCGGTGTTGTAGTTGACCCCCGTGTAGCTGGCGCTGGTGGCCTGAACCGTCGGGTCCTGGCTGTACCGCTTGTTCTGAGTCATCGCCAGCACCCGCCCGGTGCCGACCTGCACGCTCGTGATGACGCTGCCCACGTCCCAACCGGGATACTCCATGGGCACATTGACCGCCATGGTCGCCTCCGCCGCCAGCTGCAGGTCGAGGTCCAGGCTGGTGTACACGTCGTAGCCGCCGCGCCGGAAGTTCTGCAGACGGGTTTGGTCGTCCTCTCCGAAGACCGGGTCGTTCCGGAGCAGGTATGTCACGTAGTCGCAGAAATAGGCGCTGCCGCCGGCGGTCTGGCAGCCGGTGCTCGGCTCCTGGATGGCCGGCTGGATCGGGCTGTCCACGGCGGCCCGGTATTCCGCCGCGGTGATCTTCTCGTACCTCACCATCTCGCGCAGGATATAGTCCCGGCGCGCCTTGTTCACGGCGTAGCCGCCGGCCTCCCCATTGGTCGCGCTGCCGGGGTTGTCGAGGCGGAACTTGGCCGGGTTGTTCAGGATCGCGACCAGACTTGCGGCCTGCGGCAGGGTGAGCGCTGCGGCCGTCGTTCCGTAATAGTAGTTCGCCGCGGCCTCGATGCCGTAGACGGTGCCGCCGAAACCGGTGATGTTCAGGTACTGGCGCAGGATGGCGTTCTTGGGGAACTTCTTCTCCACCCCGATCGCGAGGCGCATTTCCTTGATCTTGCGGTCAGGGGTGGTTGCGGTGACGGCGTTGTAGCACTGCCTGCGCAGCCGTTCGTCCGACTCGAGCTCGCACTTCTGCACGCGCACGTTCTTGACGTATTGCTGGGTGATCGACGACCCTCCTTGCGTGACACCCCCGACCGCGGTCGTCACCGCCGCGCGAAGGGTGCCCTGGGCGTCGACCCCGCCGTGCTCGTAGAAGCGCGGGTCCTCGCTGGCGACGACGGCATCCCGGGCGTAGGGGCTGATCTCGTCCCAGCCGACCTCGATGCGGTTCTGATCGTAGAACGACGCCAGCAGCACGGGTGTGCCGTCGTTCTGCGTCGCGTAGATGTCGCTCTTCTGGGAAAGCGGTTCGATGTCCAGGTAGCCCGGCAGGTTCTCGAACACGGTGATCGTATTGGCGGCTCCGAGACCGGAGAGCGCGACGACCGGGGTGACCGCGGCGGTGACGAGAAGGCCGGCCACGACGCTCACGGCCACGAGGCCCAGCAGGCCGCCCACGACTCCCACCGCGGTTCTGTGCTCGGTGAATCCCGACGTACCCATTGCACCACCCCACGCGTCCACGAACCCGATCGGGTCCCATGGCATGCAAACCTGAGGAGGACTCAGGGGATAGGGGGTTGCGCAAAGTAGAAGAGCCCGGCAGCGAATGCTGCCGGGCTCTCGGAGCGCAACGCTCCGGGGATCAGATGCTAGACCGTGGCGTTCTTGCCCGGGACGAGGGTCAGAATGGCCCAGCCGAACAGGGCGACCAGGACGCCGACGCCCATCGCGAAGGCGGAGACGCCGAAGGCGAGGATCGAGGTGAAGAGTGACGCGCGCAGGAGCGAGGCGGTCATGACGGTGGGGCGAGTCGGGTCATCCTGCTCGAGCTGCGCGTAGGTCTTGCCGCCACTGGCCTCCATGGCGTGGTGGTTGATGATGTCCGCCTGCGCGTAGGCGGAGAACGGGCCGACGACCGGCGCGCCGCCGAGGAACGACGCGTCTTCGGCAACCGTGATGTCCTCATCGCTCAGCTGGCTGCTGACCGTGGTCCAGCCGAGTCCGCCGACGAGCAGGAAGGCGAGTCCGCCGACGAGCCCGAGAATGCCGATAAGTCGGACCACTCCGGCTTTTCTGCTGCTGAGGATGACGGACGGGGTTGCCATTGCGGCTGTCATTGTGTTGCCTCTCATTGTGACATGATGCATGCCTTTGTATGTACCCGAGTTTAGTTGTCTTGTAAGCGCTTTCACAGGTTGGCAGGAGGCATCCTCTGCTTTACTGCGCAGAAAAGGCGTGGCATCTGTAGAGATGCCACGCCTCGTCTGATCCGGGTGGGTCGAGCGGTGATTACTGTTTAGAAGACTGTCAGGCCCCGTGCCTCGAACTGGGCCCGGACCCGCACCAGCAGTGCCTCATCCGGGGGGTGAGAGCCGTGCAGCGGATACGGGATGTTCAGCCGGTCCCATTTGTCTTCACCCATCTGGTGGAAGGGCAGGACCTCGACGCGCTGCACGTTCGGCCAGCGCGACACGATCTCGGCGACGGCGTCGACGTTGTCGACGGCATCGGTGAGCCCCGGTACGAGAACGAAACGCGCCCAGACGGGAATGTTCCGTTCGCTCAGGCGATCACCGAACGCGATCGTCGGTGCGAGGTCTCGGCCGGTCACCTCCTTGTAAGTCTCGGGGATGCCCGACTTGACGTCGAGCAGCACGAGGTCGAGATTGTCCAGCAAGGTGTCCGACGCGCTCTTACCCAGGAACCCGGAGGTGTCCAGGGTGGTGTGCACGCCGAGCTTGTGGCACTCCTCGAAGAGCCGCGTCACGAAGGCCGGCTGCATGAGTGGTTCCCCACCGGAGATGGTCAAACCCCCGCCGGTCGAGTCGAAGACGCCCTTATAGCGCTTGACCCGGGCGACGAGGTCGTCCAGCGTGGTGAGGAGCCCGTCCTTCATCTTCCAGGTGTCCGGATTGTGGCAGTACTGGCAGCGCAGCAGACACCCGGAAAGAAAGAGTGTCATTCGCGTGCCCGGACCGTCAACGGCGGTGACCAGTTCCCACGAGTGGACGCTGGCCACCGACCCGTTGTGGATCGCTTCCATTTCAAGGTGGTGGAGTTCAGCCAGTTCGGCTTGTTCACTGCTGACGGATGAACCGTCCACCAAGGCGATGGCCGCGCCGGCGCTGGGCAGACCGAGGTTTACTGCTGGCATTGTCTCGTCCTACTCAGCGTCGCCGCGTCGATATCAGTGGTCAGTGCGAGTGGAACGTGCGGCTGATGACATCCATCTGCTGCTCGCGGGTCAGGCGAACGAAGTTCACCGCGTAGCCGGAGACGCGAATCGTCAGCTGTGGGTAGTTCTCCGGGTGCGCCATGGCGTCCTCGAGGGTGTCGCGGTTGAGCACGTTCACGTTGATGTGGTAGCCGGTCGCCGACGTGAACGCGTCGATGAGGCCAACCAGGCTCGTGATCTGCTCGTCCTTGGTGTGGCCGAGACCGCTGGGGACGACCGTGTTGGTCAGCGAGATGCCGTCCTGCGCTTCACTGTAAGGAAGCTTGGCGACGCTGAGTGCCGACGCGAGCATGCCGTGGGTGTCGCGGCCGTTCATCGGGTTGGCACCCGGAGCGAACGACTCGCCCTTGCGGCGGCCGTCCGGCGTGTTGCCGGTGGCCTTGCCGTAGACCACGTTGGACGTGATCGTCAGGATCGACTGGGTGTGGATGGCGCCGCGGTAGGTCGGGTGCTTGCGGATCATTGTCATGAACCGTTCCATCACGTCGACGGCGATGGTGTCGACGCGGTCGTCGTCGTTACCGAACTGGGGGAACTCGCCCTCGATCGTGTAGTCGATGACCAGACCGGTCTCGTCGCGCACCGGACGGACCGTGGCGTACTTGATGGCCGACAGGGAGTCGGCAACCACACTGAGGCCGGCAATGCCGCAGGCCAGCGTGCGGATGATGTCCTTGTCGTGCAGCGCCATTTCGAGGCGCTCGTAGGCGTACTTGTCGTGCATGTAGTGGATGCAGTTCAGGGCCGTGACGTAGGTCTCGGCGAGCCATTCGAGCGTTTCCAGGTAGGCCGGGAAGACGGTCTCGTAGGTGAGCACCTCTTCGGCATTCGGAAGGGTTGACGGGGCAACCTGCTTGCCGGATACCTCGTCCTTGCCGCCGTTGATCGAGTACAGCAGCGCCTTGACGGCGTTGACCCGTGCACCGAAGAACTGCATCTGCTTGCCGACCCGCATGGGCGAGACGCAGCAGGCGATCGCGGCGTCGTCACCCATCTCGGCGCGGATGATCTCGTCGGACTCGAACTGGATGGCGGAGGTGTCGATCGACACCTGGGCGCAGAAACGCTTGAAGCCCTCCGGCAGAGCGTCACTCCAGAGAACGGTGAGGTTCGGCTCGGGTGCTGCGCCGATGTTGTACAACGTCTGCAGGAATCGGAACGTGGTCTTGGTGACGAGCGGGCGGCCGTCTTCGCCGATGCCGGCGAGCGACTCGGTGACCCAGGTCGGGTCTCCGGCGAAGATCTCGTCGTATTCCGGGGTGCGCAGGAAGCGCACGATGCGGAGCTTGATGACGAGATCGTCGATCAGCTCCTGGGCGCCCTCTTCGGTCAGGGTGCCGGCGACGAGTTCGCGCTCGATGAACGTGTCGAGGAAGGCCGCGTTGCGGCCGAACGACATTGCCGCACCGTTCTGCTCCTTGACGGCGCCAAGGTAGGCGAAGTAGAGCCACTGTACGGCTTCGCGCGCGGTGGTGGCCGGCTTGGAGATGTCGGAGCCGTAGGAGGCCGCCATCTGAACGAGTTCCTTGAGAGCCCGAATCTGCTCCGAGTTCTCTTCGCGGGCGCGGATGATGTCCTCGGTCGAGGGCTCCATGTCGAGCTCGGCGCGGTCGTTCTTCTTGACGGCGATGAGGGCGTCGACGCCGTAAAGGGCGACGCGGCGGTAGTCGCCGATGATGCGGCCACGGCCGTAGGCATCGGGCAGACCCGTGATCAGGTGGCTGTTGCGCGCACGACGAACCGCGGGGGTGTACGCGTCGAAGACGGCGGTGTTGTGGGTCTTGCGGTAATCGGTGAAGATCTTTTCGAGCTCAGGCGACACGGGGTAGCCATAGGTCTCGAGGGAGGTGGCGACCATGCGCCATCCACCGAACGGCATGATGGCGCGCTTGAGCGGGGCATCCGTCTGCAGCCCGACGATTACCTCGTTGGCCTGGTCGATGTAGCCCGGAGCGTGGGCCGTAATGGACGACGGCGTGGTGGCGTCGACGTCGTAGACACCTTTACGGCGTTCCTCGGGGAACATCTCGGACAGCTTGGCCCAGATCCCCGTGGTGCGTGCGGTGGCTCCGGCGAGGAAGCTCGAGTCGCCCAGGTAGGGCGTGTAATTGCGCTGGATGAAATCGCGCAGATTGATCGAATCCTGCCAGGGGCCGGCGACGAAGTCAGCGCGACCCGTGTCATCCGTTCCGCTACGAACACCTTCAGTGATTGTCATGTAGTTTGCTCTCCTCGTGGGATCGAGACACCCTCTGCGAAAGTGTCTCTCCCACAGTCGGGCCGCGAGAGCAGACCACGAGGCTGCGGCTAATGCGACGATGCACCGTGACTTGCCCTCGCTGTCAACACTACTCCGTCGGACCTCCCCAGACGCGATATTTTGGAAATTGCATGCATTGATGCATTTATCAATAGGTGCATTCGTGACTAGGGTTGAAGGATGAGTTTCTTACAGGCGTCCGGCGGGGCCGTCAGGCCACCCGCGGCGGCACCCTCCGCCGTCGAACGGGTCTATACGACCGTCGCCGACGCCATCATCACCGGAACCCTGGCCGCGAGCTCGCTGATCACCGAGGGTGAGGTCGCCGAGGCCCTGTCCATCAGCCGCACCCCCGTGCGCGAGGCCTTTCTCGCACTCGAGGCCCACGGACTCCTGACACTTTTCCCCAAGAAGGGCGCGGTCGTCACGGCCCTGGGTGACCGGGAGACGGCCGAGCTGCTGCAGGTGCGCGTCATGCTGGAGAACACGGCGGTGACCCTGCTCAGCGAACGGCCGGCCGACATCCCGGGCGTCGACGCCGAACTACAGCACCTGATCCGGGTCCAGTCCGATGCAGCCCAGGCCGGTGACCTGCTCACGTTCGCCCGCGCCGACCACCGGTTCCACGCCCGGATTGTCGACGAGACCCACAACCGGGTCATCGACGGGATCTACACCCGGCTCGGCCCCCGGCTCGAGCGCCTCGTGCACCGGGCCGCCCTGCGCGACCCGCGCAACCTCGACCGTCTCCTGGCCGAGCACCGCCTCCTCGCACACCATCTGCGTGGCGGTGACACCCTCGCCTACGAGGTTGCCCTGCGCGAGCACGTCGAAGACGGTCATCACGCGCAGCTGGCGCCCTGACGCTCCCCCACCCGCACCTCCCCGCATTCTCAGAAAAGAACCATGACTTTCCGCCGTACCGTTCCCGCCTGGCAGCTTGCCGCTCCCGCCCTGTTCGTCATGGCCTGGGGTGGCAACCACTTCACGCCGCTCCTGCACATGTATGAATCGCTCGGCAACTATTCCGTGTTCATGGCCGACCTCTTCCTGGGCTTCTACGTGGTCGGCCTGGTGCCCGGTCTGCTACTGGCCGGCGCCCTCTCGGACCGCTACGGGCGCAAGCCCCTGACCCTGGCGGGCGTCATTCTGGGAATTCTTGCCAGCGTCCTGCTGGGCCTCGGATTCACGAGTGGGATCATGCTCTCCGCCGGGCGTCTGCTGGCCGGTCTGAGCGTCGGCGTGGCGATGGCGGTGGGAACGGCGTGGCTCAAGGAGCTGTCCGGCCCGCCGTTCGACAACCAGGCCGGCAAGACGGCAGGAGCCCGGCGGCCGGCCCTGACCCTCACCGTCGGGTTCGGCCTCGGAGCCGGCGTGGCCGGCGTGCTCGCGCAGTGGGGGCCGATGCCGACCCTCTCCCCCTACGTCGTGCACATCGTGCTCAGCCTGCTGGTGCTCCCCCGGCTGCTCAGGGCCCCGGAGACCGTGCCGCGTTACCGGTCCCACCGGCCGTTCTGGCAGGACCTGGCCGTTCCGCTGGCCGGGCACCGCCGCTTCGTTCGCGTGGTCATTCCGTCCGCTCCCTGGGTCTTCGGCGCCGCCGGAATCGCCTACGCGATCATGCCTACCCTGGTCGAGGACCAGCTGGGCACCCTCAACCTCGCCTTCGCGACCCTGCTCACGGTCGTGACCCTCGGCACCGGCGCGCTCGTGCAACCACAGGTCGCGCGGATCAACCGGGTCACCGATGGGCGGGCGCTCACGGTCGGGATGTCCATGATGCTGCTGGGGGTGGGCCTCAGCGTGGCGACGGCGATCGTGCTGTCCCCGGTGCTCGCGTTGCTCACGGGCGTCGTGCTCGGCGCCGCCTACGGGGTCTGCATCGTGGCCGGGCTCGTGGAGATCCAGAAGATCTCCACTCCGGCCGACCTGGCGGGCCTCACCGGGGTCTACTACAGCCTCACCTACATCGGTTTTCTGCTGCCGGTCGCCTTCGCCTGGCTCAACGCCGTGGCCGGATACACGGTGCTTCTGGGCATTCTGTTCGTGGTGTGCGCGCTCTGCCTGGCTCTGGTGACGAACGGGATGCGCCGGAGCGTCACGGAGTAGGCGGCACCTGGATTATCGTCATCCCATGTCCTATTCGCTTCGCCCTCTCCTCCCCTCCGACGCCGCACCGGTGCTCGGGCTCAACAACGCCGCCGTTCCTGCCGTCAACGCCCACGACGAGACCAGCCTCTCCGCCCTGCTCACGGCCTCCAGCCACGCCATCGCGATCGTTCACGACGAGGCACCGGGTGACGTGCTCGGCTTCGCGGTGCTGTTCGGGGTCGACGCCGACTATGCGAGCGAGAACTACCGGTGGTTCTCCGCCCGGTCGGACTCCTTCCTCTACGTGGACCGCATCGTGGTGTCGGACACGGCTCGAAACCAGGGTCTCGGCGCCCTGCTCTATACCGCGATCTTCGCGGCGGCCGGAGCGGCCGAGGTCCGCGAGGTCTTCTGCGAGGTGAACGTCGTACCGCCGAACCCCCGGTCGCTGGCATTCCACTCGCGGCTCGGCTTCGAGCCGATCGGCGAGCAGTCGACGAAGGGCGGCACCGTCGTGGTGTCCCTGCTGTCGGCTCCCGTCGTGCCTGCTGCCGTCGGCCCGGGCGTAGCCCATGACTGATAACGGTCGTGCAATCCCACTCCCGGACTACCTCAACCGCTGGGTGGCGACGCAACGCTGGTTCGCCGACAAGGGTCGTGTGCCGCGACTCGTCAGCATCGGAAGCTGGGTGCTGCCGAGCGAGGAGGTCGGGGTGGACATCCGCACCGAGCTCGCCCTCGATGACGCAGCCCCGGGCCGCACCCTCTACCAGGTGCCCCTGACCCACCGGGCCACTCCCCTGCCCGGAGGCGAGCAGGCCCTCATCGTCACCCTCGCCGACGGCAGCGCGGTCTACGACGGTACCGACGATCCGGCCTATGCCCGCGCACTGCTCGGTTTCATCCTGGGCCAGGCCTTCTCGCCCACGCCCGGCGACATCGGCGCGCGGGCCCGCGGCGAGCTCCGGCCGGGCGCCGATCCCGCGGAGCGGCCGGCCCGGGTCCTCACCAGCCGCGTGCTCCGCGGTGAGCAGTCGAACACCTCGATCATCCTGGACTGCGTGGACGCCGCCGGGCACCCGGCCCGCCCCGTTATTTGCAAGGTGTTCCGGATGCTGCACCCCGGCGAGAATCCGGACGTGTCCGTGCAGTCGGCCCTGGCCCGGGCCGGCTCGCACTACGTGCCGGAACCCGTCGGCTGCGTGGTCGGCGAGTGGACCGCCCCGGAGCGGCCCGGCACCATCCTGACCGGCCACCTCGTCTTCGCTCAGGAGTTCCTGCCGGATGCCCCGGACGCCTGGCGGGCCGCCCTGGCGTCGGCCGCGGCCGGGACGGACTTCAGCGAGCAGGCGCGGGCGCTGGGCCAGGCGACGGCCGCCGTGCACGCGGACCTGGCCGCCGTGATGCCCACCCACGACGCCACCCCCGCGGTCATCGGCGCCGAGCTGCAGCGGATGCGCGAGCGTTACCGCAGCGTCGCCGCCGAGGTGCCGGCCCTGACCGGCTACCATAGCGCCGTCGAGGCGGTCTTCGCGCGCGCGGAGACGGCGCACTGGCCCCGGTTGCAGCGCATCCACGGTGATTTCCACCTCGGCCAGGCGCTCGAGGTTCCCGGCCGCGGCTGGGTCCTGGTGGATTTCGAGGGCGAACCGCTGCGCCCTCTTCTCGACAGAACCCAGCCGGATGTGCCGCTGAAAGACATCGCCGGCATGCTGCGCTCCTTCTCCTACGTGGCCGGCACGGTGGAGCAGTCCTCGCCCGACCACCGGACCGCGCCCGTGGAGGCATGGGCCGCGGCGTGCCGGCAGGCGTTCCTCGACGGCTACGCCGCGCGCTCCGGCCAGAGCCTGGCCGGTCAGGAGCCCCTTCTCGACGCGTTCGAGCTGGACAAGGCCCTGTACGAGGCCGTCTACGAGACCCGCAACCGGCCGTCCTGGCTGCCGATCCCGCTCGCCGCCATCCGCGGTTTGGCTCTGGAGGTCTCCGCCGGCCTACCCTGATTCCGATCGGCCGGGGTCGTCCTAATTCGACGGAGATTCTCGTGTCAAACAGCCTTTTTCAGGGTTTCAGAGGCGTTTTGGGCAAAATCTCCGTCGAATTCGTTCGGGACGGGTCCACTGCTCATCGGAGCCGTTTCGACGGCCGGTCAGCGCTTGAGCTCGGGGAACTGGTCGTCGCGCCACTCATCGGGCAGGGTCTCGCGCCGGGCGGCCGCGGCATCCTCTCGCATGCGCAGTTCGACCCGGCGGATCTTGCCGGAACTGGTCTTGGGCAGCTCGTAAAACTCGACCCGCCGCACCCGCATGTACGGTGGCAGGCCGGTGCGGGCGTGGCGCAGCACGGAGAGCGCCGTCTCACCGTTGGATTCCCAGCCCGCGGCGAGCGCGATGTAGGCCTTGGCGATGTTCAGCCGAGTGTCGTCGGGCGCGGGCACGACGGCCGCCTCGGCGACGGCCGGGTGCTCCAGCAGCACGCTCTCGACCTCGAATGGGGAGACCTTGTAGTCGGAGGACTTGAAGATGTCGTCGGTCCGGCCGATGAAGGTGATGTAGCCCCCGAAGTCGCGATGGGCGACGTCGCCGGTGTGGAAGTAGCCGTCGCGCACGGCCTCCCTGGTGCGTTCGGGATCGCCGTGGTATCCGGCCATCAGGTTCACCGCGGTGCGGGACAGGTCGAGGCAGATCTCACCCTCGTCGCTCTCCTCCCCCGTGATCGGGTCGAGCAGGGTGATCGCGACGCCCGGCAGGGGTAGCCCCATCGACCCGGCCAGGAGGGTGGAACCGGGGGCGTTGCCCACGATCGCCGTGGTCTCGGTCTGGCCGTAGCCGTCCCGGATGGTGAGTCCCCAGGACCGCTGGATCTGGTGGATGACCTCCGGGTTGAGCGGCTCGCCGGCCGAGAGGATCTCGCGCAGGCCCACGGGCCTGGCGCCGACGTCGGACTGGATCAGCATGCGCCACACGGTCGGTGGGGCGCAGAAGGTGGTCACCTTCGCACGGTGCAGCTGCTGGGCGAGGGCGATCGGGTCGAATCGGGCGTAGTTGTAGACGAAGACGGTGGCCTCGGCGATCCACGGGGCGAAGAAGCTGCTCCAGGCGTGCTTGCCCCAGCCGGGCGAGCTGATTGCCAGGTGCACGTCGCCCGGGCGGAGCCCGATCCAGTACATCGTGGTGAGGTGCCCCACCGGGTAGGACGTCTGGGTGTGCACCACCATCTTGGGTTTGCTGGTGGTGCCCGAGGTGAAGTAGATCAGGGACGCGTCGTCGGAGGACACGACAACGGCGGGCTTCTCGGCCGTGACGAGCGCGGCATCCGCGTAATCGGCCCAGCCGGGGGTGGCCGCACCAACGCAGATGCGGGAGAAGTCGCCGGGCACCCCGTCGAACTTGGCCGCGTCGCCGGCGTTGGCGATCACGTGCTGCACGCCGCCGCGATGGACCCGGTCGGCCAGGTCGCCGGACGCGAGCACCGTGGACGTGGGCAGGATGACCGCGCCCACCTTCATGATGGCGAGCATCAGTTCCCAGAGTTCGACCTGGTTGCCCAGCATCAGCATCACGTGGTCGCCATGCCCGACGCCGCACCGGCTCAGCCAGGTGGCCACCTGATCGGAGCGCGCCGACATCTCACTGAAGGTCACCTTCAGTTCGCGGCCGTCCTCCTCCACGATCCACAGGGCGGTCTTGTCGTTGCCAGCGGCCACGACGTCGAACCAGTCGACGGCCCAGTTGAAGTTCGCGCCCACATCCGGCCACACGAACTCGGCCGCGGCGCGCGGGTGATCGTCGCGCAGCTGGAGGAGGTGGTCGCGCGCGCCTCGGAAGGTGGTGGTGCTCGGGGAGGTGGTCATCCGATCCATCTTCCTCGGTTCGAATGCCCGGAACGGAATACGACCCGTTGCAGGTGTGGCGGGAACAGGTTGCATTTCGTGCAGGCCACAGGTCAGGGCCGGGTGCGGATCGCCTCCACCAGGGCGGCGAAGCGGGCGTTGGCGGGCAGGTCGTCGATCAGCACGGACGCACCGTCCGGGCCGGCCAGCGGGATGCGCCAATTCGGGTACTCGTCCGAGGTCCCGGGCTGGTTCTGCGTGCGGCGCTCGCCGACCGCGTCGACCAGGGCCACGCCGAGGAGCGACGAGGGCGTCAACGCGGTGTACGCATAGAGCGCCTCGACCGTCTCCTGCACGGTCGGGGCCGGCTCGGTGCCGACCGGCGGCAGCAGGCCCCGTTCGCGCAGCGCGGCGAGCATGGCGGACTGCTCGGCGAGGTCGGCGGCGCGCTCCACCTCCACCGGGCGCCCGAGCAGGCCGAGCGACTCGCGCAGGGCCACATGGTCGCCGGCGAGGTAGCCCGCCGTCGGCGGCAGGTCGTGGGTGTTCACGCTGGTCAGGCAGGCCTGACGGTACCGGTCGGGGGCCAGCGGCACGTCATTCTCCCGCTCGAACCACAGGATCGAGGTGCCGAAGATGCCGCGTTCGGCCAGGTAGTCGCGCACCCACGGCTCGAAGACGCCGAGGTCCTCGCCGATCACGACCGCACCGGCCCGCTGGGCTTCGAGGGCCAGGATGCCGATCAGCGCCTCGTGGTCGTAGTGCACATAGGTGCCCTCCCCCGGCCCGGCGCCGACCGGGATCCACCAGAGCCGGAACAGTCCCAGGATATGGTCTACCCGGATGCCGCCGGCGTGGTGCAGGATGCTGCGGAGCATGTCCCGGTAGGCGGCGTAGCCCGACTCAGCCAGCCGGCCGGGGTGCCAGGGCGGCTGCGACCAGTTCTGGCCCTGCTGGTTGAACATGTCCGGCGGCGCGCCCACTGTCATGCCCGGGGCGAGCACGTCCCGCAGCGTCCAGGCGTCGGAGCCGGTGAACTGCACCCCGACCGCGAGGTCGTGCACGATACCGATGGCCATCCCGGCGTCCCTCGCCGCGCGCTGCGCGGTCTCCAGCTGCTGGTCACAGAGCCACTGCAACCAGCTGTGGAATTCGATGCGGTCGGCAAGCTGCTCCCGGTGCTCGGCGGCGAAGGGACCGCGAGGGCCACGGGGCTCGACCGACCATTCCGGCGCATCCGTCGGGAACAGTTCGGACAGGGCGCACCAGAGCGCGAAGTCGGCCAGACCCTGACCCTGCTCGGCACGGAATTCGTCGAAGCGGTGGGCGCGGGCGGGGCTGCGCGGCACCTGGTGCACCGCCTCCAGCGCGGTCAGTTTGGCGGAGTAGGCGGAGTCGCGGTCGAGATGGTCCGGCTCCAGGTTGGCCGGATGCTGCCGGAACGCGAGGGACTCGACGACGGCGCGTGCCGCCGGGGCGAGGTAGGCGTACTCGGGGACATCCTCGACCCGGATGTACAGCGGGTGGAAGAAGCGCCGGCTCGACGGCAGGTAGGGGGACGGCTCGACCGGCGGGGCCGGCTCGGACGCGTGCAGCGGATTGACCAGCACGAAGCCGGCGCCGTACTGATCGCCGGAGATGGCGGCCAGGTCGGCCAGGTCGGCGAAGTCGCCGATGCCCCAGCTGCGGGAGGAGCGCACCGAATAGAGCTGGGCCATCAGGCCCCAGTCGCGGCGCCCGGCCAGGTTGCGGGTGGTCTCGAGCACGCGCGGGGTCACGACGAGGGCGCAGTCCGCCGTCCGGTCCCCGCTCGCGGCGTGCAGCCGGTGCCAGCCCAGAGGCAGACCGGCCGGAATCTGGAACGTCGCCCGGCTGGTCGGCCGGCCGTCAACGGTGCGGGGGTTCTCCCAGGGGCTCTGGCGGGACACCTCGTGCCGGGTGCCGTCCTCGGCGATGATCCAGATGAGGACCGACGCACCGGTGCCGGCGTGCACGGGAACCCCGACCTCGCCGCCCTCGCGGAGCACCACGACGGGAGGCAGCAGCCGACGCCAGGGCGCCAGGCCCTGTTCGGTCAGTGCCGCTTCGACCTCGGCGGGCGTGCCGGCGGGAACGCCGAGGGCACCCAGCACCTCACGCAGTGTCCCGGCGTCGACCGCCCGGGAGGTCCCGTCCCAGCCGGTGAAAGAGGTGTCGACCCCGAGTGATCGTGCCAGTTCCAGCAGCGCCGCCGCAGAACGGTCGGTTGGTTCAAGTTCCATGGAACCACTCTAGGTCCGGGACCGGTTCCGGACCCGCGCCTGCCTTGCCCCCGCGCTACCGGCCGAAGCGCAGAACGAAGGCTTTCATCAGGTTGGCCGGCTCGGTGACGACGGAAGCGTCGATCGCCGCGATGACCTCGTCCATACCGTTGGGATTGAAGTAGCCGTATTCGCGGTAGATGCGGATGCGGGTCAGGATGCCGGCGTTGGTCAGTTCCGGATGGAATTGCGTCGCGTAGACGTTCCGGCCGACCCGGAACGCCTGCACGGGACAGTTCTGCCCGGTCGCCAGCAGAACGGCGCCGGGCGGCAGCTGCGAACACGCCTCCTTGTGTCCGACGAAAGCCTGGAAGGTCGGCGCGAGTGCGGCGAACAGCTGGTCGACTGTGCCCTCCTCGGTCAGGGAGATCCAGGTGGGTCCGGCCTCCTCTGACCAAGTGCCGTCGAGCACGCCGCTCAGATGGCCGGTGAGCAGTCCGACGCCGTAACAGGCACCCAGGAAGGGGAAGTCCCGGGCCAGCACCTGGTCGAGGAGGGCAGCCAGCTCGGCCTCGACGCGGAGCTGCACGGGCGACTTGACCGCGGCAGGGTCGCTCGCGTTATACGGGCTGCCGCCCACGATGATGCCCGAGTACTCGTCCAGGTCGATCGACGGCATCGGCGCGGCTTCGAGCCGCACCCGGTGGAGCTGGTCGGGGGTCAGATCGCCGGCCGTGAGGAAACCGGCGTACTCATCGTCGGCGGCCTCGTCCTCGGAACGGGTGGCCAGCAGCAGAAAGGGCTTCACAACATCATCGTAGCGGCGGGCCGGGGCAGCGTTCAGTAGTCGACGGTGTAGGTCGGGGTCAGCACGATCCGCACGGGATTCGGGTCGAGCTCGGCGGCGCGGAGCCTCTCCTCCAGCAGAGTCGTGTCCGGTAGTGGGAGGGCACCCTGAAGGCTCACGATGACCGTGTTGTCGGCGGCGGTCGTGATGCCCGTCAGCATCCAGCCGGCATCCGTCGCCCACCGCTCCGCCACGGCCTGCACGGATGCCTCGAACGCGCTCGACCGGCTCACGTTCACGCTCGACAGCGTCAGAGGCACGAGGATGGTGACGGCCATGGCTGCGGTGACGAGAATGCCGTTGCGCCGGTGCGCACGGCGGGCCCGGGGCGTTGGTGCTGTCTCACCCAGCCGGTTGACGCCGTAGAGCGCCATCACCACGATGCCGGTGCCGAGGATGGCGGCGACATTCGTCAGGAACAGGAGCAGCGCGCCCAGCGACTGCAGGAGCGCCCCGGCCTCGAGCGTGAACCCCACCACCGACAGGGGCGGCACCAGGGAGATCGCGATCGCCACCCCGGGCAGGGCGTCGGCGATGTCCCGGCGGACGAGTGCGATCGAGCCGACCACCCCGGTGCCGAGGGCCGCGAGCAGGTCGATCAGCCGGGGGTGCACCCGCGCGGCGACCTGGGAGTTGTTCTGGGCCACGACGTCGACCGGCAGGAGCAGCCCGACCAGCACGGCGATGCCGACGGCCGCGGCCGCACCGGCCAGCATCAGGCCCATCGACCGGCTGAGATTCTTCGGGTCGCCGAGTACGGTGGCCAGCATGGTGCCTTGGATCGGGACCATCAGTGGCGCGATGATCATCGCGCCGATCACGGTGGCCGTGGAATCGGAGGCGACACCGGCCGCGGCGATGACCGACGCGAGCACGAGCAGAATCCAGAACCGGCTGACCCGCTCGCGAAGACGCTCGCCGTCGAAGAACACGGTCTCCCGCATATAGGCGACGTCGTTCACCGCGAGACGGGTCAGCCGGATGGCCATCTGACGCGGGCCTAAGCGGAGGGGGCAGCGATGTTCACCATCCAGCTCACGCCGAATTTGTCGACGCACATGCCGAAGCTGTCCATCCACGGTGACGGCGCGAGCGGCATGATGACGGTTCCCCCGGCCGCGAGCCCGTCCCAGTAGCCGCGCAGCGCCGGTTCGTCGTCACCGCTCAGCGACACGGAATAGTTCGTGCCCGGTCGGTACTCCATCCGGTTCGGAGTATCGGCGCCCATCAGCACCAGCCCGTCCTCGGTGGTCAGCATGGCGTGCATGATCTTGTCCTGCTCGGCCGGATCGTCGCTGGCCTCGAATTCGGCGAAGGTGCTCATCGTCAGCTCACCGCCGAACACCGAACGGTAGAACTCCATCGCTTCCCGGGTGTTGTCCCTGAACCCCAGGTAGGGATTGAGTTGGGTTGTCATGGTGAAACCTCTCTCGATCGAATGGCGAATGCTTCGATTATCGGCCGAAGGCCGCACCAGCACGAGGCGTGCGGGGAATTCTTCTACGCTGAGACCATGGATTCCCCCCGAGCCGCCGTGCTGCGGCCGATTCTCACCCTGACCGTGAACCCCGCTCTCGACATCAGCACGTCGACCGAGCAGGTGATCAGCGAGCACAAGATGCGCTGCGGCCGGTCACGCCTCGACCCGGGCGGCGGCGGTGTGAACGTGGCCCGGGTGGTGCAACGGCTCGGCGGGCAGGCCCTGGCCGTGTACACCGCGGGCGGCCCGACCGGCGAGTCCTTCCGCCGGTTGATCGAAGCCGAACGCATCCCGACCCTGGCTGTGCCGATCCAGGGCAGCACCCGCGAGAGCTTCACCGTCGACGAGACGGGCACCGGCAAACAATTCCGCTTCGTGCTGGAGGGACCCGAGCTGAGCGAGACCGAGTGGCGGGCCTGCCTCGCTGTCGTGGGAGAGTCCATTCCGGTGGGCGGCTATGTGGTCGCCAGCGGCAGCCTGCCGCCGGGAGTGCCGGACGACTTCTACGCCCGGGTCACGCGTCTGGCGCACGAGCGCGACGCCCGCTGCATCGTGGACACGTCCGGTCCGGCACTGGCCGCAGCGCTCGACGAGGGCGTCTACCTGGTCAAACCGAGTGGGCGCGAGTTGGGCGAACTCGTCGGCGCGAGCCTGGACACCGAACAGAGCAAGATCGACGCGGCCGTCGAACTCGTCGCCCGAGGGTCGGCGGAGGTCGTCGCACTGACGCTCGGCGGAGCGGGAGCCGTGCTCGCCACGAAGAGCGGGATCATTCGTCTGGGCGTGCCGCCGGTCACGGTGCAAAGCACCGTCGGGGCCGGAGACAGCTTCCTCGGTGCCTTCGTTCTGCGGATCGCGCAGGGACACCCGGTAGACCGGGCCTTCCGGGCCGCCGTCGCCGCCGGCAGCGCCACCGCGATGACACCGGCCACGGAACTCTGTCACCGGGCGGATGTCGAACGGCTCGAGGCCGAGCTGGTGGCGCTCGCATGAAGCTCACCGCGATCGACCCACCCAGCCGGAGCTTCTCCCGGTGGCTCACCGACGAGGAAGTCGGGCAGGTGCTCGCCTCGAGCCGCGGCTGGAGGCTCGCGCCGGATGGCGGCGTGATGGCCGGCAAGATTCGCAAGACCCGGATCGCCCCGTCACTGACGGCGCTCGGCGCCACCGCCGCCGCCGCGCGCTGGATCAGCCGGGCTTCGGCGCCCGGCAGCGACGGCAGTGGCCCGACGCACATCATGTGGGGCATCTTCAACGCCCGGACCGACGCCGAGATCGCGGCTAAAGTCGGGGAATGACCGCAGTCGCTGCCACCGGCACCCGCACGAACCGCACCTCGATTCCCCGGCAACATCTCCCAGTTCGTGACGGCGACGGATTCGTTCGGCCTGGATTCGGACCTGTCCCGCGGCATCCGGCTGCTCTTCCAGCCGCTGCTGGCGGCGTGGGCGCTCTGGTCGACCGGTGCGTGGCGGGCCTGGCGGGCGCGCCGGAGTAGCTTCTGACGCCGGGCCGGTTGCGAGGCGATACAGCAAAACCGATACCCCATGGGGTATGTTGGGCAGACGAGTTCAACGAAAGGGATCAGCGGATGTGCCGTCAAGTCACCTGCAAGAAGTGTGGAAAAACGACCTGGGCCGGGTGCGGTCAGCACGTCGACCAGGTGATGCGCGGCGTTCGGAGTTCCGATCGGTGCCGCGGACACGAGAACGACGCCCCCACCCCCGGCTTTTTCGCGCGGCTTTTCTCCCGCAGCTGAGTCAGGATCGATCGTCGCTCTCAGTAGTCGCTGGCGGACGGGTCGGTCGCGGCGTCGTGCTTGAGCTTCAGCAGCGCGAAGTCGATGTGCAGGAACACCTCGGTGCGGGCGGCGCGCCGAGCCTCGTAGTCGGGATCATGCCAGTCGATATTCAGCCTGATCAGGCGTGACGACACCGCGTCACTGACCTCGTCGCTGGCGGCTCGCTGGGCCCGCCGCACCAGACGCGCGACCTTCTCGTCGTCGGCGGCCACGGCCTCGAGGGCGTCGGCGAGCTTCTCGTGCACGCGTCGGCGCAATTTGAGCTGCGCGATGTCGTGGTGTTGGTCTTCCGTGAGGTCGGAGGTCCACCGCGATCGGGTGAGTTCCTTGCGCAGGTCCTTGACCCGGAGGGCGTACTGCTCGTTCTGCCGGGTGAGGAGGTGCAATTCATGCCGGGCGGCGGCCGCGTAGCGTTCCGGATCGTAGTCAGCGTGATCGCCGAGAGCACCCACGATGATGTCGTTCTTGACCGCCATCCGAACGGCGGAAAGCGCGATTCTGAGCCCCTCGTCGACGATCACCTTGATTGCGGCCACGCGAAAAATCTTACTCTGCGAGCACGCCGAAATCAGGGCTCCCGCCGTCGAGGGAGAGCCCTGATGCCGGGTTGTTACTCGGTGTCGCTGGTGTAGAAGCTCGACTTCTGCCCCGCGGTCGTCACTGCCGGGGTCACGTGCCGCTCAGCCGCCAGCGCGACACCGAGCAGTGCGGCGCCGGTCACCAGGTTGAGGACATGGTCGGCCGTGTTCAGAGCGAGGTAGTTGAACTCGGTGCCGACGACGAAGAAGCCGATGATTCCCATCAGCAGCAGGATGCCGCCGACGGTGCCATTGACCATTTTCGCCGCTGCGACACTGGCCACGCCGCCGATCAACAGGGCCGCTCCGAGGAGCATGTAGACCACGTTGAGAAGCGGATTGACCTCGAAGGTGCCCAGGAGCAAACCACCCTCCGTCGCCACGAAGCCGACGTTGCCTGTCGCAGTGAAGCCGAGCAGGCCGAGGAGGAGGAACAGAGCTCCGAGGACAATGCCGAACATCCGGTTGAGGGAACTAGTCATTGCGGACCTCCTTAGGACCACATTGGTTGGTACACAAGGTGTTGGTGGAACATTCCCAGTTTTCGCCCGGTCTTCCCGTCGCGCAAGGCCCCGCGGAACTTAAGCCAAGGCACTGCGGGGATTCAGCCAAGGTGCTGCCGATTTTACGACGAGAACACCGGCGACGAGAGCGGCGTGATGTAGGAGAACCCGGTGGCGTTGTTCTTGGTCATCGAGAGCACCAGCTCCATGTGCGGTTCGAGGGCGGTGACCTTGTCGAGCGGGGAACCGATGATGAGCTGGAAGCCCAGCCCCTTCCAGGCGGCCACAGCCCGTCCTGCGAACTCGGAGTCCGATTTCACGAAACCCTCGTCGAGGAAGACCGGCGCGAAGCGTGGGCGGGTGCGGCTCTCGTCGCCGAGCTGGAACCGCAGGGCGGCTCCCACGACGAACGCCACCAGCTCCTGGGACTCGCCACCGCTCTTGCCGCCGAGCGACGAGTAGGTGCTGACCTCCAGGCCTTCCGGGGTGGTGCGCACGGCGGTGATCTCAACATGCCGGCGCACATCGAGCAGCAGGTCGCGCTGGGATTCCTGGCGAGGTCCATCGGCGGACCGGCGGATCAGGTTCATGAACGCCTGCAACCGGGTGAACCTGGCCTCGGTCTCCTCGTCGGTGAAGGCATCCGTGGAACCGGAAGAGAGCACCTTGAGTTCTTTGCGGAACGCGGTGGCGTCGTCGCGGTGGAGGCGGCGCAACGCGATCTTGAGGCGGTCGCGCCCGGCCCCGAACGGCAGCGTGGTGAGGATCTCGTTGATGGGGCGCAGCCGGTCTTCGATCTCCTCGATGGAGCTGGTGAAGGCCCCGACCAAGGGAACCAGATCCTGGCCGCTCCAGAGCGCCAGCCGGCGCTTCCACTCCTGGCGCCGCTCGTGCAGGCCGAGCGTGTACACGGCGTCGAGGATGTCCCGGTAGCTCGGGTAGGAATCCAGCGAGACGCCGATATTCGGGTCGGGCCAGCGGCTCTGGAAGGTCTCGAAGATGCCGACCAGGGTGTTGCGGGCACCGGCGGCGCTGTCGCGGTCCTGGCTGGACTGCTCGGTGAGGCGCTCACGCAGGCGCCTGACGGCCCCGTCGAACGCGTCGAGATCGTGCCGGTCGGCAACGGCCGCGAACTGGGCGTCGAGGTGGGTGGCGTGCTCCTCCGACAGCGACGGCGCTGCCTCCGGGTCACCATCGATGCGGTCGAGGCGGCTGCTCACGGCATCCTGCCGGTCCACGATGCGGGCCTGTTCGGACACCAGGTCCTGCAGTGCCACCTCGGTGGCGTGCTTCTGCTTCTGGGCGGTCTCCAGCTCGGCGGCCAGCCTCTCCTCCTCGTCCTTCAGCGCGCGCAGCACGTCACTGTCGGCGAGCACACGCTCACGCTCGGCCTGCTTGTCGGTGATGCGGGCATCCGCGGCCTGCACGTCGATGGCCGGCCAGGCCACGTCGACGACGAACTGGTGCGCGGCCCGGCGGGCCCGGAGGCCGGCGAGGCTCGAACCGTGCCCGGAGGCTTCGCGGGCCAGGTTGTCGGCCTCCACCCGCAGTCGGGCGAGTTCCTCGTCGATGTCGTGCAGTCGGGTGCGGCTGGAGAAGCCGATGATCGACTTCTGGTCGCTGTTCCAGCCGTGCGCGCCGCGGGAGCCGTTGCGGGTCTGCCCGCTCGGAGTGACCCTGGGACCGTGCCCGACGAGGTCGGCCGCCGTGGCGACGCACTCCGCGTCGAGGTTGGCGGCCTGCACCCGGTCCTGCACCCAGCCACTGAAGGGTGACTCCTTGAAGACGAGTTTTCCGGACACGAAGCGCGGGTCGCCGGCGCTCTGCCGGTGGGCCCGCAGCGGCACTCCCTCGAAGTGGATGCGCACGGGGATGCGGAGCGGGTCGATGGCCAGGCTCAGCGCGCGCAGTCGGGTCTCGTCGACGAGCATGACGCGCACAACGGAGGCCAGGGTGACCTCGGCCGCCTGCCGCCACGCCTCTTCGCCGGGGGCGAGGTCGATCAGTTCGGCGAGGAAGGGCAGCTCCTCGGCGGGGATGCCCGTCGCCTCGGCGATCATCAGGCGCGCGCTATGCAGATGCTGCGGAACCAGGCTCGCCCGCCCGGACAGGAACTGGCGCTCCTGCTTCAGGGTGCGGAGGCTCTCCTCGACCGGGTAGGCGGTGCGCTGCAGCGCGGTGCGCGTGTTCTCGAGGTCGGCCTCGGCGGCAGGGAAACCAGCCAGGAACCCGTCGGCGGCGACGCGGGCCAGGTCGAAGTCGTCGGCGGAGTCGATGGACAGACCGAGTGGCCGGATGCGCTCGTCGAACTTCGCCCGCTCGGCGGCGATGTCGTCGCGTTTGTCGGTGAGCTGGCCGAGCTCGTTCTGCAGGCTGACGAGCACGTCGCCGCCGTTGTCGCGCTGCTGGCGCTGCAGGTCGGCGACCCGCGCTTTCACTTCGGTCGCGGCATCCCGGGCCGTCGTGGAGAGAAGCCGGGTATCGCGGCGCGCCACCCGGTTGGCGTCGGCAGCCCCCTCGAGCAGGCCCTGCTCCGTGCGGAGCTGCCAGAGCACGAACGGGGTGTCGCCGGAGCGGTGCACGCCGAAGGTGTCGATCAGGTCGGCCTTGTCGGTGGCCGCCTCGTAGTCGCGATGCAGGTCAGGCAGGCGTTCCAGCACCTTGACCTTCTGCGCCTCGGCGACCATGGCGCCGTAGGACCGCTCGAGGTCTTCGAAGTGGGCGACGGCCTTGTCGGCGGCCGCGTAGGTGGCCGGTTCCTCGAGCACCATCGACTTGTAGAGCCCGTCGACCGTCTTGACCTGCTGGCCGGCCTGGATGCGGGCCAGCAGCCGGAGAGCCTTGCCGCCCTCGCCGTTGGCGCCGATGCCCAGGCGGGTGTACAACGTCTGGGCGAACGCCGCATAGGTGTCGAAGACATCCAGTTCGGGGAACCGGGATTTGAGGGCGCGCTTGTCGAACCGGGACTCGGTCACCTCGGCCAGGTCGCGCAGATCGAGATAACCGTCGATCGTGGCCATCTTCATGGTGATGTCGGCGAACCGGGTGCCGCCACGCGGCACGAAGTAGGCCCGCAGCACGGTGAAACGGCGCTGGTTGTCGTCGATGAACGTCATCGACACGGCACCCCAGGTGGACTCGTGGGCTCCGCGGAGCACCTGGTCCTGCAGCTCCCCCGTGCCGGCCTCCCGGTTGGCGTCGGTCTTGCCCTTGAGGTAGGTCATCAGGCTGCGCTGGTCGGCACTGCGCGCCCGCCCGGAGCCCGCGTCGTTGGAGGCGCCGTTGAACGGGGTGTCCGAGGGCATCATCAGGGCGAGGTACGCGTCCAGCAGGCTGCTCTTGCCGGTTCCGGATGCCCCGGACACCAGGGTGGCGCTCGGCGCGAAGGCAACCTCGTGGTGGCCCTGGAAGCCGCCCCAGTTCACCATCTGGAAGGACTCGGCGCGCCACTGGGTGGTGCCCTCGGTGAGGCCGTCGACGAAGAACAGCGGGGAATCGGTCATGAGAGGGCCTCCGGCATGGCCTCGGACAGGAGAGGCAGATCGTCAAGATCGGTGGGTTCCGGATCGGGATCGGCGTTCTGGGTGACCAGCCACTCCAGGAGTTCGCTCAGCCGTTCGACCGGCAGCAGCACCTCGATCACGGCGGAGATGCGGAACCGGTCCGGGTCGCTGGTCTTCAGCAGCACGCGCGCCTTGGCGAGGCTGTCGACCGCGGCCGTGGCCTTGCGGGCGTCGCCCCAGCGATCGGTGGCGTGTTCGGGCCGGAAATGGCCGACGTTCTCGACCAGGTTGTCGCGGTCCACGATGACGATGTCGTGGCCATTCGCGCGCTCGCTGCGGAATCGCTGCCGCAGCAGCACAAGCAGGATGGTCTCCTCCCGGGTGTAGGACACGTCGTGCGGCAGGGTGGGGAACCGGTCGCCGCCCTCGGCGACCGCCTGCCGTTTGAACGCCACCTCGTAGTGCAGGTCGACGTGCAGGTCGAGGAACATGTCGTTGAGGCGCGACTTGAGCAGACCCTGTGAGCGCAGCAGCGTCTGCCACTCGGACGGCTGCAGCGCGGCGGAGATGTAGCGGTGCTTCAGCAGCAGCACCAGGGTGCGGCGCTGCTCCACGGTGAGCCCGCCCTCGTCGCCCTCGAACAGGGAAAAGCTGGGTGAGTCGGTATCCGTGAGGTCGTCAGCGGTGGGCTCGTCAGTCATTGTCGGTTCCGTAGTTCAGGGCGGACAGCGCCGCGGTTTCGTCGTCGTTGAGCATGATTCGGGGCACCTCGAAGCTGCGGGTGGAGCCGTCCGGACGAACGGTTTCGAACCGCTCGAGCGTTTGCGCCCGGCTGACCGCGTCGATCTGGGTGGCGATCTGCAGCATCCCCAGGATCTCGACCGGGCGGCGCAGGGTGGCGTCGAGGTCGTTGAACGCGTCGCCGACGGATGCGGCCTCGCCCTGGCTGAAGGCCGTCACGATCGCGTCGCGCAACTCCCCCAGCAGCGGGCCGCCCTGCTGGCGCATCTCGTCGAGGCTCGGCGGCGCCGGGGCGTCGTCGGAGACATCCTGCAGCTCGGGTGGCGGGCGGTGCGCGCCCGGGTCGTAGAAGCGTTCCCGGAGATGCGGGGCGTCGAGGGTTCCCGGCATGAGTTCGGCGGTGACCATGGAGCGGGGCCCGGCGGTCTGCATCCAGGTGGCGAGTTCCTTGTTGATCTCGCGCAGCAGGCGTTCGAGTTCGCGGTCCTTGACCACGTCGTGGTTGACGATGTGCTCGCGCAGCGTGGTGGTGAGACCGTTGCGCTGGGTGAGCACGTCGTCGATGCCCTTGCGGATCAGGCGCACGGTGCCCATGAAGCTGCGGCGGTCGATGGCGCTGAGTTCGAGGGCGAACGGATGCAGCAGGATCGTCTCCAGATCGTCCTTGAGCTCCTGGAGCAGGTCGTCGTTCCGCAACAGCGTGAAAGCCCCCTCGAAGGCGCGCCCTTCCGGGGTCGAGGTCATCAGGGCATCCGTTTTGGAGAGGTATTCGTCGAGGACCTCGCTGATCGGGCGCTCCTCGCCGCGGAAATCGTTGACGATCTGCCGGTGCATGGCGGCGACGGATTCCTCGACGCGTTTGAAGTCGCTGGGCAGCTGGCTGATCAGATCGATCAGGTTGGCGTAGCCCTCATGCATCTGCGCGTTGGAGACGGGTGCGATCTCGCCGCCCGCCGCGAGACGCTCACGCTCAGCCGTCTTCTCGGCGATCTCCTGGTCGAGGCGACGGATTCGCTCCTCCCGGTCCGGGTTGGCCTGCGTGGCGCGGTGGCGCACCGTGTCGACGATCGTGGTGAGACGGGACTCGCTGATCAGAGCCCGATCGCGGGACAGGCTCTCAACCAGGAGCAGCGCCTCGAGCGCGTGTGAGGTGAGCGAGTAGTGTTCCTCGGCTCCCTCCCCCGTTTCGCGGTAGAGCCACTGGTCGTTCATCCACTGCACGCACAGGGCCCGGCCGGTCTTGCCCGGCACATCGCTGCCGACCGAGCGCAGGTCGGCGAGGTAGGCGTCAACCTGGGTGTGCAGCAGACCGGCCTGCACGCTGCGGCGGTCGCGGCTGAAGGACGACTTGAACACGAAGAGCACGAACGGCGCCCACTTGCGATCCAGCAGGCGCAGGGTCGGTTTGTCGAAGGCTTCGCGCACCCGCGCCAGTTCGCCCGCAAGTTCGCTCATTGTAGAAGTTCCTTTCCGGGCCTTCTCAAGGGTAACCGCCCCCCGCGCGCAAGCAGACACGCGGGCAGGCGCGAACGGCACATGTGAGACTGTCAGGACAAGCCGAAGGAGCACCACATGACCGACCCGCGCGCGAACATGGAGGGCAACAACCTGCTGGGTCTCGGGGCGCCCAACCTGGACTGGTCGAAGTCGCCCGGCCGGGTGCCGGGTTTCTGGGTGTCGGTCGTCAGCGTCGTGCTCGCGGTGGTGCTGCCGTTTCCCGCGCTGTTCGTCGCCCTGATCGGGCTCTCGCTCTCGCTGCGGGCCTTCAGCGTGATCCCGGCCGGCGCGACGGGGCGCGGTCTGGTGCTCGTCTCGCTGGCGCTGTCGGGCGCGGCGATTCTGGCTGTCGTGGTGCGCCTGGTGCTGGTCTTCGTCTAACGGTCGGCCAGGTCAGCGCAGGCTCGACCCGGCCGCTCAGCGAGTCGCGGGTCCCGCCCGCGTGGTGCTCCGCCCCACGGCCCGAACGAATTCGACGGTGATTCTGCCCGGATCGGCCTTGAAATCGGCGAAAGGGCAGTTTCAAGCCAAAATCTCCGTCGAATTGGTTCGGCAACCCTCACGGCTTCAGCCGACCCACCCCTGGGAGGAAGCGGCCGACGCGGGTGCCGTAGGGGGCGTAGTCCGGGTGCTCGGCCACGAGCATCCGTTCTTCCCAGCGCGCCTTGCCCGCCAGCAGCAGCAGGAGGGCGAGCCAGGCCACGAGATGCCAGACCGAACCGCCGAGGTTCACCGGCCACAGTCCGCCGTGGGGCAGGAGGGCCAGCGCCAGAAGAAGCAGAACCTGGGCCGACACCAGGGCAATCGCGAGCGCACGGTTCATGGATCGAGGCTACGCCCCGGACTGCCTGCGGTTTCTCACCGCCGACCCTAGAAGGGCGGTGGATCGTCGATCACGCCTGGAGGCTCGAAGGGCACCGCCGGATCAGACCGGTAGTGCAGCCCACTGGGCGCGGTCCAGGCGAGCACCCCACCCGGAAGCTGGGTCGCCGTCCAGGTGGTCTGGGTTTTCAACCGGTGGTCGGGGGCACAGAGGTTGGCGAGATTGTCGTAGCGGGTGATGCCGTCTTCCTGCCATTCGTGAGTGTGGTCCATCTCGGCGCGGGCCGCCGGCCGGTTGCAGCCGGCGAATCGGCAAGTTTCGTCGCGGATCACGAGCAGCCGCCGGAGGTCTTTGGGCACCCGGTACTGATTTCGGCCCACCGACAGCATCACGCCGGTCTCGGGATGAACGAGAATGCGGGTGAAACTCGGCGCGCCGGCTGCCAGTCCGCGGGCCGTCTCGGGGTCGATCGGCCCGCACCCCTCGAGGTGGCCCGGCTCGTTGCTGCGGCCGAGGAGGGTGAGCACGGGCACCGTGACGTTCACGGTGGCGCGGACGCCCCGGCCGAGGCCTGCGGGAGTGACGCCGTCGACCATGAGGGCCGCGAGGACATCCGCGCGGAGCTGGGCCAGGGTACGCGGTTCATCCGGACCCTGGAGGCTGGCCGCCATGTCGCTGACCCGGTGGAAGATCGCCTGAGCAACCGGCAACTGCTGGTAGGTGTGCAGCCAGCCCATGCCGTCTGCGCCGGGCTCGAACACGAGGGTGCGGTCGGCCTGGCTCTTGGTGCGGCGCAGGGTGATCGATTCCGGATGCGACGTCTCCCGCAGGCGGCGGGCCGTGCGGTCGAATTGCGGGGCAGTGAGTCGCTTCGCCTGGGGCAGCATCTCGGCCTCGAAGGCGGTGCGGGCCGCCTCGGGAAGGGAACTGGCTTGCTCGATCAGAATCCGCGCATGCGCGTAGCTGATCTGGCCGGCCGCGAGGGCATTGCGGCTGGCGGTGAACGTTCCGGTGAGCGCCTCGCTCTGCGCCATCAGGTTGGCGGCCGAAGCCTGAGAGATGTGCAGCGCGCAGGCGAGTTCGGAGATCGCGGTTCGGTAGGCGATCTCGAGGGCGTCCCAGCGGGAACCCGGCACCCCGGCCGACACCGTGCCGCAGCGGGCAGCGCTGTCGGTATCGCCGTCGACGTCCGGCGTGAGACCCAGCGCAACGGCGTCGGCCCGCGCCGCCCGGCGGGCACGATCGCGTTCGGCGGCGAGCTCGTTGGACAGACACCAGGCCCGCACCTCGTCGACGGCCTCGGCCCGCGCCGCCGACGCCGCGGCGAGCAGGCGGTCGGCGGCCGCTGCCGCCGAGACCAGCTCGGCCAGAACTCGCATTCTACGATCCTGGGAAGCCGCGTCACCGGACGTCTCGGCCGTCACGACTCCGAGCGCGCCGCCGTCATCGAGCTCTGTGATATCGAAGTCCTCAACGTCGCTGAAACCCGCCCGGTTTTCCATACTCGAATTTTAGCAGTGATCAAATCTCAGTTCTAGTGCAGGCGACAAAAAATCAAAGTATTTCGAATACTTGCACTATCAGTACCAGCCCGAGGACACCGACTTGTTCCAGGCTGCACAGGGATTGCCGTAGCGCTCCGCGATGTAGCCCAGACCCCAGGAAATCTGAGTGGCCGGGTTGGTCGCCCAGTCTGCGCCGGCCGATGCCATCTTGCTGCCGGGCAGGGCCTGCGGGATGCCGGTGGCACCGCTCGAGGCGTTGTAGGCGTTGACGTTCCAGCCGGACTCCTTGTCCCAGAGGCTGACCAGGCAGCCGAGCTGGTCGGCACCCCAGCCGTACTTGGACGCCATTATGTCGCGGGCGATGGCCTGGGCTCCGCTGGGATTGGTGGGGGCGGCGGGGCGGGCCGGGGCCGGAGCGGCCGGCTTCGGTGCCGGAGCGGCGGGCTGCGGCGCGGCCGCCTTCGCCTGGGCCGCGGCCTG
>NZ_SOGQ01000083.1 GCF_004403465.1 Cryobacterium sinapicolor | reverse complement strand
GTGCCGCGCAGATCATGGCACCACCCTGGCTCGAAACCGGGGTGCGCAAATGGCGCACCGTCACCAAGTCCCGCACCCGGATGACCGACGCAATCGAGCGGAAGAACGTAACCCACGACGACGAGTAGATGCTTCCCAGCCCCCGGGCTCGACAGCTCGACCACCGACGGGGGATCCCGGGGAAGGACTGGTCGCCGGGTAGCGTAGGGACCACGCGCGTTGCCCACGACAGGAGCCCCATGAGCGCACCCCTTGATCCGTCCGAAAACACCGCGCTTAGGTTGACGCTGGACCTCGTCCAGCGGGGCACGGAATTCTTCGGCCGCGAACTGCAGGGACTCACGGACGACGATCTCGTTGGAAACTCGCTCCTGCCGGGTTGGACCCGGCGCCAGGTTGTCGCGCACGTCGTGTCCAACGCCGGCGCGCTCGGGCGGCTCGCGTACTGGGCGGACACCGGGATCGAGACGGTGATGTGCGCCTCGCTGGAGGCGCGCACTGCGGAGATCGAAGCGGGCGGTATCCTCAGGCCCGATGCACTTCGAGGAGCCTGGGCAGATTCGGCCGACGACCTCGAGCGTCGGTGGCATTCGCTGCCAGACGACCGCTGGTCCGTTCCCGTCAGAAACGGGCAGGGTGCCATGGTGCCGCTGCGGGAAACGACCTGGATGCGCACCCGTGAACTCTGGATTCACGCCGTCGACCTCGACCATGGCGCCGGCTTCAGTATGCTCCCGGAGGAGGTGCTCGAGCGGCTTCTCGGCGACATCGTCGGTGACTGGGCTGCCCGGGGCGACACGAGTCGGATGCTCACCGCAACCGATTCGACGCACGATGGCTACGGCGATCCAGATGCCGCGGAGCACGTCACGGGGTCCCTCGCCGACCTGGCCGGCTGGGCCACCGGCCGGGTTCAGTCGGGCGTGGTATCCGACACGGGGGAGACCCCGGCCGCGCCGCGCTGGCTCTGAGTCGGGCATCCGTTCACACGGACGGGTGCTGATACAGCGGTTCCGCCCACAGGAACGGCCCCGCACCAACAGGTGCGGGGCCGTTCCTCATTCGATCAGGCGGTGAAGACTACTTGCCTGCCTTGCGGGCCGACTTCTTCTCTTCGGCCGGTGCTACTGCTTCGACGGCCGCGCGACCGGCGCGGACCTCGTTGAAGGAGGTGCCGTAGTACGCGGCCTCCATGATGGTGCGCATGTCATCGAGCATCGGCATGCGCGGGTTGGCCGGTGCGCACTGGTCGCCGTAGGCGCCCATGGCCAGGCTGTCGAGGCGGCTGATGAAGTCCTCCTCCGGCACACCCTGCGCCTGGAAGGACGGCTTGATGCCAGACAGGTCGCGCAGCTTCTCCACGGCCAAGGCGTAGGACTCGACGCCCTCCGCCGGGGTCGACGCCGGGAGGCCGAGGTGCTTCGCGATCTGCTGGAAGCGCTCCGGGGCGATGTAGCTCTCGTACTTGGGCCAGCTGGTCAGCTTGGTCGGGATGAGGCCGTTGTAACGGATCACGTGCGGCAGGTAGGTCGCGTTGACCCGGCCGTGGATCAGGTGCAGCTGCGCGCCGGTGACGTGAGCCATCGCGTGACAAATACCCAGGAACGCGTTACCGAACGCCATGCCGGCGATCGAGGAGGCGTTGTGCATCTTCTCGCGGGCCTTGATGACCTCGCCATCAGTGCTGCCGGTGGTGCCGTTGACGCTGGTCACGATGTTCTCGAAGATCAACTTGATCGCGTGGAGGCAGAGGCCGTCGGTGAAGTCGTTCGCGTAGACGGACACGTACGCCTCGGTGGCGTGCGTAAGAGCGTCGAAGCCCGAGTCGGCAACCAGGAACGACGGCATCATCGAGGTGAGCACGGGGTCGATGATCGCGACGGTCGGCAGGAGGGCGTAGTCCGCAAGCGGGTACTTGACTCCGGTGACCTCGTCGGTGATCACGGCGAACGGTGTCATTTCCGAACCCGTGCCCGAGGTGGTCGGGATGCAGACGAGCTTGGCCAGTTCGCCGAGGTCGGGGAACTTGAACGCGCGCTTGCGCACGTCGAAGAACTTCTCCTTCATGTCGGAGAACTCGATTTCGGGGTGTTCGTACAGCAACCACATGACCTTCGCGGCGTCCATCGGCGAGCCGCCGCCGAGGGCGATGATCGTGTCGGGCTTGAACGCGCGCATCTCGGCGGCACCCTTTTCGACCGCGGAAACGGTCGGCTCGGGCAACACGTTGTCGATGATCTGCAGTGCCACGCGGCCCTCGCGACGGTTCAGGATGTCAAGGATCTTGTCGACGAAGCCGAGGCGGGTCATGGTCGAGTCGGTCACGATCGTGACGCGCTCGACCTTTCGCATGTCCGCCAGGTAACGGATCGCGTTGGGCTCGAAGTACGTCTTGGCGGGGACCTTGAACCACTGCAAGTTGTTGTTCCTTCTGCCGATGCGCTTGACGTTGATGAGGTTGATCGCGGAAACGTTGTTCGAGACGGAGTTGTGTCCGTACGAGCCGCAGCCGAGCGTCAGCGACGGGATGAACGCGTTGTAGATGTCACCGATCCCACCGAGCGAGCTGGGGGCGTTGGTGATGATCCGGACCGCCTTGACGCGGGTTCCGAACTCTTCGATGATTGCCGGGTTCTCGCTGTGGATGGAGCCCGAGTGGCCGAGGCCGTCGAATTCAACCATCTGCTCGGAGAGCGAGATGCCCTCTTCTGCGTCCTTGGCGTGGAGCACGGCGAGAACCGGGGCCAGCTTCTCGCGGGTCATCGGCTCGTGCGGTCCCACTCCGGCGACCTCGACCAGGATGATCGACGTGTCGGCAGGGATCGTGAAACCGGCCTGCTGGGCGATCCAGACCGGCGACTTGCCGACGACGGCCGCGTTGAGTTTGGCCTCGCCGCAGTTGGTCGAGTTGGCCTGGACTCCGAAGATGTAGTCCTCGAGGAGGAGCTTCTCGGCCGGGGTGACCAAATAGGTGTGCAGAATCTTGAATTCGGCCATGGCTTCCGCGTAGAGCGGCTCTTCAATGATGACGGCCTGCTCCGAAGCGCAGATCATGCCGTAGTCGAAGGACTTGGAGAGAACGACGTCGTTGATGGCACGCTTGAGCTTGGCGCTCTTCTCGATGAAGGCGGGGACGTTGCCCGCGCCGACGCCGAGGGCCGGCTTGCCACAGGAATATGCGGCTCGCACCATAGCGTTGCCACCGGTGGCGAGGATGGTTGCGACACCCGGGTGGTTCATCAGCAGGCTGGTGGCCTCGAGGGACGGCGTTTCGACCCACTGGATGCAGTTGGCCGGTGCACCCGCGAGAATGGCGGCGTCACGCACGACGCGCGCTGCGGCCACGGAGGACTGCTGGGCGCCCGGGTGGAAACCGAAAACGATCGGGTTGCGCGTCTTCAGAGCGATGAGCGACTTGAAGATGGCGGTTGAGGTGGGGTTCGTGACGGGGGTCACACCGCAAATAACACCGACGGGCTCGGCGATTTCTGTAATTCCGGTAATGTCGTCACGGCTGATAACGCCGACGGTCTTAAGGTTTTGCATCGAGTTCGTAACGTGCTCGCATGCGAAAAGATTTTTAACGGCCTTGTCCTCGAATACGCCTCGACCGGTTTCGGCCACGGCGTGAACGGCGAGCTCGGCGTGTTTGCTGAGGGCGGCGACCGAGGCTTTCTTGACGATGTGGTCGATCTGTTCCTGCGTGAAGTTCGCGTAATCCAGAAGCGCGACTTGAGCGGCTTTAACCAGGGAATCAATTTGTGTAGCAAGTGACTCGGTGACTGGTTTGTCGATTATTGTCATTGTGTCCCTTTTTGGCGGCCCAACTTGGGCTTATCGCCTCCTGTCTACAACCTTAGGCCGCTGGCCGGAGGGCCGCATGTCAGGGGATGCTCACTCCGCGGTCCTGGGGACGGTGAAGGTCAGCAGATTAGCTGGTCGGGGGCATCTTCGTTCCCCAAATCGAAACGCTCGTAAATTGTCTGACAACTCGTATCCGGTTGTCTCCTCGCGCGCGGGCGCACGCGCGTCATACGCGCGTTTCGCGCGCGAGTCGTCGGAGGCAGATCAACTTCGGCCGAGTGCGTGCACGGCTTCCACGGCGGCCTGGACGGATGCGGCCGCCTCTTCGGCATCCGCTGCCGTGGTCGTCGACGCCAGAGTGAACCGTACGGCGGTCTGGGCGACCTCTGCCGGGACGCCCAGCGCGGTCAGCACGTGGGACGGCTCGTCGCTGCCCGCCGCGCAGGCCGACCCGCTCGAGCAGACGATGCCGCGCTGTTCCAGCTCGAGCAGCACCGCCTCGCCGCTCGTCCCGGGGAAGACGAACGATGCGGTGCCGGGCAGGCGCTCGGTCGGATGCCCGGTGAGGCGTGCGACGGGGGTGCCGGCCAGCACCGTGGCGATGAAAGCGTCCCGCAGGGCAGTGATGCGGGGTGCGGCCTCCGCCCGTTCCGCCTCGGCGAGGCGGAGTGCGATCGCCAGCCCCAGGGCCCCGGCAACGTTCTCCGTGCCGCTGCGGCGGCCGCGCTCCTGGCCTCCGCCGTGCAGCACCGGTTCCACCGCGATGCGGCGTCGCAGGAAGAGCGCCCCGATACCGGGCGGCGCTCCGAGTTTGTGACCGGACAGGCTCAGCGCGTCGACGCCGAGGGTGTCCACGTTCACCGGGAGCCAGCCGGCGGCCTGCACGGCGTCGGTGTGCAGAGGCACGCGGGCGCCCTGCGTGATGGCCGAGAGTGCGGCGAGGGGCTGCAGGGTTCCGACTTCGTTGTTGGCGTATTGCACTGAAACGAGGGTGGTGTCCGGGCGGAGCACGGCCCGCAGTTGTTCCGGGTCGACCCGGCCGGAGACATCAGTGTCGAGCAGCGTCACCTCGAACCCGTGCAAGCGGTGCAGGTAGTCGCAGGATTCGAGCACCGCCTCGTGCTCGATCGCCGTCGTGATGAGGTGGCGGCCGCGCGGGGCGCCGAGGGCGATGCCCTTGATGGCCAGATTGTCGGCCTCTGTGCCGCCGGTCGTGAACACAACGTCGGCTGGCCTGCAGCCGAGCACGCCTGCGATATCGGCCCGCGCCTCGGCCAGCGTGGCGGCCGCGGCCTCACCCAGCCGATGGTGGCTAGACGGATTGCCGAACCGGCCCGCGAGCTGCTGCCAGAGCACCTCGAGGACCTCCCGGCGCACCGGGGTGGTCGCTGCGTTGTCGAGGTAGATCATGGCGGGACCGGTCAGCCTTCGGTCAGGATGGCGATGTCGAGGCCGAGGTCGAGGGACCGCACGCTGTGAGTGATGGCCCCGACCGAGATGATGTCGACGCCGGTTTCGGCGATGCCGCGCACGGTCAGCAGCGAAACGCCGCCGCTGGCCTCCACGAGCGCCCGACCGTCCGTGAGGCGCACGCCCTCGCGCAGGTCATCGGGGCTGAAATTATCGAGCATGATCGTGTCGACGCCGGCGGCGAGCACGGGCTCGATCTGGTCGATCCGGTCCACCTCCACCTCGAGGTGGGTGGTGTGGGAGATGCGGTCGCGCACCTGACGGAGTGCCTCGGTGAGGTTCAGACCGCCCGCGGTGAGCACGGCGAGGTGGTTGTCCTTGGCCATCACCGCGTCGGAGAGGCTGAACCGGTGGTTGTGGCCGCCGCCGTCGCGCACCGCGGCGCGCTCCAGCACGCGCAGCCCCGGGGTGGTTTTGCGGGTGTCGACGATGCGGGCACGGGTGCCCACGGTCTCGGCCACGTACTGTGCGGTCAGAGTCGCGACTCCGCTCATCCGCTGCACGAAGTTCAGCCCGATTCGCTCGGCCTGCAGGATTCCGCGGGCCGACCCCGACACCTCCGCCAGCGCGTCGCCGGCTACGAAGGCGGTGCCGTCGGCCACCAGCAGCCGAACCACGATGCGCGGGTCGGTCAACCGGAACGCCGACGCGAACACGGCACCGCCGCTGAAGGTTCCGGATTCCCGGGCGACCAGCTGGGCGGTCGCGTCGGCGTCGGCGGGGATCAGCACCTGAGAGGTCAGGTCACCCCACGGAGCGTCTTCCTCGAGCGCGGCACGCACGATGGTGTCGATGGCGTTCATGGTCAGCATGCGATGGCCTCCTCGGCCTCCGTGGGGTGGGCTAGGTTCAGGGTGCTCTGCATGCCGTCAGCGGTATCCAGGGTCGTTACGCGACTCCAGACGACGGTGCGGGCGATCTCGGACCGGCTGTCCGGGTAATCGGAGCGGTGGTGGGCGCCGCGCGATTCCTCCCGGGCCAGGGCGGAGGCCACGGTGACCCGCGCCAGATCGATCAGGTTGGCGTCTTCATATGCCCGAACACGCATATTGAGCGGCGCGGTGCCGTCCGGGGGCGTCGGGCGGGTAGCCCACTCCGCCAGGGTGACGGATGCTGCGGCGAGCTTTTCCCCGCTCCGCAGAACCCCTGCACACTCCCACATCAGCTGCTGCACCGCGTCGCGGTCGACGCCCCCGGTGCTCGAGCCCCCGATGGTCGAGCCTGTCGAGACCGAGCCCACGGTGGTCGAGCCTGTCGAGACCGACGCCTGGCCCGAGCCCGCCGCGGGCATCCGTCTCGGCAGGCGCAGCGCGCGCACGGCCCGGTCGGCGAACACGGCCGCCTCGAGCAGCGAGTTGGAGGCCAGCCGGTTGGCGCCGTGGGCGCCGGTGCGGGCCGCTTCCCCCACGGCGAACAGGCCGGGCAGGCTGGTGCGGCCCCAGATGTCGGTGAGAATCCCGCCCATCCAGTAGTGCGCCGCCGGAGCAACCGGGATCGATTCGACGGCCCAGTCCAGTCCGGCCGCGCGGCAGGCCGCGGTGATGGTCGGGAAGCGCCGCTCGAGCAGTTCGCGGCCGAGACCGGTGGCATCCAGCCACACCGGTTCGCCGCCCTGCTTCGCCATTTCACGGGCGATGCCCCGGGCCACGATGTCGCGCGGCGCGAGTTCCCCGTCGGGGTGCACGCCGAGCATGAAGCGGTGGCCGGACGCATTCCGCAGCACGGCGCCTTCACCGCGCACCGCCTCGGAGACCAGCGGGGTGCCCGGAACCGCGAGTGCGGTCGGGTGGAACTGGTAGAACTCGAGGTCGGCGACGGATGCCCCCGCGCGCCACGCGGCCGCTACGCCGTCGCCCGTCGCCAGGGACGGGTTCGTGGTGTGCGGGAAGAGCTCGCCGGCGCCCCCGGTCGCCAGGATCACCGTGTCGGCGATGATCGTGCGGAGGACCTCGTCGGGCCCGAGAATCACGGCTCCGGTCGCGCTGCCGTCCTGCACGGTCAGGTCGACCAGCATCGTGTGTTCCTGGATGCGCAGGCGGGCGCCGACGCCCCGCAGCGACCGGGTGGCCCGCTCACGCACCGTCGCCACGAGGGCGGCCTCGATCGCGGCACCGGTGGCGTCGCCGCCGGCGTGCAGCACCCGCGACCTCGAGTGGGCTGCCTCTAGTCCTCGGGTGACTCCGGACTCGTCGCGGTCGAAGTCCACGCCGAACCGGATCAGGTCCCGTACCCGCGCCGGACCCTCAGAGCAGAGCACGCGCACCGCGACGGGATCGCAGAGCCCCGCTCCGGCGCGCAGGGTGTCCTGCACGTGGGACTCGACCGAGTCGTCGGGGAACATGGCGGCGGCGATCCCGCCCTGGGCCCAGCGGGTGTTGCTGTCCGGCAGGGCCGCCTTGGTGACGAGGGTGACCTGGTGGCCGGCATCTGTCGCCCGCACCGCGGCGATGAGTCCGGCCAGCCCACTGCCGACGACGAGCACACGGGTCATGGTCAGACCTCGACCGAGACGGGCGGTTTGGCGGCGAGCATCCGTTCGAGGGCGATGCGGGCGTTGCCGGCGACCTCGTGCGGCACCTGGATGCGGTTCAGCACCTCGGGCGCACGGTCCGCGGTGCCGACCAGCGCTTCGAGCACCCAGGCCAGATAGCCCGAGTGGATGCGGTACATCGTGGAGCAGGGGCAGACCACCGGGTCGAGGCAGAAGATGATGTGCTCGGGGTGCTGGGCGGCGAGCCGCTGCACCAGGTTGATCTCGGTGCCGATGGCGAAGACGGATCCGGCCGGGGCTGCCTCGATGGCCTTCTTGATGAAGTCGGTCGAGCCGGAGGAATCGGCTGCGTCGACGACGGCCATCGGGCACTCCGGGTGCACGATCACGCGCACGCCCGGGTGCGACTGGCGGGCCGCGGCGATCTGCTCCACCGTGAATCGCCTGTGAACGCTGCAGAACCCGTGCCAGAGCACGACCTGGGCGGTGTCGAGTTCCTCGGCCGTGTTGCCGCCGAGGGGCTTGCGCGGGTCCCACATCGGCATCCGCTCGAGGGGTACCCCCATCGCCTTCGCGGTGTTGCGGCCGAGGTGCTGGTCGGGGAAGAAGAGCACGCGGCGGCCGCGGGCGAAGGCCCACTCCAGCACGGTCTCGGCGTTGGAGGATGTGCAGACGATGCCGCCGTGCTCCCCGCAGAATGCCTTCAGCGCGGCCGAGGAGTTCATGTACGTGACCGGGATCACGGGGACGCGGCCGTCGGAGTCGGGCTCGGTGCCGTAGATGTCCTCGAGCTGCTCCCAGCAGTCGGTGACGGAGTCGATGTCGGCCATGTCGGCCATCGAGCAGCCCGCTGCGAGGTTGGGCAGGATGACCGCCTGCTCCGGGGTCGAGAGCAGGTCGGCGGTCTCGGCCATGAAGTGCACGCCGCAGAAGATGATCGCCTCGGCATCCGGGCGGCTTGTGGTGGCCTGCGCCAGCTGGAACGAGTCGCCCACGAAGTCAGCGTGCTGCAAGACCTCGTCGCGCTGGTAGAAGTGCCCGAGAATCACGACCCGGTCACCGAGCGTGGCCTTGGCGGCACGGATGCGGTCGCCGAGTTCCGCCGCCGACGCACGTCGATAGACCTCGGGCAGTTCGCCCTGCCGCGGTGACCCGGTGGGGATGACGTCGCCCATCGACGAGCCTGGGCCGTAACCCGGCGTGCCGGAATCGAACTCCCACGGGGCGGTGAGCAGGTCGGGGCTGCAGGTGCTGCCGGCGGCCGCTCCCGTGCTGATGAGCCGAATGGTCTGGTCGACCGATGCGTTGGTCATGCGGTTACTCCTTGATATTCACACAAAGCGATAGTCAGACAAGCGGTGGTCAGCGCGGACGTGCTGGGAGGGAGGGTCATGCTCAGCCGATGGCCGGCTCGAGCGCCCCCGGAGCGGTGGCGTGGACGGAATCGTTGTAGCGGTAGAGGCGGGGTGGCCGATGCGGCACACCGGCCACGCGCTGGCCCGTGTCGACCACGGTGCCCGACGATTCGATCGTGCGGCGGAAGTTCGCCGGGTCGAGGGCTTTCTGCAGCACGGCCTCGTGCACCGCGCGCAGCTGCGCCAGCGTGAAGATCTCGCCCAGGAACGCGTGCGCGATGCGGGAGTACTCCACCTTGGTGCGCAGGCGCCAGAGGGCGTATTCGACGATGCGGTTGTGGTCGAAGGCGAGCGGCGGCAGGTGGTCGGCCGGGAACCACCGCACGTTCTCATCCTCGACCGCCAGCGCCGCCTCACCGGATTCGACCAGTGCCCAGTAGACGACCGAGACGACCCGGCCGCCAGGGGAGCGCGCCGGATCCCCGAACGTGTAGAGCTGCTCGAGGTACTTGGGGGTCAGGCCCGTGGTCTCGCGCAGCGCGCGCGCGGCCGCTCCGGCCAGCTCCTCGTCGGCCGGCAGTCCGCCGCCAGGCAGCGCCCACTGGCCGAGGTAGGGCTCCCGGGTGCGGCGCACGAGCGGCAGCCACAGGGTGGAAAGCCCGGCTTCAGGATCCGGCCGCAGGGCGAAGATGACCGTCGACACGGCGAGGGCCGCCTCGAGCTGGGTGTTCATTCGCGCTTCCACCGTCATCCACCGCCATCCACTAGGTAAAAGTCATTGTGACTTTAACTGAATGGACCCATCTTATAGTCAGTGTGACCAGAAGTCACGCCCCGTGTGCGGGCGCTGAGAAACGGTCAGTGAACTCGCGGCACGGATGTCGGTGCCGGCGTAGCAGTGCGGCGAGCGTTTTTGCCGGTGAGCCCCCAGATCGTGACCCGGGCCATCGCCTCGGCCACGATCGCACCACTCATTTTCGAGGAGCCGAGGGTGCGCTCCACGAACGTGATCGGCTTCTCGACCACGCTGAGCCCGGCCCGGACGGCGTGCAGCAGCATGTCGATCTGAAAGCAGTAGCCCAGGCTCTCGACGCTGGAGAGGTCCATCCGTTCGAGGGCGTGCGCCGTGTAGACGCGGTAACCGCCGGTCACGTCCCGCTGAGGCAGCCGCAGCAGCACACGCGAGTAGACCGATCCGCCGCGCGACAGCAGACGCCGGTGCCACGGCCAGTTGCGCACACTACCCTCAGGGACCCAGCGGGAGCCCAGTACCACATCCGCGCCCTCGGCTGCCTCGAGCAGGCTCGGCAGTTGCTCCGGCAGATGCGATCCGTCCGCGTCGAGCTGCACCAAACGGTCGTAGCCGCGGGAGAGCCCCCAGGCGAAGGCCTCGAGGTAGGCGGCGCCGAGGCCGCTCTTCCGGGAGCGGTGCAGGGCGTGCACCTGAGAATCGGTGGTGGCCAGCGTGTCGGCCAGCAACCCCGTGCCGTCTGGGGAGGAATCGTCCACGACCAGGATGTCGGCCGCAGGCACGCTCGCTCGCACCCGGGCAACGATCGCCGCGATGTTATCGCGTTCGTTGTAGGTCGGGATGATGATCAGTGTCCGGTCCATGGAACTACCTTGTCATTTCGATGATCTGAGTGCGGTTCAGCATTGTCGATTCGGTGACCGTGAACCCGAGTTGCTGCAAGGTGCGGATGTTGTCGCCCCGGCTATTCTCACCGCTGCCCTGGTTCTGCAGAACCCACACCCGGTCAGTCTCGGTGAGCCGGTCGGTCACCTGTTCCAGCGGCAGGACCACATCCCATAAATCGTTGGTGGTGTCGAACGGCACCGCGAGGGTGACATCCTGAAGGCCCGCGAACGCGTCCGGGTACAGCCGCAGGGCCAGGCGGGGCTTGCGGGAGGGCCGCACGCTCTCGTCGAAGACAACGGCGTCCCCCGACTGCGCGCCGTTCCGCACCACCTCGGCCGCTTGGCGCAGGTCACTGCCGTAGTTCTTGCCGAACTCGCTGCGCTGTTCGAGGTAGGTGGGCAGCATCAGAGCCGTGATGAGGCCCAGGGCCGCAACCTGTGGCCATCGCGGCCGGAGGCAGGCGATTCCCACGGCGATGGCGATCGCGACGGCCGGCGTGCAGATCGACAGGTACCGCAGTGAGTACATCGGCGTGACCAGGTGCGTGCCGATCAGTAAGGCTGCGCTCGGCACGATCATCCAGGCCAGCATGACCCCCAGTGCGGCCTTGGTGTTCGCCGGTGCGGCCCTCCGTCCGCCGACGAAGAAGACCATCACGACCGCGAGCAGGATCAGTCCCCACGCCAGAACGGCCAGGGGAGCATTGCTGAACCACTGGTGCACAGCGGCCGTGAGCACGGGGATCGGCGGGCGCCGACCGATGAAGGCGATCTGATCGCGCTGGTCCAGGCTGGCCGTTATCACGGGGGCAGCCAGGGCGAGCGCGGCGCCGGTGGCGATGGCCCAGGCGCGCATACTCACCCTCACGTCACCCTCCCGCGGGGTCAGCAGCAGCGCCGCGAGCGCCAGCACGGGGACCAGCAGCAGCACATACAGGAAGAAATAGATTCCAAGGGCCAGGAGGCCGGCGTAGCCCGCCCAGAGCGCGAACCGGGTGCCGGCATCCACGGGGCGGCTCCGCACCAGGTGCACCAGCAGAACCGTCAGCCAGACCACGACGGCCGTGGCGACGGCGGCCGAACGGGCTTCAGAGCCCATATAGGTGACCCGGGGGAGCAGCGCGAAAACCAGGGCTGCGAGCACGTCGACCCGGGCGGTGAACAGGGTGCGGGCCAGTACGAAGGTTCCGGCCGTCGCGGCGCCGACGAACAGGGCGCTCAGCCCGCGGGTCGCCAGCTCCGACGAGCCGAAGAGATCGATCCAGACGTGCAGCAGCAGGTAGTAAGCGCCGTGCACCGCGTCGACGTTGTCCAGCAACCGGAACAGCCCCGGCAGGGAACGTTCCGCCGACATGACGCTGGCCGCCTCGTCGCCCCAATACGAGGGCCGCCACGATCCGGCGATCGAGACGAGGAACCCGAGCAGCCCGAGCAGCGCAGCCAGCCCTCCGGTTCGGAGCAGGGGAAGGGTCAGCGTGTCGGGACGGACCAGGCGGGAGAGCAGCGGCGGGGAAGGCACGCATATACGTTAGGCCACCTCGCTGAACCCTAGAACCCGGGATCGGTGCCGTTCGCCGTGAACGGATGGCGAGGCCCCGCCCGTTCCACCTTCGGACGAGCACCGTGCCCACTGTTGAACCAATTCGACGGAGATTTTGGGCTCGGGGCCGGTTTTCGGCTGGTTCCGGTCCGTTTTGGCCAAAATCTCCGTCGAATTCGTTCGAGCGCGAGTTGCTCCAGTGCCGCGGATTCCCATTCCACGATCCAGCTGCGACCACGTCCATACGGACTCACTGATCTAGGCTGACGCCATGATCGATCCCCTCGAGACTCGCGGCCCCGGCCCTGCTGCCGGCCCCGCGGCAGCCCTGGGTGTTGCGGTGGCCCAGTTCGCGCCCGGCCGCGAGCCTGCCGTAAACCTTGCCGCCATGCATGCCCTCGCCGAGACGGCCGTCGCCCGCGGGGCCCGGCTGATCGTCTTCCCCGAGTACTCGGCCTTCTTCGAACCGGTGATGGGACCGTCGTTCGTCGCCGCGGCCGAACCTCTGGACGGCCCCTTCGTGCGGGCCCTGGCCGCGCTCGCCGCAGACCTCGGCGTGTACGTCGTGGCCGGCATGCTGGAGTCCACGGACGACCCGAACCGGTTCTCCAATACTCTCGTCGCGGTGGATCCGGCCGGATCACTCGTCGCGAAGTACCGCAAGCTTCACCTCTACGACGCCTTTGGTGAGCGCGAGTCGGACTGGGTGCGGGCCGGGGCCGTGGAGGAACCCGAGACCTTCGATGTGGAGGGGCTGCGGGTGGGATTGCAGACCTGCTACGACATCCGTTTCCCGGAGATGACCCGCCGCCTGGTCGACGCCGGGGCCGAACTGGTCCTGGTGCCGGCCGAGTGGGTGCGGGGACCGCTCAAGGAACAGCACTGGCGCACGCTGTTGACCGCTCGGGCCCTGGAAAACACGGTCTACCTAGCGGCGGCCGGCCACGCCCCGCCGGTGGGTGTCGGCAACAGCATGGTGGTCGACCCGATGGGGGTGGAGCTGGTCACGATCGGCGAGACAACGGATGTCGCGGTCGCCTGGGTTCTGCCGGAGCGCCTCAGTGCCGTGCGCGCCCGCAACCCCGCGCTGGTCCTGCGCCGTTTCGCGGTCGTTCCGCGCTGATCCGGGCCCGCCCACGGGCAGAGGCCTGCGGGCTGCGGCCTGCGGGCAGAGGCCTGCGGCCTGCGGGTTGCCGGAGTAGGGGCGGCTCAGAGTTCGGTGGCGATGGTGTCCTGCGAGGCGGGCGCCGCGCGCACCGTGAACTTCTGATCGGGGCGGTGACTGCGGTCGGTGCGTTCCGGATGTTCGGGCTCGGACATCGCCCGCTCCTCGCCGGTGGCAACCAAACCCTGGGAGCTGTTCGCGGAACGGGTGAGCTGGGCGAGCCAGAGGGGGTTGATGCTCGGCGGCTGGCCGCCGGAGAACTTGAAATACAACGGGATGGCCGGGTGCAGCCAGGCGGAACTGCGTCCGTTTCCGGCTTCGGCGGCATTGCGCCACGACAGCAGGAAGCTCTCGCCCCGGCGGAGCTTCTGGACGATCACGATCTGAAGGTGCGCCAATATCCGGTCGTCGAACTCGACCGTGACCCTGTCATACGTCAACGAACCCATGGGGAGCCGCTCTCAATCAGTGGAGGCCGTGCCAGACCGGCCACACGGGGGTGACCATTTCTCAGGACTGATCCTCAGTTTGGTCGTAATGAACCCGCTTGACAAGGGAATCGGCCACGCAGCGCGAGCGGCCCGGACTCCCGGACCGCTCACTGCGGGAACACTCCTGGGTCGGACAGGCATCCGTTCGGCAACACGAGCCGGAGCGTCTCATACGGCTTCTCCACGTGCGCGAAGTGCCCGGTGTCCGGCACTGTCACCAGGGCGAAGTCGCGGATGACCGCGCGGAGCCTGGCCGCATCCGTCGCTGCCACGAAAATGTCGGCGTCGCCCTGGGTGGCCCGCACGGGGCACTCGATCCGGGACCAGTATTCGGCGGCGTAGGCGCCGGCCAGGTCGGATGCCACGGCGAACGCCTGCGGGCGCAGTTCGGCCCGGAGGTAGTCGGTGACGCTCGCGTGCAGCAGTTCCGGGCGCCGGAACAGCGGCGCTGCCAGCGCGCGCAGCAGCGTGGTGCGATGGAGCAGGCCGATCAGGCCGTCGCCGGCGCGCCCGGCCCAGGCGAGAGCCCGCAACACCGGCAGTATGGCGCCATATCCCGGCAGCGTGGCGAACCGGGCGACCGGGTGCCGCACGGTGTCGATCACCGAGAAGGTCGTGGCCGAGACGAGTCCGACGAACGCGGTCGACCGTGCCTCGCTCGCGGCGAGTTCGAGGGCCACGAAGCCGCCGAGGGAGTGGCCGATCACTATCCAGGAGCGGTAGCCGAGAGCACGGGCGATCTCGGCCACTATCGCCGCGGTCGCCTCGATCGAGCGGGAGGGACCCTCCTTCGGAAGCGCCGAGTCGCCCCAGCCGGGCAGGTCGGGGATGATCAGGTCGGTGAGTTCCAGGCCGGAGGCGTCGGCCGCGGCCAGCAGCGGCGTCCAGGTCGTCCAGGAGCCCGCGGCCCCGTGGAGAAGGATGGTCGCGGTGTCGCTCCCGGTGCGGCGGCCGTGCCGCACCGAGACCGTCGCCCGGCTCAGGCGCATGGAACTCGTGGTCAGACCGAAGGCGCGGTGATCGGACGAGAGGGGAAACGGGCAGTATCCCGTGCGGTCCGGAGCCTCCCGAATCGGTGCAGCCGGGGCGCTGACACCCCGTGGCGACGTCGTCGACCTGGTCTCGGCGGTGATGCTCATGACACTGGTTCGTTGCCTGGGCCGCTGTGGATTGCCGCACCGTCTCTGCGGAGCGGAATATGCGGGAGTGCAGGGCCGTTGCCGAAAGGGGGAACCTGCTTCCCATGTCCCAGGCAACGCACGCGCCGCCTGACGACAACCAGACCCACAGAAAGAGCTATTCGTGAATCTTTTCTCCCCGTTGTCCCTCGGTGATCTGGAACTGCCCAACCGGCTCGTCATGGCACCGCTGACCCGTGTGCGGTCCGGAGTCGAGGGTGTTCCCGGTCCGCTTGTCGTCGAGCACTACAAGCAGCGAGCATCCCTCGGCCTGATCGTGACCGAGGGCACCTACCCGAGCCACGCCGGCCAGGGCTTTCCCGGCCAGCCGGGTCTGATCACACCCGAGCAGATCGCGGGCTGGACCAATGTCGCCGATGCAGTGCACTCCGCCGGAGGGCGCCTGGTCGCCCAGATCATGCATGCCGGCCGCGTCACCCATGAGGGCACCAACGGCGGCCGCGAAGTCGTCGCCCCGAGTGCCATCGCCATTGCGGGCGAGACCCGCACCTACGAGGGAAAGGCCGCCTACCCGGTGCCGCACGCCCTCACGCCGGATGAGCTCCCCGGCGTGATCGCGGACTTCGTGCAGGCCTCCCGCAACGCCATCGCCGCCGGGCTCGACGGCGTCGAGATCCACTCCGCCAACGGCTACCTCCTGCACGAGTTCCTCTCGCCGGCCTCCAACCAGCGCGACGACATCTACGGCGGCTCCCCGCAGAACCGGGCGCGTTTCGTCGTGGAGGTCGTCACCGCGGTGGCCGACGCGATCGGAGCCGGTCGCGTCGGCATCCGGGTCTCCCCGGAGCACAACATCCAGGATGCCCTCGAAACTGATGCCGCCGACCTCCTGGCCACGTACGGCGCACTGGCCGACGCGCTCGCCCCGCTGGGCCTGGCCTACCTGAGCATCCTGCATCGCGAGCCGGCCGGTGAACTGGTGCAGCAGCTGCGCACCCGCTTCGGTGGACCGCTCCTGGTCAACAGTGGTTTCGGTGAAATCACCAGCCGGGACGAAGCGATGGCCATCATCGCCGACGACCTGGCAGACGCGGTCGTCGTCGGCCGTGCCGTGATCGCCAACCCCGACCTGGTGGCTCGCTGGCTCAAGGACCTGCCGTTGAACGCTCCCGACCCGCTCACCTTCTACGGTGCCGGCGCCGAGGGCTACACGGACTACCCGGCCCTGGCACACTAGGCCGGGTAGGCCCCCTTCCCGGCGCGGATGTGTGGCTAACTCCTGAAATTTGCGACGCGTTCGCACCCGACCCGCGCAATCTCGCGGTGACGGAAGCCCAGGTCGGCAGATGACAGGAGTTAGCCACAACAGTTGCCGGCACGTGACCCCGGAGGGCATTGCTGGCCGGCACGGATTCCCCGGGGGCAGGGTGCGGGGGTTGCCGTGCGGCGGCTACCGGGCGGTGATTCCGGCCAGCTGTGCGGCGGCGCGCTCGAGCACGTCCACCCTCTTGCAGTAGGCGAACCGCACCAGTGAGGCGTACTCGGGTCGGTTCGCGGCGGAGCAGAACGCACCGATCGGAACCGCCACCACCCCGGCGAGATCGGGCAGCACCCGGCAGAATTCGGCGCCGTCCGGGTGGCCGAGCGGAGCGGCATCCGCCACGATGAAATACGACCCCTGGGGTCGGCTGACCGTGAATCCAGCCGAGGTCAGCCCGCTCTCGAGCACGTCGCGCTTGGCCAGGAGGTCGGCGGCGATGCCGGTGTAGAAGCTGTCGGGCAGGTCGAGGCCCCGCGCGATCGCCGGCTGGAACGGCGCACCGTTCACATAGGTGAGGAACTGCTTCACGGCGAGGATGGCGGTAACCAGGCTGGCCGGGGCGGTGAGCCAGCCGATCTTCCAGCCGGTGGTGTTGAACGTCTTGCCGCCGGAGGAGATCGTGATCGTGCGATCGCTTGCCCCGAGAATCGTCGCGACCGGCACATGGGGAACACCGAAGGTGAGGTGCTCGTAGACCTCATCGGTCACGATGAGCGCATCGTGGCGGTGCGCGAGGGACACGATGAGGTCCAGGGTCTCACGCGGAAGCACGGTCCCCGTGGGGTTGTGCGGATTGTTCACGATGATCAGCCGGGTGCGGTCGGTGATCGCCGCGCGCAGGTCGTCGGGGTCCGGCTGGAAATCGGGTGCCCGTAGGCGCACCGTGCGATGGATGCCCCCACCCAACGCGATCAGGCCGCCGTACGCATCGTAGAACGGCTCGAGTGTGACGACCTCGTCGCCTGGTTCGAGCAGCGCGAGAATGGTCGCCGCCAGCGCCTCGGTGGCGCCGGCCGTCACCAGGACCTCCGTGTCGGGATCGACGGTCAGGCCGTAGAAGCGGAACTGGTGACGGGCGATGGCCTCCCGCAGTACGGGCAATCCGCGCCCCGGCGGGTACTGGTTCACGCCGTCGGAGATTGCCTGTCGGGCAGCTTCGAGCACCTCGGCGGGGCCGTCCTCGTCGGGGAATCCCTGACCCAGGTTGATGGCGCCGGTGCGCAGGGCAAGGGCACTCATCTCGGCGAAAATGCTCGCCGCGACGGTGCCGTCGGCAGCGAGCAGACCGGCCCCGCGAGCCGTGCGTCGCCAGGCCCCCGCGATCGTCATGGTGTCACCTGCATTCCTCCAAACTACGACATGTGGAAAGTTCGAGCGCGGCCGGGCCGGATGCCCTAGGTTGGCCGGATGCGGACCGTGAAGCGCGACCTCCTCGTACTGGGCTCGATGCTGCTGCTCGGCATGCTCGCGCTGACCGGTTGCACACCCGAACCGACGCCCCGGGCATCCGAGACGTCGGTGCCGACGGATGGCCCCGTCTTCGCCTCCGACGAGGAGGCTCTCGCTGCGGCCACAGAGGCCTATGCGGCCTATCTCCGGACGAGTGATGAGATTTCCGCCGCCGGTGGGGTGGGCGCGGAACGAATGGAGCCGTTGGTCTCTGCAGAAGTTCTCACGTCGGAATTAGAGGGCTTTCAAGGCTTCGTTGAAGCAAACGCTCGCAGTGTTGGAGTGACAACCTTCATGGTTCACAGCATGCAGTCGGCGAAATTTCTCAGACCCGAGGAGACGATTATCTCGCTCTACGTTTGCGAAGATGTGAGCGGGCTCGAAGTGGTTGATTCGATTGGGAATTCCTTGGTTTCAGCCTCGCGCGAGACCATCACGCCCTTCGAAGTGCAATTCCAAATGGACGGTGGCCTTCAGCTGATTCTCGAATTCCGATCGGTTTGGCGAGGCGAGAGCTTTTGTTGATCAGCCGACGACTTTGGGGTCTCATCGCGACGATTGCGGTTTTGGTTGGCCCAGTCGCGTTGGCTGCAGACCCGAGCTTTGCGGCATCGACATGCGGGAAATTCCTGCAGGCGACCGACAGCTGCCCGGAGGCGAACGGGGCGATCAACAACGGCGGAGTGGATCTTTCTGCGGGGTACGAGACCGGCGGGGGACAGGGTTCCGGTAACGGGGCCGGTAACGGGGCCGGTGGCGGAGCGGGATCCGGCGCGGGAGAGTCAGGCGGCGACGAAGGAAGCGGGCCGGGTGCGGCACCCGTCGTCGATCCGCTGGCGTTCGTGCGCGACGACTTCACCGTGAACTGCATACCGGGCTCGCCGTGCGATCCGAACCTCGTGGTCCGGGTCAGTGACCTGGTCAACTTCCAGCCTGCGGCGCCGTCCCAGACGATGGAACCGGGCGGCTGGAGCGTCGCCGGATTGCCTGCCAACTTCATCGCGTCGGCATCCGTGCACAGCCGCACCGGTGCGCTGCTCGGGTATCCGGCTGAGGTTCGTTTCACCCCGGTCGGCTACCGCTGGACCTACGGCGACGGGGCCCAGGCGATCACCGATTCTGGCGGCGCCACCTGGGCGGCACTGGGTCTGCCGGAATTTTCACGCACCGCCACCAGCCACACGTTCGCCAGGCCGGGGAGCTACGCCGTGGTCGTCGCGGTGGTGTACTCAGCCGTGTACCGCTTCGCGGGCCTTGCCTGGCGCCCGGTCGAGGGTACGTTGGCAATTTCGGCCAGCCCGCTCGGCGTGATCGTGGGAGACGCCCAGACGGTGCTCGTCAACCGGGAGTGTACAGCGCATCCGGCTGGGCCGGGCTGCTGACCGAGAGGATCGAACCCGGCCCGAACAAGTCACGGCGTCGTCATTGAATGCTCCCAGCCTGCACATATCATTCGTTCAGGTTCAGGAGTCAAGGTGGGATTGCTTGGAAGGAGCACATCATGACCGACAACCCGCAGGTATCCGGCACCACTCCCGATCCCGACGACGCAGTACCATTCCAGGTGAATGCGGCCGGCGAGGCGTCGGCCCCGGCGCAGCCCGCGGCGGCCGGTTCCTCTCCGACCACCTCCGGTGACGAGCAGTCGACCGAGGTCATCCCCGACACCGTCAACGCCTCCGAGCAGCAGGCGCCGACCCAGCCCAGCGCGGCCCAGCCCACTCTCGCCTCCGCGACGGATGCTTTCGGCCGCCCGGTCGAGGGCGGCGCCACCCCCAATCCTTACGCTCCGAACACCCAGTCGCCGTCCTACGCCCAGCAGAACGGGTACGCCCCCGGCCGGCCCGGCGGCCCGACCAAGCAGCCCCGGCGCTCGGGAAATATCGCCCTGATCGCGGCGCTCGCCATCGGCGCCCTCGTCGGCGGAGCATCCGGTGCCGGTGTCACGGCGTTCGTGCTCACCAACCAGACCAGCGGCGTGCCGGCCAGCCAGGCCGAAGGCCCCAGCACGGTCGTGGTCAACAACACCGACAGCGTCAGCCAGATCACGGCGGTCGCCGCCAAGGCCACCCCCAGCGTGGTCACCATTGACGCGTCCGACGGCAGCTCCGGTGGAACCGGTTCCGGCGTCATCCTCAGCGAAGACGGCTACGTCCTCACGAACACGCACGTCGTCACCCTCGACGGCGCCGCCGCCGACGCCCGCATTCAGGTCACCGCCAGCGACGGCAAGCTCTACTCCGCCACCATCGTCGGTACCGACCCGATCTCCGACCTTGCCGTGATCAAGCTCGAGGGCGTGAGCGGCCTGACGCCGATCAAGTGGGCCGATTCCGGCAAGCTCAACGTCGGCGACAGTGCCATCGCGATCGGCGCACCTCTCGGTTTGTCGAGCAGCGTCACCGACGGCATTGTCAGCGCACTCAACCGCAGCATCTCCATCGCCTCCTCGGCCGCCCCGTCGACACCCGACAACGCCGCGCCCGACGAGGACCAGAGCCCGTTCTTCTTCGACCTTCCCGACCAGAACGGCGGCCCCGCGCAGGCTCCGTCCACCGGCAGCATCTCGCTCTCGGTCATCCAGACGGATGCCGCGATCAACCCCGGCAACTCAGGCGGAGCCCTGCTCAACGCCAAGGGTGAGCTGATCGGTATCAACGTCGCCATCGCCAGCGCCGGTGGCGACTCGGCGGCGGCCGGCAGCATCGGTGTTGGCTTCTCCATCCCGTCGAACCTGGCCAAGCGCGTCTCCGACGAACTGATCGCCACCGGCACGGCCAGCCACGGTCTGCTCGGTGCCAGCGTCACCAGTGCGGCCGGCAGCCCCGAGAGCACCACCGTCGGCGCCCTGATCAGCGAGGTATCACCGGGCGGCGCGGCCGAAAAGGCCGGACTCCGAAAAGGAGACATCGTCACCAACCTCAACGACCTGCCCATCACCGACGCCAACGACCTGACCGCCCAGGTTCGTGCTCTCGCCGCCGGCGACACGGCCGACCTCACCTATGTGCGCGACGGCAAGTCCGTCACGGTGTCCGTCACGGTCGGCGAGCTCTCGAGCTGACAACCCGCTCCTTCCAGGGCATGACAGCTGCGCCGCCGGTGATCCACCGGCGGCGCAGCTGTCGTTCGCCTCGCCGGTGCGGGCCCGAAAGACGCGGCTGATAGGCTCTAGCTCCCGTCCAGAAGAATGGAACTATGACCAGCCAGGATCCCTCTTCCGGAGAGAAGTCCCTGCTCGGGGTTTCCTACGTGATGCCGGTGCTGAATGACGTGACACATGTGCGTGCCGCCGTGACCAGCCTGCTCCGCCAGGACTATATGGGGCCCTTCGAAGTCACCCTGGCGCTCGGCCCGAGCATCGACGGCACGACCGAACTGGTCGAGGAGATGGCCGCGGTCGATCCGCGCATCCGCATCGTCGCGAACGAGATCGGTTCCACTCCGGCAGGCCTCAACGCCGCTATCCGAGCGTCGCAGTACCCGTTCGTCATCCGCGTCGACGCCCACTCGGTGCTGCCCCCGGACTATGCCCGCATCGCCGTGGAGACCCTCGAGCGCACCGGCGCCGACAATGTCGGCGGCGTCATGGACGCCCAGGGGGCAAGCCCGTTTCAGAAGGCCGTGGCCCGCGCCTACGGCACGAAGATCGGCCTCGGCGGAACGCCCCTGCACATCGGCGGCCCGGAAGGCCCCGCGGAAACCGTCTACCTGGGCTGCTTCCGTCTGGACAGCATCGTGCGCGTGGGCCTCTTCGACGAGGGCATCAAGCGAGGCCAGGACTGGGAACTCAACCGCCGCCTGCGCGACCAGGGCGGCACCGTCTGGTTCACTCCCCGGCTCCGGGTCGTCTACCGGCCCCGGCCGAGCCTGGCCCGGCTGGCCCGGCAGATGGTGTCCACCGGACTCTGGCGCGGGGAACTCGCCCGCCGGTATCCCGAGGACAACGGCATCCGTTACTTCGCCCCGCCCGTCATGGTCCTGGGTGTCCTGGGCGGAACCCTGGCCGGACTGGCCGGTCTGGTGCAGCTGTTCACCGCAGCGACCCCGTGGCTGCTGCTCGGATTCTTGATTCCCGCCGCTTACCTACTCCTCGTCGCCCTGGCCACGGCCCTGGTGACGCGTCCGGACGGGTTTCGTGCCGGGCTGTGGTTTCTCGTAGTCTTGCCCTGCATCCACTTCTGCTGGGGGATCGGCTTCCTGCTCGGCTATCTGAAGTTCACCACCAACATCACGGCCCATACCGGAAGGCACCAATGACGTCAGCGAATCCCGCGGCGACTCGACCCTCCTCAATCGCCGAGTTGCGCCGGGTGGCGCAGCCGCCGGAAGTGCGGCTGCGGGCGAACGCCGAGCACTGGACGGCGTCCCTCTACCTGCGCGACATCTCCCCGTACCTGACCTGGATGCTGCTGAAGACCCGCATCTCGGCGAACGGCGTCACCGGGCTGATGATCCTGGTCGGTTGGTCCACGGCGGCCGCGCTGCTCATTCCCGGCGTCTGGGGCGCCCTGCTCGCGCTCCTGCTCGGGCAGCTGCAGATGCTGGTCGACTGCTCCGACGGTGAGGTCGCCCGCTGGCGCCGGCAGTCCTCCCCGGCCGGGGTGTTCCTCGACAAGGTCGGGCACTACACGACCGAGGCTCTCATCCCGATCGCGTTCGGCATACGATGCGCCTACTACCCGTTCGAGGCCCCGGCCGACTTCCTCTGGACCACACTCGCACTCCTGCTCGCCCTGATCATCGTGCTCAACAAGGCACTCAATGACATGGTGCACGTGGCCCGTGCGAACGCGGGCATGACCAAGCTCGCCGATCGCAAGCACGAGCAGACACCGACGTCGAGCCTGATCGCCCGGGCCCGCAGCCTGGCCCGGTTCCTGCCGTTCCACCGGCTGTACCACTCGGTCGAGCTGACGATGCTGATCTTCGTCGCGGCGGTCGTCGGCAGTTTTCTCGGCGAGCCGACGGTCGACCGCTTCGTGCTGGCCCTGCTCGTGCCACTGGCATTCCTCTCACTGGTGGGCCACTTCGTGGCTATCATGGCGTCCAAACGTGTCCGGTCCTGACGCGGCACCGCACGGCCTCGCCCTGCCGACCGTGGGGGTCGTGCTGCTCACCCAGGGCACCCGTCCCGACGACCTGGCTCGCGGCATCCGGAGCCTGATGGTCCAGAAGGACGTGCGCCTGGACATCGTCTGCGTGGGCAACGGCTGGCAGCCATCCGACCTTCCCGCGGCGGTGAAGACCCTCGGACTGCCCGAGAACCTGGGCATTCCGGCCGGCCGCAACCGCGGGGTCTCCCGCGTCGCGGGCGAGTTCCTCTTCTTCCTCGACGACGACGCCAGCATCCCGGACCCGCATTTTCTGCGGGATGCCGTCGGCGTGCTGCGGGCGGACCCGACCATCGGCCTCCTGCAGCCCCGCGTGGTCGACCCGGCCGGGATCGCGTCTCCCCGGCGGTGGATTCCGCGCATCCGTAAAGGCGAGGCCACTCACTCCAGCAACGTCTTCTCGGTCTGGGAGGGCGCCGTGCTGCTGCCCCGGGCCGCCTTCGACGCCACCGGAGGCTGGGCCGAGCCGTTCTTCTATGCCCATGAGGGCATCGAGCTGGCCTGGCGGGTTTGGGACCTGGGCCTGCGCGCCTGGTATGCGGGTGACCTGCAAGCCAATCACCCCGTGATCGCGCCGACCCGGCACGCCGACTACTACCGCCTGAATGCGCGCAACAGGGTCTGGCTGGCCCGCCGCAACCTCCCGGCGCCGCTGGTGCCCGTCTACGCCGGGTCCTGGCTCCTGATCCAGATACTGCGCTGGGCCCGCAATCCGAGCGCCCTCCGCGCTTGGCTCGCGGGTTTCCGCGAGGGCTGGACCACCGACCCGGGGGAGCGGCGCCCGCTCAAGGCACGCACGGTGTGGCGGATGACGCTGGCTGGCCGACCACCCATCGTCTAACGATTCCGTCGTCAAGATCCCCTTCGGGGGTCAGGGGCGCTCGGGTAAGTTGCATGGTCGGTACTCTTGACGGGTGGGTATTCAACGAGACGTGAGGCTTGGGCTCAAGCTGGTCAGGGACGTCACGGCGTCGCGCAAGGCACAGCGGCTGCTGAACGGGCGGCTGTCCAAGCGGGAGCCGCTGCCTCGGAACCACTTCAAGATCGCGGTCTACTTCGCTGACGGCGACGTCAACCTGTACCAGATGCGGCAGTGGTACAAGCCGCTGGCGAAGCTCGCCGAGACCTGGCCCGTCCTGGTGCTGAGCCGCAGCGGGGCAGGTGCCCTGCCGCTGATCGACGAGTCCCCGATCCCGGTGGCCTACGTCCGTCGGGTCGTCGACCTCGAACGGGTGCTGGCGGAGCAGGACATCCGAATCGTGTTCTATGTGAACCAGAACACCCGCAACTTCCAGATGATGCGCTACGGGCGCCGCTGGCACGTTTTCATCAACCACGGTGAGAGCGACAAGATGTACATGGTCACGAACCAGATCAAGGCCTACGACTACGCCTTCGTCGCCGGAGACGCCGCGATCGCCCGCCTCGACAAGGTGCTCTGGGACTACGACTTCGACAAGCGCGCCATCGCGATCGGGCGCCCCCAGGCCGACTATTATTCGGGCGCGACGCCGTTCGCCCGGGACGGGCGCCAGGTCGTCCTCTATGCTCCGACCTGGGAAGGTGACCGGCCGGCTGCCGCATACGGCTCGATCGCGTCCCACGGCGTCGCCCTCGTGACGGCGTTGCTCGCCTCGGGCCGGCACCGGGTGATCTACCGTCCCCACCCGCGCAGCGGAGTGGTGAGCAGCGAATACGGCGCCGCGAACAAGGCCATCATCGCGGCCATCGCGACGGCGAATGCGCGGGATGCGTCGGCCCGCCACATCTACGATGCGAGCCCCGGCCTGGGCTGGCAGCTGTCGGCGGCGGATGTCGCGATCGTCGACATCTCGGCAATGGTCTACGACCGACTGGCCTCGGGCAAGGCTCTGATGGTGACCCGTCCTGTCGACCCGGAATCCCAGATCGACTCGAGCGGTTACCTCTCCGACTGCGAGTGGCTGCACGTCGAACGGGCCGGGAGCATCCTCACGGTACTCGACGACCTCAGCCATGACAGCGAGGCTCAGGACCGGCTCAACGTCTGGGTCGAGCGCTACTTCGGCGACACCGGCCCCGGGGTCGCCACGAACCGATTCCATGCGGCCGTGGCGCACCTGATGCACGAGTGGGAACGTTTCGACGCCTCCCACCCGCAGGCCGTGAGTCTCGAGGTGGTCGAGCCGGCCATCGACGCTCCGGCGGACGAGATCACCGACGTCGAGAAGCCCTAGCCGGCACGGGGCGGTGTCGGCGGCGCCGGCTCAGGTGCGTCGGGCATCCGTCGCCGAGGTGACAGCCGACCGGGCAGTCCGGTCAGGGACAGGCGGGTGATCCCGGGGATGCGGCGGGCGCGCGTTTGCTGATTGACGATTCGTACCTGCGGGTTCAGCTCCTCGCGGAAACCGATCGGGGGCGGGCCGAACGCGAGCCGGGAGGACCGCACGACCCGCGTGCCCAGGATGTGGTTGCCGGCACCGCCGATGATGGCGCCGACGCCGAACGGCAGGGCCTTTCCGATGAAGCTGGCGCCGCCCTTGGCGACGAACTGCCGGATGAAGCTGCTCTTCAACCGATCGGTCAGCGGTCCCATGATCGCCCGGGGAATGCTGGTGGTGACGAGTTCGCCCCAGTAGGCGGTGCGCGGCACGCCGGAGCCGGAGACCTGGCCGGCCAGCTGGCGCACCAGGTCCGAGCCTTCACGACCGAGCATCATCGTCATCACGAGCGCGCGCGCCCGCTCTGGGTCCTCGACCGCGATGCCGTGCACCTCGCTGACCGACTGCGTGAACAGTGCGGTGGCTTCGAGGAACCCGGCCGTCTCCACACCGGAGAGGGCCAGCGTGATACCGGTGCCGACCCCGGGAATGACCGCCGTCGCGCCGACCGCGGCACCGCCGGTGGTGACGGCGGCGAGATAGCGGCGTTCCAAGATCTGGATGACCTCCACGGGCGAGGCCTGCGGAGAACGGTGCCGCACGGAGCGGATGTGAGCGAGCACCGCAGGCCGATGGATCGCCATCACGCGGTCGAAGCCCGTGACGATCCCGGTGGGGAGTTGACCGCCCCGCGGCAGGCCGCCCGTCTCGGAGATGATCGGCTTTGCTTTTCTGGCCATCAGAGTGCCCTCCCTCAGTGTCCCGTTGAGTTTACGTGTCCCGGCTGGGTGCCACTGGCGGAATGGACGGTGCGCGCCTATACACAGAGCATGCCTGAGCCGAAGTCAGAAGCATCCCGAATCCTCGGTGTCCGCCTGCGTCGCCGGCGGCGCCAGCTGGCCCTCAATCAGGAAGCCGTCGCCCACCTGGCCGGCCTGAACGTGTCCAACTACGCGCGCATCGACCGGGGCCTCGGCAACCCCACCTTCCACACCCTGATCCGGCTCGCGACGGTGCTCGGCCTGGAGCCAGGTGACCTGATAACCGGTTTCAATTCCGCTCACCTGCCGCCCTCCCGGGACGGCCGGCCCGACCGGATGCCGTGATCGCTTCGGCCCGTCAGGCCGGCTTGATCCCGTACTGCGAGTTGTAGAGCGCCAGCACTTCGGCGATGGGGGCATCCAGAACCAGCGCACCCTTGTCAAGGTAGAGGCCCCTGGTGCAGAACCGCTTCAGGTCCCGCTCATTGTGGGACACGAAGAACAGTGTGCGCCCGCCGGCCAGGAGCTCCTCGATCCGCCGGTAGCACTTCTCCCGAAACGCCTTGTCGCCGACCGCGAGCACCTCGTCCACGAGGAGGATGGGCTCCTCGAGCCGGGAAATCACGGCGAACGCGATCCGCACCTTCATGCCACTGGACAGGTGCTTGTAGGGAGTGTCGACGAAGTCGGCGATCTCGGCGAAGGCGATGATCTCGTCGAAACGCTCGGCGATCTGCCTCTTCGTCATACCGTGCAGGCCCGCTGTCAGGTAGACGTTCTCGCGTACCGTGAGGTCGTCCACGAAGCCACCCGTGATCTCGATCAGCGGGGCCACGCCCTCGGTCACGCGCACGGTGCCCTCATCGGGCAGCACGACGCCCGTGACCAGCTTCAACAGGGTCGACTTGCCCTGACCGTTGCGACCGACCACGCCGATCGCCTCGCCGCGCTGCACTGTGAACGACACGTTCCGCAGCGCCCAGAACTCGTTGGGTCGGATGCGCCGTCGCCGGGCGGCGAAAAGGTCCTTGAACGAGCGCCGGCCGCGTCGATTGCGGCGGAAACGGATGCCGACACCCTTCAGGGTGATCACCGGTGCCGACACTAGATCTCCTTCAGAACAGCGCGCTCGGTGCGCGTGAAGACAATCAGGCCGACGGCGAGGAAGAGGACCGACATCAGCGCGCTGATCAGCACGAGAGTCCAGTCGAGCTGCTCGGGGAAGAATGCGGCCCGGTACAGGCTGAACAGGCCGCTGAGCGGGTTGAAGCCGGCCCAGAACTGCAGTTCCGTGGGCAGGTCTGCCGTGCCGTAGATGATCGGGGATGCGTAGAAGAGGAACCGGAGGATAAGTTTCACGGCACGCTCGAGGTCACGAAAGAAGACTACGAGGGGAGCCACGATCAGCCCGATCCCCGCGGTCAAGATCGTCTGGATCAGGATGGCGAGGGGGAAGAGCGCCACCCCCGCGCTCAGTTCGGCGCCGGCGATTATCGCGAACAGCAAGAGCACCGGGATGGAGGCCACGAACTCGATGCCCTTGGACAAGACGAGCCGGTTCACCCAAATCGTACGGGGAATGCGGGTGGACCGGATCAGCTTCGCCTCGCGCAGGAACGCGCGGGTGCAGTCGGACACGGTGCCGTTGAACCACATCCACGGCAGCAGCGCCGACAGCAGGAAGACGATGTACGGCTCGTTGCCGACCGTGCGCTGGAAGACTTGGGTGAAGACGAACCAGTAGATCCCGGCCATGACCAGCGGGTCGAGAATCGACCAGAAATAGCCGAGCAGCGAGGTAGAGTAGCGCACCCGTAGGTCCCGCTGTGTGAGCAACCAGAGGGAATGACGGTACCTGGCGAAAGACGTGCGCTGCTCCGGGCGCACCTCCGCATAACTACTCACGCGCTCTATCGTAGGGGCGCGACGCGCGCCCTACGCGAACGGCACCGCTAAACGAAGAGGTTCGCCCGTTCGAGATCCTCGGCGAAGTCGACCTCGACCGCGTAGAAATCGGAGATGTCGAGAGGCTCGACCAGCAGGTTGTTCTTCTCGATCGCGAGCTCGATGCCGCGCTCGAAATAGTCCTGGTCGGCGACCTTCGTCAGATGGTGGAGCAGGACGGCCTTGTACGCGCTGGAAATGTAGTTGATGCCGACGGCCTCGCCCAGTCCGCCCTTGACGGTCTTGGAGAGTTCCTTGATGTAGCCCTCGGCGCTGGTCGTGTACTTGACCTCCTCATCGGACACCTTGGAGGTGTTGACGGTGACGAACGACTGGTCGCGAGCCACCATCGCGGCGGCGCGGTCGAGAATGGCCGGGTCGAAGACGACGTCACCGTTCATCCAGAGCACACCGCCGGTGGTGGACGCCTGGAGAGCGCGCATCAGGCTCTTCGAGGTGTTCGTCTGGTCATACTCTTCGTTGTAGACGAAGGATGCCTGCGGGAACGCTTCGATGATGTGCTCGAGCTTGTATCCGACGACGATGGTCACCTTGGCCTTCTTTCCGAAGGCGTGATCAATGTTGTCGAACTGCTGCTGCATGATCGTTCGACCATCGTTGAGCTCAGTGAGCGGCTTCGGAAGCGAACGACCGAGTCGGCTTCCCATGCCTGCTGCCAAAATGACTACCTGGGTGGTCACGATTGTCTCCTCAAAAAGAATTCGAGTGACCGAGACTCCCTCATATTAGGAACGAGTTTGCCTAGGGTTCACTTGTAAGTTCACGTATAGACACATCGTTATGCCGCTTTCAGAGTACCTTATGCCCTCTGTTGGGGGGAAGGGCAGGCTTCTTTCCGTGTTGAATTCGTGACCCGGGTGCGTGTGGCCGGGCAGCGACTGACTCTGTTTGCCAGTGGCCCCCGAAACCTGCGATGTCAGACGGTCCTTGGTAGGTTAGCGAGGTGACTTCAGCGCCCCCGACATCCGAGCCCGACGATCAGAGGGCAGGCTCTTCCGCGACAGATTCTGCTGAAACACAGGCCACGATGCCGGCTGTTGTGCGCGCGACGCCGGTGCCTAAGGCTCCCGTTCCAAAGCCGCCGCCGCGCACGACGGCTACCCCCCGTGTGGCCGCTGTTCGTCCGAGCGCTGCCCGCGCGACAGCGGCTGCGGAGTCGGATCCGGGTGCCCCCGGCGAGCCCGTTCCAAAGAATCCCGCGCCCAGGGCCGCTCCGAAAAAGCCCGTGACGAGAACGGCCCCGAGGAAGCCGGCTGCACCCCCGGAGGCTGACCCCGCGGGCACCCTGCCGAGGAACGGGGCCCCGAAGGGCGGCACTGCTCGCCCGCCCGCGGCCCGCACGACAGCCACCACAACATCCGCCCGCACCACATCCGCCCGGGCCACGGCGGCACGCACGGCGGCGGCCAAGTCTGAATCCGTCGAGAAGACCGGTGCGGCCCGGTCCAGCGCGGCGAAGGCCAGCGCAGCGCGGGCTGCAGCGACTCGGGCGGCGACTCTGGCGGCTGCGGCTGCGGCTGCTGCGAACGTGTCCGAACCAGACCCGGTGCTTGTCGACCCGGTGCTTGTCGAACCTGAGCGTGTCGAACCGGAGCGTCCGGAGCCTGAGCATGCCGAATCCAAGGCTGCGGAACCCGAGTCTGAGCAAACTGAGGCTGAGCAAACTGAGGCTGAGCAATCTGAGGCTGAGCAATCTGAGGCTGACGAAATTGCGTCTGACCCTGCCACGCAGGTTCCGCCGGAGCACTTCCCGGCGGCGGTCGAGTCTGCCGAGCCGGCCATGGCGGAGACATCCGTTGCGGAATCTTCCGAGGAAGAGACGTCCGTGCTGGAGCTCGGCGCAGCCGCATCGGGTCAGCTGTCGGCAGCCGCCGAAACGGAACTGCTACCTCCCGCCGTGTCTGCCGCCACGAAGCGGCCCGGTTTCAAGCGCGTCCCGCGCAAGCGCGCCCCGGTGATCGCGCCGGCCGCGATCGATCCCGACTCTCCGGTGGTGCTCTCGGTCACCGGTCTGCAGAAGAGCTTCGGGCAGACCGTGGCGGTGTCGGGCATCGACCTCGAGGTGCGCGCCGGGTCGTTCTTCGGGATCGTCGGGCCCAACGGCGCCGGTAAGACGACGACGCTCTCCATGGTCACCGGGCTTCTTCGGCCGGATGCGGGCAGCGTCACGGTGAACGGCATCGATGTCTGGGGGAGCCCGATCGCCGCCAAGCGCATCATCGGCGTGCTTCCTGATCGCCTGCGCCTGTTCGACCGCCTGACCGGTGCCCAGCTGCTCTACTACTCGGGTGTGCTCCGAGGCCTCGACGACGTCACCGTGCGGCAACGCGCAGCCGACCTGGCGACCGCCTTCGGCCTCGAAGACGCACTCAACCGCCTCGTTGCCGACTACTCGGCCGGCATGACGAAGAAGATCGCACTCGCCTGCGCGATGATCCATTCGCCGCGCCTGCTTGTGCTCGACGAGCCGTTCGAGTCGGTCGACCCGGTCTCCGCCGTCAATGTCACCGAGATCCTGCAGAAATACGTCGCCAGCGGCGGAACGGTCGTGCTGTCGAGCCACGGCATGGACCTGATCCAGCGTGTCTGCGACCATGTCGCCATCATCGTGCAGGGCGCGGTGCTGGCATCCGGCACCATCGATGAGGTCCGTGGTGAGAAGACGCTCGAGGAACGGTTCATCGAGCTGGCCGGCGGACGCAAGGTGGCGGAGGGCATGGAGTGGTTGCACAGTTTCTCGGACTGAAGGTCCGCCTGCTCGCCAATCTGTTCCGGCGCAGTCCCTGGCAGGTCGTCGGTATCGTGATCGGCCTGCTCTACGGCCTCGCGCTGGCCGTCGGCCTCTTCGTGGTGCTCGTGGGGCTCCGCTTCACGGGCGATCCAGTGGCCCTTCGCGACGGCCTGATCGTCGCAGGGTCGCTCGTCGTGCTCGGCTTCCTGCTGTTCCCGCTCGTCTTCGGGATCGATGACACCATGGACCCGCGCAAATTCGCGACCATGGGCATCCCGACCCGGCGGCTGTCGCTCGGCCTCGCGCTGTCCTCGCTGGTGGGGGTGCCTGCGTTCGTGCTCGGGGTCGTGCTGCTCGGCACAGTCGTGACCTGGTCCCGGGGCGTCTTCGAAACGTTGCTCGCCCTCGTCTCCGCAGCCCTGCTGCTGGCCACCTGCATGCTCGCGTCACGGGTGAGCACATCGCTGGCGGCGTTCCTGCTGGCGACGCGTCGTTCCCGGGAGTTCACCGGAATCGTCGGGGTGCTGCTTCTGGTCATGACCGCCCCCATCGTGCTTCTAGCGCTCAACTTCGACTGGGGTCGCTACGGCCTCGACCTGATCGGCGGGTTGGCGGGCATCCTCGGCTGGACGCCCCTCGGCGCGGCCTGGGCCGTACCAGGGGACGCCTCAACCGGGCTCTGGGGTGCGGCAGTGCTCAAGCTGCTGATGGCCGGGACGACGACGTACCTGCTGTGGCTCGCCTGGCAGGGTCTGGTGGCCCGGATGCTCGTCACGCCCGGCCGTGAGGCTCCGGCCCGCCACTACGGCGGGCTCGGGTGGTTCGACAGCATGCCACACACCCCGATGGGTGCGATTGCAGCCCGCAGCCTCACGTACTGGCGCCGCGACTCCCGCTACTGGATGTCCGTGATCATCATCCCGGTCATCCCCCTGATCGTCATCCTGCCGCTGTCCTTCGCGGGGGTGCCGATCTCCTACCTCGCGCTGCTGCCGGTGCCGTTGATGAGCGTTTTCCTGGGCTGGACCCTGCACAACGACGTCGCCCTGGACCACACCGCGGTTTGGCTGCATGTGGCCTCCGGCACCCGCGGATTCGAGGATCGGATGGGTCGCCTGGTTCCCGCCCTCTTCGTGGGGATCCCGATGATCGCGGCGGGATCGGCGCTCAGCGTGTCGGTCTACGGGGACTGGGCGGTCATGCCGTCCATCCTCGGGGTGAGCACCAGCATCCTGCTGACCGGGCTGGGACTCTCCAGCTATTCGTCGGCACGCTTCCCCTACCCTGCGACCAAGCCGGGAGACAGCCCGTTCGTCCAGCCACAGGCGTCGGACACCGCGGCCGCGCTGATCCAGTCGTTCACCTTCGCCGGGTCGATCCTGTTGTCACTTCCGGCGCTCGCCTGTGCTCTCCTGGGCGTGTTCGTCGACCCGGTCTGGAACATCCCGGCGCTCGTTCTCGGCGTCGGCATCGGTCTGATCACGCTCGTGGGCGGGGTCTGGCAGGGTTCGCTCGCGTTCGAACGGCGCGGGCCGGAGATGATCTCCTCGGCCATCCGGGCCTAGTCGATTGCTCCCACGCCCTCGCGGCATCCGTTGCTTCAGTGTGTCCGTTCCGGTCGAGAGTGCCCGCTCCGCCAAGCACTCTCGAACGGAGCGCGCACTGTCGCCGGCCGTGATGGCGGCGGGACCAGACTCGGCATCTGCACTAGGCGGGCCTGCCCATGCGTCCGCGGGTTGTTTAGACTGGACGCATGACTGATCACTTTCGCGCGAGCATCGCAGAACCCGGAAACCCCGGCACCGGTGGCGGCACCTCGACGCTCGACCGAGAGCTCGAGGAACTCCTCAACCAGGAACAGATCGAGCCGGGCGACCACGAGCGTTTCTCGCACTACGTTCCCAAGGACAAGATCCTCGAGTCGGCCATCTCCGGCAAGCCGGTGCGCGCCCTCTGCGGCAAGAAATGGCTGCCCGGACGTGACCCGGAGAAGTTTCCGGTCTGCCCGACCTGTAAGGCCATCTACGAAAAGATGAAGGCCTGACCGACCCGTTGACGACTGCCGGTGTGACCTGCCGGTTGATACCTGCCGGTTGATACCTGCCGGTTGATGACTGCCGGTTGATATCTACCGGTACAGGGTCGGGATGACGGGGTCGCCGCGCCCGAGGCGGAAGGCCTCGATCGGTAGTTCCTGCATAACGGATGCGTGGTGCGCGCGGGCACGTGTCGTGCCGGCCGGTCCGAGATGGCGTTCGTCGATCACGCCGTCGGTGATCAGGGGCACCAGCAGAGCGCGGTCCCGACCCGAGGTGGCGGCGGACGGGATGTCAGCGGCCGGATCACCGTCGATCAGGATGACCTCGGCGCGGGCGATCCCCGCGGCGTCAAGCCGTCGCACGGCCCTCTTGCGGCCGCCGACCGACGCCTTCGCGGGCGACGTCTTGGCGACATTCACCCAGTCTCCGGCGCTGTCGCGGTGCGCGACGAGTTTGTAGACCATCCCCGCGGCGGGTGACCCCGATCCGGTCACGACCGAGGTGCCAACGCCGAAGGCGTCCACGGGCGACGCGGACAGTGCGGCGATGGAGAACTCGTCGAGGTCGCTGGTGACCGTGATGTGCGTGTTGACCGCACCAAGGGAGTCGAGCTGGGCGCGGGCTTCCGCGACCATGGTGGGCAGGTCTCCGGAGTCGATCCGGATCGACCCGAGGGCCGGGCCGGCCACCTTGACGGCCAGGTCGATGCCCTTCACGACGTCGAAGGTGTCGACGAGCAGAGTGGTCGCCGGACCGAAGGCGGCGACCTGAGCGCGGAAGGCGTCTTCCTCACTGTCGTGCAGGAGGGTGAAGGAGTGGGCGGCCGTGCCCATCGTCGGAACACCCCAGCTGCGGCCGGCCTCGAGGTTGCTGGTCGAGGCGAAACCGGCAATGTAGGCGGCCCGGGCCGCGGCGACGCCGGAGTACTCGCCCGTGCGGCGCGAACCCATTTCGGCGAGCGGGCGGCCCAGGCTGACCGACACCATCCGTGCGGCCGCGCTGGCGACGGAGCTATCGTAATTGAGCACGCTCAGGATGAGGGTCTCGAGGATTACGCACTCGGCGAAGGTGCCGTCCACCGTGATCAGGGGAGAGCCCGGGAAGTAAGCCTCGCCCTCCTGGTAGCCCCAGATGGTGCCGCGGAACGCGTAGTCGGCGAGCCAGTTGAGGGTGGGCTCGCGCACGACCCTGTTGTCCCGGAGCCAGGTGAGTTCGACATCCGTGAACCGGAAGGCCCTGATGAGATCGAGCAGGCGTCCGGTACCGGCCACGATGCCGTAGCGGCGGCCGGAGGGGAGGCGCCGGGCGAACGCCTCGAACTGGCACTCCCGACCGGCGGTTCCGCTTTGGATGGCGGCATCCACCATGGTCAGTTCGTACCGGTCGGTGCGGAATGCTGAGGATTCGGTCACCCGGAGAGCTTATCCGCCCCGACCGGTACGCGTTCTTGCCGGGGGAGAGGGCCTACAGCGCCCCGAAGGCGACGATGCAGTTCTGGCCGCCGAAGCCGAACGCGTTCGCCAGGGCGAACTTCACCGGCTTCTCCCGGGCGACCCGCGGCACGTAGTCGAGCGTGCAGTCAGGATCGGGGGTCGTGTAGTTGATCGTGGGCGGGATGATGCCGGTGCGGACCGACAGGGCGCAGAGCAGGCCGGAGAGGGCACCCGCGGCGCCGATCATGTGGCCCGTCATCGACTTGGGGGCGGTGACCGCGATGGAGTCGGCAGCGTTCCCGAGTGCCTGTCGGATGGCCGACGTCTCGGCGCGGTCGTTGGCCTGGGTGGACGTGCCGTGGGCGCAGATCATGTCGATGTCGCTCGGGTTGAGCTTCGACTTGATCAGGGCACGGGTCATGGCCAGGCTGGCGAACTTGCCGGTGGGTTCGGGCGCGACGATGCTGTGGCCGTCGCTGGTGAGGGCTCCCCCCAGCACCTCCGCATAGATCTGTGCGCCGCGGGCGCGGGCGTGGGAGAGGAGTTCCATCACAAAGACGACCGCGCCTTCGCCGAAGACGAGACCGTTGCGGTCGGCGTCGAAGGGGCGGCTGGCCTCGGCGGGGGAATCGTTGTTCTTGGACGCCGCGTGCATGGCGTTCAGGCCAGCGAACATGACGGGAGTGATCGCCGCCTCGACACCGCCGGCGATGACGACGTCCGCGTCTCCCATGACGAGCATGGTGCGTGCCTCGAGGAGCGCGTAGGCACCGCTGGCGCAGGCCAGGGCGCTCGCGTTGACCGGTCCGTGGATGCCGAGGTCGATCGCGACCTCGCAGGCGGCCATGTTCAGCAGGGCCGAGGGCACGAAGCGCGGCGGGATGCGCCGGGAGTCGCCGGCGTTGACGAGCTCGGTGGCCTCCTGGATCTCCGCGAAACCGCTGACGGCACTGTTGACGACGACCGCAGTGTCGATGCCTTCCATGGAGGCACCGAAACCGGCATCCGCCACCGCCTCGCGGGCCGCGGCGATTGCGAGCTGCGAAGCGCGTGAGGCGCGCTTGACCTGCTTCACCGTCATGTGATCGCCCGGAACAAAGTTCTTCACCTCACCTGCGAACTGTGTCGGTAGGCCGGATGGATCGAACTGGGTGATCCGGGCCACGCCGCTGCGCCCGCCGATGAGGCCAGACCAGGTGTCGCGCCAATTGTTGCCCAGAGGGGTCAGTGCGCCCAGCCCAGTGATTACGACTCGATCATTCACGGTGATCATCTCCTCAAACGACGAATGTGACGAAAATTCTGGTGCGGCATCCGTCGGTTGGCGGGGGCCATATTCCGAGTGTAGTTACGGCCATATTCCCCGATCGGAACGTGATCGAACCGCTTCGGCGAGACTGGGAATGTGCCGTCAATCTCAGAAAAAGGGGCAACACTCGGCCGCGTCGGACCGGACGTCCGGCGCACACGGGTGAGGGACAGGGATTCCGACTAAGCTCGATTGTCGTGACGGATGCACCGATTGGAATCTTCGATTCCGGAGTGGGCGGCCTGACTGTCGCCCGGGCGATCAAGGATCAGCTGCCCAATGAATCGATCCTCTATATCGGAGACACCGCGCATTCCCCGTATGGCCCGAAGAAGATCGCGGATGTGCGCGGCTTCGCCCTTGACGTTCTCGACGACCTGGTCGCCCAAGGCGTGAAAATGCTGGTCATCGCCTGCAACACGGCTTCGGCCGCGATGCTCCGCGATGCCCGAGAGCGCTACAGCGTTCCCGTCGTCGAGGTCATCCAGCCGGCGGTGCGCCGCGCCGTGCGCACCACTCGGAACAACCGCGTCGGCGTGATCGGCACCCTCGGAACGGTCAAGTCGCGCGCCTACGACGACGCGTTCGCCGCGGCCACGGACATCACGCTCCTGACCCAGGCCTGCCCGCGGTTTGTCGAATTCGTCGAGGCGGGAATCACGACGGGCGACGAACTCCTCTCGGTGGCCGAGGGCTACCTCGCTCCTCTGCGGGCCGCGGATGTCGACACTCTCGTTCTCGGCTGCACGCACTACCCGTTCCTGCGCGGGGCCATCTCCTACGTGATGGGGGACACCGTGACCCTCGTCTCCAGCGACACCGAGACGGCCAACGACGTGTACCGGCTGCTCGTGAGCCAGAGCCTGGAACGTACCGTGCAGGCGCCACCCAGCTACCGGTACGAGGCCACCGGCGACAGTGCCGAGGCTTTCCTGCATCTGGCCCACCGATTGATCGGGCCGGAAATCGGCCGTGTCGACCTGGTCGAGACCGGGGCCTTCAATTTGAGCGAGCTTGCCGAGTTCGCCGCATCGCATCCCAACCTCAAGGAGACCCCGTGACCGACACCGTGCGCGTAGACGGACGAACGAACGACCAGCTGCGTCCCGTCACGATCGAGCGCGGGTGGAGCGACCAGGCCGAGGGATCTGCCCTGATCTCGTTCGGGCGCACCAAGGTGCTCTGCACGGCCTCGTTCACCAACGGGGTGCCGCGTTGGATGGCCGGCAAGGGCAAGGGCTGGGTCACCGCCGAGTACTCCATGCTGCCGCGCTCCACCGACTCCCGGATGGACCGCGAATCGGTCAAGGGCCGCATCGGCGGCCGCACGCACGAGATCAGCCGACTGGTGGGACGCAGCCTGCGCGCCGTGGTCGATATGAAGGCCCTGGGTGAGAACACCATTGTGCTGGACTGCGACGTGCTACAGGCCGATGGCGGCACCCGCACCGCGGCGATCACTGGCGCCTACGTGGCCCTCGCCGACGCCCTCGAGTGGGGCCGGGAGAAGAAGTTCCTCGGTCAGAAGGCGCAGCCCCTGACCGACAGCGTCGCAGCGATCTCGGTGGGCATCGTGGGCGGCAAGCCCATGCTCGACCTGGCCTACACGGAGGACTCGCGCGCCGAGACCGACATGAACGTGGTCGTCACCGGCCGTGGCCTCTTCGTGGAGGTGCAGGGTACGGCCGAGGCCGCGCCCTTCGACCGCACGGAACTGAACTCGCTGCTCGACCTGGCGCTGGCCGGGACGATCTCCCTGACCGAGTTCCAGAAGAGCGCGCTGGGGCGTTAGAGCCATGCAGGTCGTTCTCGCCACCCACAACCCGCATAAGGTCGAGGAGCTGCGGCGCATCCTCGCACCGAGGCTCCCCGGCCTCGAGGTGCTGGCCTACGACGGACCCGAGCCGGTCGAAGACGGCGTCACCTTCGCCGAGAACGCTCTGATCAAGGCGCGAGCCGCCGCGGCGCACACCGGTCTGCCGGCCATCGCCGACGACTCCGGCATCTGCGTGGACGTGCTCGGCGGCTCGCCCGGTATCTTCTCGGCCCGGTGGGCCGGGCCCGCTCGGGACTCCGATCGGAACCTGCAGCTGCTGCTCTGGCAGCTGGGCGATGTCGCAGCCGAGCACCGCGGGGGACACTTCGCCTGCGTCGCCGCTTTGGCCATGCCCGACGGCACGGAATGGCACGTGACCGGAGAATGGCCCGGGCAGATCCTGACCCAGCCCAGCGGTGCCGGCGGCTTCGGCTACGACCCGATCTTCCTGCCCGACGGCTACGCGATCTCGGCCGCCGAGCTGACCGCCAACGTGAAGAACGAGCACAGCCACCGGGCGAGGGCGTTCGGCAAACTGATTCCGGTGCTGGAGACGCTGCTGGAAGCCTGAACGGCGCATCCGCCCGCCCTGCTGAGAACGGCACTCATTCCCAACTGGCGGCTGAACTGGCGGCCGGGTGCCGACGGCCATAGCGTGGAGGCATGGGTCACGATCACGCGCACACCTCGCACACGAACCGTGTGCGCCTGTCGGTCGCGATCGGGATCGTCTCCACGGTGCTCGTCGTGGAGGTCGTCGGCGCCTGGCTGACCGGCTCCCTGGCTCTGTTGGCGGACGCCGGGCACATGTTCTCCGACCTCGCAGGCCTGATCATCGCTCTGACGGCCACCGTGGTGGCGGCCCGGCCGGCCACCGACCGGCAGACTTTCGGCTACCAGCGGGCCGAGGTGTTCGGCGCCCTGCTGAACGGGCTCATCCTGGTGGGGGTGGCCATCGCCGTCGTGATCGGCGCCGTCGGCCGGCTGGTCGACGCCGGCGGCAGCGAGGTGCGGGCGGCCCCCATGCTGGCCGTGGCCGTGCTCGGCCTCCTCGCCAACATCACGGCTCTGCTCCTGCTGCGCCCGGCTGCCGGGTCGTCGATCAATATGCGCGGCGCCTACCTCGAGGTGCTCGGCGACACGCTGGGCTCAGTGGCAGTCATCGTGGCGGCCGGGGTCATCCTTCTGACGGGCTTCGTGCAGGCGGATGCGATCGCTTCGCTGGTCATCGCCGGTATGATCGCACCTCGGGCCTACGTGTTGCTGCGCGACGTGGTGCGGGTGCTGAGTGAATCGGTGCCGGCCGACACCGACGTCGCGGAGATCCGGCGGCACCTGCTCGAGACGAGGGGCGTGGTGGCGGTGCACGATGTGCACGTCTGGATGATCACCTCCGGCGCCCACGTCTTCAGCGCCCATGTCGTGGTCGAACCGGCGGTGCTGAGCTCGGGCGGCTCCGGCGCACTGCTCGATGATCTCTCCGCCTGCCTGGCAGACCACTTCGACGTGGACCACTCCACGTTCCAGCTGGAGCCGGCCGAGCATGCCGCGCACGAGGAGAACCGGCACCGGTAGCGGCCCGGGGGTTGATCGGCTCCGGTGTTGAAGAGCCCGGTGTTGAAGAGCCCGGTGTTGAAGAGTTCAGTGTTGAAGAGTTCAGAGGTCGTGCTTGTGGTCGTCGCGCTTGTGCTCGGGGATGTCCTCGAAGGTGTCGGCGTCGAGGGCAAGGCTTCCGGTTTGGACGGTCAGCCCGGCGCGCGTGTCCCGGCGGGCCTTGGACGCGGTCTGCAGATAGTGGAAGACGGTGGGGATCAAGGTGACGACGACCGCGCCGATCAGGATGAGGTCGATGTAGTTCTGCACGAAATCCGCGACGGGCGGTATGTAGCCGAGGAAGAAACCGAAGTAAGTGAGGCCGGTGCCCCAGAGAAGAGCCCCGATCAGGTTGTAGAGCGAGTATTTGCGGTAATCCATGTGGCCGACGCCGGCCGCCACCGGGGCGAAGGTGCGCACGATCGGAACGAAGCGGGCCACGATGACGGCCACGCCACCGAAACGAACGAAGAACGCGTTCGTGCGCTCGACGTTTTTGATGCTGAACAGGCCGGATTCTTTGCGCTCGAACACTCTCGGGCCGAATTTGTGACCGATCAGGTAGCCGACCTCACCGCCGAGGAAGGCCGAGAAGCCGATGGCGAGGGCCACCCACCAGATGTCGATCTGGATGACTCCGGCGAAGGTCAGCAGGCCGGTGATGACCAGCAGGGTGTCCCCGGGAAGGAGGAACCCCACCAGTAGGCCGGTCTCGGCGAAGACGATCGCGCAGACGCCCAAGAGGGCCCAGGGGCCGAAACCGTCGATTAGCATTTCCGGGTCGAGCCAGGGGATGACTGCCATGGGAAGCAGTGCGGTGTCAATCACTAAGAATCTCCTGTGGGCGTCGGTCAGATCGGCCGGGCGGCGGGATCACTGTGCTCTGTTACAGGCTAACGCGGTTTTCCGACAGTGCGCCGTGGGCCTGCCGTGGCCCTTCCGCCCTTCCTGCCTTCTGGGTCTAGGAGGTGGACGGGTCGTCGATGAGCGCGCTGCGGGCATCCAGCCGATTCTGGGCGCGATCGGCGAGTAAAGTGCGCACGCCGAAGATGATCGAGGCGGTGATGAAGACGCCGGCGATGACGTAGGCCGCGTTTTTCACACCGGGGATTGCGGCGGCGTAGTACCCGGTCAGGGTGAGGCCAACGCCCCAGGCCAGGGCGCCGACCAGATTGCTGGTCAGGAACTTGTAGTAGTTCATGCGGCCGACGCCCGCGACCACCGGCACGAAGACCCGGCCCCACGGCATGAACCGGGCGACGACCACCGACCACCAGCCGTATTTGCGGTAGAAGGCCTCCGTCTTGGTGATGGCCGTGCGGGTGCGGCGGCCGCCGTGGCGGTCCAGGTAGGAGCGGCCGTAGTGGCGGCCGAGCAGGAATCCGACCTGGTCGCCGAGGAACGCGGCGATGCCGGTGCCGACGGCCAGGACGGCGATGCTCAGGCTCGGCGTGGAGGCGGCCACCAGGCCCGAGCCGAAGAGCAGGGAGTCGCCGGTGATGAACGGGATGAAGACCCCGAGGAACACCGCCGTTCCGGCGAAGACGAGGGCCCAGATGAGCAGGTAGAAAAGCACGACGCCGGTACTCGCCAGCAGTTCGTTCAATTGGCCGTCCAGGGCCGACAGGTGACTCATGTGCGGGAGAGGGGACTTGAACCCCCACGCTCGAAAGCACAGGAACCTAAATCCTGCGTGTCTGCCAATTTCACCACTCCCGCGAGGTGCACTCCCAGTGTACTTCGCGGGAGTGGCCCGCCCGTGAACGTGCCGGTCAGCGGGTGGACGCGGCACCGAGCAGAGACTCCGTGAACGCAGACGTCCCTGCTCGGAGCGCGGCGACCACGGCCGCGACCGCCGGCTGGTGCAGGGATTCCTGACGGAGGACCATCCAGTACTGAAGCAGTTCCTGGAACTGCTCCGGCAACAGGCGCACCAGGTCGGGCTGCTGATCGCCGATGAAACAGGGCAGGAAGCCGATTCCCGCTCCGGCCGGGGTGGTCTCGACGTGCACGAACACGTTGGTGGAGCTGAGCGAGGCCCGCATGGATGGGACGAGTCGCCTGGGCCAGCTACACGAGGGACGGCGGCTGGTCGGCCCGCTGAGGCCGACGCCGCGCTGTTCCGTGGCTAACTCAGGAGATTCTCCGGGCGCGCGGTCTACTGCCGCACTGGTCCGGGCAGCAGCCGCCTGGCCGACTGGAATCTCCTGAGTTGGCCACATTCGTGCGTCGGTTGAGGGACATCCGTTCTCAGGTCTCGGCGGTACCGGCGACGGGCAGGCGCGGAAACGTCGGCCAGCAGGCAGGCTGTGGATAAGTCGGGCGTGGGCCTCGGAAGATGGGCGATCATGCAGGAATGAGCGAAGCCGTGCGCATCATCACCGAGCAGGTCCGAACCCGGGTACGGCGCGACGGCGTGGACCTGGCGTCGAACACCGGGCTCACCGAGCGGTACGTGCGCGACGAGGTGCAGCGCTACGCCGAGCGGGCGCTCGGCAACTCCCTGCCGCTGATCGCCGACGAACGGCAGGCAGCGCGCGAGGTCGTGGCCTCGCTGACCGGGTTCGGGGCGCTGCAGCCGTTCCTCGACGATCCCGGCATCGAGGAGATCTGGATCAACGCGCCGAGCCGGGTGTTCGTGGCCCGCGACGGGGTTCCCGAGCTGACCACGATGGTGCTCACCGAGCGGGAGGTGCGCGACCTGGTCGAACGGATGCTGCAGGCGTCCGGCCGCCGCGTCGACCTCTCCTCCCCGTTCGTCGATGCCTCACTCCCCGACGGCTCCCGGCTTCACGTCGTGATCCCCGACATCACGCGCGAGCATTGGGCCGTTAATATTCGCAAGTTCACCCGGCGCATCCGTGACCTGAACCAGTTGGTCGGGCTCGGGTCGCTCACCCAGCAGTCGTCCGAGTTTCTGCGGATGTGTGTGCTGGCCGGGCAGAACATCCTTGTCTCCGGGGCCACCCAGACCGGCAAGACCACCATGCTCAACGCCCTGCTCTCGGCCACACGCAAGAACGAGCGCATCGTGACGGTGGAGGAGACCTTCGAGCTCGACCTGGCGGCGCGGGACGTCGTGGCCATGCAATGCCGCCAGCCCAGCCTCGAGGGAACCGGGGAGATCACCCTGCGCCGTCTGATCAAGGAATCGCTGCGGATGCGCCCGGACCGCCTGATCGTCGGCGAGGTGCGCGAGGCCGAGAGCCTCGACCTGCTCATCGCCCTGAACAGCGGGCTGCCTAATGTCAAATTAGGGGTATGCGCCCGGCGAGCTGCTGACGTTCGCGCCCTTGACACCAGTTTACGGGCAAAGAGATGCCCCGGTCAGGGAGGAGCTGACCGGGGCGATTGTAGAGAAGGAAGCACATGGAAGGCTTGATCTACATACTCAGTATACCGTCGTTTCAGAGGCCTCGCGTTTCGGCAGTAGCTCCGAACAGGTCACCACGGGATTCCGGGTATGGCTCCGAATAGATGACATAGACCATGGTCAATTCACCGGCCAGGAGTGCGCCAGGTTGACGACCGTTCCCGTGGTGGTATAGGCCGACATGGTAGGGGGGTCCAAGACCAGCACGGTGGCCGCGGTGCCGGTATTGGCAGCCATCGCCGCCAGTTGCATGGGATAGGACGGGGCGAATCCGGCCGGTATCACGAACGCCTGGCCGGCACCCTGGGTCAGCTGGCCGACGACATAGACGATCCCATTTTTACGCCTGATTCGTGGAGTAAGGCCGTTCGATACGGTTGCTCCAGAGGCCAGCGTGATGGGCACCCAGAGCGTATCGTTCAGCTGCCCATTGATGCTGGTTAGGTTGGCCAGGATCGAGCCAACCACAGTGCTGACCGATGAGGCTAACCGGTTGAGGAAGCCGGAAAAGGTGGCCGGCACGGCTTCCGCTTCCGTGTATTGATAAATCCCGTTTGCATCGGTGGGCATGGCTTTACTCCAGGTCTCTAGTGATTACTTGCATGGTATTTTCAGGGGTGGACCAGGTAACGGCCCGGATGATACCGGCCAGGACAGGCTGGCCCGGCAGGGTGATGCTGGCGGCCATGCCAGGGCGGGCCGCATAATCGTTCACAGCGTCCACTGGAACCTCACGCCCCCGCTTCTGTAGCCGGGTCCAAATGTTCTTGGCCGCTGCCTCCACCTCGGCGTACGAGCTGAACTGATTGAACGGGGCGGCGGCATCCACGGTCAAGGTCATCACCTTGGAATAGGGGCGGCCATCCGTGGGATACGGGGACACATACCCGGTAGCCGACTCGTTATAGACAACGACCACCGCGTCAGCCCATAGGTCTTGGTCCCGGTCGATGTTGTCCTGAGCGTCAATGACTGACAAGGCACCGCTCAGGGCGATGGTGCCGGCCACCGGGGCGTCAGCGACGGTCAACTGGAATACCCCGTCCAGGTCACACCAGAGCCGGAGATTGGCCTGTTGTAAGTACGGGGTGAAGAAATCCAGGAACGTCTGGCCGGGCTTCATCGTGGGGTAGAGCGGGACATCAGCGTCAGTCGGGCCGGGGGCCAGGGTGAAGCTCCGGCCGGTTGCCAGGGTTAGCTCGGCAAACACTTCAGCTATCAGGGTTCGTAGCGTGTAGGACGAATACAGCCGGTCCGCTCCGTTCATGGAGCGTAGGTCCTCTAACAGGGCGTCATGGGTCTCCAGGTGCAGGACTGTTAGCCCGTCCTGAGTGATAGTTCTTTTCCGAACGTGCAAGACAGCCGAGATGCCCGCCGTGTCTCGGTACGGCGCGGCCGTATAAGTACCGGAGCCGTAGGCCGTAGACAGCGCTGATACCAGCTTGCCAGCCCAGGCCGTAGACAGCGCTGATACCAGCTTGCCAGCCCAGGCCGTAGACAGCTGGCTGACGGGCTTGACCGGGCCGTACTCCTGGGAATAGGTCAGGGTGACATCGGGGGTCAGCCGTGGGTCCAGTAGGGCGGTATTAGGCGGCGTCACGATGGTCAAGTCACACTGGCCGTATCGGCTCCAGGAGTCGTCAACTGTCAGGCTGGACTCTTTGATATTCAGCGCCACGCCAGCCACGGTGGCCGTCACGCTGCCGGAGGTAATCACGCGGCGACTTCCTGGAAAGGGACAGCGACGGTCCAGCAACTGCTGCCGCCCGGGTCAAGCTGAATGGTCGTCTCGTCAATGGGGACGTATTGGAACCCACCGGCGGGGAGGTCGGTGTCTGCGAAGGTGAAGACGGCTGCGGTCTTGTGTGCCAGGTCGCAGGCGCGGGCGTCAGCATGTGTCAGGAAGAGCAGGTTTAAGGCTCCAGTCATCAGTCCGCTAGACCTAAGCGTTACGGCGGGGTTGCTGCTGTCTAGTAAGGTGTGAACGATGTTCCGATTGGCGCGGTGAGCCTCGAACCCGAGGACTAGATAGGGGCGTATCGCGCCGCCAGGATAGGTGATAGTGGTTCCGGGTGCCCACTCGGGGACGAAGGTGGGCGCGTACATCATCATGATGGTTGAGTCCGTCGGGTCGGCCGTACCGTCCATAAGGGCGATGTTCGGGTCGGTGCCGTCAACGGCGGTGTCAATGTAGAGGATGTCGTCCGACACGTACGGCATGCTGGACGGGTCCGAGCCGGGCGTGGTGTAACCCATCAGTTCACCAGCTTTCCGTTGCGGTCAACAATGTTTGCGGTGATTCGGATGCTGCGGGAACGGTTCATAAACTGACTAATCTGACTTTCGGCGTCCGAGAGGGCGGCTTTAACGTTGATGGTGGCTGTCCTATCCTTGGCGGCTGCCCGGTCAATGTCGGCGCTCGCCTTCTCGGGGGTAGCTTTGGCGTCCACCTTGGCGGTGCGCGACTTGTTGGTTGCCCCGTTCAGGTCGTCCTCAACCGGTTTCACGTCGGCGGTTGCATTGACCGTGTAGTCGGTGACAAGGGTGCCGTCCAGGGCTGCGTTGCCAGCGTTCGCCGCGTCCGTGAAGGTCGTGTTGAACTGCCCGACAAGGCCGCTGCTGAGGATCGATCCGAGCATGGGCGCGAAGTCGATGCCCTGGTCCACAAGGTACTGATACGCCTCGGGGGACAGTTGCGCTTGTGCGATTGCAAGGTTGGCCGCGTAGTCGTTGGCTGCGGCCAGACGTTCGGCAACACCGGCGAGGAAAGCGGCCGGATCAATGGCCCCGGTCTCCTTGTCTTGGTAGTCGGTCCAGCTTCCTGCGGCGTCGTCAATGGAACCTTGGATGTTGTCGACGAGGGCAGCCTTAGCCTCCATTTCGGGGGCGCCCGACTGGGCATAGAGCAGCTCGGAGGCGGCAGCAGCATCAGCAATGCCGATTGCCTGCCCCAAGTAGTCCATGTATTTCTGCTGCGCCTCTGACGCCCGAAGCTTGGCTGCATACCCTGCGTCGGTGGCGTTGGTCGAGTTGGCGGCAGCGTCGGTCTCCTCGCCCATCTGCTTGAGGCGCCTATCGCCCTCCCGCCACAAGTCCTTAAGGCCGTCAGCGTTGCCCGCGTACGCCTGTGCCAAGTCCTTAAAGCTGGACCCCGACTCTTTCGCAGTCTTGGCGAGCTTGGTCAGGTTGATGCCGTCGCCTTCGGTGGCAAGGTCCTGGAGTCTACCAATCAGGTAGTCCATTGAGGCCACGCCCAGGTCACCGGTTTCGATGTACTCTTTCGCGAGGTCTTGCGTGCGGGTCTTGACTTCCTCGGTTGCGGTCGACGCGTCGCCTAGAGACTTCATGATCAGGCCGATCCCAGCCGCTGCGGCCAAGCCTGCCACCGCGCCGGCGGGACCGAATCCTGCAAAGGCGTTTGCGGCAACCTCTTGGAAAGCCCCAACGATGGAGTCAGCCGAGCCGTCGAAGCTTGCGGCGGACTCCCTCGCGGTTGAGTTGGCCTCCTGTTTAAAGTCGGTGAGCCCCTCCTGAGCTTTGCCTGAGCCCTCCCTATAGCTGTCACCGAGGGCCTTACCGCCATCCTTGGATTCGCGCCTTGCCGTGTCGGACAGCGCCTTGAAAGTCTTTTCAACCCTCTCAACCGCCTGCTCGGCGTCCTTAGCGCCATCCTCGACACCGTCACCGAGGGCTTTACCGGCCTTGTCGGCTGAGTTGGTGGTGTCGCGTGTGAGGTCATCGAGGGAGTCAGCGACTTCGGACAGTGACTTGTCAACGTCTTTGACGCCCGCCTGAAAATCGCGCGTGTTGGCGGCAATGTCAATGTTTATGCCCTTGGCCATTACTTACCTTCTAATGCTTCGTGGAACGTGCGAACAGTGGTTTGCACCCACAGGGACGCGATGCGGGGGATGAGCGAAGTAACGGCCGGGTAGAAGACGTACCCCTTGCGGTTCAGCGGGCGGAGCTGCTGGCGCGTGTGGCGGGTGACCTTGTGTGTTCCGCCCTTGCGTGAGCGGCGGTCATAGGTACGGACAAGGTCGCGCTTCGTGCCGAACTCGATGGCGGCGGCGTTCTCCGAAGGCTTCAGACCGCCCGACAGAGCCCGAGTGGATGCACCAGAACTGAGCTTGATGTTCTGGTTGGACACGGCGACGGTGCCCGTTTGGACCAGCACGCGGTGTTCTAGCCGGGTCTCCGCACTTTCGGCCATGGCCTTCCTGTATTCGGGGGCGGCCATCGCCTTTGTGTGCTTCCTAATTTGCGCCTGAATCTCTTTCGGTGCCCGCCGGATTGACAGGATGGTGGCCTGTAGTTCCCGGCTGTTGTACACGTCAAGGCGAATCAATGGGCGCTCCTAGCAAAGGGTGTCCCCGCCGGGCTTGTACATGGAACCCGGCGGGGTGGTCTTGTGGCTGTTACGCGTACGTGTACGCGGCGGAGGTCGCGGACACGCCAACGGCGTTAGTCACGGTGACCGGCTTGGAGCCAGCGGCTGCGGCCGGTGCGACCACGTAGAGGATGCCGTCGGTCTCGACAGTGAAGCTTGTGGCGGTGATCGTGCCGAACTTGACCACGGTTGCACCGGTGAAGCGTGAGCCGGTCACCTTGACGAGCGTCCCGCCGGCGATACCACCGGTAGCGGGTGCGGCAAGGGTGACGGTCGGGACGGTGGCAACGGCGGCGACGAGTGCGGGCTTGCCCTTGGAACCGAGCGATACCGAGGTTTCACCGAAGCTGTCCACGGCCCCGCCGATTGCGCCGGGCGTGACGATCAGGATTGCGGTGAACGACGGGCCGGAACCGGAGCGCGGCTTGAAGGTCGCGGCAACCTCGGCGCCCTCATTGTCGAAGAGGAAACGCGACAGGCTGTTGACGGTCTCCCAGTCCTGCACGTAGGTGAGGTCTGCTGCCCATGTTGCGGCGGTGGCCGCGCTGTACACGGCGGCCGGGGTAAGGCCCTTCCATGTGATGGTGGAGGCGCTCGGCGTGAACGTCACGTTCGACACGGCGGCCTCATAGGAGTCGGTGCCGAAGGAGATAACAACATCCTTGAGTACGAGCGGGTTGACAGCGATCTGAGCCATTATTCGGCCTTCCGGGTGATGACCTCAACGGTTACGTCGTAGGCCATATTGGTGTCTGAAAACTGCACTTTTTCGGCACGGCTCCAAGTGAGCCACTGGATGCCGTCAAGTTTGAAGAGGAGGTCATCGACGGAAGCGTCCAAGGCGATTTCCGCCTTCTGAGCGTCTAGCGCCGGGTCAATGAGCGTGAGGACGTACGAGACGATATGCGCGCCCTGTGGGGCCGCTGGTGCCTTCTCAATGGCGGACTGCTTGAGCATCAGCGTCACCTTGTCGAGCGTGTCAAGTCCGTCCTGGTAAGCAACGATCTTCCACGTCTTGGGTACGAGCTTCCGGAGTTCCGCCTCCAGTTGCTGGCGGGCGGTCATGCGACCACCGGAACCGGGTTCTTCGGGCGGATGATGTTCTTCACGGTCCAGTCCATCGGGAAGACATGGACGGTAAACCCGTCCGCGCCCATCTGATTTGACGTGTCAGACTTGGCCGCGTTCCACACGTTGCGCGCTTGCATAAGCTGAGCCTGCTTGTAGCGGAGCGGCACGGCACCGGCGACGGTTACCGGGGCGAACTGCTGGACCTGCACGCGGGCCGTGTCCAAGAGGACGTACAGCCCGGCGTCGGAATCGGGCGCGTCACGCCAGTCACGGCGGGCCGTGTCGAGGGAGTGCCAACCGCTGCGTGACTGAACGACGAACTCGACCGGCTCGACCGTCACCGAACCTGTGGCGGTGGTCAGCTTCAACTCAAGCGAGCTGATGCCTTCCACCGCGAACAGGCTGACGAGGGGCCAAACAATAACGATGGTGTCAGCAACCACGGAGGCCGTGAGACTGACAGCGCCAACCTGAGCGGTTACGCCGGTGACGGGCGCAAGGTCTACGGCGTTGCCGTCCTGGTCCGTCAGGCTCAGCGTGGTGGCCGTTAGCGGCACGTCACCGACCCAGAAGGGGCCGATCTGTTCATCTACGGTGTAGGCCATGACCGGCCCCCTTTCTTAAGGTTGGTTAGATGACGACAGCGGGAGTGACGAGGGCGAGCGCGGCGGCCTTGTGGACCGGGACGGCGACGTAACCGAACAGGGCCGGGTCGATGCCACCCTTGACAAGGTCGAGACCTTCAACACGGATGGGCGAGCCGCCGAGTTCGTGAACGGCAGCCGCGTTACGGTCACCGACGAGCACCTTGCCAGCGGTCAGGCCCGAGTGCGGAACAACCTTGAACGAGGCAATGGAACCCTCTTCAAGCCCGAGGCTGGCGTTAAGGAAGGCCAGCTTGTCCTGGTCCTGCGTGAACAGGAGCGAGCGCCACACGTCGGGGGCGACGAGCGCGAAGGACGGGGTGCCGTCAGCGTTGAGCACACTGAGCGCACCGTCAACGATGCTCACCATGCCCTTATCCGCACCGGACGGCACAGCGCCGGCGGTGACTGCGGTGCTGGCGGTAACGAGGGAGTCGAAGGCGTACTTGTCGGAGACCTTGGCGTAAGACTCGGTCATGGCGGCAAAGTAGGACGCCCAGAACTCGGCAACGCCGAAGTCGCGGAACTCGCGGGCGATGTCGTGCGCGCCAGCGATGCGCTGCACAGCAACCGAGTAAGCCTCGGTAGCCGGGGTGTTCGACGACACGAGGGCCTTGTTACCGGCCCAGAGTGCAACCTCGGGTTCGGTGGTCCAGCGCCAGCCCTTGACCTCGGGGGAGGTGAGCACGCCACCGGAGAGCAGCGGAATAACCTTGCGCTGGTAAGCCCGGCCGGACCACAGCTCGCCAAGGAACTGCGGCTGAACAATGTTGGTGCCGACCGTTCCAGCGCCCGTCATCTTCACGTCAGACAGCGCGGCGAACAGGGATTCGGCCCCGTCAATTTCGCGCTCGATGGTGGCAAGAAGGGTCTTGTCGCCGGTCTTGATGCTGTTGGCAAGGATCGAAAACAGGTTCGGCAGGCTGGTCGCGACGGGCTCGGCCTTCGTCGCGGTCAGGGTTGCGGGGGCAGTAGCTTCGGGCACGTTTGCGCCTTTCTGAGGGTTTGCGTCTTCGGGCTTGAAGATCGACTTGGTACCCTCAGCCGTCACTGTGACGGTCTCGGGGAGTGCGGTAGCTTCAACGGCAATGTCGCCGCTGTCGTCAGGAGTGAGTGCGTCGGGGGCGGGCACCGCATCGACGGGCACGGCCGGGTCGATGGTGTCGGGTGCTGCGGCCAGGAGTGTTGCGGAGGGGAACGCGGGTGCGGCGACAAGCGCGGCAGCAAACAGGCGGCCAGCGATGCCCTTGCCGTCTTTGATCTTCACGCCCGACACTTCAGCGGACAGGTGCTTACGCTTGCCGCTGGCAATGTCCTCAAGCGCTGCGTCGCCCTCTGCGGTCTTGGCGATGGAGAACGAGGCGACGATGCCCGCCGGGGTTTCTACGGCTGTCACACCCCGGCCAATGGCGTTCTCGCGGGCATGCTCAACGTTGAAGGACAGGGTGCCCGCAACATCCGTGGGGATCTGCACGGCACCCGCCTCGAAGGTGAACTTGCCGAGGTTGGAGCGGCACTCCTCGCCGTACGGCAGGAGCAGACCGGTTACGATCCGGTCCTCTTTGTTGGCCGTGAGCGTACCGGCGTCAATGGTAATGGTCGTCATAGTTAGTCTTCCTGCGTCGCGCCGATAGGCGAGTTGACCGGGGTGAGAAGGTCGGAAAAATCGAAGCGCACGCGCTCACCCTTGGGGACCACGTCGTCCTGTGACAGGCGGCCCTCAATGGCACCGGCCCAGTACGGCACGGCGTAGTCGAGTAGTTCGTTCCGCTTGCCCTCCTGCGTGCTGTAGGTCAGGGATGCGGTCGAGAGGGAACCGTCAAGGAGCGCGGCGGGCAGGGCGAAGAAGTTGGCCACGTCGAGCTTGGTGAAGTTGCGGCCCTCAACGAACAGGTCGGCGCTGGATGAGCCGAGCGCGTTGGCCTGGATGGAGTACGGGGTGAACGCGATAGCACCGTTAGGGTCCTTGCGTGCCTGCGCCCATGCGGCGACAACGTCCTTAGCTTCGTCAGCGGTGACGCCAGACTCGACCGTTTCGTGCAACTCAATCGCCGGAATGGGCGACTGTGCGCGGGCAATCCACGCGGTCTCTAGTGCGGCAGCGCCACGGAGCGAACGGGACGCCATGGTGAGCAGCCCCTCAGACGGGCCGGGAATGTAGATGACGGATTCGGAATCAACGGCTTTGTCATTGACAAGGATTCGCCCGGACGCGTCCGTCTTCCACAGCTCAATAGGGCAGCGTTCGGCGGCTGTGATGTTGCCGTCCGCGTCACGCTCCACACCCCACAGGGAGGCGCCGTGAAAGAAGATGTCATCGAGGGTCCACGCCATACGGTGGAACGGAGAGATGGACCCGTCAGTACGGCTGAGCCATTCGGGTTGCGTGGCAACCTCGACCTCTGCGTCGAATGAGCGCAGAGGCCGAGTTGCGATCAGGGCCACGAAGATCGACCGGGCTTTAACCACGGCCGGGATCGTCATAGCTTCTGCGCGGGTTATGAATTGCGCCGTAGTTCCGAACACGTCGGACCAAACAATTTTGCCAAGTTCGCCATCGGACCACGGCGAGACAATGCCGGTGTTCGCGTAAGACGCGGACAGGTCGGGCAGTGTCAGGCCGTTCGGCTTCGTGAGCCAATCAAAGAATCCCATTGTACCAACAATTGTACCACGGTATTCAGGTACTACTCAGGAAACATCCAGTCAGCTCCCAGACGCGGTGATGAGCATGACCTTCGATCTGACCGGCGTTCCGTCGTACACGCGTAGTGCCATGGACGCCGCCTCGATGGAAGTGATGTCGTCGTCCGGTTCGCCACGCCCGAAGCCCCAAGCGGTCGGGCCGATCTTGCGTTTCTTCACAATGGCAGCGGCCTCGCTCAGGTCGTCCTGCCCGTAATGCCCGACGTTGCCCGTATCAATCTCCTTCACCAGCAGCCCGGCGGCCGTGGTCACCTGCCGGGTGGTCTGTGGTTCCAACCTTGGGCGCGGCTTGGCACGCTGCAACGCCTCCACCTCGACAAGGATGACGCCGAAGTTGTCGTACACCAGAGGCACCTTATACTTGCGGGCCAGCTCCAAGGCGCGCGGGGCGAGCCATCGGACACCGTCGCGGTGGTCCAGTAGGAGGATGCGGCCCGCCCCGTTCTCCCGCCATGCGGCAACGATGGACGCTGACGCCTGGTTGGGTGCGGCGCTGATGCCAATGGCGAAGTGGCCGGGAGGCTCGGGCATGTCGCCGTCTATCTCGGCGGCCTTCCACTTCTCGGGTCGGATAATGCCCAGTGTTGCGCCGACATCGTCAAACACGCTCAAATATTCGCGGATGAACTGCGCCCGTGGCAGCTTGCGGTAGTTGCGTTCGATGGCCTCAATGGTGGTGAGCGTGTCAATGCCGGGATGCGCAGCCCGAACGACAGGCTCGGTCAGCTCCCACGTCTCAACGTCGTCAGCGGTCAGGTAATCGGGCGCCGAGTATTCCACTATCCCGGTGCCTGGTACGCCGTCCCTGCCGTCTTTGAGCGTGTCCCAGAGCAGGTTGCCGGTGCGGAACTTGGCGGCCGTGCCACAGATCAGCACCTGTGATGCGGGCCGCGTGTCGAGGGTGGGCAGTAGACCGGCGAGCAAGTCCTCGCCCATGCCAACATCAGCCTCGCCCGCTTCGTCCAAAAGGACGCAATCGAAGGCTTCGCTTCGGAACGACTCGGACTGTGGCGGCACCACGACGAAGCGTGAACCGTTCTTCCACTCGATGCGTTCCGACCCTGCCGACCGGTGCACCTTGAACGGGCGGGTGTCTTCGTCCGGGTAGGCGCGTTCCAGCGCGGGCACAATGTCCGAATGGAACCTCTTGCGCGCCATCAGGCCGGTGGTGCAGAGGGTGAACGCGGCAAGGTAGCCGGGTCGGACGAAGCAACGCCCGAGGACGATGGCTAACGCCGTGGTCGTCTTGGAGCTACGACGGGGAACAAGGGTTCCCATGAACGGGTTGAGCGGATACCCGAGGTCGTTGAGCGCGTTGGCGGCGTCGGCCATGACGAGCTGTTGCGGCTTCAACTTCGAGCCGCTGCCGTCGGTGCCGATCAGGCCGAGGGAGTGCGCGCCCGCCAAGAACTCGACCCGGCCCGGCTCCGCACCGGTGAACGCCGAGACGTAGCGGGGCGGAATGTGCGAATCCCGGAGAATTTCCCAGTTCTCGGGAAGAAAGAGATTGCTGTTAGAGCCTATGGCGGGGGTGGTGGTCACTTTCTCAAAAACTTTCTGTTCGGTCACCATCTCGGCACTTGCGTCTTACGTTTGCGTTTCGCGTTGACAATCGCGGCGCCCATCGAACCGCCGGCACTCCGGTTGCACTTGACATGGCTTGGTCCCACGTTCCACTGCTCGTCGATACCGGGGATGATGTGCCCGATGTCCCACCGTTGGCCGACCATGACGGGCTGACCGCAGCCATCCACGCATGGGGCGGGCAGGGTGGCGGTGAGTAGTGGCCGCATGCGCCGTGCGAAGGCCGCATACTCCTTAGTCCGGTGATGCCCGCTCATGCTGCCGCCTTGCGCGCCTGCTGGTCGTGGCGCGCACACATGCTGAGTGTGATGGCGGGCTGGTCGCAGCCGTCAACGGTGCAGTACCCGAGGCGGGTCTCGATGTGCTCGGTCGTGATGTGCCGTTGCGCTGCCCGCCTAGTGTCCTGCCGGGTGGAGTACAGCTCGGCGAACGTGCGGCAGGTCGGCAACGTGCAACGCACCACACCTGACAGGCCCGACCAGTCCCACACGACAGGACCCATCAGGTAGACCCCGTCGTCCGGGGCCTCGTTGGCAGCCTGGTCGCGGCGCTTGATGTAAGCGGCGTGCTTCCGCTCTGCCGTGCGTGCGAGTGCGGCAGTGGCAGCGTCGGCGCACGACTGACAGACCCGAGTAGACGGGCCGGTCCGTTCGCCTCGTGGCTGACCGCAGGTCGCGCACGGCTTGGCCCTGCTGGCCGCCTGCCTCACTTCGTTCTGTCGGGCGTTAGCAACGAGCCGTTCGGCAGGGCCGAGGGGTGGGTACACGCGGCGGGCTTTCGTCGTGCTGACCTCGGCGTCCATGAGTCCTAACGGCTAGTGATTGGTCAGGTTTTGTAGCAACCTTTGTACCAGTCTAACAGCTCCCAGACAACTCCCAGCGGGCACACAGGTACAAGGCCCGAGGCATGCGAAAGGCCGCCCCCTCCACGAAGGAGAGGACGGCCTGGTGTTGCAGTGTGCGGTGTGCTTACCGGTAGACCATGAACGCCCCGGCAATGAACAGCGTTACGAACGCGTACAAGCCCGAGATGGTGGCGGCGTCGATGCGCAGGAGCGCGGTGGTGAGTCTTGCTGCGTTCAGGTTCATCTGTTGGTGAACTCCACTTTGTTCATGGAGGCTCGCAGACGCATAAGTTCTACCTCGTCCTTGATGTTGCGTTCAAGAAACGCGGTCCGATCCTGGTAATCGAGGCCGTCCATGTCCCCTCCGTCCATGCATGCGCCACAGGCTGTGTCATCGCTGTTAGTGCCCACGTGGCGACCGTCCTTATGGGCAACGAGTGCGCGTTCCACCTGTGTGATGAAATCACTGTGAAGACGGTTCTTGAGTGCTGTTTTCGAGATTGCCATTTTGGCTCCTTCTGTGTGACGTTGCTGGAGTGGATGATTTAAGTATTCGATGGAGGTCAGTTAGTGCGAAAGTCCCTCTACGAGTCCCTCTACTGCCTTGACCTCCTGACCTGACCCCTTGCATCCCAGTCATAGCCCGGAAGTCGAGGTCAGTTTGGGGCCGAGGTCACCTGACCTACCTGACCTGCTGACCTAGTAGGCCCTGACGTACTCCGTCGCTGACCCTGACAGAGCCTCGGAGGAGGTTACGAAACGGGACTTCTGGAGGTGCTGCCGAATGGTGTTTTTGGACTGGCCGAGCCGGTCCACGAGCTGGGGCACGGTGACAACTTCCCCGACGGTCAGGTTCGCGGTGACCCACTGGTCGGACGTGTTGAGCGCGTCGCCCGTGTGGTAGTCGAGCACGGCACCGCCGCCGCCGGACATGATGCGGATGCCGTGGATTGTTTCGCGCTCGTCGCCTTTCTGCTTCCCTGCGTGCTCGTCCTCAGTTGAAATGCCAATCCACTTCTCACTGGGCATCCCGGCGACCGCGTGTCGGGTGTCATACCACATGGTGATGACGGTTTCAACGTTGGACGGGATCGTGCTGCCACCGCGTGAGCTGGGCTTGGTGGTGTTCTCGGTCTCGGCGTTCGGGTGGTGAAGGATCAGCTTGGTTGCGTCCGGGGCGATGGAGCCGATGCGCTGTACAGCATCGCGATTTTCGGCCGGGGCGACTTCGTCCTTCACGCCGGAGAGGCTGGAGTAGGTGTCAACGATGACGAGTGACGGGTCGAACTTTGCGGCTACGGCTTTCATGTCGTTGATGCTGGTGTCGTTGGACATGTTGCCACCCTTGTAAACGAGCAGGCGGTCACGGAGCACTTCGGGGTCCACATGGTTGACGTTGCACCATGCGTTTAGCCGCTTGATAAAGTCGCGTGTTCCTTCGCCCAGAACCAGCATGACGCGGCCCGGCTTGGCGGGACGCCCGAGGAAGTCCATGCCCATTGCGACGCTGAAACCCATGGTGAACGCAAACATGGATTTACCGATGTTGCGCTTTGAGATGAGCAGCACGGTTTCACCCGCAGGAACAAGGCCGGGGATGAGCCACGGGGTTGCGGCAAGGTCGTTGAGTTCTTCCCACGAGATGACCCCGCCGAGGCCGTCGTAAGCTTCGGAGTTGAAACGGCGCTGCCCTTCGGCGCGCTGCTTCAACTGGTTGTAATGGGCGTCAGCGCCCCGCTCGAACTCGGTGTCGGCGGTGATCTGCTTGAGGATGTCCTGGTCTGCTTGCGTCTCGGTCGGGATCGGGCCGCCGTGCCATGGCGCGAGGGGCGCCACAATCTCGATGAACTCGCCCAACTTCCGTGCCCTCATGGCGGCTGTCTCCTCGGCTATGGCGCGCGGACCCGCGTTCTCTGGACCCTTTAGCGCGGTGAAAGTTGCCTTGGGGTGTTCGGCGTGAATGCGCGCGATAGCGGCCGGGTCGGCGCTGGTGAAGAAGATGTCGAACTCTTCGTCCCAAAGGTCCGTGTCGAGTGTCAGGTGCACTGCGGTGTACAGCTCGCCGCCGATGGTTCGCCAGAACTTCATATGCTCAATAGCGGACTGGAACGACTTCTCGGCCTCGGCAAGTGCGGCATGGTGCTGTTCCAGCTTGTGCTCATAGTTCTTGCAGTCGCCGCAGGTCGCCCAGCCGCATGCGTCGTGCATCCTGACTGGTGGTTCGGGCTCGGTCTCGGGTCGGTAGTTGTCAATGAGCGGGCCGAATGATGTGCGCCAAGTCTCGGCAGCGGCTTCCTGCTCGGGTGTGGTGGTCCAGATTTCCATGTTCTACTCTCTCGTGTGTGGCCCGCCGTCCTCGCGGGTATACTGTGCTTCCAGTCTACAGGTAATCCACAGGGTTCTTTCAGGTGAGCATCAGCTAGCGCCCAGCCTCGATCCGGGTGAACTCGATTCGCTTACGGCCCGCCCGGATAACCTCGGGTTCGATCGACGGGTGCCGAAACGGGGCTACCTTCTCGGCGGTGGCGGCAGGGTTCACCGTGATTGCGAGGGTCGTTCGGATGAGGGCGCGGCGGTCCTCAATGCCCAGCCCTGCCCACTGGTCCAGGAACAGTCGTCCCGAACCGAATTGGAGCGCCCATTCGTCACTGGTCGGCGCCCTTCCTTCGTCGTCAATCGCGGAGAAGATGGCGACCATGCCCGCGACGTTCTCAATGACGGCCGCTTGGGCGGTCGAGCGCATCGCGGCGGTGAGCTTGGCGTCGATAGCCTCGACCTGTTGTTCGATGGTCGCAAGGGTTTTGCGGAGGGTGGCAAGGTTAGCGCCGGGCATGAGGGCAATCTCTTGCGCCACGGTGCGCTGACGGTCCAGCTCGGCACGCCCGGCACGCAAAGGCCCGAGGGTGGCTGCCTTCTCGGTGCTCAGGTTCCCGCCGTTCCGTGCGAGCGCCTGGAGGGCAAAGTAGACCTCTGCCGGTATGGCTGCTTCGAGAATGTCCCTCTGAATGGTCGGGTGGGTTTCACCGTGGCCTTGTACTGCCATCTTCCGCGAACACTTATAGATGGGCAGCACGCGTCCGCGACTGCGCGCCGACGCGGAGCGCATGGGCGAACCGCACACCCCGCAGGTGACAAGCCCGGTTGCAAAATGCTTGGTGACCTTCGGGCCGGGCGTGGTCTCGCGGGTCGGGTTCGCAAGTATCGCGGTCACCTGCTCCAGCTCGTCAGCGGTGACGATGGCGGGCAGACCCTCGGCCATTAGTTCGCCCTTGGACACGAGCAGCCCGGCGTTACGCGGACGGAGCACCATTTGACGGACCGTCTGGTACGACCACTTGTTGCCGCGCGTGGTGAGCACGCCCGAGTCGTTCAGCGCCTTCTGGACGGAGTACAGGGTTCCGCCGTTGAGCAGCACGTCGAACGCGGCGCGGACGTGGGCGGCCTCGGTCTCTTCTGCCTCGATGCGGTCGAGCTTGAACCCGAACGGTCGGACACCCCACAACGGTTTACCTTCGGCCAGCCGGTCAGCGAAGCGGGCGCGGAGCCGCTCAACCTTGATTGCGGACTCGTATTCTGCGATTGCCCCGGTGATGGTCGAGAGCATCCCGCCTGACGCTGTTGACGGGTCCACGGGTCCACCTGCGAGCGTGTGCCAGGTAACACCGTGACGGACGCAGTCGGACATGAGCCCGACCTTCTCGCCAGAGTTGCGGGCAAACCGGTCTTCAGCGACCGCAAGGATGATGTCGAACTTGTCGAGTTTGAGTGCATCCAGTAGGCGAAGGAACGCGGGCCGCGACTTGCCGGAGTAGGCGCTGATACCGTCGTCGGAGTACACCTCGACAACGGAATAGCCCTCTGTGGTGGCCAGTGCGCGGAGGCGGCGCTCTTGAATGTCGACCTTGTCAACCTTTTCGTCGCGCTCGCTGATCCGCGTGTAAACCGCTGCCCGTAGTGTCATGCTCTTATTGTAATGTCCGGGCTGCCCGGAATGTGCTCGATCCACGCCAACAGTGCGCGGGATGCGCTCGGCAAGCTGTCGACCCTGCCGCTGCTGGCGGGCCGCAACATCGACTCCTCGTTCGTTCTGCCGACCGTGGCGGGCTGCATCGACATCGTCGTGCACTGCGAGATCGACCGGCACGGGCGGCGCCGGGTGACGGAGATCCTCGCGCCGAGCGGGCAGCTGTCGGGGGCGATGATCGAGGCGAGCCCGATCTTCCTCGCGCAGCGGGGCCTGCTCGAGCCGACCGGGGGCTACCCGACGAAGCTCGCCAAGTTCCACGCGGCGGGGCTCGATCCGGCCATCGTGCTGCGGGCCGGGGCCGCATGACTCTCGCACTCGGAGGACTGCTCGGTGCCGGGCTGCTCCTGCTCGCCGCTCCGTTCCTCTGGCCGCGCACCAGAGGCAGGACCCGGTCCCGCACAACGGGAAGACTGCGGGCGCACCTCGCCCAGGCCGGGCTCGGCAACCTTCCCCTGCCGGCCTTCGTTGCCCTCTCCCTGGTTCTGGGGCTGGCCGTGTCGGCGCTGACCCAGGCCCTCCTGGGCATCGCGGCCCTGTCGATCGGCACCGCGCTCGGTGGGCTGGCCCTGCCGACCCTGATGGTCACCTGGCGAGTGCGCGCCCGGCGGAGGGCGAACCGCGCCGTGTGGCCCGACGTCGTCGATCACCTTGTGTCGGCGGTGCGGTCGGGGCTCGCGCTGCCCGACAGCGTGGGCAGCCTGGCCGGCGCCGGCCCGCTGTCGACCCGGCCCGCCTTCGCCGAATTCGCCCGGGAGTACCAGGCGACCGGCAACTTCGGTTCCGCCGTCGACGGGCTCAAGGTGTCCCTCGCCGACCCGGTGGCCGACCGCATCCTGGAGACGCTTCGGATGGCCCGGGAAGTCGGTGGCAGCGACCTCACTGTCGTGCTGCGCAGCCTCTCCGCCTGGCTTCGCCAGGACGCCGCCATCCGCTCCGAGGTCGAGGCCCGCCAGTCCTGGATCGTCAACGCGGCGCGGCTGGGCGTGGCCGCACCATGGATCGTGCTGCTGCTCCTGGCCTCCCGGCCGGAAGCGGCGGTCGCCTACAACACCTCCGCCGGCGTGGTCGTGATCGTCGGCGGACTCGGGGTATCTGTGGTCGCCTACCGCCTGATGGTGGCGCTGGGGCGGCTGCCCGAGGAACGCCGGTGGTTCAAGTGAGCACCGCGCAGGCCTGGGCGCTGGTCTGCGGCACCGCGCTGGGCCTGGGGCTCTGGTCGCTCGCCAGCCTGGTGCCCCGGCTGAGCCGCCCGCGCCTCGCGCAGCGGCTGGCGCCGTACATCCTCGACGTATCGGCGGAGGCGCGGCTGTTCGTGGGGCGCACGACGGTGCATCCTCTGCCGGTGCTCGGCACCCTGTTCGCGCCCCTGTTCGGGGCCCTCCAACGCGCATTCGGCGCCGTTCTCGGCGGCACGGAGACGATCGAGCGGCGACTGCGACAGTCGGGGTCGGTCCGCAGCACCGACGAGTTCCGGTCGGAGCAAGTGGTTTGGGCGCTCGTGGGCCTGGCCGCCGGAGCCGGGGCGGTCGTGGCGCTGCCCGCGTTCCGGTCGCTGCCGCTGTTCGTGCAGCTCTGCCTGCCGGTGGTCACCGCGGCGGGTGGCGCGTTGGTCCGCGATTGGATGCTCAGCCGCACCGCTACGGCTCGGCTGGCGCGCATGCAGAGCGAATTTCCGACCGTGCTCGAGTTCATGACGCTGTCCTTGTCGGCGGGGGAGGGAATCCTGGACGGGCTCGCCCGGGTCTCGCGCACGAGCACGGGCGAGCTGTCGCGGGAGCTGGCGGGCGTGGTGGCGGATGTGCGCACGGGGGTGCCGCTCGCCGTAGCCCTGCAGTCGCTGTCACGCAGGATCGCTCTGCCCGCGGTGACCCGTCTGGTCGACCAGGTCACGGGTGCGCTCGACCGCGGCACCCCGCTCGCGGAGGTGCTGCGCGCCCAGGCGCAGGACGCTCGCGACGAGGCGAAGCGGGGGCTGATCGAGGTTGCAGGCAAGAAAGAGGTGGCCATGCTGGTGCCGCTCGTGTTCTTGATCCTGCCGATGACTATTTTGTTCGCGATCTTTCCCGGTCTGTTCATCCTGCAGAGCGGGTTCTGAACCACTGCCCTTTGCACCCATCGAGAGAACCACTGTCCCCACAAGAGAAAGTGAGCCCATCATGAAGACACTGCAGAGACGGTTGCGCGACCGGTGGGGCAATGCCGGGGGTGACGAACGCGGCGATGTGCCCGGTTGGGTGCTGATCACCTTGATGACGGCCGGGTTGGTCATGATCATCTGGGGTCTGGCCGGGCCTGCCCTGAGCGGCGTGTTCCAGCAGGCGATCGACCGGGTCAGCGGAATGTGACCGGCTGTGACGCGCACGCGGGGGAGCAAGGCCCGATTGCTCGGTGCTGAAGACGGTTCGGCGGCCGCCGAATTCGTGATGGTTGGGGCGCTGCTGACCGTGCTGACGCTCGGGGTCATGCAGCTGGGGCTGGCGCTGCTCGTGCGCAACACCGTTCTCGACGCCGCCGCCGAGGGCGCACGGTACGCCGCGCTCGCCGACAGTGGGCTGGGCGAGGGGGCGGCCCGCACCCGTGAGCTGATCACGATGTCGATCGGCTCGGCGTATGCGACCGATGTGGAGGCCAGCTACGCGGATTACGGCGGATTCCCGAGCGTGCAGGTGCGCGTCGTGGCGCCGCTGCCATTGCTGGCCCTGTTCGGCGTCGATCGCGGGCTGGAGGTGGTGGGGCATGCGGCCGCCGAGAACCTGCGGTAATCGCAACCAGCGTGGTCGTTGGCGTATGCGCGCGGTGCACAGCGAGCGGGGCTCGGCTTCTTTGGAGTTCATCACGGCCGGGCTGATACTGCTGGTGCCGCTCGTCTACCTGGTGTTGACGATGGCGACCCTGCAGGGCGGCGCCCTGGCCGTGGAGGGAGCGGCGCGCCAGGCTGCCCGCGTCTACGTACAGGCGCCCGATGAGGCCGCGGCGAAGGCCCGGGCCGATCGGGCCGTGCAATTCGGGCTCACGGACTATGGCATCGACCCGGCGGGCGCCCAGGTGGAGGTGGCCTGCGAGGACGGGGTGAACGGATGCCTGACCAGGCAGGGCACGGTCACGGTGACCGTGCGCATCCGGGTGGCCTTGCCGCTCCTGCCTGACCTACTCGCGTTGCGCGACTCGGCCAGCGTGCCTCTGCAGGCGCAGGCCACGCAGACGGTGTCGCGATTTTGGCGGGCCGGATGAACGGCGGTGGCGCGGGCTCGGCGGTCACGGGTGCGCTTGCTGGATCACGTGTGGCACGTTCACAGGGGCGGCTGCCGTTTCGGCCCGGCGACGAGGAGGGCTCGACGCTGATCCTGACGATCTTCTATGGTTTCCTGTCCCTGCTGTTGATCCTCGTCGTCGTGGCCGCGACCTCTCTCTACCTGGAGCGGAAACGTCTGCTGACCCTCGCGGACGGCGCAGCGCTCGCCGGGGCTGAAGCGTTCGACCTGGGCGCGATGGCCGTCACGGCCGACGGCTCGGGCGCGGGACTGCGACCTTCCCTGTCGTCTGTCGGCGTGCGGGCGGCCGCGGAGGAGTATCTCGCAGCCGCCCCGCACGGCCGGATGGAGGAAGTGACGGTGAACGGGGCGGCATCCGTTGACGGGGTCAGCGCCACGGTGTCGCTGAGCGCCTACTGGCGTCCGCCGGTGCTGGCCGTACTGCTGCTTTCCGGGGTGCCGCTGGAGGTCACGGCGGTGGCGCGGTCGGTGTTCCGCTAGCGTTGGCGAGACGCGCCTGCCCAGGCGCCGGGGGAGGAGAATCGTGACGGCCAAGCGCGACCGCCTCACCGGTGCCGGCGCTCAGGTCGTCACCGAGGTGAGCATCAACTTCGGCTCGTCATTGGCCGGACTGGCCATTCCGCTGGTCGGCTCGCCCGTCGTGGTGGCGGTGCGGCAGCTGGTGATGGCCGCGACTGTGCTGCCGTTCTATCGGCCGAAACTGGCCGGACTCAGCTGGCGGCGCCTGTGGCCTGCCCTGGCCCTCGGTGTCGTGCTCGCGGTGATGAACCTCACCTTCTACGAAGCCGTCGACCTGCTCGGTCTCGGCATCGCCGCCACGATCGAGTTCCTCGGGCCGTTCGCACTGGCGCTTGCCTCGTCGCGGCGCCTGCTCGACTTCGTCTACGCCACCGCCGCGGCGGGCGGAGTGTTCCTGCTGACCTGGTCTGACGGGGCGCTGAACGTGCTCGGAATTGTCTACGCCCTGACCGCGGCGGCGTCCTGGGCGGCGTACATTCTGCTGACCCGCAAGGTGGCGGTGTCGTTCCCCGGGCTCGAGGGCATCTCCGTGGCCAGCGTCGTGAGCCTGACGCTGCTGGTGCCGTTTGCGCTGCTCACAGTGGACTGGACCACCCTGAACTGGAGTGTGATCGGGCTGCTGCTGGCCATCGGCGTGCTTTCGTCGGCGTTCCCGTACACGCTGGACACCTACATCCTGCGGCGCATCACCCCGCGCCTCTACGCGATCATCACCAGCTTCGGCCCGGTGATCGCGGCCCTGTTCGGCGCGCTGGTGCTGGGGGAGACGTTCCTGTTGCAGCAGCAGATCGCCATCGTTGTGGTGTGCGTGGCGGCCGGCGCGGCAATCGCCAGCCAGCGCGATAAACCGAAGTCTGAACTCGAGATCATCGCGGGCGCGATTCCCTGATCGGGGCGTGATCCCGCGGCGCCCCGGCTCTGAGAACTCAGGTGACCATGACGCCCTGGTGCGCGGCGAGAACGGGTGCGAGGAGGCCGAGCCGGGCGTCGTCGATGGTGGCGCCGCACAGTCCTTCGAGGCCGTGGATGGCGCGGAGGACGCTGCCGTCGTCATCGCGCAGGCCGGCCAGCATGGTGCGGTCAAGCTGCGGTCCACGGGTCTTCGCGCGTGCCACCGCTAGGAGGCGGGGGCTGTGGCGGCAACGGGTTCAAGCACGAACACCGGGATGACCCGGTCGGTCTTCCTCTCGTAGTCGCCGTAGTCGGGGAATGCGGCCACGGCCCGTTCCCACCACGTGGCGCGCTCGGTGCCGGTGACCTCGCGCGCCAGCATGTCCTGGCGAACCGGGCCATCCTGCAGCTCTACGAAGGGGTGGGCCGCCACATTGCCGTACCAAACGGGGTTCCTCGGGCTGCCGCCGAGGGAGGCGATCGCGGCGTAGACACCGTCATGCTCGACGCGCATCAGTGGGGTTTTGCGCAACTTGCCCGACTTGGCCCCACGGGTGGTCAACACGATGACGGGCATCCCACGGAGGGTGGTGCCCTCCGTTCCGCCGGAACGTTCATAGAGATCGACCTGGTCGCGCACCCACTTCTGGGTGCCGGGCTCGTATTCTCCGATGAGAGGCATGGAACCATACAACGCCCACGGTCGGACGCCTATTCCCCGGATTCAGTGCGGGCGGTACCGAGCCGACTCAGGGTTACAGGCGCGGGCGGCGGGGCGCGTAACGGGGAATGTAGCGGCCCAGGATCACGGCGCCGAACAGGCCGAACACACCCATCACGCCGCTGGCGATCGAGATGGTGGCGACCGCGGTCAGGCCGGCCACGGCCAGCGGAGCGACCGCGCCACCCAGGTCGGCGGTGAAGCGCCACGCACCCAGGAACGGGGCAGGGCTGGTGTTCTTCGGGGCCAGGTCTGCGCCGAGCGTCATCAGGAGGCCGCTGCCGATGCCATTGGCGAGGGACAGGATCATGGCCACGGCGATGAACCACGCCACGTTGCTGGGCTGGTCGTGTGTGAACGCCAGGATGAGATGCCCGGCACCCAGGCCGATCATCGATGGGATGGCGGTCCACATCCGGCCGAAGCGGTCCATGACCTGGCCACTGACGTAAAAGAGGGCGAAGTCGACAGCGCCGGCGATGCCGATGATCAGCGCGATGTCGGGCACGCTGATGCCGATGCTGACCGCCCAGAGCGGGAGCAGCACCGTGCGGGAGGCGCGCATCGCCCCGATCAGGCCCGCGCCCGTGCCGAGGCGCAGCAGCACCGCCCGGTAGCCCCAGATGGTGCGGAACAGGCCCTGGGATTCCTCGGCCGCGAGCTCCCGGCCGGCCGGAACGACGGAGCCGTCGGGCGCCTTCACCAGTTGCGGGCCTCCGAAGGTGCTCTCGGGATCGGGCAGCAGCAGCAGCATCGCGGCCGCGCCAAGGCAGCAGACCACGAACACCCAGAACACCGACTCGGTGCTGCCGGTGAGGCTGAGCAGGGCGGCTGCGATGAACGGGCCGATGAACCAGCCGGCGCGGAAGATGCCGCCGAGGGTCGAGAGCGCACGGGCCCGGTAGGCGAGTGGCACGTAGCTGGTCATGAAAGCGTGCCGGGCCAGGGCGAACACTGCAGTGGCCAATCCGATCAAGAAGATTCCGATGCCCAGCACGAGGGGGTTGGTGGCGACGATGCAGATCAGCACGGCGATGATCGCGAGCAGGGATGCCCAGATCATGGCGTTGCGCTCGCCGATGCGGGAAACTACCCAGCCGCTGGGGATATCCCCGGCCAGTTCGCCCACCATGATCATGGCGGCGATGAACCCGGCTATCGCGAGCGTGGCTCCGAGATCATTGGCCACGATCGGGATCAGCGGGATGATCGCACCCTCCCCGATCGAGAACAGGAGGGTCGGCAAGAACGCGGCGAGTGCGACTGAGCGCATTTGGAACGGACGCTCGGCGTTACTCATGGCTCCTCGATGCTATCCCCGGCCGGGCACAACGACCGTCCGGATGCTCAGCGGGCCCGAGAACGGATGCGGTGACGGGGCGGCCCGGTAGGCTGGGGTCCGACATGATTGAGCTGGAATTCTCGGAGCAGATCGCCGCACTGCGGGCCACGTTTGACGACATCCGGTCGGTGATCGATATCGATCGACTCCGCACCGATATCGCCGACCTGAATGAACAGGCCGGTGCGCCCGACCTGTGGGATGACTCCGACCATGCGCAGAAGGTGACCAGCGAGCTGAGCCACCGCCAGTCGGAGCTGGCCCGCATCGTGAGCATCGAGTCTCGCCTCGACGACCTCGAGGTACTGGTGGAGCTTGCCAACGCCGAGGGTGACCAGGAATCGGCCGACGAGGCCACCGCGGAACTCGCGAGCATCACGAAGGTGCTCGGCGACCTCGAGGTGCACACGCTGCTGAACGGCGAATTCGATGTGCGCCCGGCGGTCATCACCATCCGTTCCGGCGCCGGCGGCGTCGATGCGGCCGACTTCGCCGAGATGCTGCTGCGCATGTACCTGCGCTGGGCCGAGCAGCACAACTATCCCGTGCAGGTGCTCGACGTGGGCTACGCCGAAGAGGCCGGCATCAAGAGCGCGACCATCCAGGTGGATGCGCCGTACGCCTTCGGCACGTTGAGCGTCGAGGCCGGCACCCACCGCCTCGTGCGGATGAGCCCGTTCAACTCCGCCGGCAAGCGCCAGACCTCCTTCGCCGCCGTCGAGGTGGTGCCGTTGATCGAGCAGACCGAGTCGATCGAGGTGCCCGAGAACGATATCCGCGTCGACGTCTTCCGCTCCAGCGGCCCCGGCGGCCAGTCCGTGAACACCACCGACTCCGCCGTGCGCATCACCCACCTGCCCACGGGCACAGTCGTGAGTTGCCAGAACGAGAAGAGCCAGATCCAGAACAGGGCCGCCGCCATGCGCGTGCTGCAGTCCCGGCTCCTGCTGTTGCAGCGCGAACAGGAAGCCGCCACCAAAAAGGAATTGGCCGGGGTCATCACGGCCAGCTGGGGCGACCAGATGCGCAGCTACGTGCTCGCGCCTTACCAGATGGTCAAGGACCTGCGCACCAACTACGAGGTCAACAATCCCAGCCAGGTGTTCGACGGCGACCTCGACGGTTTCATCGCCGCGGGCATCCGCTGGCGCAAGCAGGCACCGCAGGATTAGAGCCTCGATCTGCGACTCCTATCGCCGGTTCGGTATGTCGGAGTAGGAATTATCAGGATGCCTGCTTAGGCTCAAGGGGCCATGATTCGTTTTGACACCATCACCAAGAAGTATCCGGGAACGAACCGACCGGCATTGGACGCCATCAGCGTCGAGGTGCTGCGCGGAGAGTTCGTCTTTCTGGTCGGTGCTTCCGGCTCGGGGAAATCGACCTGCCTCCGCCTCGTGCTGAAGGAAGATCGGCCCACCAGCGGCAGCATTCACGTGCTCGGACAGGACCTGCGGTCGATCTCCAACCGCAAAGTGCCGTACTTCCGCCGCAACATGGGGGTCGTCTTTCAGGACTTTCGCCTGCTGCCGAACAAGAGCGTCTTCGACAACGTCGCCTTCAGCCTGCAGGTGATCGGCAAATCGCGCGGGTTCATCCAGGAAGCCGTGCCCGACACCCTCGAGATGGTCGGATTGGCCGAGAAGGCCCAGCGGCTGCCCCACGAACTCTCCGGCGGTGAGCAGCAGCGCGTGGCCATCGCGCGCGCCATCGTCAACAAGCCGCAGATCCTGCTGGCCGACGAGCCCACCGGAAACCTCGACCCCACCACCAGCGCCGGCATCATGGCACTGCTCGAGCGCATCAACGCCGGCGGCACCACCGTGATCATGGCCACCCACGAGGCCGGCATCGTCGACCAGATGCAGCGCCGCGTGATCGAACTCGTCGGCGGCCGGATCGTGCGCGACGAGCGCCAGGGCGGCTACGCCACCGCGGCCATCCCGACCACCACGGCCGGCACCGGCCGTCGCTCGGCCCCGTCGGCGCCCAGCGGAACGTCAGGCATCGCGCGTCCGGCTGCGGCCCCGGCCCCGGCATCGGCGTTCGCCCCGGCTGCGGACGTGCCCGCTTCCGAGGTTCTGCCCGTCGAGCACCCGCCCCTGACCTTCCCCGCGGTGCCCGTGCGCGCCTCTGTGCCGGTTGCAGTGCCGGTCGAGGCGCCCGCCGCAGTGCCGGTTGCAGTGCCGGTCGAGGAGCCCACCGCAGTGCCGGTCGAGGAGCCCGCCGCAGCATCGTTCTCAGCCGCGGAGAGCCCGGCCGAGCTGCTGCCCCGTGACGACGGATCGCTCCGGGAAGCGAATGCGGAAGCGGACGCGCAAGCAGAAGCAGAAGCAGAAACGGATGCCGTCGACGGCGCTCCCACGACCGACCTCAGCCGGGCCATGACCCGGCCGGCCCTTCCGATCACCCACCACGACGTGCCGGAACAGCTGACCCTGGCCGAGAAGCTCGGGCTGCGTGCGCCGGGCGAGAAACCGGACCAGACCGGCGAACAGAATGTAGGGCCCACCCGATGAGACTCGGACTCGTGCTCTCCGAAGCCGCCAACGGCCTGCGCCGCAACGCCTCCATGGTCGTCTCCGTGGTGCTCGTGACCTTCATCTCGCTGACCTTCGTCGGCGCCGCGATTTTGATGCAGATGCAGATCGGCCAGATGAAGAACTTCTGGTACGACCGTGCCCAGGTGGGCATCTACATGTGCACCGCCATCTCCTCGGGGGAAACGTGCACGGCCGGTGAGGCCACGCCCGAACAGATCGACACGGTCAAGGCGCAGCTCGAATCGCCCACCCTGTCCCCGTTCATCGACAAGTACTACTTCGAGACCCACGACCAGGCCTTCGAGAACTTCAAGAAGCAGTTCGCCGACAACCCGGTTGTCGACTACGTCACCGCGGACCAGCTGAACGAGACCTTCTGGGTCAACCTCGACGACCCCTCACAGTCGGATGTGCTCGTGGAAGGCCTGTCCGGCATCGCCGGAGTGGAGAACGTCGCGGACCAACGCAAGTACCTGGACCAGATCTTCTCCGTGCTCAACGTGGCCAGTTACACCGCGATCGGCATCGCCGCCCTGATGCTCGTGGCGGCGGCGCTGTTGATTGCCACGACCATCCGTCTGTCCGCGTTCTCCAGGCGGCGCGAGCTGGGCATCATGAGGCTGGTCGGGGCATCCAACCGGTTCATTCAAACGCCCTTCATCCTGGAGGGCGTGTTCGCGGCCCTGTTGGGATCGCTGTTGGCGGGAGGTGCCGTGCTCGGCCTCGTGTACTGGTTCGTGCAGGGCTACCTGGGCGCCCGACTCACCAACTTCTCGCTCGTCGGCATGCAAGACGCCCTGGTGGTGGTTCCGATCCTGTTAGTCGTCGGCGCGGTGCTGGCGGCGTTTTCCGCGCAATTCGCCATCACGCGCTATCTGAAGGTCTGACCTACCCTCACCCAGTCCCCTCACCCGCCCCAGTGCGCGCTAGACTGATGGGCTGGTCGGCACCGCGTCGAACCCACACCGAGTTGAGGAGCATGCCGTGCCCAGGGAAATTGGCGAGAAGGTCGTTTCGACCAATCGCAAGGCACGCCACGACTACCTCATCGAGGAGACGTACGAGGCCGGAATGGTGCTCAGCGGCACCGAGGTGAAATCACTCCGGGCCGGCCGGGCCTCGCTCGTGGACGGCTACGCCTTCATCGAGAACGGCGAGATCTGGCTCGACGCCGTGCATATCCAGGAGTACGTCGCCGGCACGTGGACGAACCACCCGCCGCGGCGCAAGCGCAAACTGCTGATGCACAAGCAGGAGATCATCAAGATCAGCCACAAGACCAAAGAGGGCGGCTACACGCTCGTTCCGCTGAGGCTCTATTTCAAGAACGGCAACGCCAAGGTGGAGATCGCGGTCGCCAAGGGCAAGAAAGAGTACGACAAGCGCCAGACGTTGCGCGAGCGTCAAGACAAGCGCGAGTCCGACCGGGCCATCTCCGCCCGTAATAACCTGGGCGACTAGCCATCCGCCCCTGCGTGTTGTAAGCTAAAGGGCTGTACGAAACGGTCGATCTGATCGGGATGTGCAGAACTCGATGCAGCAGATTGACAATTCAACAGCGTGTGACAGTAACCCACTCGAATGCCGGCATGCCGGCAGTGAGTGCACAGGGGGATGATCGGTTTCGACATTGCCTGCGCAATTATGAGAAGCGGGTCGAGGATGCAGGGTTATCTCGTAAACGATCTCTGCAAAACAATAAGTGCCAAATCAAACCGCACTGACTTCGCCCTCGCTGCCTAAGCGAGCGCACTAAGAAGTCCGCCAGACCGGGAATGCTCTCTACCCGGATCCTGACGTCATTTAGAGAGATTGCTCCTACTCTGAGCCGCGGGGTGTAGGGGGACTTAAACGAGGGCTGGGCTCGTCGGATCAGATGCCAGTGGCAAGTTCCGGGGCCGAGTAGAACGATTTCACTGGATACACCCGTAGAAGGCATATGACCACAGCAGTGGACCGGGGTTCAATTCCCCGCATCTCCACCATCGGTTGCTGTCACACGTTGACGAGCGGCAAGGCCCGAACCCTCACGGGGGTTCGGGCCTTTTTGCGCGTGGTTATGGGGGAAGATGGGGCCGGGAGGAACTGCATGGCGGCTGCGTGGGTGAGGAAATGGGTGCCGGGCGTCGACACCGCACTCAACTACCGGCGCGCGTGGCTGCTCCCCGACTTGAGGGCAGGTCTCGTGCTCACCGCCCTGCTCATCCCGGTGGGTATCGGCTATGCCGAGGTGGCGGGCCTCCCACCGGAGACGGGCCTGTACGCCACGATCATTCCCCTCGCGGCCTACGCCGTGTTCGGGCCGTCGCGGGTGCTGGTGCTCGGTCCCGACTCGGCCCTGGCGCCGATCATCGCGGCCGTGATCCTACCGCTCGCACTCGGCGACGACGACCGCGCCGTGGCCCTGGCCGGGCTGCTCGCGATCATGGTCGGCCTGATACTCCTGCTGGGTGGACTCCTGCGTCTCGGGTTCGTGACCGACCTGCTCTCCAAGCCCATCCGGGTCGGCTACCTGAACGCCCTGGGACTGCTGGTGATCGTTTCCCAGCTGCCGGCGCTGCTCGGGTTCTCGATCGAGTCGGGTCCACTGATCGCCGACGTGATCGCCATCGGAAGCGGCATCGCCGGGGGAGAGGTCAACCCCACCGCGTTGCTTTTCGGCCTCGGATCGCTGTTCATCATTGTCGGTCTGTCCTGGGGCAAGTCGAAAATTCCCGGTGTTCTCGTGGCCGTTGTGCTGGCGACCGTGCTGACCGCCGTGCTGGGGCTCCAGAACACCATTCCCGTCGTCGGCGCGATGCCGCAGGGCCTGCCCTCGCCGGCGCTCGGCGGTCTGGTCTGGGCGGATGTTGCGGCACTGGCGCTACCCGCCCTCGGCGTCGCCCTGATTGCGTTCGCCGACACCGCCGTGCTGTCGCGCACGTTCGCCGCGCGCCGGGGCGAGAATGTCGACGGTAGCCAGGAGATGGCGGCGATCGGCCTGTCGAACATCGCGGGCGGCCTGTCCGGCGGCTTCGCCATCTCGGCGTCGTCGTCGCGCACGCCCGTCGCGGAGAGCGCGGGCTCGCGCACGCAGCTCACCGGGGTCGTCGGGGCCATGTTGATCGTGGTGTTCATGCTGCTCGCACCCGGCCTCACCGACTTCCTGCCGTCGGCGAGCATCGCCGCAGTCGTCATCGTCGCCGCGGCGGGGCTGATCGACATGAATGGCCTCATCGCTCTCGTGCGGATGAACAAGGTGGATGCCGCGCTATCGATCGCGTCGATCCTCGGCGTTCTGGTGGTGGGCGTGATCGAGGGCATCGGGGTGGCGATCGCGCTCTCGCTCGGAGCATTCGTGAGCCACGCCTGGCGACCGTACCGGGCTGAGCTCGGACGCATCCATGGGCAGCGCGGGTACCACGACCTGTCCCGGCACCCCGAGGGTGAGCGGTTGCCCGGCATCGTCATCGTGCGCTTCGACGCACCGCTGTTCTTCGCCAACGGCGGGATCTTCGACGACTACGTGCGTCGCGTCGTCACCGAGGCAGGCAGCGGCGTGCGCACGGTCATCCTGGCGGCCGAGCCGATCACCGACATCGACACGACCGCCCTGGAAGAGCTGCTCGAGCTCGACGATTTCCTCGCGTCACGCGGGGTCACTCTGATCTTCGCCGAGATGAAGGGTCCGGTGAAGGACCACCTGCGCGACTACGGCCTCAGCCGACGGTTCCCGCCGGAGCGGTTCGCGGACACCGTCGGCGAGGCGGTCGACGAGGCCACCGGAACCCTGCGTGGGGACCTCGAGGGCACCGAATGGGACAGCGAACCCTGAGGCCCCGCCGACGCTTTACGTGGGTCGGGTACTGCGCTTGGGTCAGACGCCGGCGAGCCAGAGGTCAGGGCCGAAGATCTCGTAGTGGATGCGGTCGGCTGGCACGCCGGACTCCAGCGCCTGTGAGCGGAGGCTGCGCATGAACGGGAGCGGACCGCAGAGGTAGACCGAGGCATCCTCGGGGATCGTCACATTCTCCAGAGTCATGAAGCCCTCGTGGTGGCCCTCGCTCGGGATTTCCAGCCAGAGTTCCAGCTCGGCGGCTTCGAGCAGTGCGATGTCTTCGCTCATCTGGTCGCGCAGTGCCCAGCGCTCGAGGTTGCTCTCCGCGTGCAGAACGAGTACCTCGCGCTTCGAGCCTGAGTCGACCAAGGAGCGCAGGATCGACGCACTGGGCGTGCAGCCGATTCCGGCCGAGGCCAGGATCAGCGGGCCGGTGCCCTGATCGAGGGTGATGTCGCCGCAGGGCACCGAGAGGATGAGCGTGTCACCGACCTGAACGTCACGGTGCAGCACGGGGGAGACCTCGCCGTCGGCGTCGAGCTTGGTGGTGAAGACGCGGGTCGTTGCCGTGCCGGCCGACAGCGAGTACTGGCGTACCTGGCGGATGCCGTCGGGCATGGTGGCCGTGACACTGACGTACTGGCCCGGCAGGGCGGGCGTCACGGGGGTGTCGTCGGCCGGCTCGAGGGTGAACGTGACGGCGTCGGTGCCGGCTACTTCCTTCTTCACGACGGTCCAGGGGGCGAGCGGCTTGTCGCTGGCGAGGCCGGCGTAAAGGCCCTTCTCCATCTTGATCAGGGCGTGGGCCATCAGCCAGTAGACCTCGGTCCAGGCGCCGGCGATCTCGGCCGTGATGACGTCGCTGAGCTCTTCGGCGATGGCCTCGAAGAGGTACTTGTAGACGATGTCGTACTGCTCGGGCTGGATATCGAGGGAGATGTGCTTGTGGGCGATGCGGGAGAGCATGGCCTCCGGGGTGGTGTCGGGGTTCTGCACCAGGTAGGTCGCGAAGACGGCGATGCTGCCGGCCAGGGCCTGCTGCTGTGAGCCGTTCTTTTGGTTGGAACGGCTGAACAGACCGTCGAACAGTTCGGGGTGAGCGGTCAGCATCCGGCTGTAGAAGTTCTTCGCTATCTCGGGCATGCGCTCGCCTACCAGGGGCAGAGTCGCTTCGATCAGGGGTGTTGACTGGGTGGATAGCATACTGACTCCAAGCAATTGAGGGATTACCTCAAAAGTATCATTTCAAATGCTGAATAACTGGTCCGGGCCTATTACCCCTGATCGGCGCGGCGCGGCGGCGTAGGTGCCTGCGCGGGGTTGCCAACTCACACTCGGGGGCGTCGCCAGGAATATTAGGGCCCGCAGCGAGACGACCGCAGGTCAACGTGCCGCGCCGGCCAGGGTGCCGGTCAGGGCGCCGGCCGGATCGGTGATCAGGCAGGACACCTCGCGGCCGCCAGGGGCGGTCCGGTCGTCGAGGTCGTTCAGGTCATCGACTCCGGCCCAGCTCTGCTCCGTCGGGGTGAGGTAGGCGAAGTCCAGGCTCGACACCCGATACTCGAGCAGCACGAACTCCGCGAACCGCGACCCGCAGCCGGATTCCGCTGCCGCGGTCACGGCGTTGTCGCCGGGGAAGGTTTCTCCTGCGACGGGGAACCGGGCGTACACCTCGAACTCGTGCCGCTCGCTGCAGGGCACGAGTGGAAGGGCCGAGGCGTTCACGTCCAGCCCCTCCACGACTTCGCGTAGGCAGTCTCCGACACGAAGATCGGTCACCTCGGTGACCTCCCCGAGAGCGGATGCCGGCACGGAGGCCACGCTGCGGACGGGGGTCGGCAGCATGTCGCCGATCACGCTGCAACCGGTGAGGCTGCCGGTCAGGACGCAGGCCGCCGCGATCAGCAGGGGCAGGTTTCCGGGGTGCGTGCGCGGCGGGATCATCGGTTAGCGGGCCGACGTGTTCGGGGACGCGGGGGCATCCGTTCTGGTGGTTGTGGTGCCGAGAGCCAGCAGTGTCGGCTCGTGCAGCAGACCGTTGGTGGCCAGCGCGCTGCCGTGCCAGGGACCGGGCCGGCCGTCGGCGGAGGTGAACCGGCCGCCGGCCTCCTGCACGATGGGAGCAAGGGCCGCCATGTCGTAGGGTTGCAAATCGTATTCTGCGACGATGTCGAGGACACCCTCGGCCAGAAGCATGTACGACCACATGTCGCCGTAAGCGCGGGTGCGCCAGACCTGGCGGGACAGCCTGACCAGTTCGTCGAGGTGCCCGGTCTGGTCCCACTGCTGGATGCTGTTGTAGCTGAGTGAGGCGTCGGCCAACTCGGCCACGCCGGAGACCCGCAGCCGCACGGGGCCGGCTCCGGGGGTGCGTTCGTCGGTCATCCAGGCGCCGCCGCCGGTGCGCGCCCACCAGCGCCTGCCGAGAGCTGGGGAGCTGACCATGCCCACCACGGGAACGTTATCGACGGCCAGGGCGATGAGGGTGCCCCAGATCGGGATGCCGCGCAGGAAACCGGCCGTGCCGTCGATCGGGTCGATGATCCACTGCCGCTCGCTGGAGCCCTCGGTGCCGAATTCCTCGCCGAGGATGCCGTCGGTCGGACGCCGCACGGACAGTGCGTCACGGATGGCGCGCTCCACGGCCTGGTCGGCATCCGTCACCGGGGTGCGGTCGGGTTTGGTCGTGACAACGAGGTCCATCGCGGTGAACCGGTCGCGCGAGATCGCATCGGCCAGATCGGCGAGCTCGGTTGCGAGCAGGAGGTCGTCATCGAGGGCGTAGTTCTGGGGCATGGTCACAGACCAAGACTAGTTATTTTGGCGCGACTCACCGGTTTGCGGTTCGATTGGCGCCCGGAGCAATAGGGCTGTTAGTATCTAGAGTCGGTTCGGGTCGCCCCGGGTCGGAGAGTAACGGAATATGCACCTCTAGCTCAATTGGCAGAGCAACTGACTCTTAATCAGTGGGTTCCCGGTTCAAGTCCGGGGGGGTGCACCAACAGATCCCCTTCATCAGGTTTCCACCGGATGGAGGGGTTTTTTCGTCCCGACGCGGTGGTCTGGAATGTCGGTGGTCGAGCTCGCCTCGGTGGTCGAGCCCAACCGGTGGTCGAGCCTGTCGAGACCCGGCGACCCAACCTTCGAATGCTCCCGCCCGGCCGACCTGCCCCCTCGTGGCGCTCCTCACGGAAGCAGGCGCACGTTAGATGATCCGCCGCGAGCTGCAACCTGCGCCGCGGAACCGCCCCCGGCCCCCCCGGGTGGGCCGTCGAGCCAACGCCACAGTCCGTAGAAGAAAACTACGAAAATACTTCGCCACAACATGACATACTCTCGACTACGTGTGCCCATTAAGGTATCCTTGGAACATGATGAACCTCGCGGAAGACCTCAGGCAGGCGGCCGAGGCTGTGGCCCTGTTGGGCTCCTCGAGTACGGACTATGAGGCTCTGCCCGATGCCGCCCTGTTG
>NZ_SOGQ01000092.1 GCF_004403465.1 Cryobacterium sinapicolor | reverse complement strand
GGCTCGGCGTCCCGGCGCGCCGGCTTGGCGTCCCGGCGCGCCGGCTCGGGGCATCCCGGCGCGCGGCATCCCGGCGCGCGGGGCGTCGGAACGCATCCCGGCAGTTGGGCAGACCGGCGCACCGTCGCTGGGCGTCACGTCCCGGCGGCCCGACGCGGCAAACTGATACGCTCCGGCCATGCGAATCAAGATGTGCAGCGTCCACGTGAACGATCCCGCGACCGCGTTCGACTTCTACACCTCCGTGCTCGGATTCGAGAAGCTGATGACCATCCCCGAGCACCAGCTTTACGTCGTGAAGTCGCCGGACGACCCCGACGGGGTCGGACTCCTCCTCGAGCCCAACGACAACAAGGTCTCCGCTCGGTATGCGCAGGGCCTCCGCGGCCTCGGGCTGCCGGCCATCGTCTTCGGCACCCCGGATGTGCAGGCCGAGTACGAGCGGCTCCGCACCCTGGGCGTCCAGTTCGCCGGAGCCCCCAGCGCGGATGCCTCCGGCACCTCCGTCATCTTCGACGACACCTGCGGCAACCTGATCCAGCTCCACGAAGACGAGCAGTAGCGGGCCCCCGGGGCCGACCGGGTTCCGAGCTCGAACCGTCTCCCGCCGCGCTTCTCCGGCCGACTCCCGTGGCTAACTCAGGAGATCCCGGCCGCCGGCATCACCAAGCGTACTGTTTCCGCGGCGGATGGGTCCCGAGCGCGACCGGACCAGCATATCTCCTGAGTTAGCCCCCGGACCGGGCGCGCGACACCCGGAATACCCGGACCGGGCGCGCGACACCCGGAATACCCGGACCGGGCGCGCGACACCCGGAATACCGGGCCCGGGTCATCCGTTGACGCCAGTGTGAATCGATCCGCGAACGACCTGCTGCCCGCGTCCACCGGTATGGGCGCGGTGACCCTGCGCGTGGGTGACCTCGACGCCATGATCACGTATTACCGCGACGCGGTGACCCTCGAGTTGCAGAGCCACGAGGGCCCGGTCGCCGTGCTCGGACGCGGAACCGTGCCGATCGTCATCCTGCAGCACGCCCCGGAGCTGACCGCCGCCGAGCCCCGCTCCAGCGGGCTGTTCCACACCGCCATCCTCTTCGACACTCAGGCGCAGCTCGCCGCGTCCGTCTACTCGGTGGGCACGACGCATCCGGGATCGTTCACCGGCAGCGCCGATCACCTGGTCAGCCAGGCCTTCTACTTCACCGACCCGGAGGGCAACGGCATCGAGCTCTACTGGGACCGCGACCGCACCGAGTGGAGTTGGAACCACGGCCAGGTCGAGATGGCCACCCTCCGCCTCGACCCGAACACCTTCATCGGCGAGCATCTGACCCGGGACGGCCAGGCGCATCCGTCGACGGGAAACGCCATCGTCGGGCACGTGCACCTGTCCGTCGGCGATGTGGGCACGGCCCGCGAGTTCTACGTGGACCGCCTCGGCTTCGAGGCCACCGCGAATCTCGGCGGCCAGGCCCTGTTCGTCTCGGCCGGCGGTTACCACCACCACATGGCGATGAACACCTGGAACAGCGCCGGCGCCGGTAAGCGCCGCCTGGCACTCGGGCTCGGCGAGGTCGACATCATTCTGCCGGGCACGGACGACATCGGTGCCCTGAACGAACGGATGTCCCACTTCGGCGTGCAGACCCGCCACGACGGGCAGACCCTCGGCTTCGACGACCCGTGGGGCAACCAGATCGTGGTGCGTACGAAGTAGCCCGGCGGCCCGCGCCCGCCCGTCCCGCGGCCCGCGCCCACCCGTCCGCCCGCCCGTCCCGCGGCCCGCGAATCCGCCGAGTGTCGCCGTTTGCGCCGAGGCGACCCACTGGGGCGGCGACTCTCGGTAGAAGTGGCGACTCTCGGCAGCCGAGGCTGCCCTCACGCGTCACCGCGACCGGCGCCGAGGTCGACACATCCGGTCGAGTTCGACCGGCGCACCACGTGAACTCGACGCAGAACCACGCCGAGGCTTCGGCTACGCGTCCGCGGCGGAGCCGGTTCCGGTTCCGGTTCCGGTTCCGGTTCCGGGGGCGGCGCCGGCTACGCGTCCGCGCCGGAGGCGGTTCCGGGGGCGGCGCCGGCTACGCGTCCGCGGCGGAGCCGGTGCCGGAGCCGGTTCCGGGGGCGGCTCCGGCACCACGGGAGGCCGCCCGGGTGGCGCGGCGGCTGAGGCCGTGCACCGCCGCCTGGTACTCCTTGGCGCCGAGCGGGCGTCCCGGCAGCTTGGGTCGGTCCCGGTCGATGGTCCGCAGTCCGTCGAGAACGATCGACAGCTGGCGCCGCCACTGGCCGGTGTAACCGCCGCCGAGGGTGCCGAGCGAGCCCACCATGGTGACGAGGACCGCGAGGTCGACCGTGTCGACATCCGTTCGGAGGTCGCCGTCGCGCTTGGCCTGCGTCACGAGGCCCGACAGCATCGTCTTGAACGAGGCGACCTTGCCGCGCGCCGGGTCGATCGTCTCCATGCGTTTGAGGATAGGCGGCAGGGACGGGTCCGCGACCAACCATTCGGCAACGCGTTCGGTGTAGACGACGATGCCGTCCCAGGCGGTGGGGGCGGCGGCGATCTCGTCGCGCACCGAGGAAAGCTCGGCGAGGGAAATGTCGTGCAGGGCTCGGACGAGGTCGTCACGGGTGGGGAAGTTGCGGTACAAAGTGGCAACGCCCACGTCAGCGCGGCGGGCGATCTCCTCCAGCGAGGCGTCGACACCGTGCACGGCGATCAGCGCCCGCGCCTCGACGAGGAGACGCTCACGGTTCTGCCGGGCGTCACGCCGTCTGGGCTGCGCCCCGTCCTGCGGGGTCGATTCGGACGAAGTCATGACCCTGATTCTAGGACCCGAACCTTGGCGTCGCGGAGGCTAACCTCCACGACCCCCGGGCGGGTGTCACCGGTTGCGCCGGGCCGGGCTGTCCCGCAGAATGCAGTCAGCACCCGAACGAAACGGAGCACCATGTCGGTCGAGTACAACACTCGCGAGTTCGATCCCGAGATCGTGACGGACTTCCGGGAGCGGATGAGCTATGGCTCCTACCTCGATCTCGACACCCTGCTCAGCGCCCAGAAACCGGTCAGCGCGCCCGAGCACCACGACGAGCTTCTGTTCATCATCCAGCACCAGACCACCGAGCTCTGGCTCAAGCTCGTGCTGCACGAGCTGCGCGCCGCAACCGCGTTCCTGCGCCAGGACCAGATCGCCCCGGCTCTCAAATGCATCGCCCGGGTCAAGCACATCCAGCGCACCCTGACCGAGCAGTGGTCGGTTCTGGCCACGCTCACGCCCAGCGAATACGCCGAATTCCGGCACTTCCTGGGCAGCTCCTCCGGCTTCCAGTCGTACCAGTACCGGGCCGTTGAATTCGCGCTCGGCAACAAGAACCGGCGCATGCTGAGCGTGTTCGAGAGCGACGCGGATGCCCACGCGCTCCTCTCCGAGATGCTCGAAGCCCCCAGCATCTACGACGAGTTCCTGCGCTACCTGCACCGGCAGGGGTTCGCGATTCCGGCATCCGTGCGGGGGCGCGACGTGACCGAGGCGTGGGTGCTGCACCCGGAACTCGTGGCCACCTTCCGCGGGATCTACGAGAACGCGGGCGAGCACTGGGGTGCCTACGAGGCCTGCGAGGAGCTCGTCGACCTGGAGGACAACTTCCAGCTCTGGCGGTTCCGGCACCTCAAGACCGTGCAGCGCATCATCGGCATGAAGTCCGGCACAGGCGGATCGAGCGGCGCGGCCTTCCTGCAGAAGGCGCTCGAGCTGACCTTCTTCCCCGAGCTGTTCGCCGTGCGCACCGAACTCGGAACCTGAGACCAGACCGGTGAGTGACACCGTGCTGCCGGGCTTCCTCGACGCGCATGTGCACTTCGCGCTGATCGACCCGGCGCCGCTCACCGCGGGCGGGATTGCGCGCGTGCTCGACCTCGGTGGATGGACGCCGCAGGGCTCCCCGGGTGCAGCGCAGCCGGCAGCCGTGTTCGCGGGAGCGTTCCTCGCCGCGCCGGGCGGCTACCCGAGCGAACGGTCCTGGGCCCCGGCCGGGAGCGTGCGCTTCGTGGCCCAGGCCACGGATGCCGCGGCAGCCGTCGATGACCAGCTGGAGCTCGGGGCATCCGTGATCAAGGTGACGCTGAACGGCGACGCCGGCCCGGTACTGCCACCCGAGGTGCTCGCTGCCATCACCCGGCACGCCCACGACCGCGGGGCCCCGGTGCTCGCCCACGCCGAAGGGGCCGGCCAGGCGCTCCGCGCGTTCGAAGCCGGGGTGGACGCCCTGGCGCACACGCCGTTCAGCGAGCGGCTCGACGACGAGCTGATCGCGGCTATGGCCGGGCGGATGGCGTGGATCAGCACCCTGGACATCCACGGCTGGGGCGAGCCGACCGATGACTTCGATCGCGCGGTCGAGAATCTGCGCCGCTTCCACCGCGCCGGCGGGCAGGTGCTCTATGGCACCGACCTCGGCAACGGCCCGTTGCCGGTGGGGCTGAACCGACGGGAGATCGATGCGCTGCTCGGCGCCGGGCTGAGCCGCGACGACGTGCTGGGGAGCCTGACCATGGAGCACCTTGGGGGCTTCCGGACCGTGCTGCGCGGCCCGGCGGGTGTCGGCGGGCGACTGGTCACCGTGTTGCGCGGCGAGCGCCCGGTCGACCCGTCCGCGTTCAGCGGCTGGCTCTGCACCGCCCGCGCGGTCAGCCCGACCGACCTCGCCCCACCGCATGCCTGACCGCACCACGGCGCGCATCCGCTGCCGCGCCGGCGACCGCACCGCAGACCGCACACCGAGCCGCGCACCCGGCCGCACTCGCGCCGCCCCCCGCGCGGGTGGGATACTTCCAGCGCGGCACGGTGTCGGCGACTCCCCGGGAAGCGCGCATCGCTGCGAGAGCGCTGCCCATCATCCGTTCGACCTCGAGGAATCCAGATGACCCCCAGCACCGACATCAGCCCCGCCGGCAACGGCAGCCAGGATGCCCACCTCGCCTTCGCCCGCCGGATGGACCGCATCGACGGACTCGGGCACTACCGGCGGCAGTTCGTCGGCATCGATCCCGCCACCGCGGCCGCCGGAGCGACCGGCGCGGCGGGGCATACCCCGAACCCCGTCGCCTACCTCGATGGCAACTCCCTCGGCCGCCCCCTCCGTGCCAGCGTGGCCCGCATCACCGAGTTCCTCACCCATGACTGGGGCACCCGGCTGATCCGCGGCTGGGACGAGGCCTGGATGGACCTGCCGCTGAAGATCGGCGACGACATCGGCCGCGCCGCCCTCGGAGCCGGACCCGGCCAGGTCTTCGTCGGCGACTCCACCACCGTGCTGCTCTACAAGCTGGCGCGGGCGGCAGTCGACTACCTCCGAGTCGACACGGAACCGATGCGCACCGAGATCGTGCTCGACACCGACAACTTCCCCACCGACCGCTACCTGCTCGAGGGCGTCGCGGCCGAACGAGGCATGACGCTCCGCTGGATCCACTCCGACCCCGCGAGCGGCGTCACCGTGGAGCAGGTGCGGCAGGCCGTGGGCCCGCAGACCGCGCTCGTGCTGCTCAGTCACGTTGCCTACCGCTCCGGGTTCCTCGCCGACATGCGCGCGATCACCACGGTGGTGCACGCCGCGGGCGGCCTCGTGCTCTGGGACCTCAGCCACTCGGTCGGCTCCGTGGTGGTCGAGCTCGACCTGTGCGACGTGGACCTGGCCGTCGGCTGCTCCTACAAATACCTGAACGGCGGCCCCGGCGCCCCCGCGTTCGCCTATGTGCGCCGCGACCTGCAGGACGTGCTCACCCAGCCGATTCAAGGCTGGATGGGAACGAAGGATGTCTTCACGATGGGCCCGGGGTATGTGCCGGCCGACGGCATTCGTCGTTTCATGAGCGGAACCCCGCCGATCGTCGGGATGCTGGCCATGCAGGATTCGATCGCGATGATCGAGGAGGCCGGCATCGACTCGTTGCGAGCCAAGTCAGTGGCGCTGACCGAATTCGCGCTGACCCTCGTGGACGCCTGGCTCGCGCCGATGGGCGTGACCGTATCGTCGCCTCGGGAGCCCACGCACCGCGGCGGTCACCTGACCGTGAACCATCCCGCCATGCTGCAGGTGACGCAGATCCTGTGGGAGCACGACGTGATCCCCGACTTCCGCACGCCCGACGCCCTGCGCATCGGCCTCTCCCCGCTGAGCACGAGCTTCGTGGAGACCTTCGAGGGGGTCGCCGCGATCCGGGACGTGCTGCGCGGCGTGCTGCTCGGGCAGAGCGGGCTCGCGGGCGGCAACGGCACGGGTCTCGGTAGCGGCCTGGGCGCCGGTGCCGCCGGTGCGCTCGGGGCCCCGGGGGTCGGCCTGTAGAATCGTGGCATCCACCCCCCGACGTCTCCGGAGTGAGCTATGCCAACAATCGTCGTAGAAGTTATGCCCAAGGCCGAGCTGCTCGACCCGCAGGGGAAGGCCGTCGCCGGCGCCCTGGGTCGCCTCGGCAAGACCCGGTTCACCAGCGTTCGCCTGGGCAAGCGGTTCGAGATCACCGTCGACGGCCACGTCGATGACGCCGTGCTCGCCGAGGTGCAGGAACTCGCCGACACCGTGCTCTCCAACTCCGTGATCGAGGATGTCGTCGGCATCCACGTGCTCGAGGCACCGGCCGGAGAGACGCACTGATGCGCATCGGCGTCGTCACGTTCCCCGGTTCGCTCGACGATCGCGACGCCGCGCGCGCCATCCGTCTGGCCGGCGCCGAGCCTGTCGCCCTCTGGCACGGTGAGCACGACCTGCACGACGTCGACGCGCTCGTGCTGCCCGGCGGGTTCAGCTACGGCGACTACCTGCGCTGCGGCGCCATCGCGAGCCTCTCGCCGATCATGGCCGAGGTCATCAGCGCTGCGAACGGTGGCATGCCCGTGCTCGGCATCTGCAACGGTTTCCAGATGCTGACCGAGGCGCACCTTCTCGAGGGTGGCCTGATCCGCAACGACCACGGCTCGTTCATCTGTCGCGACCAGGGGTTGCGCGTCGAGAACGCCCTCACCGACTGGACCGGCGGTTTCGCGGCCGGCCAGGAGATCACCATCCCGCTCAAGAACGGCGAGGGCGGCTTCATCGCCTCCGCCGACACGCTCGAGCGCCTCGAGGGTGAGGGCCGCGTGGTCGTGCGCTACGTCGGCATGAACCCGAACGGTTCCCTCAACGACATTGCCGGCATCAGCAATGCGCGCGGTAACGTCGTCGGCCTGATGCCGCACCCCGAGCACGCGGTCGAGCCCGGCTTCGGCCCCGACACCGACGACGCCATGCGCAGCGGCACCGACGGGATCACCTTCTTCACCTCCGTGATCGAACGGATGCTGGTCAGCGCGTAGCAGCATCCGCTCACCGCAGGGTGCCCGTTCCTCAGGTCACTCTCGACCGGAACGGGCACCCTCGCGAGACCGACTCCCCTCGCCGAGATCAGGCGTGCCGGGTGATCAGGCGATGATCGTCCACGGGTTCTCGATCAGACGGGTCAGCGTCTGCAGGAACCGCGCAGCCACGGCGCCGTCGATGATCCGGTGGTCGGCGGACAGGGTGTAGCGCATCCGGTGACGGGCGACGATCTCGTCCCCGACCACGACCGCCTCGCGCGCGGTGCCGCCGACGGCCAGGATCGCCCCTTCGGGCGGGTTGATGATCGCGGTGAACTGCTCCACCCCGAACATGCCGAGGTTGCTGATGGTGAACGTGCCGCCCGACATCTGACCGGCTGTGAGCTTCTTGGCATTGGCCAGGCCGACGAGGTGCTTGGCCTCCGTGCCGAGCCGGCTGACCGTCTTCTGGTCCGCGTCCTCGATCACGGGAACAACGAGGCCGTGGCCCGAGGCGACGGCCACACCGATGTTGACCCGGTGGTGCACCAACATCTCGCCGCTCGAATCGTCGATGTAGGACGCGTTGACCTCGGGGTGCTCGCGCAGGGCGAGCGCGCTCGCCCGAATCAGCAGGTCGTTGATGCTCACCTTCGGCCGACCGGCCAGAACGAGCTGCGCGTTCAACTCGGTGCGCAGCTGCACCAGGTTCTCGGCATCCGCCGCTCCGGTGACGAAGAAGTGCGGGACGGTGCGGGCGCTCTCACCCAGCCGCCGCGCGATGATGCGGCGCATGTTACTCAGTGGGACAGCCTCGGATGCGCGCTTGTCGACGGTGTCCGGTGATGCCACGGCAGCCGGCGTGGCGACGGGAGAGGCCACGGGCACGCTGGGCGCGGCGGCGGAGTCGGGTGCGGTCGCCTGCGAGAGCAGGGCGTCGGTATCCGAGCGGATGATGCGCCCGCCGGGTCCCGTGCCGCGCACCTGGCTCAGGTCGAGGTGGTTTTCCCGTGCGAGCTTGCGCACCAGCGGTGAGGCGAAGAGACGCTCACCGGTTCCGGCGTTAATCCCGGCGTTAGTCTCGACGACATTTTCGGCGGCCGGAGACGATGCCGGTGCCGGATCGGCCACCGGTGCCGGGCTCGCGGAGGTAGCCTCGGCCGCCGGGGCGGCAGCCGGGCTCGCGGCAGCAGCAGGTGCGTCAGCAGCGTCGGCCGGCGTCGCCGCCGCCGCCGGCGCGGCGCTCGGCTCGCCGTCGTCCAGGAGCGCGATGGGAACGCCGATGGAGACCAGTTTCCCCTCGGGCACGAGCTGCTCGGACAGCGTTCCGGCCTCGTAGGCCTCGTATTCCATCGTGGCCTTGTCGGTCTCGATCTCGACGAGCAGGTCACCGACCTCGACCCGGTCACCGGGCTGCTTGTGCCAGATCGCGATCGCGCCTTCCTCCATCGTGTCGGAGAGACGGGGCATTGTGATTTCGATCATGATTTTTCACCCATCGGGTAGCGGCGGCGACCGACGGCGTCGAGGGTCTGACGGATGGCGCCGATGACGTCCTCCGCCGACGGCAACGCGGCCGTCTCCAGCGGTTTTGAGTACGGCAGCGGCACCTCGGCCATGGCGACGCGTCGAACGGGTGCGTCCAGGTAGTCGAAGGCGCCGTCGGAGATCGTGGCCGCGATTTCGGCGCCGATCCCATAGGTCAGCCAGTCATCCTCGAGGATGACGGCGGCGTGCGTCTTTTTGACGGACTCGACAACCGTTTCGCGGTCGAGCGGACGCAGGCTGCGCAGGTCGATGACCTCGATGTCGAGGCCGTCCGATTCCGCGAGCTGCTGCGCCACCTGAAACGCGACGTGGGCCATCCGTGAATAGCCGATCAGGGTGATGTCGCGGCCCGTGCGCGTGACGGCGGCCTTGCCGATTTCTGCCGGAACGTCGCCGTCGGGCACCTCGCCCTTGACGTTGTAGAGGGAGAGGTTCTCCAGGAAGAGAACGGGGTCATCGTCCCGGATCGCCGCGATCAGTAGCGCCTTGGCGTCGGCCGGCGTGCTGGGCGCGACGACCTTCATCCCGGGGACGAAGGCGTAGAAGAGTTCGATGTTCTGCGAGTGGGTCGCTCCCAGCTGCTGTCCGCCGCCGCCGGGCGTGCGGATGACGAGGGGCACTCTGGCCTGTCCGCCGAACATGCCGTAGATCTTGGCGGCGTGGTTCACGATCTGGTCGAGCGCGAGCAGGGAGAAGTTGATGGTCATGATCTCGACCACGGGGCGAAGCCCGAGCATCGCGGCGCCGATGGCGGCGCCGGTGAAGCCCTCTTCGGCGATCGAGGTGTCCCGCACGCGCTTCTCGCCGAACTCGTCGAGCATGCCCGCGGTGATCTTGTACGCGCCCTCGAAGAGGCCGATCTCCTCGCCCATCAGGAACACGTTCTCGTCCCGCAGCATCTCGGAACGCAGCGTGTCGTGCAGGGCCTGACGATAGGTCATGATGCTCATCGGTTGACTCCGTAGTCGGGGATCGGCGCCGGCTCGAACAGGGGCTGCCCGGGCAACCGATGGGAGTCATTGGCCACGGGGGTGGCATAGGTGTAGTCGAACAGGGTCGACACGTCCGGGAACGGACTATTCTCGGCGAAGGCCGCCGCCTCGGTCGCCTGAAGGGTTGCCTCCGCGTCGATCTTCGCCAGTTCCTGCTCGTCGAGCAGGCCGTCGGCGACCAGCATGGCGGCGAAGGTGTGCACCGGGTCTCTCTCCGTGACCAGGGCCATCTCCTCGTCGGAGCGGTACTTGGCCGGGTCGACCACGGAGTGTCCACGAAGTCGTTCCGTCACGACCTCGAGCAGGAAGGGCTTGCCGCTGCGAGCCATCGCGACGGCGCGCTGGGCTGCCTCGAACACGGCGACGGGGTCGAGCCCATCGACGCGATCCGACGCCATCCGGTAGGCGGATGCCCGCTTGTAGAGGTCCGGTTCGGCCGACGCCCTGTCGACGGTCGTCGCCATTCCCAGCCTGTTGTTGATGATGACGTAGACGATCGGCAGGTTCCAGAGAGCCGCGATGTTCAGCGACTCGTGAAAGGCCCCGATATTCGTGGTGCCATCGCCCATCGTGCACAACACGATCTCGTCCCCGTCGCGGTAGTCGATGGCCAGGGCTGCGCCCGTCGCCAACGGGATCTGACCGCCGACGATGCCGTAGCCGCCCAGCATCCGCTTCTCGAGGTCGAACATGTGCATGGAGCCGCCCCACCCCTTGGACACCCCGTCGGAGCGGCCGTACAGCTCGGCCATCACCCGGTTGGGGTGGATGCCGCGGGTGATCGCGTAGCCGTGCTCGCGGTAGTTGGTGAAGAGGTAATCGCTCGGGCGCAGCGCGGACATGAGACCGACGACCGCAGCCTCCTCACCGAGATTCAGGTGGCAGTAGCCGCCGATCAGCGCCTGCGTGTAGGCGCGGGCTGCTCGCTCTTCGAACCGGCGGATGAGCATCATCTGCCGGTAGAAACCGGTCAGGCGCTCCCGATCAGCCGGCAAGACGACGGGTTGTGCGTCAGGGGTCGATCGACCCGAGGCAGTGGATGGTCGGGACTTGGTCGCCACGGCTGTTCGCGGTCGGGTTGACATGAAAGAACTCCCTGCTCGGCCTTCATGAGGCCGGGGATCGAAGAGTCGCATCGAATTTTAATGATACGAATTAGTTTCATTCTACATCCGAGAGTACGTTTGCCGTAAACCTTTTTCGCAGATCCGAAGGGCGGACCATGGAGCCGGCAACCACAGCGAGCCCGGTCCGCAAGCTCGGCCGGCCCACGGAGGAGGGGCGCATCGAACGTCGAGGTCAGATCCTCGACGCGGCCTTGCCGGTCTTCCTCGAATACGGCTTCGGCAACGCGACGGTGGACCGGATTGCCGCCGCGGCCCGCGTCACCAAACGCACCATCTACACCTACTTCGGCAACAAGGACGGCGTCTTCACCGAGATGCAGCAGAGGCTCGCCAAGAACGTCAGCGGCGAGCCTCTGCACCCGGAGACGCTGGAGTCCCTCGCCGCACGCATCGTCTACGGATTGCACTCCGCCCAGATGATCGGACTGCACCGCCTCGTGATCGCCGAGTCGCTGCGGTTTCCCGAACTCGCCCGACGGCTGCACGACAACGGTGACATGCGGCACGTCGCGCGCCTCGCGGATCACCTTCGGGCCGAGCACGGTGAGGCCGCGGCCGCCCATGCCGAATCGCTCTACGCCCTACTGCTCGGCGAAGACTACCGGCGGCGGTTGCTCGGGCTGCTCGGCCCGGTGACCGAGGCCGAGGCCACGGTTCAGGCTCGGTCCGCGCTGGCCCTCATCCAGCTGGCCGAAACGACTGCACCTCAGGCCGATGACGCCCCGTCGGCGCCCACCGCCACAGCAGGGTCGCGTTCCGGGGGCAGCGGTTCATAGTCCGTGCGGCTGATTTCGAGCGTGCAGGTGTTCCGCTCGACGAACGGGTGGAGTGCGTCGGCACTGAGCGGCCCGTCGGTCTGTTCGAGTATCCCCCGGAGCAAACCGAAGTGCACGCGGCAGACTTCCGGGTGCACTCGAGCCATCTCGCTGTAGGGGCATTCGTGCAGGTGGACGTGCCTGCCGTCAGCGGCGAGTTTTGCGTCGAATCCGGTCTGGTCGAGGTGGTCGTCCAGGGCGTCGATCTGGCGCTGCAGGGGCGAATGCAGAACCGCCTCGATCGGGAGCATCTGGCGCACCTGGTCGCCGCGTAGCTCTGATGCCTGCGCCTGGGCTTCCCTGATACAGCCGTCACGGGAGTCGGCGCCGCTGGCGGCGGTGTACAGGATGCGCGGGCGCCCCTTGGCCTCTCGGTGCTCCACCTCCCAGGTGACGAAACCGTCTCTGATCAAGCGCTGCAGGTGCTCCCGGGTGGTGTTGTGGTGGAGCTCGGCCGCCTCGGCCAGATCGCCCACGGTCATGGTTCCGCGCTGCATCAGGTGGTGAAGCAGAGTGATCCTGCTGAACGACGCGAGCGTGCGATAGCTCGATGACTGGTGGTGCGGCATCCGTTAAGTATTCATCTCGTGTCGGTGAAAGACCAGCAACTCGGTTGTAGTGGACGGCCTGCGCCGAGCACCCCAGGCTCGTCGCCATCCGGCCCGGTCGATACCGGGTGCCGCCGACAGGCCCCCCGGTGGGACGGTGCGTGCTCGGGCCGACGGCCGTGCACTGACGTCGGTGAAATCCGGAACCGCGATTTCGTGATCGATGACCGCGCCGTCGGCGATGAAGGCCCCGCGGCCGATCTGCGTATTGCTGGCCAGGCGCGCCTCGTTTCCGACGATCGCATCGGCCCCGACGTGAACGTTCGCTCCAACGAAGACCCGTGCGCCGATGATCGCCCCGTGGTCGATCCAGCTGCCCTGCCCGATCCACGATTCGGGCCCGACCTGGGCGTCACTCTCGACATAGGTTGCGCTCGAAACATAGGCACTCGGGTTCACCTGGGCCCCAGGCGACACCAGTCCACGCCCGTTCTCGTGCCGGCGGTATTTCGTCACCTCACCCTTGTCGAGTTCCACTTCTACATTCATTCTTGCCACTAGCAGCCTCCTCGATTTCATCTTGCGATGATTTAAAAGGATATATCTGCTTTTAAGGACTGTCGAGGAGAGATCTCCGGCCACCACCGGAACGGTCGTCGCACCGGCCGGCGCGCGGACCAGACCCGGGCCAGGATCGGACCCGGCCCCGGGCCGGGTGCGGGTGCGGGTCCGGGTCCGGGTCCGGGTCCGTCAGCCTAGACGGCGCTGGACGGCTCCCACAGGTTGATGCCCATGTCGACGGCTTGCTCGTCGATCGCGGCGATCTCTCCCGCCGTGAACGCGAGGTTGTCGATCGCGGCGATGTTCGACTCCAGCTGCTTCACCGACGAGGCGCCGACGAGCGCCGAGGTGACGGTGTCGCGTCGCAGCACCCAGGACAGGGCGAGCTGGGCGAGCGACTGGCCGCGGGCATCCGCGATCTCGGTCAGGGCACGGATGCGCCCCACCGTCGCATCGTTCACCATGTCACGACTCATCGAACCGGCCTGCGAGGCGCGGGAGCCCTCGGGCACCCCGTTCAGGTAGCGGTCGGTGAGCAGCCCCTGGGCCAGCGGGGAGAAGGCGATGCAGCCGACGCCGAGGTCGTCGAGGGTGTCGAGCAGTCCGTCTTCGACCCAGCGGTTGAACATCGAGTAGGAGGGCTGATGGATCAGCAGCGGCGTGCCCATCTCGGCGAGGATCGCGGCGGCCTGCCGGGTGCGCTCGGGCGAGTACGACGAGATGCCGGCGTACAGCGCCCGCCCGCTTGTGACAGCCGTGTGCAGCGCACCCATGGTCTCTTCGAGCGGCGTGTCCGGATCGGCCCGGTGGGAGTAGAAGATGTCGACGTAGTCCAGGCCCATCCGGCCGAGGGACTGGTCGAGGCTGGACAGCAGGTACTTGCGCGAGCCGAAGTTGCCGTACGGGCCCGACCACATGTCGTACCCGGCCTTGGTCGAGATGACCAGCTCGTCGCGGTGCGGGGCGAAGTCCTGCGCGAGGTGCACGCCGAAGTTGCTCTCGGCGCTGCCCTTGGGCGGTCCGTAGTTGTTGGCCAGGTCGAAGTGCGTGACGCCCAGGTCGAAGGCTCGGCACAGGATGGCGCGCTGCGTCTCCATCGGCGCGGTGCCGCCGAAGTTCTGCCAGAGGCCAAGCGAGATCGCAGGCAGTTTGAGTCCGCTGCGTCCGGTGCGGCGGTAGGGCATGGAGTCGTAACGGGTTTCTGCGGGAAGGTACGTCATTCCTTCAGACTCGCACAGTCGGCTGAGGGCCCTCGGCGCGACGGCCCCACCCCACAGCCGAAGCCGCCGAGCGAACCGGTGCTGACCTGCTGATCCACCGAGTCATCCTCTCGGCCGATGCGGCGCGCCCTGCAACCCTGCGAAGATCGAAGTTCCCCATTCATCCTGTTCCCCGCCTCCTGGAGTGTTGCCCGTGTCACCCCGACTGCTCTACCGCTCCCTGTCGATCGCCGAGGCGATCACCTGGACCATCCTGATCACGGCGATGCTGCTCAAGTACGTGTTCGCTCCCGGCGAGTTCGGCGACGGAGCGGTTCGGGTCGGCGGCTTCGTGCACGGGCTGGTGTTCCTGGCCTATGGGATCACCGCGGTGCTCGTGGGGGTCAACCAGCACTGGCGGCTCCGGCTGATGCTGCTCGCAGTGGCCACCGCGGTGGTTCCGTATGCCACGATCCCCTTCGACCGCTGGCTCGAGCGGCGCACCCTGCTTGAGGGCGACTGGCGCCGCAAGGCCACCAGCGACCCCCGCGACCACACCCTGGCGAGCCGGCTTCTGCGCATCGGCCTGGCGAGGCCGATCCTGCTGGCCTCCGTTCTGGTGGTTGGACTGGTCGCCGTGTTCACGGTGATGCTGTCGCTGGGCCCGCCCGGTGGCGGCGCCTGACTGCTGCGCCCCGACCGCTCAGCCAGGATCGAGGTTGTCCGGCCTCGACCGTCCGGCGCACGCGGCGAACTGCGACAGCGGCCAGATCGCGATCCAGCTGTACATCGCGGCGCGATGAACGCACCCGTGGGCTGGGGCGGGGAACAGCCCGGCGGGTAGACTGACCGGGTCAAGCATCCGTTATCTCTGGGAGAACGCCACTCGTGACCGCTGTTACCACCACACCCTCCCGCGGCATTGCGGACACCGTTGCGAACGCGATTGCGACGCCGGAGAAGGAGCAGCCGTTCGACGCGCTGGGGCTGACGCCGGGCGAGTACGCGGAGATCCGCCAGATCCTCGGCCGCCGCCCCACGAGCGGCGAGCTCGCCATGTACTCGGTGATGTGGAGCGAGCACTGCTCCTACAAGAGCTCGAAGAAGTACCTGCGCTCGTTCGGCGAGAAGGTCTCCCCCGCCATGAAGAAGAATCTCATGGTCGGCATGGGCGAGAACGCCGGCGTGCTGGATGTCGGCGAGGGCTGGGCGGTCACGTTCAAGATCGAGTCGCACAACCACCCCTCCTACATCGAGCCGTTCCAGGGTGCCGCAACCGGCGTCGGCGGCATCGTGCGCGACATCATCTCGATGGGCGCCCGCCCGGTCGCCGTGATGGACGCGCTGCGATTCGGGGACATCGACGATCCAGACACGGCCCGCGTCGTGCACGGCGTCGTCTCCGGCATCTCCTTCTACGGCAACTGCCTCGGCTTGCCCAACATCGGCGGCGAGACCTGGTTCGACCGGGTCTACCAGGGCAACCCCCTCGTCAACGCACTCTCCGTGGGCGTGCTGCGTCACGAAGACCTCCACCTCGCCAACGCCACCGGCGCGGGCAACCAGGTCGTGCTCTTCGGAGCCCGCACCGGCGGTGACGGCATCGGCGGAGCATCCATTCTCGCCTCGGACACCTTCTCTGAGGGCGGCCCCACCAAGCGGCCCGCCGTGCAGGTCGGCGACCCGTTCGCCGAGAAGGTGCTGATCGAGTGCTGCCTCGAGCTCTACCGCGAGAAGCTCGTCGAGGGCATCCAGGACCTGGGCGCCGCGGGAATCTCCTGCGCCACCAGCGAGCTGGCCTCCAACGGCGACGGCGGCATGTTCATCGAGCTCGACAGGGTGCTGCTGCGCGACCCCACCCTGACGGCCGAAGAGATCCTGATGAGCGAGAGCCAGGAGCGCATGATGGCCGTCGTCACCCCCGAGAAGCTCGCCGGCTTCCTCGCGGTGACCGCCAAGTGGGATGTCGAGACGAGCGTGCTCGGCGAGGTCACCGATTCCGGCCGCCTGATCATCGACTGGCACGGCGAAGAGATCGTCAACGTCGACCCGCGCACCGTCGCCGTCGACGGCCCGGTCTACGACCGCCCGGTCGCCTACCCCACCTGGCTCGACGCGCTGCAGGCCGACACCGCCTCCGCGCTGCCTCGCCCGCTCTCGCCCGAAGCGTTGCGCGAGCAGTTCCTCGCCCTGCTCGGATCGCCGAACCTGGCCGACCCGAGCTGGATCACCGACCAGTACGACCGCTACGTGATGGGCAACACGGCTCTCTCGTTCCCCGACGACGCGGGCATGATCCGCATCGATGAGGAGTCCGGCCTCGGCTTCGTCATCGCCACCGACGCGAACGGCCGCTACTGTCAGCTCGACCCGTACCGCGGAGCCCAGCTGGCCCTCGCCGAGGCCTACCGCAACGTGGCCGTCACCGGCGCGGTGCCGGTCGGCATCAGCGACTGCCTCAACTTCGGTTCGCCGGAGAACCCCGAGGTCATGTGGCAGTTCTCCCAGACCGTCGACGGCCTGGCCGACGGATGCCTGGCCCTCGAGATCCCGGTCACCGGCGGCAACGTGTCCTTCTACAACCAGACCGGCGACCAGCCGATCTTCCCGACCCCCGTGGTCGCCGTGCTCGGCGTGATCGACGACGTCGCCCGCCGTGTGCCCAGCGGATGGCAGGACGACGGACACAACATCTACCTGCTCGGCGTGACCCGGGAGGAGCTCGACGGCTCGGCCTGGGCAGGCGTCATCCACGACCACCTGGGCGGGCTGCCGCCGGTCGTCGACCTGGCCGGCGAGGCCGCCCTCGCCGGGCTGCTGCACGCGGCGTCGATCGAGGCGCTCGTCGACAGTGCGCACGACCTCAGCTCGGGCGGGCTCGCCCAGACCCTCGCCGAAGCCGTACTCCGGTTCGGGGTCGGAGCCCGCGTGTGGCTCGGCGACATCTGCGAGCGCGACGGGATCGACGCATCCGTCGCCCTGTTCTCGGAGTCGGCCGGCCGCGTGATCGTGTCGGTGCCGCGGGAAGACGACGTGAAGTTCCTCGGCCTGTGCGAGGGGCGCAACTACCCGGTGCTGCGCATCGGCGTGACCGACTCGACCTCGGCGAGCCTGGAGATCCAGGACCAGTTCACGGTGTCACTCGCCGACCTGCAGTCGCGTCACCGCAGCACGCTGCCGTCCCGCTTCGCGCAGTAGAGGCTCCCCCGACCGACCCCGTCTCTCCCGTGCGTGCGGCCAATCGGCCGCCATGGCCCGGCCGAAAGCGGACCTTTCCGCGCACGCGCGAGGCCCGCGGGTCGGCGGCTGCCTGTGGATAGAGCACCGGGCGACTGGCGACGAGTGACATCATCGTGCGATGAGGCCGCCTTCTGAGTTACCACCCGAGCTCGGTGATGGACCGTTTTCAGTTGCAGACGCCCATCAGCTGGGAGTCAATTCCGGGCGGCTGCGGCGCAGCGACCTCGCGCGGCCCTTCCACGGCGTGCGCGTGCGCGCGGGGCGCAGCCTGTCTCCACATCCCACCAGCGAAGCCGGCAGGTGGTCCCGCATCCGGGCAGCAGCGCGCGCCCGCGCCGAGCACTATGCGGTGCGGATGCCGGCAGATCAGTTCTTCAGCCACGCGACGGCCGCGCTTCTCCACGGGCTGCCTCTCCCCATCCGGCTCCTGGAGCAGTCAAGCGTGGATGTCGGTACGAGCGTTCGGACCCGTCGCCGCAGCGGCAAGGGCGTGCGCGGGCATTTCATTCCTCCGGATCGGGTGCGCATCGTCAAGGTGGGACACCTCCCCGTCGCTTCGGAGGTCGATGCGTGGGTCCAGCTGTCGACGGTGCTCACCCTCGATGAGCTGATCATCCTCGGCGACTCCCTCGTGCACCGGCAGCGGCCTCCGGCCACGATGGCAGAACTACGCGCAGCCGGGGCACGACAGGCCGGATTGCCCGGTGCACGTCGCCTGCGCGAGGCCCTCAGCCTGGTGCGTCCACGCACCGATTCTCCCAGGGAAACAGTGCTTCGCCTCCTGATCGTGCGGGCCGGTCTACCTGAGCCGGAAGTGAATCTGACACTACTCAATCGTTTTGGCGCCTTCATGGCATTGGGTGATCTCGCGTATCGCCGCTACAAGGTTCTCATCGAGTATGACGGCGGGCAGCACCGCGAAGACGAACGACAGTTTCACCGTGACATCGACCGCCTGGACGAGCCGATGGAAGAAGGATGGCGAGTCATCCGTGTCAACAAATCGCATCTTCCGCAGGCGATAATCGCTCGCATCCGCACCGCACTCCTTGATCGCGGTTGGATCCCCTGACACTCACCGGGCCCAGATCCGCGGGACGCGTGCGCTTGAAACGCCGCCATCCCCCGTCGGCAGGCGGCGTTTCGAGCGCACGCGCTGACGGCGGTCCGATAGACGGCGAAGCGCGAGCTAGACGGTGAAGGGGGCGCCGAGGAGCAGCTCCGTGCGCGACCACAGCGACTCCGCAACCGCGGGGTCGAGCGAGGTGCGCGTGGGCTCCTGCAGCGTCGGCAGGCCGCGCGTGAGGTAGCGCGGGCCGTAGTAGTCGCCGCCACGGGCATCCGGGTCGACGGCCGCGCTCACCGTGGGCCAGGCGCCGGCATCCTTGCCCTGCGCGCCGAAGGCCTGCAGATTGTCGGCGAACCGGCTCGCCCGCGACGGCTGATTGACCCCACGGATGCCCGGCGTCAGCCCTGAAATCGAGTAGCCGGGGTGAGCGACGAGGCTTTGCACCCCGTCAGTGCCGCCGGCTCCGGCCGCCCGCAGCCGTCGATCGAGCTCGAAGCCGAACACCTGCATGGCGATCTTCGACTGCGCGTAGGCCTTCCACCGGTTGTAGCCGGACTCCAGCTGCAGGTCGAGCAGCGGGGAATCCAGCAGCCGGGAAATCATCGATCCGAGCGCCACGACCCGGCTGCCCGGCGTGCGCAGCAGTGCCGGCAGGACCCGCGCGGTGAGCGCGAAATGGCCGAGGTAGTTGGTCGCGAAGACGATTTCGTGCCCGTCGGGACTCAGCTCGCGCATGCGCGGCGGATGCACGATGCCCGCGTTCAGGATCAGTGCGTCGATCCGCGGCAACTCCAGCAGCGCATCCGCGGCCCGGCGCACCTGGGTGAGATCGCTCAGGTCCAGCGGCACCGCCGACACGGATGCCCCGGGCACCCGGGCGCGGATGGCCGCCAGCGCGGCATCCGTCTTCGCCGGATTGCGGCAGGCCAGCACGACGTGGGCGCCCGCGGCGGCGAGCTGCTCGGCCGTGAAATAGCCGAGTCCGGCGTTGGCGCCGGTGACGACGAAGGTCTTGCCGAACTGGGCCGGGAGGGCGCGGGTCGCGACGGGCCGGGCTGAGGTCAGCGCGGTCATGAGGCCGCCGGCGACGTGATGGGAGAGGAATCGGGGCCGGTCGCCTCCGAGTGAGAATCGGGGCCCAATGAATCGGAGCGAGAGGCAGCGGTGCCCGTGCCCGACGCCGAGTCTGCGGTGCCTGTCCCCGCGTCCGAGGCTGCGGTGCCGGTGCCGGCAGTCGGAGATGCGGCATCCGCTCGCGCGCCCGCGGCCCGAGGCGCGGGACCGTGCGCCGACTCAGTACCGGCGATTCTCTCGTGGTGGTGGATGACCTCGGCGATGATGAAGTTGAGGAACTTCTCGGCGAAGGCCGGGTCGAGCCGGGCCTCCTCGGCGAGCCCACGCAGCCGCCGGATCTGCAGCAGTTCCCGCTCGGGGTCGGCGGGCGGCAGGCCGTGCGCGGCCTTGAGCCGTCCGACCTGCTGGGTGAACTTGAACCGCTCCGCGAGCAGGTGGATCAGCGCGGCATCGATATTGTCGATGCTCTGACGGATGCTGCCCAGCTCGTCGATCGCTTCCTGACCCGCGCCGGCGGGCAATTCCTCGTGTGCAGCCATGGTTCGACGATACCGTTTCGGACGTACTGCGCGCGCGGCCCGCCTGCCTCCCAGCGGCGTTCGGGCGCACTTCCCCGACGGATGCCCCGAGCAGCCACCCGGGGCGGCCATCCGTTCCCGCCGCATTCCGAACCTTTCCCGTCGAGTACGTCAGTTCCGGTCGAATTCGCCCGGCACAGCACGCGATCTCGGCCGGAAGTGTCGAGTTCGGCGCCGTCTCGGTCGCGGCTACCGCGGTGACCCGTGCAGCGCTGCGGGTGATTCGGCCGAGGACTCGGCCGATGTCTCAGTCACCGACCCGGATGGCTCGGCAGCCACCGAGGGCGAGCCCCGCGAAACCGCCCGCGAAGCCGCCCGCGAAGCACCCCGCCGAGCCCGTGCCCGCCGTGTCTTCAGCGCCCACGAGGGCGCCGACCACCCTGGCAACCGCAGCCGCCGCTGGGTCAGCAGGATGCCGAGCAGCACCAGCGCCGCCCCGGCCGGCTCGTGCCAGGAGAAGGTCTCCGACAACACGAGCACCCCCAGCAGAACCCCGACCACGGGGGTGACATACGTCACCGTGGACGCGTTCGTCGGACCCCAGGCGCGCAGCACGTTGATGTGCCAGATGTAGGCCAGTCCCGTGCCGAGCGCACCGAGGGTGAGCAGCCCGGCCACGATCGGCGCGGTCAGCGCCACCGGATGCCACGCCACCACAGGGGTGGCCAGGAGCATGATCACCCCGGCGATGCCGATGTTCAGGAACGCGAAGGTCGCGGGAGCGATCGGCCGCCCGCTCAGGAACCGCCGGGTGTAGCCGAAGGTGAAGCCGTAGCAGAGCGCAGCGCCCAGGCAGGCGAACTGGCCCCAGAGGTCGCCGGTCAGGGCCGCGTAACGCCACGGCGCGATGATCACGACAACGCCGGCGATGCCCACGAGGATGCCCGCCACCTGCCCGCGCGCGAGCCGCTCCACCCGGAACGCCAGCGTCGCCATCACCGCGGTCATGATCGGCGTCACGGCGTTGTAGATGCTGGCCAGACTCGAGGACACGTATTGCTCGGCCCACGCGAACAGAAGGTGCGGCACGACGCATCCGGTGATTGCGATCACCAGGAAATGCAGCCAGACGATCTTCTCGCGCGGCAGCACCGGGCCGTTGGCCACGCGTGGACGGCTGACCAGCACGATCAGGCCGAGCGTGAGCCCGCCGAGCACCAGCCGGGACCACGCGACCTGGCCGAATGTGACCCCCTCGAGGGCGATCTTCATGAATAGAAAGCTGGCTCCCCAGATGACGCCCATGCCCAGGAACTGGAGGGTGACCAGCGTTCGGCCGGCGGCGGGAGCGTCTGTCACCTGCCGACTGTACCGCGCCCCGCCGACACCCCGCGCCCGTACCGACCGTGCCCGTCTGCCACGGCCGAAACCCGCCGCCGCCCGTGAACGAATTCGACGGAGATGTTCACGAGAACGGATGCCGCGGGCCGGTTTTCGCCTCCGGGGAGCAAAATCTCCGTCGAATTCGTTCGGGCGCTGAGCCGATGGGGCGCGGAACCGGGCGCCGGCACGGGCCGGCCGTGCCCTGTCACGCCACGCGACGCCGTCACGCCACGCGCCCTGTCAGACGACGCGACGCCGTCACGCCACGCGCCCTGTCCGACCCCGCGACGCCGTCACGCCACGTCACTCGTCTCGAACGGCCGCACCCGGTACTGCACCGACCGCGCGCCGTATCCGTCGAGCCGCGCCCGCAGCCCGGCCCGCACTCGGGGCCACTCGCTGTCGAGGATCGAGTAGATCACGGTGTCCCGCCAACTGCCGTCGGCTCGGCGCCGCTCCCGGCGGATGATCCCCTCATACGTGGCCCCGAGGCCCGCGATGGCCGCGCAGGACCGAACGTTCATCACATCCGCCTGGATCTTCACCCGCCCGAACCCGTGGTCAAAGGCCAGCCCGAGCAGCAGCAGTTTCGTCTCCGCGTTGACAGCAGTGCCCCAGACCCGGGGGTCGTAGGCGGTCCAGCCGACATGCGCCGACTCGTGCTCCAGGTGCAGGTCGCCGAGGGTGGACATGCCCACGAGATCACCGCCGTGCGCGCCGCCGACGAGGCGCACCGCGTAGGGCAGTCCCGCCCAGTGCACGTAGGCATCCGCCCAGTCCGTGAACTCGGCCAGATCCGTGCGGAGCCCGCCCGGGCCACCGCCGAAACCACCGTCGAAGACCAGCGGATGCGCAATCGCGCCGTGCAACTCCGGCAGTAGCGCCCGGGTAAGAGGTTCGAGCCGCACATAGTGGCCCACGATGGCGATGCTCTGAGGTCGCTCGGCAGTCATCCCGATACTGTCGCAGCGCCGGGTTGCCGCCGAATGAACGGCAGCGGTCCGGTCAGTGCGAACGAATTCGACGGAGATTCTCACGAAAACGGATGCTTCGGGCCGGTTTTAGCCCTCCAGCAGCAAAATCTCCGTCGAATTCGTCAGGGCACCCCGGGCGGAGGCCCGCGCGGGCTCGCCGGCCCTGCACCGGCAGCAATACCGACAGCGACAGTGGCAGCAATACCGACAGCGACAGTGGCAGCAATACCGACAGCGACAGTGACCGTTCCGGTCGAGAGTGACCGCTACAACGGGCACTCTCGACCGGAACGGCCACAGGAGGCGCAACAGGCGGTGGAACGGATCAGGGGGGCGACCTCAGTCGACGAGATCGTGACGCGAAATGATCGCCTCGCGGCCGGGTCCGACGCCGATCGCAGATATGCGGGCGCCGCTCATCTTCTCGATCGCGAGCACGTACGCCTGGGCGTTCGGCGGCAGGTCCTCGAAGGTTCTGGCGCCGGTGATGTCTTCGGTCCAGCCGGGGAAGTCCTCGAAGATGGGCTTCGCGTGGTGGAAGTCGGACTGCGACACGGGCACCTCGTCGTAGCGCACGCCGTCGACGCTGTAGGCGACGCAGACGGGGATCGTAGCCAGGCCGGTCAGCACGTCGAGCTTGGTCAGCACGAAGTCGGTGACCCCGTTGATGCGGGCCGTGTACCGGGCGACGGGTGCGTCGTACCAGCCGCAGCGGCGCGGGCGCCCCGTGGTGGTGCCGAACTCGAAGCCGTTGGCACGCAGGAACTCCCCGGACTCGTCGAAGAGTTCGGTCGGGAACGGGCCGGCGCCGACGCGGGTCGTGTATGCCTTGACGACGGCGATGATGCGGTCGATCCGGTTCGGGCCGATGCCCGAGCCGGTCACGGCGCCGCCGGAGGTCGCGTTCGAGGAGGTAACGAACGGGTAGGTGCCGTGGTCGACATCCAGCATTGTGGCCTGGCCGCCCTCGAACAGCACGGTCTTGCCGACGGTGAGTGCCTCGTGCAGCAGCAGCGCGGTGTCGGCGACCATCGGGCGCAGGCGTTCGGCGTAACCGAGCAGGTCCTCGACGATCTCGTCGACCGTGATCGCGCGGCGGTTGTAGACCTTGACCAGCAGGTGGTTCTTCTGGGCGAGGGCACCCTCGACCTTCTGGCGCAGGATGTTCTCGTCGAACAGGTCCTGCACGCGGATGCCCACGCGGTTGATCTTGTCGGCGTAGGTCGGGCCGATGCCACGGCCGGTGGTGCCGATCTGGCGCTTGCCGAGGAAACGCTCGGTGACCTTGTCGACCGTGCGGTGGTACTGGGTGATGATGTGCGCGTTGGCGCTCACCTTGAGCCGGGACACGTCGACGCCGCGGGAGATCAGAGCGTCGAGTTCTTCGAAGAGCACCTCGATGTCGACGACCACGCCGTTGGCGATGATCGGGGTGACACCGGCGGTGAGGATGCCCGACGGCAGCAGGTGCAGCGCGTACTTCTCGGTGCCGATGACCACGGTGTGGCCGGCGTTGTTTCCGCCGTTGAACTTGACCACGTAGTCAACCCGGCTGCCGAGGAGGTCGGTGGCCTTGCCCTTGCCCTCGTCGCCCCACTGGGCTCCGATCAGAACGATCGCTGGCATTTAGTTTTCTCCTCGGATAAAGAACGCCTCGGTGGGCGGGGCCGGGTCGGTGGCCCGGTAGCCGTCCGGCGTGATGGTCTGCTGCTCGATGCGGCTGATCACGGTGGGATCGGCGTCGTTCAGGAAGGTGGTGAGACGGTCGAACTCGTTCTGTTCGCCGATCTCGCCCGCGGACCGGCGCAGCGCGTAGAGCGCCCGCAGGACTCCGCGGTTGGGTTCGTGGGTCCAGCGCACCGGGCCCTGGCCGTGCCAGCCGGCCTTGCGGAGCGCGTCTAGTCCGCGGTGGTAGCCCACGCGCGCATAAGCGTAGGACTCCAGGGTGCGACCCTCGAGGTGGGTGGCGTCCGCCAGCACCGCCCAGGCCAGGGAGGAGGTCGGATGCGCCGCCACCACGGCGGACAGACTGCTGCCATCGGCTCCACGGAGCGCCTCGATCACCTCCGGTTCCGCGGGAAGAAGGGTCTCGGGCTGCTCGATCAAGTTGTCGCCGGTCACACTCGATCCTAACGTGGCCCGGGCCGCTCCTCGCCGAACAGTCCTCCGGAGAGGGATTCGAGGATGGCCGCAGCCACCTCGTCCCGCGGCCGTTCCGGCTCGAAAACGAGCCATTCCAGACCCCCCATCAGCACGGCGCCGAACACGCTGGAGGCCATCAGCCCGCAGGTCGCGTCGGCGCGGAGCTCCGGCTTCGCCTCCGCGATCGCCTCGGCGAACACGGCGAGCGCCTCGTGCCGCAGGGCGAAAAGTGTCTTCTGCCAGGTGCGGTCGGTGCGGAAGATCTCCGCCGCCATCAGCTTCGACAGTGCCGTGTTCGCCGCGATCCCCTCGAGAAGCGCGTGCACCAGCGCCTCGAGGGCCGCGCTGCCGTGCAGCCCGACCGAGGATTGACGGAGGGTTTCGGCGAGCGCGCCGACCCCCTCCTGCAGCAGTTCCTCGAACAATTTATCCTTGGAGCTGAAGTTGTAGTACAGGCTGCCCTTGGCCACCCCGGCCCGTTCCGCGACCTCGTCCATCGTGGTGCCGCTGATGCCCTTGGTCGCGGCGAGTTGCAGCGTGGCGTCGAGGATGGCGCGTTTCGTTCCGGTGGCGCGTGCCATGGGAGGTCCTTTCCGGGAGCCGGTTCGGTCCCAGCCGGTTCGGTCCCGGCCGGGGCCACTCTAGATGGTCAGTTCCGGGTGCAGCCGGCCCACGGTCCAGATCCGCTGGCGGCCGGCGCTCCAGGCGCTGATCGCGATCGAGCCGACCAGCATGACGGCGAGAACGACTACCGAAACCCACAGTCTAGAGTCGATGCCGCCGGTGATCAGTTCGCGCAGCCCGGTGACGACGTACGACGCCGGCATGAACGGATGCAGCACCTGGAAGAACACGGGCGTGGTCTCCACCGGGTAGGTCCCGCCCGACGAGCTCAGCTGCAGCATGAGCAGCACGAGGCTGACCACCCGGCCCGCCGCGGTGCCGAGCAGGATAATGAACATTTGCTGCAGGGCCAGGAAGGCGAGGGTCGTCAGGTAGAGGAACGCGCTCATCCCGAGCCAGTGTTCGGGCTGCAGGCCGATCCCGTAGACCAGCACAAGCACCATGATTACGACCTGGGCGAGCCCGATGGCCATCGCCGGCAGGAAGCCGGTCATGGTCGATCGCAGGCCGGAGGCGGCGCTGGCGAGGGCCCGGGTGGGCAGCGCCCGCAGGATCAGCCAGGTGATCAGCCCGCCGACGAAGGTGGCCAGGGCCAGGAAGAAGGGCGCGAACCCCTCGCCGAAGCTACCGGAGGCGTTCTCCCACTTCTGCACGAGCGTGACCGGGCTGGCGATCACGGCCGTCTTCGCTGCGATCTGGTCGACGGAGAGGTCCGGGGCGCTCTGCCCGCCCTCGGCGAGGGCGTCGGAGAGGGTGCCGCTGCCGGTGGCGAGTTCGGCGGCGCCGGTATTCAGGCTCGAACCGCCGGCGGCGAGCTCGCTGGTTCCACCGACCAGGGCCGCCGTGCCCGCCGCGAGTTCCGTGCTCCCCGCGGAGAGTGCGTGAGCACCGGAGGCCGCGGTTCCGGCCCCGTCCGCCAAGGACGCCGCGCCGGCCGCGAGCTGCCCGGCACCGGTGGCGACCTCGGCGGCGCCGGGTGCCCCGGCGGTCAGCCTGCCGGAGAGTTCCTGAGTCCCGGCGGAGAACTGGGCGCTGAGTCCGGCATAGGTCTGGGTCTGCGTGAGCGCCCCCTGAGCGCCCGTGTTCACGGTGGCGGCGCCGGCGCCGAGCTGCTCCACGGCCGGCAGGAACGCCGACACCGGGGTGCCTGCCGGTGCCGCCTGCATCTGCAGGAGCAGGTCCTTCAGTCCGGTCGACACCGAGGCGGTGCCGCCGGCGAGGGTAACGGTTCCGTCGGCGATCCGGTCGGCGCCGTCGGCGAGTCCCACCGACTTCTCGGACAGGGTCGCGGCACCCGCGGCGGCGGCCTGCAGCCCCTCGGACACCTGCACGGTGCCGTCGGAGAGCGTCACCGAAGACCCGGCGAGGGTCTGGGCGCCGTCGGACAGCGTGTCCAGCCCCGTCGCCAGGGTTCCGGTGCCGTCGGTGAGCCGCGCGGCGCCGTCGTCGAGGGCCACCGCACCATCGGCGAGGGCGTCGAGGCCGACCAGGAGGGAGCCAGCCCCGGCCGACGCGGTGGTGAGCCCGTCGAACAGTCGACCCGCGCCATCCGCTGCCGAACGGATGCCGTCACCGGCATCGTCCACTCCCACCAGGAGCGCGTTCACGGTCTGGTCGCCGATCTCGGTGGCGACCGCGTCCCGCAGTTGCACCATGGCCTGCTTGCCCATGGTGGTGGCGAGGAAGCTGTTGCTGTCGTTGTAGTCGACCTGCACAGTGGCCGGCAGCGGGGTGCCGGTGCCCGCGGAGACGGCGCTGGCCGAGAAGTCGCTCGGGATGGTGACCGAGAAGTAGTAGTCGCCGTCCTTGACGCCCGCGGCGGCCTCCTTCGCGTTCGTCACGGTCCAGGCGAGCTCGTGCCCGTCGACCAGCTCATCGACCAGGTCCTGGCCGGCAGTGACCGGTTCGCCGTCGCGGCTGGCACCGGCGTCCACGTTGACGAGCGCCACGGGGAGGTGGTCGAGTTCGTGGTCGGGCGCCCAGAAGGCCCACAGGTAGAGCGCCCCGTAGATCAGCGGGATGAACATGAGCACGACGAGTGCGATCTTGGGCATCTTGCCCCTGCCGAAGCGGTGCAGCTCAGTGCCGGAAGAGAGGAAGGCGAACATCTAGCGGGTCTCCTGATTCACAACGGCCTGGTTCAGCGGAACGGCCGGGGTCATCCCGGCTTTGTTCATCACGACGACGGTCGGGTCGAGGCCGAGCTCGGCCCACATCTCGGTTTCGGGCGCGGTCGCGGAGGCGATCACGCTGGTTCCGGCAGCGGCGAGCGCCGCCAGGCGCTGCCAGAGGATGCGCCGGGACTCCGGCTCGTGCACCTGCTCGACCTGGTCGAAGAAAAGGATGCTCGGCTGGTTCATGACCGCGAGCGCGGCCCGCAGCAGCACGGTCTGCACCTCGTCGAGGTCCCAGATCACGGTGTCCGCGGCCGGAATCGGCACGTCACCGAAAACGGGGGCACACACGCGGCGCACCTCCGAGTCGTCGACCGAGCGGATGAACGCCCACCAGGGCGAGATCCAGGCCGTGCGTTCACGGATGGCGGCTCCGACCGTGACCGACTCCTCGAGGGCGTCGATGTCGTGGAAGCCCGAGATGCCGGTGCGCTTCTGCACCCGGCGGGCCCGTCGGGGTAGCTCGTGGCCGAGCACCTCGAGGGTTCCCTCGCTCGGCTTCATGCGACCGGCCAGGGTCAGCATCAGGCTGGTGCGGCCGCTGCCGGTGGGGCCGCAGAGCACGGTGAGACCGGCGCCGGCCTCAAAGCTCAGGGGCCCGTAGACAGCGCCCCGCTTGAATCGCAGGGCCAGGTCGTGCGCCCTCACTGTCGACTGCACGTCGATCCTTTCGTTTGTACTGACTAGTCAGTATAGAACGAAAGATCGACGCGCTGCACCCCACGGTGCAGGCCGGCGTGCTCCGGGCGCCGCCCGGACCGCCTATTCCGCTGGAGCCGCCGTCGGCACGGCCGTCGGTTCCGCAGTCGGTTCCGCCGTGGGCACAGCCGTGGCCAGCTCCGCGAGGATGTCCTGCACTTCCTCGTTCTTCAGCAGTCGCCAGGGTGAGGCGGTCGCCCCCTCTAGCGCCGCCTGGGGGCTGTCGCTTTGGTTCCACCACTTCGCGATGAGCGCCCGTCCGCCGAACAGGACCAGGTCATCCTGCTGGTAGACGGTCTCGGTGGACCACTCCGGGTAGGTTCCCGCCGGCACGGTCAGAACGGGAACGGGCTTGTCGCCCGGTAGGACCGGCCCGATCAGGCTCCAGGCCGCGTCCGAGGCCGCAGCCGACGGGTCGTCGGGCAGATCTCCGCTCGTCCACCACTTCGCGGCATAGACGTTGCCGTGCCAGACGATGCGGTCGCCCTTGACGTACGCGACTTCCTCGTCCCAGATCGGATACGGACTCGTGGCCGGGTTGTCGACCACCGCGGCGTTCGCGGTGGGCTCCACCTCGGGAACGTCCGAGTCCAGCTGGCCGGTGATCTTCTGGCCGAGCACATCCACGAATCGAAGATCTCCCTGATCGACGCCGCTGCAGCCATCGGACACGCGCTTCACGTCGGGATAGTTCGGCGCGCAGGTCGCGTCGCGGTTCAGCGACCACAGCGACACCCGCCCGAGGCCCTTGTCCCGGGCGAACGCGTTCAGCCCGGCGGCGTCCTCCAGTGTGAAGATCTCCCCCGGAACGTCGTTCTGACCGATCATGGGCGTCACACCGATCTGGCGCCAGAGCGTCTGCGAGCCGATCGCCCGGCCGTCGTTCTCGTAGAGGTCGGACACCTGCGAGTGGGTGGCCTCGGCCGCCGCGATCGACGCGTCGAGCATCGAGGTCGGACGGCTTCCGAAGTCCATGGTCATCACGTTGACGCCGGCCAGCTCGACCTCGGCGTCGAGCATCTGCTGCACCGCGGTGAGACCCGCCTCGGTGAGGCCGGTTTGGGCCACCGGGAGGGTCAGCCAGACCGTGAGGTCCTCATCGGCGGCGCGCTTCTTCTTCTGCAGGGCGGCGATCGCTTCGGCCCGGCGCTCGCCGGCGGCCGTGTCGGTGAGGTTGTCCCCCTCGACGTCCAGGTCGATCGACGTGAGGTTGTAACGATCTACGACGGCGGCATAGGCCTTGGTGAGCTTGCGGGGGTCCGTGCAGGCCGTGGCCAGCTCGTCGTTGGCCAGGCCGCCGAAGGAGACGGACACCTCGCCGCCGTCCCCGACCAGCCGGGCGATCCGCCGGTCCAGGTCCAGGTTCATCTCGGCCTCGCCGAGGGTCTGGGTGGCACCCCAGGTGGGCGTGCAGCCATCGGCCGGGTCGGCCACGATGAAGGACAGCACCACGTTGGCGGCCTCATCGGAGGCAGGCTGCTCGAACGCGTAGGTGGGCGTTGCCGTGACGTCGACGTAACCGGCGAAGCCGGACGAACCTGCGGCCGCGGCGCGGGAATCCTCGAATCCGTTCCAGCCATAGCCGGCTCCGACGACGACGGCTCCGGCCGCAACACCGAGGGCGAGCACCCTGACGAGCGACAATTTGCGACCAGGAAAGCGCTTTGACAAAAAATTTCTCCCCACAATGATCCGGCCAGACCGGCACGGCGTTTCTCCATCGCCTATTATGAAGGCAATTATCGGATGATAGGGGCCCGATTTGGAGCCCAAGGTCCGAAAGTTCCACGGGCGACTGACCCGTTCGGCCAGTGCTCGGAGAAACATGACGGATCAGGCACTATCTTCAGACGCAATTGTGGGCGTCCCCCTGCTCGACGCGGATGCGGCCTCCCGCGTCACCGCGGCCCGCAAGAGGCAGTGGGGTTCCGAGAAGCGCTCCGAGCCGCTGTCGATCGTGCATCCGGTGCCGTCGCAGCGCAAACTGACGCTCGGCCGGCTGGGCATCGTCATCACTATTCTGGCCTGGGCCTACTACCTGTTCTCGACGATCTTCAAGCAGCTCGCCAACAACCCCGACGCGGGCTTCCGGTTCCAGGTGGAGACCCTCTCCTACGTGGTCGTGGTCACCTTCCTGACCTTCTCGGCCCTGATGTACCTGCTGGCCCGCCAGGGGGCGCTCTACCGGTTCAAGGACCACCAGCGGGTTCCCCGCGGCGAACTCGACCGCCACTATGCGCACTACACCGAGGGCATCACCGTCCTCGTCCCCTCCTACGCGGAGGAACCCCATGTGGTGCGGGCCACGCTCTGGTCCGCTGCACTCCAGGAATTCCCCGACCTGAAAATCGTGCTGCTCGTCGACGATCCGCCTTTCCCGACCGATTCGGCCATCCGGGCCCGACTCGAGGAGACCCGGGCGCTGACGGATGACATCGCCGCGGTCATGGCCGGTCCCGCAGCCCGCTTCACGGCGGCCCTTGAGGGCTTCCGGCACCGTGTGCACGCCGACGCGGCCGGCTCCCGGGCGGAGCTCCCGCTCCTCATCGTCGAGTACGAGGCTGCCGCCGCCTGGCTCGAGCAGATGGCCGAGGCGGAGCGCATCGAGGATCACGTCGACGAGTTCTTCGTGGACCTGGTCGTCATGGGTCTCGCCCGCGAACTGCGGCTGACCATCCTCGCCCTCACCTCGGCCCTGGCCCAGGGCACGGCACCGGACAACACCCGGATCAGGCAGCTGTACCAGCGCCTGACCTGGATCTTCAGCGTGCGCACCGAAACCTTCGAGCGCAAGAAGTTCAGCAACCTGTCGCACGAGGCCAACAAGGCGATGAACCTCAACTCGTACATCTCCCTGATGGGGCACCGCTGGCAGAGCGAGGAGACCGCCGGCTCCGTCGTGCTCCGGGAGGCCGATGACACGCCTCACCCCGACGATCTGGTCGCCCCCGACACGACCTACCTCCTGACACTCGATGCCGACTCGCTTCTACTGCGCGACTACTGCCTGCGGCTCGTCTACTTCCTGGAGTCGGCCGGCAACGAACGCGTCGCCGTCACGCAGACTCCGTACTCCTCCTTCCGGGGTGCCCCGACCCGGATCGAGCGCCTGGCCGGCGCCACCACCGACATCCAGCACATCCTGCACCAGGGCATGACGTACTACGGCGCGACCTTCTGGGTGGGAGCCAACGCCATCATCCGCAAGAAGGCCATCGAGGACATCGTCGAGGTGGAGACCGTGGGCGGGTTCGAGATCCGCACCTACATCCAGGACCGCACGGTGATCGAGGACACCGAGTCGAGCGTCGACCTCGGCACGCACGGGTGGACGCTCGCCAACTACCCGGAACGTCTCAGCTACAGCGCCACGCCCCCGGACTTCGGCTCCCTCGTCGTTCAGCGTCGACGCTGGGCCAACGGCGGCCTGCTCATCCTGCCCAAGCTCTGGACCCAGCTGACCCACCGTCGTCACCAGCGCGAGAAGATCCTCTTCCGTGAGGTGCTGCTGCGGGTGAACTACATGGCGTCCATCGCCTGGGCCAGCTTCGGCCTGCTGTTCCTGCTCGGCTACCCCTACGACAGCCGCCTGCTCAGCCCCGTCGTCTTCATCGCGGCGCTGCCGTACTTCCTGGCCATGGGCAGCGACCTCCGGGACTCCGGGCACCGCTTCAGCGACATCTTCCGCATCTACGGGTTCAACCTCGTGCTCCTGCCCGTCAACCTGGCGGGCGTGCTCAAGTCCATGCAGCAGGCCATCACCGGGGAGAAAATCCCCTTCGTGCGCACGCCGAAGGTGAAGAACCGCACGGCCGCGCCGGCCCTGTACGTGGTCGTCCCCTACCTGATCGTCGCGTTCTCGCTGCTCACGATCTGGCGCAACTACCTGGACCAGAGCTGGGGCAACGTGGCCTTCGCCACGTTGAACGCCGTGCTCGCCGCATCGGCCATCAAGTCGTACATCGGTATCCGCAACTCGATCGTGGACATCGTGCTGGGAATGGTGAGCTGGCTCTATGTCGCGCCGAAAAAGCCCAAGGCGACGGCGCCGGTGATCGTGCCCAGAACCCCGGAAGAGGTCGACTGGGCCTCCGTGCTGTACTTCGGAGACCGCCGCCTCAACCGTGACCTTCGCGGAGGCAACGACCGACGCCGTCGCGCAAACCTGAGCTGAGCCGGGGCCGCCCCCGCGGCGGGGCGCTACCGCTCTGGCCGGTCACGACCGGTCGACAGACCGCCGGATGAAGCGCGGCGACGCGGGAACGTCACCGCGTCGCCGCGGCTGGGGAGCCCGGAGAGCTCTGCCTCTGCGGGGGTCGGAGCTTCGGCCGGGGCCGGGAGAGTCGACCAGCGCAGCAGCGCGGCGATACTCGTCTCCGCCGGAAGCTCGCCGGGAGACACAACCATCACCCGCGCATCCGTCAGGATTGCCGCACGGATCAGCGCGTCGGCGGCCGGCACCGAGCCGAGTTCGCCTGCGCCGAGGGCATCGGCCGAGCTGCCGGCCAGCCAGGGCTCACGGTCGAGGGCGATCAGGGTCTCCCCCGGCATCCGATCCGGGGCCAGCATCAGCACGTCGACCTGGTGCTGCTGCAGGGCGCGCACCACGGCCGCGAAGTCGAGCTCGGAGAGGCCGCTGCCCTGTCCCGCCCCCAGCCGTTCGAGGGCATCGTGCTCCTCCTGCGCGAGGATCGCAGCAAGGTGGCGGTTGAGGTCCCCTTCGAGTTCCTCCTGGGCGGCGCCGCCCGGACGGGTGTTCGTGGGCAGGACCTGCAGCACTTCGCGGCTGGTGGGCGAGAGCTGGTCGACGAGAAGCTGTCGCGCACGCACGTCACCGGTGAGCATGAGAAGTTCGGCCTTGCTGTCACGCACGACCTCGTCGATCGCGGCGGCGATCTGGCCCTCGTTGCGCTTCCACACCTCCTCCGTGCGGTGCTGATAGCGTCCGTTCGCGAGGAAGTCGTCTTCGGAACCCACCTTCGTGAGGAACTCGGTGTCGCCCTTCACCCTCACCTTCGACAGCGGGTGCGTGCGGCTCAGCCGGTACAGGGTGACCTCGCCGCCGTCGCGCCCGACCTCGGCCACCACGTAGTTGAGGTCCCGTGGGCGGTGGATCAGCAGTGGGATCAGAGCGGGCACGGGCCCGTAGGAGACCAACAACTCGCCGAGCGGCTCTCCTGAGAGCACCTCGTTGAACTCGACCACCCCCTCCCGCACGACCATCAGCCGGCCCATTCGGCCTCCCACACCCGGCGGCTCCTCGATCAGCTCGATGATGGTGCCGATGTCGATCTCCGGGGCGCCGGCTTCGGTCAGCGCCTCCCGCAGGGTGCGCTGGCGCAGGGAGGAGGTGCGCCGGGGGTTCTGCGCGTCCTGGGTCACGTCCACATAGGCGCTCGACACCGAACCGGCTCGACGGTACAGGTCCGCGAGCCCCTCATTACCGAAATCAGCCATTGCCGGAGTCCCTTCTGTGGCAGTTTGTCGGCCACGGTATCCCCGGGTTCCGGCGTCCACAACCCTGCCGGGACGGGCCACAACACAGCGGACCGGAGCGGGAAAACCGCCCCGTCGGGCCGCTACCGGGCGGTCTGCTGGTGCGCCGCGACACACCAGCCGCCGTCGGCGAATACGTAGGTCGTGGCCGCGTTCGTCTCGATCATCTCGTCGCCGCGGTGGGCCAGGAGCCGGTAGACGAGCACGCCGGCGTGGTCGTTGAGGCGCACCACGGCCGGCTCGCGCAGCTGGTAGCCGGTGATGGCAGGCATCCCCTTGAAGAAGGCGATCGCCTCGTCACGGGTGACGATCCTGCCCGGCAGGATCAGCAGCCCGTCCGCGGTCATCGTTCGCCGGTAGTAGTCACCGCCGTGGCCGGCGACGATCGCCTGCCACCCCTCGTGCTCTTCGTGCAGGAGGCGGGCGGGCAGATCGTCAGTGATCGCAGTCATGAGCCAACGCTAGCCCTAAACGATGACAGCCGGGGTCCCCCTCCCGCCGCAACCGTGGCCCGGTCGGACAACTGTTGCCCGCACACGGGCGACAGTCGTCCGCTTCGGCAACAGTTGCCCCCGGTCGCGGGCGGTCAGCGCTCAGAATCGGTGCTGCAGCACCCAGTCGTGCATCGTGACGGCCGCGGCGGCCGACGCGTTGAGCGAGCGGGTGGAGCCGAACTGGCTGATCTCGACGACGGCATCCGCTGCCTGGATCGCCTCCGGAGACAGTCCGGGACCCTCCTGCCCGAACAGGAGCACGCAACGCTCGGGGAAGCGGAAAGTTTCGATGATCACGCTGCCGGGCACGTTGTCGATGGCGATGATCGGTAGGGTCTCGGCGGCGGCCCACTCGACGAAGGTGGCGACATCCGGGTGGTGCAGCACGTGCTGGTATCGGTCGGTGACCATGGCCCCGCGCTTGTTCCACCGCTTCCGGCCGATGATGTGCACCGTGTCGGCGGCGAACGCGTTGGCGCTGCGCACGATCGAGCCGATGTTCATGTCGTGCTGCCAGTTCTCGATGGCGACGTGGAACGGATGCCGCTTCTCGTCAAGGTCGGCGACGATCGCCGCCATACTCCAGTAGCGGTAGCGGTCGATCACGTTGCGCGTGTCACCGCGCTCGAGCAGCTCGCGGTCGTAGAACGACTCCTCGGGCCAGTCTCCGGCCCAGGGTCCGACGCCGTGGGTGGACAATTCGGGCGTGGGGTTCTGCGACTCTTGCACTGATCCACCGTATCCCGCCGAGCACCGCAGGGCGTGCCGGGATCAGCGTCGGGTACTCTAGCGTGCAGGGTTCGCGTTTCGCCGGCTCGCACCCCGATTGAAGGAACCACCACCATGCATCCCACGCTCTTCGGCATCGACTTTCTCGACTCGGAGTGGCTGATCGGCTGGTTCGGGTCGTTCGTGCTCCTCGGCGTCGCCGCCGTCGTCTTCGTCGAGACCGGCTTCATCGTGCTGTCCTTCCTGCCCGGAGACTCCCTCCTCTTCACTGTGGGCCTGCTCACCGCCACCGGGGACGTGCCGTTCCCGATCTGGGTGACCTGCCTGGTCATCTTCATCGCCGCGTTCTCCGGCGACCAGCTCGCCTATTACATCGGTCGGAAGGCGGGTCCCGCCGTCTTCGCCCGCGAACAGAACCGCCTGTTCAACCCGAAGAACGTGGAACGCACCAACGCGTTCTTCGCCAAGCACGGCGGCAAGGCCGTCATCATCGCCCGCTTCCTGCCCGTGTTCCGCGCCTTCGTGCCGGTCGCCGCCGGCGTCGGCCGGATGAAATATCGCACCTTCGTGCTCTTCAACCTGATCGGTGCCTTCGCCTGGGGTGTCGGCCTCACCCTCGTCGGCTTCCTGCTCGGCCAGATCGAGTTCGTGGCGAAGTACTCCGAGTACTTCATCATCGCCATCGTGCTGCTCTCGGGCGTGCCGATCCTGTCCGAGCTCTACAAAGCAGGCCGCGAGACGATGCGCACCCGCGGCAAGAGCCCCGTGCCCGTCACCACGATCCCCGAGGACCTGCGCGAGGAGTAACCACTACGGCGGTGCGGCGGCGATCTTTCGGTCTGCCTAAATCTGCCCTATCCTTTCGGTGTGGCTAAAAACAACGTGCGCACGGATGCGAGAGGCCCGATCCCGGAGATCGCGACCGCGCCATCCTCTCGCTTGCTCTGGCTGCTCGGCCCGGCCCTGGTCGCGGGCGTCGCCTACCTCGACCCCGGCAACGTCGCCAGCAACATGACCGCCGGCGCCCGCTACGGCTACCTGCTGGTCTGGGTGGTCGTGGCCGGCAACGTGATGGCCTGGCTGATCCAATACCTCTCGGCCAAGCTCGGCATCGTCACCGGCACGAGCCTGCCGGAGATCCTCGGGGTGCGGATGCGGCGTCCCCTCACCCGGCGCCTCTATTGGGTGCAGGCGGAACTGGTGGCCATGGCCACCGACCTGGCCGAGATCATCGGCGGCGCGGTCGCGCTGAACCTGCTCTTCGGCCTTCCCCTGCTCGCCGGCGGCGTGATCACCGGCGTCATCTCGATGATCGTTCTCACGGTGCAGACCCGTCGCGGCCCTCGCATCTTCGAACGCGTCATCGTGGCACTGCTGCTCATCATCACCGTGGGCTTCACGGCCGGGGTGTTTTTCGCCCCACCGGATGCCGGCAGCGTCCTCTCCGGCCTCGTGCCGCGCTTCGACGGCGCGAACTCGGTGCTCCTGGCCGCGTCCATCCTCGGTGCGACGATCATGCCGCACGCCATCTACGCGCACTCCGCTCTCACCCGGGACCGCTTCCCGGTCGTGGCGGACCGCGCGGCGACGCGTCGCCTGCTCTGGGCCACCAAGTGGGACGTCACGATCGCGATGGTGATCGCCGGAACGGTGAACCTGTCGATCCTGTTGCTCGCGGCATCCGCTCTGCAGGGCGTCGCCGGCACCGACACGCTCGAGGGTGCCCACGTGGCCCTGGAGGCAACCCTCGGGCCGGTGATCGCGACGGTGTTCGCGGTCGGGCTGCTGGCCTCCGGGCTGGCGTCGACCTCGGTCGGGGCGTACGCGGGCGCGGAGATCATGCACGGCCTGCTGCGCGTGCGGGTGCCTCTGGTGGCGCGCCGGGTGGTCACCCTCATTCCGGCGCTGCTGATCCTCGGCGTGGGTTTCGACCCGACCGAGGCCCTGGTGCTCAGCCAGGTCGTGCTGTCGTTCGGCATCCCGTTCGCGCTGATCCCGCTGGTCTGGCTCACCATGCAGCACGGGGTGCTCGGTGAGCACGCCAACCGCTGGTTCACGACCCTCGCCGGCGCGATCTGCGCGGTGCTCCTGGTGGCGCTGAACGTGGTGCTGCTGGTGCTCGTGTTCACCGGGGCGTGAGGGCGTCATGAAGCACACCACCCCCGCGGCCGAGGACTACCTCAAGACCATCTACGCGCACACCGAGTGGCAGCCGAGCCCGATCACGCCCTCGGTGCTGGCCGCGCGGCTGGGGGTGGCGCCGTCGTCGGTCACCGAGATGGTGAAGAAGCTCGCCGCCGGCGGCCTGATCGAGCACGTCCCGTACGGGCCGCTCACCCTGACCCGGGCCGGTTTCCTACGCGCGACCGCGGTGGTGCGCCGGCACCGGCTGATCGAGACCTGGCTCGTGCGGGAGATGGGCTACGACTGGCACGAGGTGCACGACGAGGCGGAGGTGCTCGAGCATTCCATCTCCGACCGGCTGCTGGCCGCGATCGACGACCGGCTGGGGCATCCGTCCGCCGACCCGCACGGCGACCCGATCCCGGCCGAAGATGGAACCCTGGCCCGCCCTGCCGCCGTGCTGCTGGCGGAGGCCGCCCCCGGCCATGTCGGGGAGGTGGTGCGGATCAGCGACCGCGACCCGGACATCCTGCGCGACCTCGCCGTGGATCGGGTCGGCCCGGGAACCCGGCTCACCGTGCTCGAACCCGGCGCGGTGCGGCTGCCGGGCGGCGGCATCCGTCGGCTGTCGACAGCGGCGGCCCGGTCGATCTGGCTCACCGCGTAACTGACTGGAAACCTCGCGCCGCTAGGCTTGTCCCCGAACCGAGGGAGCACCAATGACACGCCGCGAAGACATCGAATGCTGGCTCACCGATATGGACGGCGTGCTCGTCCACGAAAACAGCCCGCTTCCGGGCGCCGCAGAACTGCTGCAGCAGTGGAGCGACGCCGGTACGCCGTTCCTGGTTCTCACCAACAACTCGATCTTCACCCCTCGGGACCTCAGTGCCCGCCTGCGGGCATCGGGCCTGAACGTGCCGGAGGACCGCATCTGGACCTCCGCCCTGGCGACGGCCGACTTCCTGCGCTCCCAGGCGCCCGGCGGTACCGCCTTCGTGATCGGGGAAGTCGGGCTGACGACCGCGCTGCACGAGGCCGGCTTCATCATGACCGAGACCAACCCGGACTACGTGGTGGTCGGCGAAACCCGCAACTACTCGTTCGAGGCCATCACCAAGGCCATCCGTCTGCTCCTGAACGGCGCCCGGTTCATTGCGACGAACCCGGATGCGACCGGCCCCAGCGCGGACGGCCCCCTGCCTGCCACGGGTGCGATCTCGGCCCTCATCACCAAGGCCACCGGCATGGAGCCCTATGTGGTGGGCAAGCCGAACCCGATGATGTTCCGTTCGGCGATGAACAAGATCGGCGCGCATTCGGAGAACACCGCCATGATCGGCGACCGAATGGACACCGACATCGTCGCCGGCATCGAGGCCGGGCTGCACACCATCCTCGTGATGACCGGCATCAGCGACACGGCTGAGATCAGCCGCTACCCGTTCCGCCCGGACGAGATCCTCTCCGGCGTTCACGAGCTCGTCTCCAAGGAGCCGGTGGAGTCCGACGCGATCTAGGGTGCGTCGCGCGGCGAGCCGCGGCGGCGGCGCCCGCCGAACCGGCGGCGCCCGCCGCCGCATCCGTTGCCCCGCCGCGGGGGTGTCCTGACGAATTCGACGGAGATTTTGGCCTGGAACCCCGTTTTCAGACCGAAACAGGCCATTCTCGGCACAATCTCCGTCGAATTCGTTCGGGTAGCGGTTAGCGGGCGGTTAGCGGGCGGTTAGCGGGCGGTTAGCGGGTAGCAGAGGGCGGGCGACGGATGCCGCGAGTCGTCACACCCGCTCAACCATTCTGCCTGGGCAGTGCAGTTAGGCGGCCGGTTCCGGACCGGGACCCGCGACGCTCGCGGTGAGCGGCTCACCCGAGGCCCGGCTCACGAAGCAGTAGTAGTAGCGGGCACCCTCAAACCACTGTTTCTCGGTGATCGGGTAACTGCCCTGCACCTGCACGTCGTCGTAGGCCGACGCCGCGGCCAGGTCGATGACGCCGGTCGCGCTGCAGAGCAGGTTGATCTGCCCGGCCAGCTCGGCCTCCCCCGGGAAGGGGGCGGCGGTATCCCCGGCGAACAGGCCGCGGTACACGAGCTGCGCGGCATGCGGTGCGGCGCAGTCGGCGACCGTGAACTCGTCTTCCCAGGGGCTCACATAGGGCTGAAGGCATTCGCCGCCGAACAGTGTGTCCCACGGGTGGTCGCCGACCGGCTGCGGGCCGGTGGCCTCGGCCGGCGCCGACGGCGCGGTACTTGGGGTGGCGCTCGGGGCCGGTGCGGCACTGGACGTGGACACCGCGACCGGAGTGGCGTCGCCGCCGACCAGACTCTGCCCGAGGAAGAACAGCGCCGCCAGCGCGAGCACCAGAACCAAGCCGCCCGCGATCCAGATGCGGAGCCGGGGCTTGCCGGGTCGGGATCCTCCGGGCGGGCGACCAACCGAGGCAGGCCGTGCCGTGCCTGCACCGGCACCGGCACCGGAACCGGCACCGGACGATGCACCCGCCGAGGCACGCGCCCCGGACGCGGCGACCGGGGCATTGGTGCCCGACGAGGCGCTTGTGCCGAGCGCGGAGCGCGGGGCCGCCGTGCCGACCAGGCTGTTCGTGCCGGTCGTGCCCGCCGAGGCGATCGGGGTGGTCGGGGCTTCCGTAGCCCCCGCGGCGGTCGGGCCGGTCGTACCGGCGGAGGCGAGCGGGGCGGCGGCAGCACTCGGACCGGCTTGGGCGGTGGCCACGGTCGGAGCTGGTGCGGGTTCGGGGGAACGCGGGGCGGCAGCTGCGGCTGCGGCTGCGGCTGCGGCTCCGGCTGCGGCCGGTTGCACCGAAGGCGCGGCTAAGGGAGATGCGGGGGTCCCGGCGGGCGCGGCTGCGGCGCGGGCCGCGGCGGAGGCCTGCGCGGCCGTCTCGGCCAGCCGAGTGTGAGAGTGGGTGCCTGGTGCGGGAACAGCTGCCGCGGGTGCGGGGGTCGGGCCCGCGACGGAGGCGGGAACCGACAGCGACGCGGCCAGGCGTGCCCGCAAACGGCCGCGGGCGGAGACCGGAGCCGGCAACGGGGTCGGCTCGGGTGCCGGCGCAGGCGGCGTGCGCCCGGCCAGCAGGTCGGCGGCCGCGATCTCTTCGGGGGTCAGCTCGAGTGGGGACTGGGCGAGGCTGGCCCACCACGGCGCCGGCGCGAGATCGGCTTCCACCGAACGGATGCCGTCGCTCCCGTGTGCACGGTCCGATCCGTTCCCGCCGGGCACCGGCATGGGCGCTGGGGCCTCGACGGGCCGCGAAGGTGCGGGTGCCGAAGGTGCGGGTGCCTCGGTCGACACAGGGTCGGGTACCGAACGGGCGGGCACCGAGCCCGAAGGCGGACGCGGGCCGGCCGGAGTCAGTTCCGAAGCCAAGTCATCCGTGCGCGCAGCGGTCGACGGGTTCGATCCGGCAGCGGCCGTGTTCGCGTACGCGGCCGGCTGCAGCTCGGAAGAGGCCGACGCAGGGGCAGACGCAGGAGAAGAGGGAGAAACAGGAAGAGACGCAGCCACGGAAGAAGACGCGGAGACGGGAGAAGACGCAGCGACGGGAGCAGACGGCGCAGTCCGGGCGGCACCTGCCGCATTGCCGGCTGAGGCGGCACCGGTCGTGGTCACACGCGCCGGATTCGCGGGCGTCACGACGAACAGGGCCGCTGTCGTGGTCGGCACGGATCCCGTCGCGGTCGACGACACCGCAGACGGCGACCCCGCAGGCAGCGGACCAGGCACCGACGTCGACGGCGCCGAAGCGGCGGGAATCACGGGGACCGCACCGGCCCCACCAGCAGCAGCAGCAGCGGCCGCCGCCCGTGCCGCTGCCCCCTTGGCGAGCCGAGGATCAGGCTGGGAGGTGGGCTTGAGCCCCCAGAGGAAGACGCCGGTATGGGTCGTCGGCTCGACGGGCGCCGGTGGAACGATGCGCGAGGTTCTCGGCCAGCGCGGCGACTGGCGGGGCGAGTACTCGTCCGGCAGCGCCGGGCGCGCACCATCACCGAGCTGAGATGCCAGCCACGCCATACCGTCTTCGCCGGGCACCTCGTCCTTGGGCACTAGTTCAGCCCCAGGTCCTCAAGGCCGATGGCGGCGTAGTAGGGGTAGCCCGCGGCTTCGATCACTTCGCGGGCACCGGTGTTGCGGTCGACGACGACGGCGACGCCGGCGATGATCGCGCCCACTTTGAGGAGCGCGTCGATGGCCGCCAGCGGGGAGCCGCCCGTGGTGGACGTGTCCTCGAGCACGACGACGCGCTTACCGGCGAGGTCGGGTCCTTCGACCTGCTTTCCCCGGCCGTGGTCCTTGGGCTCCTTGCGCACGACGAACGCGTCGTACGCGGCGCCGCGGGCCACACCCTGGTGCAGGATGGCCGCGGCCACCGGGTCGGCACCCATGGTCATGCCGCCGACCGCGGTGACATCAGGGATGTCCGCGATCAGGTCGAGCATGACCTGGCCGATCAGGGGGGCGACGCGGTGGTCGAGGCTGACCTTGCGCAGATCGACGTAGTACGTCGCCTTCTTGCCGCTGGTCAGGGTGAAATCCCCATGGAAAACGGCCTCGGCCGAGATGTGGGCGATGAGCTGCTGGCGTGTGTCCGTCACAGGTCCAACTTTAGGCCATCGGCCGGTCGGAGAGCCTGAGGGCAAGCGAGCCCTTAGAAGATGCGAACGAGCTTGCGCTCGGGCACGCGACGGAAGCCGTCCTTGTGCACGTCGACGACGACGGCAACGACGGAAGAGATGACGATGAGAACGAGAACGGCGAGAAGAACAAACACGGTCGTACCTTTCGGGTAATGGGGTTGAGTGTCGGGGAGACGGAGGCACCATTGCACGAGTTCGACATATTTATTTCACCATCTTTAACTTTGCAGCACAATCGCATTGTTCTGCACGGAGTGTGTAGCTTTGCTACATGGATGTCCAACGACTCGAACTGCTCCGCGAACTGGCCGAACGCCACAGCATCACGGAGGTCGCACGCGCCACGCACCGCACGCCATCTGCTGTCTCGCAGCAGCTGAAAGTGCTCGAACGCGAGGCCGGACTGCCGCTCACCGAGCGCAGCGGCCGCGGCCTCGTTCTGACGGATGCCGGACGCGCCTTGGCCCGCAGCGCAACGGATGTCGCGGTCGCCCTCGCCCGCGCCCGGGCGGTCTGGGACGAGTTCCGCAACGACGCCACCGGCGAGGTGAGCCTGGTCACGTTTCCGACCGCGGGTGAGATGCTGCTGCCCGGAGCGGTGAAGGCCATCGCCGCCGTGCCCGGACTCGTGGTCAACTGCACCGACAAGGACCCGGAGCTGAGCGACTTCCCCGCACTCACGGCGGAGTACGACATCGTGCTCGCCTACAGCCTGCGCGGCCAGCTTCCGTGGGGCGGCCGGGGGCTGACGGTGGTTCCGCTGATGACCGAGCCGCTCGACGTCGGGGTACCGGCCGACCACCGGCTGGCCTCCCGGTCGTGGATCACCCCGGCGGACGTCATCGGCGAGACCTGGATCGGCGCGCCGACCGGCTACCCGTTCGAGCGCATCCTGCACCAGATCGAGCAGAAGGCCGGCAGCCAGATCACCGTCGCCCAGCAGTTCGCCGACCTGCGGGTGATCGAGGCGTTCGTCGTGGCAGGCCTCGGCATCGCCCTGGTGCCCCGGTACACCTGGGGCGGTGACCAGCCGGGCCGGCTCGTGCTCAAGCCGCTGCGCGGGGTGGACGCCGAACGTCAGATCGTGGCGCTGATGCGCCCCGACCGGGCCGAGCGTCTGGCCGTGCGCACCGTGCTCGAGGTGCTGCGCACCGAGGCCGCCCGGGTGCAGGCCCAGCACGCCCTCATCCCCTAGGCCTCTGGCCCATGCACCGGCCGCGAATGCGGGCGAATTGTCGGTTAGGAAGGGTCATACCGACGATTCACCCGCACTCGCGGCCATACGGGCCGTGGCGAGCGGAGAAGACAGGGTGCTAGGCGTTCTGCGGGAAGCCTAGGTTGATGCCGCCGTGGCTCGGGTCCAGCCACCGGCTCGTGATGGCTTTCTCCCGAGTGTAGAAGGCGATCCCGGCCGGGCCGTAGGCCTTGGCGTCGCCGAACAGGGAGTCCTTCCAGCCGCCGAACGAGTGGTAGGCCACGGGCACGGGGATCGGCACGTTGATGCCGACCATTCCGACCTGCACCTCGTTCTGGAACCTTCTCGCCGCACCGCCGTCATTGGTGAAGATGGCCGTGCCGTTGCCGTAACGGCTGCGGTTGATCAGGTCGAGTCCTTCGGTGTAGCTGGCGACCCGCACGACGGAGAGCACCGGGCCGAAGATCTCGTCGAGGTAGACGTCGGAGTCGGTTGTCACCTTGTCGAAGAGGGTCGGGCCGAGCCAGAAACCGGATGCGTCGCCGTCCACCTCGATGCCGCGACCGTCCACGACGACCTCGGCACCGTCGGCCCTGGCGATGTCGATGTAGGAGGCCACCTTGTCGCGGTGCACCTCCGTGATCAGCGGACCCATGTCGCATCCGCGCATGCCGTCGCCCACCCTGAGGCCCTGGAGCCGTTCGGTGATCTTCGCGACCAGCTCGTCGGCGACCGGTTCCACGGCCACCACCACGCTGATGGCCATGCAGCGCTCCCCGGCCGAGCCGAAGCCGGCATTGACGGCGGCATCCGCGGCCAGGTCCAGGTCGGCGTCGGGCAGCACGAGCATGTGGTTCTTCGCGCCGCCGAGAGCCTGCACGCGCTTGCCGTGGTGCGCGGCCGTCTCGTAGATGTACTTCGCGATCGGCGTGGAGCCGACGAACGAAATCGCCTGCACATCGGGGTGCACGAGCAGGGCGTCGACGGCTTCCTTGTCGCCGTGCACGACGTTGAGCACACCGTCGGGCAGCCCGGCCTCGGTCATCAGGGCGGCCATCCAGTTCGACGCGGACGGGTCCTTCTCGCTCGGCTTGAGCACGACCGTGTTGCCGGCCGCGATGGCGATCGGGAAGAACCAGAGCGGCACCATGGCGGGGAAGTTGAACGGGCTGATGATGCCCACCACGCCGAGCGGCTGACGCAGCGTGTAGACGTCGACGCCCGTGGACACGTTCTCGGAATACTCGCCCTTGCTCAGGTGCGGCATGCCGAGCGCGAACTCGACGACCTCGAGGCCGCGCGCGATCTCGCCGAGCGCATCCGAGGTCACCTTGCCGTGTTCGGCGGTGAGGATGTCGGCCAGCTCGCCCTTGCGCGCGTTCAGAAGTTCCCGGAAGTTGAACATGACGCCCTGCCGCTTGGCCTGGGACGTGTCGCGCCAGAGCGGATAGGCGGCCTGAGCGGAGGCGACGGCGGTGTCGACGTCGACGCTGCTGGCCAGGAGCACGTTCTTCGCTACGGCGCCGAGCGCCGGGTTGAAGACGGGCGCGGTGCGGGTCGAGACTCCCAGGAGGGGAGCCCCGTCGATCCAGTGGGTGATGACGGGCAGTTCGGTCAGGGCGGTCTCGGTCATGGGCGTTCGTCTCTCTTCATTCTCGTCGTCGAGTTGTGGTCAGGGTGCCCGTTCCGGTCGAGAGTGACCCGCGGAACGGGCACTCTCGACCGGAAAGGTGCAGGTGGGGAGGGTGTGGGGGCGGGCGGTCAGCCGAGCAGGTCGAGGCTGAGGACCTCGTCGTAGATGGCGAGCGCCTCGGCGACCTCGGCGTCGGTGACGACGCACGGCGGCACCACGTGGATGCGGTTCTCGGCCAGGAACGGCAGCAGATTGCGGGCCAGCAGCTCCGCCTTGATCCGGCCCATCACGGCGCCGCTGAGTGGCTGGCGGGTCTCCCGGTCGGCAACGAGCTCCAGCGCCCAGAACACTCCGAGCCCGCGCACCTCGCCGATGACCGGGTGCTTGGCCTGCAACTCGGCGAGCCCCGGCGCGAGCACGTCGCGCCCGATCCGGGCCGCGTTCTCCACGATGCCCTCGTTCTGCATGGCGTCCAGGGCCGCCACGATCGACGCCATCGCGAGCGGATGTCCGCTGTAGGTGAGGCCGCCGGGGTAGACCATGGTGTCGAAGTCGTGAGCGATGGAATCGGAGATGATCACCCCGCCGGTGGGGACGTACCCGGAGTTGACGCCCTTCGCGAAGGTGATCAGGTCAGGCACCACGTCGAAGCCGTCGAACGCGAACCACTTGCCGGTGCGCCCGAAGCCGGCCATCACCTCGTCGAGGATCAGCATGATGTCGTAGCGGTCACAGAGGGCCCGCACGCCGGCCAGGTAGCCGGGCGGCGGCACGAGCACGCCGGCGGTGCCGGGGATGGATTCCAGCAGCACGGCCGCGATGCCCGCGGGTCCCTCGCTCTGGATCACGTGCTCGAGGTGGCGCAGGGCGCGCTCCGACTCCTGCTCGGGGCTGGTCGCCCAGAACTCGCTGCGGTAGAGCCAGGGGCCGAAGAAGTGCACGTGCCCGCGGGCGAACTCGTTCGGGATCCGGCGCCAGTCGCCGGTTGCGACGATGGCCGCGCCCGTGTTGCCGTGGTACGAGCGGTAGGTGGAGAGCACCTTGTCGCGCCCCGTGTGCAGGCGCGCCAAGCGGATCGCGTTCTCGATCGCATCCGCCCCGCCGTTGGTGAAGAAGACCTTGTTGAAGCCCTCCGGCGCCCGTTCGACGATGCGCTTGGCGGCCTCGCCGCGGGAGAGGGTCGCCGTGGAGGGTGCGACCGTGGCGAGCTCACCGGCCTGCTCGATGATGGCCGCGGTGACGGCCGGATGCTGGTGGCCGATGTTCACATTGACGAGCTGGCTGGAGAAGTCCAGGTAGCTGCGCCCGTCATAGTCCCAGACCCGGGAGCCCTGCCCGCCGGCGATCACCAGCGGCTTGAGGGCACCCTGGGCCGACCAGGAGTGGAAGACGTGCGCCCGGTCGAGGTCGTAGGCGAGCTCGTTCCGGCTGGCCGTGGCGCTGGGGGAAGTGATGTCATTCACGAATATCGGGTACTTTCTCTCTGCGTTGAGATGGTGGGGTCGCGGATCGCTCACCTTCAGTGTGACCGTGATCGGCTCGAATCTGCACCATTCGCGTGGATCGGGTCATTTCTTGGCCACGATCTGCTCGGCCATCGCCGGGATCACGGTCTCCCCGTAGACGCGCAACGTCTCTTCCTTGTTGTCGTGCTGCAGGTAGCCGGCGAACTGGTCCACGCCGATCGCGCGGAGGGCCTCGAGTTTCTCGATATGGTCCTTCGCGGGGCCGAGCAGGCAGAACCGGTCGACGATCTCGTCGGGCACGAACTCCGCGTGAACGTTTCCGGCGCGACCGTGCTCGTTATAGTCGTAGTCCTGCCGGCCGGCGACGTAGTCGGTCAGCGCCTTCGGCACCTGCGATTCCGTGCCGTACTTGGCGACGATGTCGGCCACATGGTTACCCACCATGCCGCCGAACCAGCGGCACTGGTTGCGCATGTGGCCCCAGTTGTCGCCGATGTACATCGGCGCGGCCACGCAGAATTTGACCGCCGAAGGGTCGCGACCGACATTGGCCGCGGCCTCACGTACGGTCGTGATCATCCACTCGGCCACGTCGAGGTCGGCCATCTGCAGGATGAAGCCGTCGCCGACCTCACCCGCGAGCTTGAGGGCCAGCGGCCCGTATGCCGCCACCCAGACGTCGAGGGTCGAGCCGCGACTCCACGGGAATTGCAGGGTCGCGCCGTTGTACTCGACCGACCGGGAGTTCGCGAGTTCCCGGATGACGTGCACCGACTCGCGCAGGGTCTTGAGGGTGGTGGGCGTGCCGTTGATCACGCGAACGGCCGAGTCGCCGCGACCGATGCCGCAGATGGTGCGGTTGCCGTACATCTCGTTCAGGGTCGCGTAGGTCGACGCCGTCACTGTCCAGTCGCGGGTGCCGGGGTTGGTGACCATGGGACCGACCATGATCCTGCTCGTCTCCGCGAGGATTCGGCTGTAGATGACGTAGGGCTCCTGCCAGAGCAGGTGCGAGTCGAACGTCCAGACGTGGCTGAAGCCGTGCGCCTCGGCCAGTTTGGCCAGTTGCACAGTGCGGGCGGATGGGGGGTTGGTCTGCAGTACTGCTCCGAAGTCCATCTGGTGTCCCGTCTAGACCAGGTACTGGCTCAGGCCGCGCTTGACGAACCGGCCGTCACCCTTGGCGCCGAGGTAGGAGTCGTCATCGATGACGACCTTGCCGCGGGACAGCACGGTGTCGACGTGGCCGTCGATCTCGTAACCCTCCCAGGCCGAGTGGTCCATGTTCATGTGGTGGGTCTTGCCGTTCCCGTTGACCGGCATGCCGATCGAGGTGTGGCCGTTCGGGTTGTAGATGACGATGTCGCCGTCCGCGCCGGGCTGGATGACCCCTTTCCTGCCGTAGAGGCCGAACATCCGGGCCGGCGTGGTGGAGGTGATCTCCACCCAGCGTTCGAGCGTGATGCGGCCGTTCACGACGCCCTGGTAGAGCAGGTCCAGGCGGTGCTCGACCGAGCCGATGCCATTCGGGATCTTCGAGAAGTCGCCGAGGCCGAGCTCCTTCTGCCCCTTCATGCAGAACGGGCAGTGGTCGGTGGAGACCATCTGGATGTCGTTGGTGCGCAGGCTCTGCCACAGGTGGTCCTGGTGGCCCTCGGCCCGGGAGCGCAGCGGTGTGGAACAGACCCACTTCGCGCCCTCGAACCCGGGTGCCCCGAGGTTCTCCTCGAGCGAGAGGTAGAGGTATTGCGGGCAGGTCTCGCCGAACACGTTCTGACCATGGTCGCGGGCGGTGGCGATCTGCTCCACCGCCTGCTTGGCGCTCACGTGCACCACGTAGAGCGGGGCCCCGGTGAGGTCGGCGAGCATGATCGCGCGGTGCGTGGCCTCCTCCTCCAGCTGCCAGGCGCGTGCGACGCCGTGGTAGTAGGGGTCGGTCTTGCCCGCTGCGAGCAGCTGCTTCACGAGCACGTCGATGGCGGGGCCGTTCTCGGCGTGCATCATGGTCATCAGCCCGGTCTCGGCGGACTTCTGCATGGCGCGCAGCACCTGCGCGTCATCCGAGTAGAAGACGCCGGGGTAGGCCATGAACAGCTTGAAACTGGAGATGCCCTCATCGAGCAGCCCGTCCATCGCCTGCAGCGAGTCGTCGTTCAGGTCACCGATGATCTGGTGGAAGCCGTAGTCGATGGCGCAGTTGCCGGCCGCCTTCTCGTGCCAGGCCGCCAGCCCGTCGAAGACCCGCTGGCCGTAGCTCTGCACCGCGAAGTCGACGATGGTGGTGGTGCCGCCCCAGGCCGCAGCCCGGGTGCCGGTCTCGAAGGTGTCGCTGGCCGCGGTGCCGCCGAAGGGCAGCTGCATGTGCGTGTGCGCGTCGACGCCGCCAGGGATCACGTACCTGCCGGTGGCGTCGATCACACGGTCGACGGATGCGGCGAGGTCGTTTCCGAGGAGGGTGGAGCCGGGCGCCAGCACGGCGACGATAATCTCGCCGTCGATGAGGACATCCGCCGGCACCCGACCGGTCGCGCTGACCACGGTTCCGTTCTGGATCAGGGTCTTCATGATGTGCCCCGGGCCTACGGTGCCGCGATCGGGCCGTAGGAGTCGGGTCGGCGGTCCCGGTAGAACTGCCACGAGTTGCGCACCTCGCGGATGACGCCGAGGTCGAGGTCACGGATGACGATCTCCTCGGTGTCGGTGGACGCCACCTCGCCGACGTAGTTGCCGCGCGGGTCGACGAAGTAGGAGCTGCCGTAGAACGTGACGGCGTCGTCACCGAATTCCTCGGTCTCGGTGCCGATGCGGTTGTTGGCGCCGATGTAGTACTGGTTGGCGACGGCGGCGGCCGGCTGCTCGAGCTCCCAGAGCCGGTTGGACAGGCCGGGCTTGGTGGCCGAGGGGTTGAAGACGATCTCGGCGCCGTTCAGGCCGAGCACGCGCCAGCCCTCCGGGAAGTGCCGGTCGTAGCAGATGTAGACGCCGATCTTGCCGACCCTGGTGTCGAAGACGGGGTAGTCGGCGTTGCCGGGGCGGAAGTAGAACTTCTCCCAGAACTGCGGCAGGTGCGGCAGGTGGTGCTTGCGGTACTTGCCGAGGTAGGTGCCGTCGGCGTCGATCACGGCGGCCGTGTTGTAGAGCACGCCGGGCTGCTCCTCCTCGTAGACGGGGAGCACGATCACCATCCGGTGCTCGGCGGCCAGTTTCTGGAACCGCTGCACGAGCGGGCCCGGCACGCTCTGCGCGTAGTCGTAGTACTTGGCGTCCTGCACGATTCCGAAGTATGGGCCGTGGAACAGTTCCTGGAAGCAGATCACCTGCACTCCCGCCTCGGCCGCGGTGCGCACGAAACCCTCGTGCTTCACAATCATCGACTCCTGGTCACCCGTCCACTCGGTCTGGGTGATTGCTGCCCGAACTACAGTCATCTTGTCTCCACATTCGCCAGGGATGGAACAACGTCAGGCCGAACGGCACTTTTCGTGTTGGTCACGGTTCGTGTTCGTTACGCGCGTTCCTCATCCTGTCGAGCGAATCAGCCGGTGGCAAGGGTTTATCCGACCGGAGGTCCGGCACGCCCGGGGCGGTCCGATCATCCGTCGCCTGCCTGCCCTCCTGTGCCCGCGGCGCCGGCGGCGCTCGCGGAGCGCGCGGGATGGGCCGTGCCGACGTTCTGGCCTAGGCTGAAAGAAGACCGCCGGTTGGCTCTGACCGGTTGAGTCGCCTCTGACTTGAGCGACAGGTCGCCGACACTCCCTCGGTCGCACCCTCCCTGCCCTGCAGCTCTCCCGACGCTCGCGGGAGTGGGTGAATCGTCGCTATGACGCGCTCATACCGACGATTCGCCTGCTCTCGCGGCCCCGAACCGGATCGGCAACATGTCCCCATCACACTTTTTCCGTGGATCCCTAGCGGTGGGCGTTGTCGCGTCCGCGCTGCTGCTGAGCGGATGCGCCGGGGCTGGTACCGCGAGCGAGTCCGGCACAGAGTCCGGCAGCGTGCCGAACGCGAGCGCGAGCGGCGGCTACCCGGTCACGATCGACAACTGCGGCACCGACGTGACCGTGGCCGCCGCGCCCGAGCGCATCGTGACGATCAAGTCGTCGGCGACCGAGCTGCTGCTCGCGCTCGGCCTCGGCGACCGCATCGTGGGCTCGGCGTTCCTCGACGGGCCGCTGCCGGCATCCCTCGAAAAGGCCGGTGCCGACCTGAACGTGGTCAGCGACTTCGTGCCCGGCCAGGAGGCCGTTCTGGGTCTCACGCCCGATTTCGTCTACGGCGGCTGGGAGTCCAACTTCTCCGCCGAGGGTGTGGGCGAACGCGCCGGCCTCGCCGATCTCGGGATCGGCAGCTACGTCTCCCCCGCGGCCTGCAAGGGTGAGGGCTACATGCCCGACCCGCTCACCTTCGACTCGGTGTTCGACGAGATCACCGAGGCCGGCGCGATCTTCGGCGCCGAGGCGGCCGCGGCCGACCTGGTCGCCGACCAGCAGGAAACCCTCGCCGCCCTGGACCCGACCGACGCGGCCCCGACCGCGCTCTGGTATTCGAGCGGCACCGATACCCCCTACGTGGGGGCCGGCATCGGCTCCCCCAACATGATCATGGAGGCCGCGGGCCTGAACAACGTGTTCGCCAACGTGGACGACACCTGGACCTCGGTCGGCTGGGAGTCGGTCATCGAGGCGAACCCGAGCGTGATCGTTCTCGTCGACGCCACCTGGAACACCGCCGCGTCGAAGATCGCGAACCTCGAGTCGAACCCGGCCACCCAGCAGCTCGATGCCGTGCAGGCGAAGCGCTACATCGTGCTGCCGTTCGCGGCCACCGAGGCCGGCATCCGCAACGTCGAGGCAGCCGCATCGAGCATCGAACAGCTCGCCGCGCTCGACCCGACGACGGCGAACTAACTGCCCGGCGACCGACCGGGCCACACAGCAGGACAGGACCACGAAGCGGAACCGGGCCACACAACGGAACCGGGAAGCACTCAGCACGGCAGAGCGGAACGGACCAGGCAGGTGAATCGGGTGGAGCTGCAGCAGGAGGAGCGCACGGCGGCCCAGCGCCGTCGCGTCGCCGGGCGCGCGCGCTACCTTGCGTGGCTCGCCCTATCGGTTCTGTCGCTCCTGCTCACGGCGGGGCTGGCCGTGACCATCGGACCGGCGGACGTGAGCCTGACGGATGTCGCCGCGAGCCTCGCCGCACACCTCGGCCTGCCGGGCGCCGCCGAGGTGGCCCCGCTGACCGACTCGATCGTGTGGCAGCTGCGCCTGCCGCGGGTGCTGACCGCGGCGGCGGTCGGTGCGGGGCTCGCGCTCAGCGGCGCGGTCATGCAGTCGGTGACCCGTAACCCACTGGCGGACCCGTACCTGCTCGGACTCTCGAGCGGCGCCTCCCTCGGCGCGGTCTGCGTGATCATCCTCGGCGTTGCGGTCGCGCTGCCGGCCGCGGCGTTCCTCGGCGCGTTAGCCGCCCTCGTCGCCACTCTCAGCATCGCGAGGGTCGGCGGCACGATCACCCCCGGGCGCGCGGTGCTGTCAGGCCTGGCGATCGCTCAGCTGGGCGGAGCCGCCACCTCCTTCATCATCTTCTGGGCGGCCAAGGGCGACTCCTACCGGGAGATCCTCAACTGGCTGCTGGGCTCGCTGGCCGGCAGCTCGTGGTCCAGCGTCGTCATCTCGGGCACCGCCCTGGTGCTGGTCGGCGCCGGGATCGTGCTCTCGGCCACCCGCCTGGACGCATTCACGTTCGGGGACACGGCCGCGGCGACCCTCGGCATCAACGTCAACCGCACCCGGTGGATACTGCTCGGAGCGGTGGCGCTGATGACCGGCGCGATGGTGGCCGTGAGTGGGGCCATCGGCTTCGTCGGACTGATTCTGCCGCACCTCGTGCGCGGCCTGAGCGGGCCCGGCCACCGCCGCCTGCTGCCGCTGACCGTGGTGCTCGGCGCCCTGTTCCTGATCGTGGCCGACACCCTCGCCCGCACCGTCTTCGACCCGCGCGAGCTGCCCGTCGGCATCATCACCGCGCTGATCGGCGTTCCCGTCTTCATCGTGCTGATCAAGAGCAGGAAGGCCGCCGCATGGTCGTGATCCTCGACCGGGTGTCGTTCCGCATCAACGGCACCCCGATTCTGACCGACGTGTCGGCGGTCGTGCCCACGGGCGCGGTGACCGGGCTGCTCGGGCCCAACGGTGCCGGCAAATCCACGCTGCTCCGCCTGATCGCGGGGCTGGAGACACCGGATGCCGGCGGCGTCGAACTCGACGGGGCGCCCGTCGGCGGGGCGCGAACCCGTGCAGGGTCGGGTCTGTCCCGCCGCGAGACGGCCCGGCGGGTGGCGCTGCTGGAGCAGAACGCCGCGCCCAGCGTCGACCTCACGGTGCGTGAGGTCGTGCTGCTCGGCCGGATCCCGCACCGCAGCCGGGTGCTCGGCAGTTTCGGCGGCGACGACGACCACCGGGTCGCCGAGGAATCGCTGGCCATGGTCGGCGGCACCGATCTCGCCGACCGGGCCTGGCGCACCCTCAGCGGCGGCGAGCAGCAGCGTGCGCAGATCGCCCGGGCGCTGGCCCAGCGGCCGAGCCTGCTGCTGTTGGACGAGCCGAACAACCACCTCGACGTGAGCGCGCAGCTCGGGCTGCTCGGGCAGGTGCGCGGGCTCTGCGCGGGTGCCGCGTCGAGCTCAGGTTCCGGTCCCAGGTCAGACGACCGCGCAGGCCTGACCGCGATCATGGCACTGCACGACCTGAACCTGGCGGCCGCGTTCTGCGACCAGATCCTGCTGCTGCACCACGGCCGGCTCGTCGCGGCCGGCACCCCCGACGAGGTGCTGGCGCCATCGGCCATCGCGGAGGTCTACGGCGTGGACTGTGACGTGATCCCGCATCCCCGCGGCGGACATCCGGTGATCGTGTTCTCCCCGTCCGCCTTTATTCCGGGGTTCCCGCCCAGCCGTGAAACCGAAGTCACCCAGCAGGGACGAGGCAGCCGATGACGGCCATCACGGTCCTGGCCGGCGGCATCGGCGGCGCCCGCTTCACCCGCGGGCTGCTGCAGCACCTGGCCGCGACCGACCCGGATGCGACGGTGACCGTGATCGTGAACACGGGCGACGACATGTGGCTCGACGGGCTGCGCGTCTGCCCCGACCTCGACACCGTGATGTACACCCTCGGCGGCGGCATCAATGAGGAGCAGGGCTGGGGGCGGCCGGGCGAGTCCCGCCGCGCCTCCGCGGAGATCGCCGCCTACGGGCGCGGCTGGTCCTGGTTCACGCTCGGCGACCTGGACCTGGCCACCCACATCGTGCGCAGCGACCTGCTCCGGGGCGGGTCCACCCTGAGCGAGGCAACGTCGTTCCTCTGCCGCCGCTGGCAGCCCGGCGCCCGCCTGCTGCCGATGAGCGACATCCCGGTCGAGACACATACCCGGCTGGCTATGGATGCCGACGAGCATCGCGCCGGCGAGCTGATCCACTTCGAGGAGTGGTGGGTGCGCTACCGGGCCGGCGTACCGGTGACCGAGTTCGTGCAGGTCGGGCTCGAGTCCGCCGTGCCCGCGCCGGGCGTCGTCGACGCCATCCTGACGGCGGACCTGGTCATCCTGCCGCCGTCGAACCCGGTCGTCTCGGTCGGCACGATCCTCGCCGTCCCGGGCATTCGGGAGGCCCTGCGCTCCACCGCCGCCGCTGTCGTCGGCGTCTCCCCGATCATCGCGGGCGCGGCCGTGCGCGGCATGGCCGACGCCTGCCTCAACACGATCGGCGTGCCGACCTCGGCCGAGGCCGTGGGCCTGCACTACGGCTCCCGCGCCGCGAACGGTGTGCTCGACGGGTGGCTGGTGGACGAGACGGATGCCGGTGCGCTGCCCGCGCTGGCGGCCGCCGGCATCCGCGCCGTCGCCGTGCCGCTCTGGATGCGGGACGCCCCCACGACCGCCGCGCTGGCCGCGGAGGCGCTGGCCCTCGGCGGCATGGGCGCCCACCCCGCCCAACGCGCTCACGCCTGAGGCCCGACCCCGCCCGACACTGGACCTCCCCCCGGCGACCGGTCTAGGGTCACGGCATGACAGTGATCGGATTCCACGCCTCGCACGAACAGTTCCATCCCTCCGAGTTGCTCCGCGCGGTGCAACGGGCGGAGCAGGCCGGCTTCACCGCGGCCATGTGCTCCGACCATTTCGCGCCCTGGAGCGAGCGGCAGGGGCAGTCGGCCTTCGCCTGGGCCTGGCTCGGGGCCGCACTGCAGTCGACCGGCCTCCCGTTCGGCGTCGTGAACGCGCCGGGCCAGCGCTACCATCCCGCGATCATCGCGCAGGCAGCGGCGACGCTGGCCGCCATGTACGAGGGCCGCTTCTGGGTGGCGCTCGGGTCGGGAGAGGCCGCCAATGAGCACATCACCGGCGACGGCTGGCCCCGCAAGGACGTGCGGAACGAACGGCTCCTCGAATCGGTGCAGATCATCCGCGCCCTCCTCGCCGGCGAGGAGGTAAGCGCCGACGGTCTGGTGAGGGTCGACCGGGCCAGGCTCTGGACTCGCCCGGAGACACCGCCTCTCCTGCTGGCCGCCGCCGTGAGCGCCGAGACGGCGGGCTGGGCGGCGGACTGGGCCGACGGGCTCGCGACCATCGCCCAGCCGGCACCGACGCTGCGCCGGGTCATCGGCAGCTACCGCGATGCGGGCGGCACCGGGCCGGTCGCCCTGCAGGTGCACCTGAGTTACGCCGACAGCGACGGCGAGGCACTGTCGATCGCGCACGACCAGTGGCGCACCAACGTGTTCTCGCCGCCGCTGTGCTGGGATCTCGACACCCCGGAAGCGTTCGACGAGGCAGCGAAGCATGTGCCGCCGGAGGCGATGCGCGACTCCGTGCTCATCTCCCCCGATCCCGGGCAGCACGCCGACTGGCTGGCCTCCCTGATCGAGCTCGGCGTCGACGAGATCTACCTGCACCACGTGGGCCAGGACCAGGACCGCTTCATCGACGTGTTCGGCGAGCACGTGCTGCCCCGGCTCCACCCCACCAGGAAGGCATCCGCGTGAAGGTCACCGACACCAGCGACCTGTGGTGGAAGAGCGCCATCGTGTACTGCCTCGACGTCGAGACGTTCATGGACTGGAACAACGACGGAACCGGGGACTTCACCGGCCTGGCCCACCGCATCGATTACCTGAACGAACTCGGGGTGACCTGCCTCTGGCTCATGCCGTTCTATCCGACACCGGATCGGGACGACGGCTACGACATCACCGACTTCTACTCGGTCGACCCCCGGCTGGGCCATCTCGGCGACCTGGTCGAAACAATCCGGCTCGCGAAGGATCGAGGGATGCGTGTGATCGCGGACCTGGTGATCAACCACACCTCCGACCAGCATCCGTGGTTCATCTCGGCCCGGTCCAGCCGCAACTCCCCCTACCGCGACTACTACGTCTGGCGCGACGAGCCGCCGGCGAAACAGGGCGAGCCGGTCTTCCCCGACCAGGAGACCAGCAATTGGGAACTTGATCCGAAAACCGGCCAGTACTATCAGCACGTCTTCTACAAGCATCAGCCCGACCTCAACGTGACCAACCCGGTGGTGCGCGACGAGATCGCCAAGGTGATCGGCTTCTGGTTGGAGCTGGGCCTGTCGGGATTCCGCGTCGATGCGGTCCCGTTCCTGCTCGAGACGACCGATGTGGTCGGCGGCAAGGGCGCCTTCCCGGACCCGCACGACTACCTGCGTGCGCTGCGGGCGTTCCTCGGACGTCGCTCCGGCGACGGGGTGCTCCTCGGCGAAGTGAACCTGCCCCGCGCCGAGCAGGCCCTGTATTTCGGCGGCGCCGAGGGCGACGAACTGACGATGCAGTTCGACTTCATCGGTATGCAGCAGATGTACCTGTCCCTGGCCCGGGCGGATGCCTCCCCGCTGATCGACGCCCTGCAGTCGCGTCCGATCGGGTCGCCGGACTCGCAGTGGGCCAACTTCGTGCGCAATCACGACGAGCTGACCCTGGACAAGCTGACCGATGCGGAGCGCGCCGAGGTCTTCGCCGCCTTCGGCCCGGAGGAGAGAATGCAGGTGTTCGGTCGCGGGCTGGTGCGGCGACTGCCCCCGATGCTCGACGGCGATCCCCGTCGCGTGCGAATGGTCTACAGCCTGCTGTTCTCCCTGCCGGGAACCCCGGTGCTGTTCTACGGCGAGGAGATCGGCATGGGCGAGAACCTGGAGGAGAAGGGCAGATTGGCCGTGCGCACCCCGATGCAGTGGAACGACGGCAAGAACGGCGGTTTCTCCCTTGCTCCCCAGTCGAAACTCTGCGCCGGCGTGGTCGAGGGCGGTTTCGGGCCGGCCCATGTCAACGTGCGCAGCCAGCGGCGCGATCACGATTCACTGCTGGGCTTCATTCAGACTCTGATCCGGCACTATCGCAACGCACCGGAATTCGGTTGGGGCGCCTTCGCGGTGCTCGAGCAGCCGGACCCCGCGGTGCTCGCCCACATGCTCAGCCTGGAGGATGGCCGCGTGGTGGCCTTGCACAACTTCAGTTCCGAGCCGACCGAGGTTCGCTTTTCCGTTCCGGCGCCCCGCGGAGCCACGCATCTGGACGACCTGTTCACGGGCGAGTCACTCCCGCTGACCAAGGCGGGACGGGCCGACGTCCCCCTGGACGGCTACGGCTACCGCTGGTTCCGGGTCGAGAACGGGCCGGACCCGCACCGCTACTGAGTGAGGTCGATCCGGGGCCCGTGATACCGTTAGCCACGCTTATGATATTTGCCGCCGGGTATTAGCGCGGATTTCCGGATGGCCTCATCCGGAAGGACGTTTTTGTCATGCCCGAAAATCGCACCGATTCCCCAGGGACGCCACCCGCCACCCTGATCCTCGCGATCACCGCCTGCCCCACCGGCATCGCGCACACCTATATGGCGGCCGAGAAACTCGAATCCGCGGCCGGGGAGCTCGGCTACGACGTGCGGATCGAGACCCACGGCTCCGTGGGGGTCGAGGGCACCTTCAGCTCGGATGAGATCACGCGCGCGGAGGCGATCGTCGTCGCGGCCGACACCCAGATCGACCTGTCCCGGTTTGCCGGCAAGCGCCTCATCTCAGCCAAGGTCGCCGATGGAATCCACCACCCGCAGCAGCTGATCGCGCAGGCCCTGGCCGCCGAACCCCGCGCTGCGGGCACCCCCGACGCGCCCGCCGGCCCGGCCGCCGGCAAAGCCGACTTCGGAGGCACGCTGTACCGCGCGCTGATGAACGGCGTCTCCTACATGATCCCGTTCGTCGTGGTCGGCGGGCTCCTCATTGCCATCTCGCTCTCGCTCGGCGGCGAGGCAACCCCGCAGGGCCTCGTCATCCCGGAGGGCAGCTTCTGGCTGACGATCAACCAGATCGGCGTGATCGGCTTCACACTGATGGTGCCCATCCTCTCCGGATTCATCGCCTACGCGATCGCCGACCGGCCGGGGCTCGCACCGGGCATGATCTGCGGCTGGATCGCCACGACCGGCTCCTTCTACAACTCCGAATCGGGCGCCGGCTTCATCGGCGGCATCGTCACCGGTTTCCTCGTCGGCTTCGTCGCCCTCGGCATCAAGAAGATCCCCGTGCACCGTTTCATCCGCCCGATCATGCCGATCCTCGTCATCCCCGTGCTCACCACCGTGATCGTCGGAGGTGCCTTCGTACTCGCGCTCGGCCGGCCGATCAGCTGGGTCTTCGAGAGCATGACCACATTCCTCACCGGCCTCGAAGGCGGCAGCGTCGTCATCCTCGGCCTGATTCTGGGCGCGATGGTGGCCTTCGACATGGGCGGCCCGATCAACAAGACCGCGTTCCTCTTCGGTGGCGCCCTGATCGCGGCCGGAAACCCGGCCCCGATGGGCATGGTCGCGGCCGCCATCGCCGTGCCGCCGCTCGGCATGGGCCTGGCCACCCTGATCCGCGGCCGGCACTTCTCCAAGCCGGAACGGGAAGCCGGCATCGCCGCCCTGTTCATGGGCTTTTTCGGCATCACCGAGGGTGCCATCCCGCTCGCCGCCGCCAAGCCCCTCCAGGTCATCCCCGCCAACATGATCGGTGGCGCCGTTGCCGGCGCCATCGCCGCCCTGGTCGGCGTGACCGACTCGGTCCCGCACGGCGGTCCGATCGTCGCCGTCTTCGGCGCGGTCTCCGGCGTGCCGATGTACTTCGTGGCCCTCATCACCGGTGCGGTCGTCACGGCCCTCGTGGCCGTGCTGCTGCTCGGCATTTCCGCCCGTCGCGCCGGCCGACGCGAGGCGCCCGCCGAGCCCGCCGCGCCCGCCGCGCCCGCCGCCGGGACCGCTGCCGAGGCATCCGTCGCGGGAG
>NZ_SOGQ01000020.1 GCF_004403465.1 Cryobacterium sinapicolor | reverse complement strand
CGTGGTTCCAGGCCTCTGGTCCCTGGTTTCGACAGGCTCAACCACCGGAACTCAGGGCTCAGGGCTAGACGGGCTCGACTACCGGGGGCTCTGGGTTCTGGGCTCGACGGGCTCGAGCACCGGGGTGGGAGCCTTCGGGTGGCGGTGCATCGGGTCTCGGCAGGCTCGAGCACCGGGACGGGAGCCCTCGGGGCGGGCTGCTCCGGTGATGGGCGACGGAGAGGCGTAACTTGGGCTGCATGAGCAGCGTCATTGAGACTCGAGGACTGGAGAAGCGATTCGGCCGAGTTCGGGCCCTCGACGGACTCGACCTCACGGTCGCCCCCGGCGAGGTGCACGGCTTCCTCGGCCCGAACGGGGCCGGCAAGTCCACCACCATCCGCGTGCTGCTAGGCCTCTACCGTCCGAGCGGGGGAACCGCCGCGGTCTTCGGCCAGAATCCCTGGACGGATGCCGTCGCCCTCCACCGCCGCATCGCCTACGTCCCCGGCGACGTCAGCCTGTGGCCCAACCTGTCCGGCGGTGAGGCGATCGACCTGCTCTGCCGGTTGCGCGGCGGAACGGCGGATGCCGCTGCCTACCGGGCCCGCCGTGCGCACCTCGTCGACGCCTTCCAGCTCGACCCCACCAAGAAGGGCCGCACCTACTCGAAGGGCAACCGGCAGAAGGTCGCGCTGATCGCGGCCCTCGCCGCCCCGGCCGACCTGTTCATCCTCGACGAGCCGACCTCGGGCCTCGACCCGCTGATGGATGCCGTCTTCCGCCGGGAGCTGCAGGCGGCGACGGCGGATGGCGCCGCCGTTCTGCTCTCGAGCCACATCCTCTCCGAGGTGGAACACCTCTGCGACCGGGTGAGCATCATTCGGGCCGGCCGCACCGTCGAGACCGGAACGCTGGCCCAGCTGCGCCACCTCACCCGCACCGAGGTCGCCTTTGCGAGCACCGGCCTGACCGACGCCGACCTGGCCGGGCTGGCGGCGCGCATCCCGGCGGCCCACGACCTCGTGGTCGGTACCGGCGTCCCGCAGACCGCCACCACGCATGTCGGCACCGCGCGTGCCGGCACCGCTCGGGCCGGCGTCGACCGGGTGAGCTTCACGGCCGACAGCGACGCGCTGCCCGAGGTTCTGCCCGTTCTGGCCGAGCTGCGGGTGCAGGGTCTGACCGTCGCTCCGCCGTCCCTGGAGACCCTGTTCCTGCGCCATTACCGAGAGGATGCCCCGGCGCTGGCTCCGGCGCCCCTGCCGTCGACCGGACCTCACCTGTGATCCGCCGACGGCCTGGTCCGACGGAGGCCAGGTGAACACCCTCTTGCCGCTGCTGCGACTACGCATCCGCCGCGACCGGGTGCAGCTGCCGATCTGGATGGCCGTGTTCTTCGGGCTCGCCGCGTTCGTCGTCGTCGCGGTCGACTCGAGCTTCGGAACGACCGCCGACCGCCAGGCGCTGATGCGGATCGCGGTCGGCTCACCGACCATCCTCATCTTCCGCGGGGAGCCGCAGGGAGCGGATGCCGACGCGGTCGCTTTCTTCCTCATCTTCGCGTTCCTCGCCACGCTCGTGGCCTTCATGAGCACGTTCCTCGCCGTGCGCCACACCCGCGCCGAGGAGGAGTCGGGCCGCTCCGAGCTGATCGCTGCGACACCCGCCGGCCGGCTGATCCCGCTGCTGGCGACGGCGCTGCACGGGATCGCCGCGGCCCTGGCCGCGGGGGTGGCCGTCACGCTGGGCCTCCTCACCGCCGGTCTGGATCCCGCCGGTTCGATCACGTCCGGGGCCGCGGTCGCCGGTACCGGGATCGCCTTCCTCGGCGTCGGGCTTCTGGCCGGCCAGGTGATGCGCACCTCCCGTGGCGCGAACGGCCTGGGCGCGGCGCTCATCGGCCTCGCCTATACCCTGCGGGCCTTCGGCGATGCCGGCGGCACCGCATCCGCCGACGGGCTGAGCATGACCAGCGCGTGGCCGAGCTGGCTGTCGCCCATCGGCTGGGGCCAGCAGACGGCGGCCTTCACCACGAACCGTACGGCTCCGCTCCTACTCGACCTGCTCCTCGCGGCCGTGCTCCTCGCGGTGGTCGTGCTGCTGCAGTCGCGGCGCGACCTCGGCTCGAGCCTGATCGGCGAGCGGCCCGGTCCCGAGCACGCTCCGGGCACACTCGCCGGATCGCTCGGCCTGGCCTGGCGGTTGCAGCGGGCGCCGATGATCGGCTGGGCCCTCGTCGGCCTGGTCCTCGGCATCCTCGTCGGGACTCTGGGAGAAACCGTGGTCGAACTGGTCGAGTCGAGCTCTCAGATCGGCGACACGCTGGCCCGGATGGCGGGCGGCCGGGCGTCGATCATCGACCTGTTCACGGACACCATCTTCGGCCTGGTGGGCGTGATCGCTGCGGCGGCGGCAACCCAGGCGATGATCCGAATGCGTCAGGAGGAGGTCAACGGTTCCGCCGAGCTCCTGCTCGCCCTGCCGCTTCGCCGCGGCCGTTGGCTCGTCGACTACCTCCTCGTGGGCACCGGCGCCATGGCGCTGGTGCTGCTCGTGGCCGCCGGGGGCGCCGCGGCCGGGCTTGCCTCGTCGTCGGAGGCCGGTACCGCCGGCACCACCGATACGGCCGACCGGGTGGCCAGCGCCGTGGCCTCCGGGCTGGCCCAGGCGCCGGCCGCGTTGCTCGTCCTGGTGATCGCCGCGCTGCTCTTCGTTTTCGTGCCGCGGCTCAGCACCGGCCTGAGCTGGGGTGTGCTGTTGGGCGCGGCGTTCATCGGCGAGTTCGGCGAGCTGTTCGGCCTGCCCGACTGGCTGCTCACCCTGTCGCCGTTCACCCACACGCCGACGATCGGCGCCGCCGACGTCGAATGGAGCGGAGCCTGGTGGATGCTCGGCGTCGCCCTGGCCGGCGCGGTCGTGGCCGGGGTGGGCATCCGTCGCCGCGACCTGGCGCTGTAGTCGAAACGGGCTCGACCACCGGGTCTCGCCAGGGTCGACCACCGTCAAGTGCGAATAGGGTGGAGGTATGACTGACCAGGGGACCGCATCCGGAATCGACCGCGACGAACTCGACCTGGAGGTGCGTCCGCAGGACGACCTCTTCCGCCATGTGAACGGCAAGTGGATCGCCCGCAGTGAGATCCCGGCCGACAAGGCCCGCTGGGGCTCGTTCTACCTGCTCGCCGAGGAATCGGAGAAGGCCGTGCGAGAGATCATCCTCGAGGCCCGGACCGCCGCTCCCGGCACCGAGGAGCGCAAATTCGGTGACCTCTACGCGAGCTTCATGGACGAGACCCGCGTCGAAGAGCTCGGAGCAACCCCGCTCGCCGCCGACCTCGCCACCGTCGAGGCCGTCACCTCCCTCCCCGAACTGCTCGGCACCCTCGGCCGTCTCGAGCGCGCGGGCGTGTCCGGCGCCTTCGGTCTCTTCGTCGACAACGACCCGGGAGACCCCGAGCGCTACCTCGTCTTCGTCGAGCAGGGTGGGCTCGGTCTCCCCGATGAGTCCTACTACCGTGACGAGAAGTTCACCGCGATCCGCGAGTCCTACCAGGCGTTTCTGACTCGGATGTTCGGCCTCGCCGGCCTCGCCGCCGCCGCCGGCCGCGCCGAGCGCGTCTTCCTGCTCGAGACCGAGCTTGCCACCCACCACTGGGACAAGGTGCGCTCGCGCGACAGCGAGAAGACCTACAACCTCAAGACCTGGGGCCAGGTCACCGCGCTGGCCGCCGGCGTCGACCTGCACCTCTGGCTCGACGGGCTCGACGGCCCGGCCGGCGCTCTCGATGAGGTCGTCGTGCGCCAGCCCAGCTTCGTGACCGGCCTGGCCGAGATGCTCACCGAGGACCGGCTCGAAGGCTGGAAGGACTGGTTGCGGTGGCAGATCATCCGTTCCAGCGCCGCGTTCCTGTCGAGCGAATTCGTCGAGTCCAGCTTCGACTTCTATGGCCGCACCTTGACCGGCACGCCCCAGCTGCGCGAGCGCTGGAAGCGCGGTGTCTCGCTCGTCGAGGGAGCGCTCGGCGAGGCCGTCGGCCGCATCTACGTCGAGCGTCACTTCAAGCCCAGCGCCAAGGAGAGCATGGACGTGCTCGTGGCCAACCTGGTCGAGGCCTACCGGCGGAGCATCACCGAACTCGACTGGATGACCGCGGAGACGCGCGCCCGGGCACTGGACAAGCTCGCCACGTTCACGCCCAAGATCGGCTACCCCGTCAAGTGGCGGGACTACTCGACCCTCGCGGTCGACCCGGCCGATCTGATCAAGAATGTACGTGCCACGAGCGAGTTCGAGTTCCAGCGGGAACTGGGAAAGATCGGCAACCCGCTCGACCGCGACGAGTGGTTCATGACCCCGCAGACGATCAACGCGTACTACAACCCGGGCTTCAACGAGATCGTCTTCCCGGCCGCCATCCTGCAGCCGCCGTTCTTCGACGACGCCCGCGATTCCGCCGCCAACTACGGCGCGATCGGCGCCGTCATCGGCCATGAGATCGGCCACGGCTTCGACGATCAGGGCTCCAAGTACGACGGCACCGGGTTGCTCACCGACTGGTGGACCGAGGAAGACCGCACGGCCTTCGACGAGCGCACCCGCTCCCTGATCGAGCAGTTCAACGCGCTCGCCCCGAAGCAGATCCCCGACCACCGCGTCAACGGTGCACTCACCATCGGCGAGAACATCGGCGACCTCGGTGGCCTCTCAATCGCCTGGAAGGCCTACCTGATCTCGCTGGACGGCCAGGAGCCGCCCGTGATCGACGGCCTCACCGGTGCCCAGCGATTCTTCCTCTCCTGGGCTCAGGCCTGGCAGCTCAAGATGCGCGACGAGGAGGCCCTCCGCCTGCTCTCGATCGACCCGCACTCGCCCAACGAATTCCGCTGCAACCAGATCGTGCGCAACATCGACGAGTTCTACACGGCGTTCGGCGTCACCTCGGACGACGCTCTCTGGCTGGACCCGGAGAAGCGCGTTACGATCTGGTGACCTCAGCGCAACCGTGACAACGCCGTGCGACCGCAACGTCGTGTGGCCGGGGTCCAGCATCCCGAATCAACGTAAGGACCTGACGACTGTGGCCATGCCATCCCAGGATTCAGAGCGTCGGTCACGCCACTCGTCGGCGCGCCGCGGCAAGCACGGCGGCGCGGATGCGACGGCGAACTTCGGCCGCGGGTTCCAGGCGCTCGGCGACCTCGCCGTCGACGGGGTGCAGGTGTCGGCCCGCGCCACCGATCTGGCCACCGGCCGGGTGCTCTTCTCCGTGGACGACCACGTCGTCATGCCCACGGCCGGCATCGGCACGGTGCTCCTGCTGATCGAGGTCGCCGCCAGGCTCCGCGACGCCGACTTCGGCGCGTTCACGATCCTCGACCGCACCGTGGCCGATTCGGTTGCTGGGTCCGGCCTCTGGCAGCACCTGCAGGCACCCGCACTGCCCGTCGCGGACCTCGCGGCCCTGATCGGCAGCGCGAACGACAACCTGGCCACCAATGTGCTGCTCCGCGCGGTCGGTCTCGACGCCGTGCGGGCCCGCGCCGAACAGCTCGGACTCAACCGCACCGCCCTGCTCGACCTCGTTCGCGACCGGCGCGGGCCCGATAACGCCCCGCAGCTCTCGGTCGGCAGCGCCAAGGAACTCACTTGGCTGTTCACGGCGCTCGCCCGTGGTGAAGTCGTCGACGCGGAGGCGAGCGAACGCGTCATCGGCTGGCTGTCACTCGGCACCGACCTGTCCATGGTCGCCAGCGCGTTCGGGCTCGACCCGATCGCCCACCGATCCGGCGACCACGGCCTCCTGCTGGTCAACAAGACCGGGACGGATGCCGGAGTGCGCAGTGAGATCGGCATCCTCCGCGGCCCACGGGCCGGGGTGACCTACATGGTTTCGATGTCCTTCGCCGACACCCGCCTCTCGTCCCGGCTCGCGGTGCTCGACGGGATGCGTGCGGTCGGCCTCGACCTCCTGGAGTACGTGCACTGACCGGCGTCGCCCGCGCAAGCACCCAAACAGAACTGCCCCCGCGACGGAATTCGTCGCGGGGGCAGTTCTGCGTGGTGGCGCAGCCGGTCAGCAGCACCGACCCTGGGGGTTGATGTCCTGGCGGTCGGTCTGGTCGCGCCAGAATTCGCGTTCCGTCATCATCCGTGGACCGTCGCAGACTGCGGCATCCGGGTCATGATGAGTGTCCCGGTGGGCGTCACGCAGGGCCTGGTGGTGGGCCTTGTACTTGTCGTACGCGTCGTCACCCATGACCCCCCTCATGAACCAGGCGAAGCCCTTCGCGCCCTGGCGAACACTGGCGAGGAGACTCATCGGCGAGTCGTCTTCCCTGCCTTGTCCAGCTTGGCCTGGGCGAGCTGGGCGTCCCAGCGTGTCGCCAGCTTCTTCTCCTCCGGGGTGGCCATGAAGCCGGACGGGGCGAACATCTGCGATGCCACCGCGTCATCCTCGTTGGTGCCGAAGCTGCGCGACTTGTAGGACTTCCAGGTGGCCTGAACGGCGGTGATCATCACGATGATGGCCAGCACGACGAACAGGATCGAGAGCACGCCCTGCACCATCGTGTTGCGCACGACGGCCTCCATCGCCTCGACGGTCTTCGCCGTGCCGAAGCTGGTGAGTCCCTCATCCAGCGCGTTGGAGAACGCGCGGTTCTGGGCGAAGTAGCCCACGGCGGGAACGGTCGAGAAGATCTTCAGGAACGACGCGTAGATGGTCACGACGGCGGCGAAGGTCAGCGGCAGGGCCACGATCCAGAGGTACTTGAACAACCCGCGCTTGGCCACGATCGCCAGGCAGACGGCCAGGGCGATGGCTGCCAGCAGCTGGTTCGCGATTCCGAACAGCGGGAACAGGGTGTTGATGCCGCCGAGCGGGTCGGTGACGCCCATTACGAGCACGGCACCCCAGGCGGAGACCATGATGCCGGTCGTGACCCAGGCACCCAGGCGCCAGGAGGTGTTCTTGAACTTCGGGAAGAAGTTGCCGAGGCTGTCCTGCAGCATGAACCGGGCCACGCGGGTGCCGGCGTCGACGGCGGTGAGGATGAACAGCGCCTCGAACATGATGGCGAAGTGGTACCAGAACGCCATCATGCCTGAGCCGCCCGCGACCTGCTGCATGATGTTGGCGAGGCCGACCGACAGGGTCGGAGCGCCGCCGGTGCGGGACACGATGGTCTCCTCGCCCACGTTCTTCGCGGTCTCGGTGAGCATCTCGGGGGTCAGGTTGACGCCGGTCAGGCCGAGGCTGTTCACGAACGTGACAGCACCCTCGACGGTGCCGCCGGTCAGAGCCGGCGAGGAGTTCATGGCGAAGTAGATGCCGCGGTCGATCGACAGCGCGGCGACGAGGGCCATGATGGCGACGAACGATTCCATCAGCATGCCGCCGTAGCCGATGAACCGGGTCTGGCGTTCCTTCTCGATCAGCTTCGGCGTCGTGCCGGAGGCGATCAGGGCGTGGAAGCCGGAGAGGGCGCCGCAGGCGATGGTGACGAAGAGGAACGGGAAGAGCGAGCCGCTCACCACGGGGCCGCCGCCATTCACGAACTCGCTGGTGGCCGGCACCGTGATCTCGGGGCGGACGATGATGATGGCGATGGCCAGCATCCCGATCGTGCCGATCTTCATAAACGTGGACAGATAGTCCCGGGGGGCCAGCAGCAGCCAGACCGGGAGGATGGCCGCCACGAAACCGTAGACGATGATGCCGATCGCGAGAGGCAGCGGGTCAACGGCGAAGAAGGTCGAGCCCCACTCGGTGTCGGCGATCATGCCGCCGCCGATGATGGCGGCCAGCAGCAGGATGAAGCCGATGATGGAGACCTCGGTGACCGCGCCCGGACGGAAGAAGCGCAAGTAGACACCCATGAACAGGGCGATCGGGATGGTCATCCCGACCGAGAAGACGCCCCAGGGGCTGTCGGCGAGGGCGTTGACGACGACGAGGGCGAGGATGGCCACGATGATGACCATGATCGCCAGGGTCGCGACGAGGGCGGCCGTGCCGCCCACCTTGCCGAGCTCGTCCCTGGCCATCTGGCCCAGGGAACGTCCGCCGCGGCGCATCGAGAAGAACAGCACCATGTAGTCCTGCACCGCGCCGGCGAACACGACGCCGACGATGATCCAGATCGTGCCGGGCAGGTAGCCCATTTGGGCGGCCAGCACGGGGCCGACGAGCGGTCCGGCGCCGGCGATCGCGGCGAAGTGGTGACCGAAGAGAACACGGCGGTCGGTGGCCGCGAAATCCTTACCGTCGGCCTTGTACTCGGCCGGTGTCGCGCGCCGGTCATCGGGGTGCAGCAGGTGCTTCTGGATGTAGTTGGAATAGAAGCGGTAGCCGATCAGGTACGTGCAGATGGCGGCGAACACGAACCAGATGGCGTTGACGGTTTCGCCGCGAACCACGGCGAGCATCACCCAGCTGAGACCGCCGAGCAGCGAGATGCCACCCCAGATAGCTATCTTCAGGGGGCTCCAGTGGGCCTCTTCGGCATCGTGCGTGGTCTGATCGAGAGCAACGGGCAACAGGAGGGGATCCCGGTCCAACTCCTCACCCCGCTTCGGCGAATCGTGTGGCGTGCGGGGCTTGGTGCCCATGATCTCTCCTTCGAGGTGCCCCGCAAGGACTGCGGAATTCCTTAGCAAGGCTAACAGCTTGGCGGCAGTTTCCGCGCGGACGCCTAAAATGGACTGAGCGCCGGGCGGTTTCCGTCTGTTCGTGCTTTCCAGTTCTTCCGCCCCCTCGACCATTGGAGCCCCGTGGCCGCCCTCTCCCGCCTCGATTCCGTCATCGCCCTTGCCCGCCATCGCGGGTTTGTGTTCCAGGCCGGTGAAATCTACGGTGGATCCCGGTCCGCCTGGGACTACGGGCCACTCGGCGTGGAGCTCAAGGAGAACATCAAGAAGCAGTGGTGGCGCTTCATGGTCACCAGCCGCGACGACGTCGTCGGCCTCGACTCCTCGGTGATCCTTCCCCGCAAGGTGTGGGAGGCATCCGGTCACGTCGAGGTCTTCAGTGACCCTCTGGTCGAGTGCACGAGCTGCCACAAGCGCTTCCGCGCCGACCACCTCGAGGAGGAGTTCGAGGAGAAGAAGGGTCGCCCGCCTGAGGGCGGCATCGACGGGATCCCCTGCCCGAACTGCGGCAACCGGCACATCTGGACCGAACCGCGCGCCTTCTCCGGCCTGCTCAAGACCTACCTCGGCCCGGTCGACGACGAGGCCGGCATGCACTACCTGCGCCCCGAGACCGCGCAGGGAATCTTCGTGAACTTCGCCAACGTGCTGCAGGCTGCCCGGATGAAGCCGCCGTTCGGCATCGGCCAGATCGGCAAGAGCTTCCGCAACGAGATCACCCCGGGAAACTTCATCTTCCGCACCCGCGAGTTCGAGCAGATGGAGATGGAATTCTTCGTCGAGCCGGGTACGGATGAGACGTGGCACCAGTACTGGATCGACCAGCGGATGGCGTGGTACACGGGCCTCGGGATCAACATCGACAACCTGCGCCTGTTCGAACACCCGGCCGAGAAGCTCTCGCACTACTCCAAGCGCACCGTGGACATCGAATACCGCTTCGGTTTCAGCGGCAGCGAATTCGGAGAGCTCGAGGGTGTCGCCAACCGCACCGACTTCGACCTCAGAACGCACGCGGAGGCATCCGGCAAGGATCTCTCCTACTTCGACCAGACGAAGAACGAGCGCTGGGTTCCCTATGTGATCGAGCCCGCGGCCGGACTGACCCGCTCGCTGATGGCGTTCCTGGTGGACGCGTACCACGAGGAGGAAGTGCCCAATGCGAAGGGCGGCGTCGACAAGCGCACCGTGCTGAAGCTCGACCCGCGCCTGGCGCCGATCAAGGTCGCCGTGCTGCCCTTGTCCCGCAACGAGGCGCTCTCGCCGATGGCCAAGTCCCTCGCGGCGCGGCTGCGCGAGTCCTGGAACGTGGACTTCGACGACGCCGGCGCGATCGGCCGCCGCTACCGCCGCCAGGACGAGATCGGCACCCCGTACTGCGTCACCGTCGACTTCGACTCCCTCGAAGACCAGGCCGTCACCGTGCGCGACCGCGACACCATGGCGCAGGAGCGCGTGTCGCTGGACAAGCTCGACGCATACCTCGCCGTGCGCCTCCGCGGCGCCTAGCCGAGGCTGCTGCTCGCTGGCCTGCCGATGGCAGCCGGCGGGCTGCTCTGTGCCGCGGTCGGTGCTGATCGGGGCCGCCGGCCACGTACGCGTTCGGGCGTGGCCGGCAGTTTCTGTGTATAACTCTTGCACTTTCTGCCGTCCCGGCCGCATGCCCGTGTGTTTCTGCGGCGCAGCTCGTCGCCGGCGACGAATTGCAGGAGTTATGCGCGCGCCCGGCAGCGGAACGGCACGGGTCCGGGCTGACCGGGTGCCGCTGGGCTGCCGGTGGGGCTAACTCAGGAGAAGTCCCGCGGGTGAGCCTCGGCGACCCCGGAACGACGGCACGGCGGTGGCCGGGCGCACCGGTTCTCCTGAGTTAGCCACACGGAGGCAGCGAAACGGATGCCTGGAGCGGCTACGCGAGTCGCCGGGCGAGTTCAGCGGCGGTGATCGTCCGCGGTCAGGATGCCGCGGGGCCGATATCGGCGACCGTGTCCGCAGACCCGGCGGCGGGAAGCTGAACCTGCACGCCGAAGAGGGCATCGAGCCCGGTCAGGAACGCGGCCTGCTCGCCCGCCCGGGCCAGCTCGCGGGAGCGCACCATCGGGGTGTGCAGCAGCACGCCGGCCAGGTGACGCAGCGCCGCCTCAGTCTGTTCGCTGTTGTCGCCTCGGTTGCGGGCGCGTTCGATCTCGCCGTCGAGGAGGTCGAAGATGTAGCTGCGCAGGGCCACGACGGCCGGGGCGAGGCTTTGCTCTTCGGCGACCGCGGAGAACTTGCGGGCGGCTCGGCCCACCAGAAGGCGGGCGTCGCTGGTGGCGTTGAGCTCCTCGAGCGGCGCGTGGATGCGGATGGTCTCGAGGTCGAGCAGCTCCACGCCGGCCAGGTCGGTGACGTCCGGGTCGACGTTACGGGGCAGGCCCAGGTCGATGATGAGCCGGCGCGGGATCTCGGACGGGGCATCCGTCACCGGACAGGAGGGGAGCATGAGCGCTTCCGTGGCCGGAAGCTGCAGGGAGAGCGCCAAGCCCGAGTGGAGCAGGGCCGCATCGATCACATGGGTGTCGGCGGTCGTGCAGGTGAGGATCAGGTCGGCCTCGGCGGCTTCGATGGCGAACTCGGCCTCGGCGACGGGGGTGATCTGGTGCGAGGTCGCGAACTTCGCGGCGCGGCCGGACGGCGAGTACACCCGCACGTTCTCGGCGCCGAGGTCGCGCAATGCGGCGAGGGATGCCCCCGCGTAACGGCCGGTGCCGACCAACAGCACGCGGGTCTGGGCCCAGTCCGTGATGCGGCTTTCGGCCAGCTCGAGGGCCAGACGCACGAGCGAACGTCCCGCGGCGCCGATGCCGGTACGGTTCTTGACGCCTCGAGAGGTCTGCGAGGCGCGCTGAAAGAGGCGCTCGAGTTCGGGACTGGTGGTGCGGGCGAGCCGGGCCTGCTCGAGCGAGCGGCGCACCTGGCCGGCAATCTCGCCCTCGCCGACGACCACCGACTCGAGGCCGCTCGTCACGGCGAAGAGGTGTTCGGCCACGCCGCTGCCGTGCACGAGATCCAGGGTGTTCCGCAGAACGTCGACGGCCACGCCGCTACTCGCGCTGACGCCGTCGATGGCGGCGTGCACGGCCTGGAGAGGAGAGGAGCCCACGGGCTCGTCGAGGTCGAGGTAGGCCTCGAACCGGTTGCAGGTGGCCACGACAACGGCGCCGACCAGAGTCGGGTGCCGACCGAGAATGCCACCGGCGGTGTCGTTCGCACCGACAGACAATTTCTCCAGCACGTCGAAGCTGGAGTTCTTATGGCTGGCGGACAGACAGATCAACACTCAACGAGTCTACGACCTGAGGCTGAGCGCCCGAATCGCCCGAATGTCGGAAGTTTGACAGAATCAAACCAATGAACCTCGACGCGCAACACCCACTCGCAACCGGACTCACCGCCGATTCTCGCCTTATCCGCGCCTACCAGGGCACCCGGCCAGACGCCACCCCCGTCTGGTTCATGCGCCAGGCGGGCCGTTCGCTGCCCGAGTACCGGTCGCTGCGCGTCGGCACGCGCATGCTGGACGCCTGCCTCGACCCGGAGATGGCGAGCGAGATCACGCTGCAGCCCGTGCGCCGGCACAACGTCGACGCCGGCATCCTCTTCAGTGACATCGTCATCCCGCTCAAGCTCGTGGGCGTCGACGTCGAGATCGTCGCGGGCACCGGCCCGGTCCTCGGCACGGCCGTGCGCACGGCGAAGGATGTCGCACAGCTCATCGAGCTCGACCCGGCCGTACTCGATGAGACACTGGCCCCGATCACCGCCGCGGTCGCACGCACCGTGGCCGAGCTCGGCTCGACGCCGCTGATCGGCTTCGCCGGCGCCCCGTTCACACTGGCGGCCTACCTTGTGGAGGGCGGCCCGTCGAAGGACCACATCCATGCCCGCACGCTCATGCACGCCGACCCCGACGCCTGGGCCGCCCTGATGGACTGGACGGCCGAGGTCACCGGGCGATTCCTGCGCGCGCAGGTTCTCGCCGGCGCCAGTGCCGCCCAGCTGTTCGATTCCTGGGCCGGCGCGCTCTCGCTGGCCGACTACACGCGCTTCGTTGCTCCTGCCTCCACCGCGGCGATCGCCCATGTGCGGGACCTCACTTACGACGAGGGTGCCGCGGGCACGGATGTCGCACACACGGATGCCGACGACGCGGACGCCGCATCCGTGCGCCGCAACGTGCCCGTCGTGCACTTCGGTGTGGGCACGGGTGAGTTGCTCAAGGAGATGCACGCCGTGGGTGCCGACGTCGTCGGAGTCGACTACCGGGTGCCGCTCGACGAAGCCAACCGGCGCCTCGGCGGGCTGGTTCCGGTCCAGGGCAACGTTGATCCGGCGCTCCTCGCCGCACCGTGGCCGGTGCTCGAAGCGCATGTGCTGGACGTGCTCGAGCGCGGGCGCACGGCACCGTCCCACGTGCTCAACCTGGGGCACGGCGTTCCGCCGATGACCGACCCGAACGTGCTGACCCGACTGGTGGCCTTCGTGCACGAGGTCACCGCGGTCTTCGCCGACGCGACCGGCTCCGTCCCGGAAGCCCCGGTCAGCGCGCCGTCCGCGTCCTGACAACCGCACGAAGGCTCGGGGGAAGCGAATGAAGGACGTCATCGTCATCGGCGGAGGGGTGGCCGGTCTGATCGCTGCCCGAGCCTGCGCCCGGGTCGGGCTCAGCGTGACCGTGCTCGAAGCCACCGGCGTGCCGGGCGGAGCGCTCGGTAGCCACGAGGTGGCCGGCCTCACCCTCGACAGCGGTGCCGAGAGCTTCGCCGTGCGGCGCAATGCGGTGGCCGAGTTCATCGCCGACCTCGGCCTGTCCGACGAGGTCGTCGCGCCGAACCCCGCCGGCGCGTGGCTGCAGCTGCCCGACGACCGTGTGCCGGGTGGTTCGATCAGCGTTCCGCTGCCCAAGGCCGGCGTGCTCGGCATCCCCGGTTCCCCTCTCGCCGACGACGTGCGCCGGGTGATCGGCTGGAGCGGCGCTTGGCGCGCCTACGCCGACCGGCTCATGCCGGTGCTGACGATCGGCCGGGAGCACAGCCTCGGCGAGCTCGTGCGCAAGCGGATGGGACGCCGGGTGCTCGAACGGCTCGTCGAGCCCGTGACCGCCGGGGTCTACTCGTCCTCGGCCGACGACCTCGAGATCGACGTCGTGGCCCCGGGCCTCAACTCCGCCCTCACGGTGACCGGTTCGCTGTCCGGAGCCGTGCTGTCGTTGCGCTCCGGCGCCCCGGCCGGCTCAAACGTGGCCGGGCTCCGCGGCGGCATGTCCCGGCTCGTGGCGGCCCTGGTCGCCGACCTAGCGCACTTCGACGCCGAGATCGTGACGGATGCCCCGGTCACCGCGCTCCGCCGCTCCGGCACCGAGGACGCACCTACCTGGACGGTCACCTGCGCCGCGCCGCCCGCGGACGCCCCGGACGCCCCGGATGCTCCGGCAGCGGCGACCACCCTCGCCGCGCGGTTCGTGATCATCGCGACCCCCGGGGCGCAGGCGCTCGCCCTGCTGGCCGATCTGAGCCCGGCCCATGCGGCGCTCGCCGAACTCGACTGGCCGCAGCCGACGGCCATCGAACTGGCCACGATCGTCATCGACGCACCCGAGCTGGACGCGCACCCGCGCGGCACCGGTGTTCTGGTTGCGGCCGCGACCCCCGGGGTCAGCGCCAAAGCGCTCACGCATGTGACCGCGAAGTGGGAATGGCTGGCCGCGGCCGCCGGACCGGGCCGACACGTCATCCGTCTGTCCTATGGACGTGCCGGCCAGGACAACCCCACCGCCGGTCTGCGGGATGACGAGCTGCTCGCCCTGTCCCTGGCGGACGCCCGCACCATCCTGGGCGTCGACCTCGATGCGGCAGCGGTGCGCGGTTTCGCCCGCACGGTCTGGGGCGATGCCCTCTCGCCGGCGACCGTCGGTGCGCCCGAGCGGGTCAGCCAGGTGCGCGAGATCGTGACCGCCACCCCGGGGCTCGAACTCACGGGTGCGTGGCTCGCCGGAACAGGACTGGCCTCGGTGATCCCGGATGCCGTCGCCGCCGCCTCCCGCACCCGGCACGAGGCCCTCGGCATCTGAAGCACGGTCACCGGAGCGGGCGCCGATCAGTCACCTGATCAGTGGCCCGATCCACGGGTCACCCGCCGCGCCCACCTGACTCCATCCCTAATGGGGGATACTCTGAGAGATACGTGCATCTTGAGGAATGGAGTAACAATGCGGGGAAAGCTTCTGTTCATCACGGGCGGACTCGTCGGGTACGTCCTGGGCGCTCGCGCCGGACGCAAGCGCTACGACCAGATCGCGGCCGCCGCAGAGAACCTGTGGAACGCGCCGCCCGTGCAGCGCCGAGTAGACGAGGCCCGCGACTTCGCGCTCGAGCGGGTCGGGGATGTGCCGTCGGCACTCCTCGCGACCGGCAAGAAGCTCGTCTCCGCCGTGCAATCCAAGTCGCGCGGGACCCGCTACACCGTGCCGACGCCTGCCGCAACGCCGGCCGCAACGCCTGCCGCAACGACACCGGCCGCAACGACGCCGGCCGCGACGCCTGCCGCAACGACGCCCACCGACGACACCGCCGCCAAGTAATCGCCGCGACACTCCCAACGAAGGGGACTCTGTGAGAAACAGCGACTTCAATCCGAAAAGCCGGAAATCGACATTCGAGCTTCTCGGTGAGCTGCCCGGTCAGGTCATCGCCCTGGTCAAGGCCGAACTCGACGCGGCCAAGGCGGAATTCGCCGGCAAGGCCAAGAACATCGGGCTGGGCATCGGGCTGTTCGTTGTGGCGGCCGTGTTCGTGTTCTTCGCCGGCATGGTGCTGGTCGCAGCCGCGGTCATCGCGCTCGACCTCGTACTGCCGCTCTGGCTCGCGGCCGTGATCGTGGCGCTCGCCCTGCTGCTGTTGGCGCTGCTGTTGGCGCTGATCGGCAGAAACCGGGTGAAGGTCGGCACGTCATCGGATCCGGACGGCGTGACGGAGAGCATCCGTCGGGACGTCGATGCCCTTAAGGGAGTTGGCAAGTATGAGCACTGAAGTGACCCAGAAGACGAATGAGGCCGTGAGCGGGAGCGCCGTCGCGGTCACGGGCGAGGTGGTCAAGGCCGTCTCGCTCTCCAAAGCCGAGCTGCGGGCCGAGGCCGCCCGGGCCCGCACCGAGCTCGCGCAGACTCTCGACGCGATCGAGTACAAGCTCAACCTGCCCCGGCAACTGCGCGTGCGTTCCCGCCTGGTCAACGTCCGCTTGCGTGAACTCGGCGAGAAGAACCCCCTCGCACTGGCCGGCATCGTCCTGGGTGCGGCCTCGGCCGCCGTGGGTGCAATCTGGCTCGGTGTCAAGGTCGTGCAGCGCCGCTGAGGTCCGGTAGGACCGGCCGTCGGCCGTGCAGTTTTGGCTCTCGCAGCAAAGAAGTAGAGACTAGTAGTTATGACTCACCCGGCTGCCGGAGAGGCAGTAAACCCACCTCACTCCACCACCTCTGCCGAGACCCACGGAATGACCGACGCGCCAGGCGCATCACCGGAGGGTTTCACCCTGTTCGCGGTTCTGCGCAAGGACCCGAGCAACCCGGACGACCTCGACGGCCACGACGTGCCCCGAGCCGTGCTGGAGCTCGACGACGTCGTATCCCTCGTTGAGGCCGAGGGCGTCACCCTGCGCGGGTTCTACGACGTCTCCGGACTCCGCGCCGACGCCGATGTGATGATCTGGACCCACGCGCCGGACGCCGAGACCCTGCAGTGGGCCCACCGCCAGCTGCGTCGCAGCCGACTGCTCAAGAGCCTCCTGCCGACCTGGAACGCCATGGGCGTGCACCGCGACGCGGAGTTCAACAAGAGCCATGTGCCCGGGTTCCTGCGGGGGGTCGAGCCGAAGGCCTGGCTCACCGTCTACCCGTTCGTGCGCAGCTTCGACTGGTACCTGCTGCCGGAGGTCGAGCGCAGCGCCATGCTCGCCGACCACGGTCGCAAGGGCGCGGCCTTCCGCGGCGCCATCGCCAACACGGTCTCCTCGTTCGCGCTCGGCGACTACGAGTGGCTGCTGCCGATCGAAAGCGACGAACTCACCGAGCTCGTCGACCTGATGCGCGAACTGCGCAACACCGAGGCGCGCCGCCATGTGCGCGAAGAGGTCCCGTTCTACACCGGCCGTCGCATCTCGACGGCCGAACTGGTGGAGGTTCTGCAGTAATGACTACCTATGACGCCATCCTGCTCGCCGGTTTCGGCGGCCCCGAGGGCCAGGACGATGTGATCCCGTTCCTGCGCAACGTCACCGGCGGACGTGGCATCCCCGAGGAGCGCCTCGAAGAGGTCGCCAAGCACTACCGCCACTTCGGCGGTGTCAGCCCGATCAACGACCAGAACCGCGTGCTCCGCGCCGCGCTCCAGGCCGAGCTCGAACGCCGCGGCATCGACCTGCCCGTGCTCTGGGGCAACCGCAACTGGGCACCGTACCTGCGCGACACCATCAGCGAGGCCAACGACAACGGCCAGACTCGGCTCCTGGCCATCGCCACCAGTGCCTACAGCTCCTACTCCGGCTGTCGCCAGTACCGCGAGGACTTCGCCGCCGCACTCACCGCGACCGGGCTGGAGGGTGTGGTGCACATCGACAAGGTGCGCCAGTTCTTCGACCACCCCGGTTTCGTCACCCCGTTCGTGACCGCACTCCGGAAGGGGCTCGCGGACGTCGAGGCTCAGGTCCCCGGCATCGACCTGGCCACCGAGGTCGAGATCCTGTTCTCGACCCACTCGATCCCGATGACCGACGCCAACAAGAGCGGTCCGGCCGACCGCGGCTTCGGTGAGGGCGGCGCCTACGCGGCGCAGCACCTGGCTGTCGCCCAGAAGGTCATGGTCGGCGTGGACACCCCGTGGCAGTTGGTCTTCCAGTCCCGCAGCGGCCCGCCCAGCATGCCGTGGCTCGAGCCCGACATCAACGACGCCATCGCCCTGCTGCCGGAGCGGGGCATCCGTGCCATCGTCATCGTGCCGCTCGGCTTCGTCAGCGACCACATGGAGGTCATGTGGGACCTCGACAACGAGGCCACCGAGACCGCCGGGGAACTCGGCCTGGTGTCTGTGCGCGTGCCGACGCCCGGTGTCGACCCTGCCTTCGTCAGCGGGCTCATCGACCTGGTCGAGGAGCGACTGAACGACACCCCCGCCGAGGCTCGCCCGCACGAGACCGATCTGGGTCCCTGGTACGACGTATGCCGCCCCGGGTGCTGTGAGAACGTGCGCCTGGGCTTCAAGCCGGCCGTTGCCGGGATGGCTCCGTGAGCCTGATCCGTATCGGAACCCGTGGCAGCGCGCTTGCCCTGGCGCAGACCACAGCGATCGCGAACCGCATCGCGACCGCGTCCGGCTCCGAGGTCGAGATCGTCACGATCACGACTCACGGCGACACCTCCCGCGAGTCGCTGTCGTCCCTGGGCGGCACGGGCGTTTTCGCCAGCGCCCTGCGCGAGTCGCTCCTGGCCGACGAATGCGACGTCGTCGTGCACTCCTTCAAGGACCTGCCGACGGTCGCCTACCCGGGTCTGCGCATCGGGGCCACCCCGAAGCGGGCGGATGCGCGCGACGTGCTCTGCGCCCGCGACGGTCTTAACCTGGCCACGCTGCCCGACGGCGCGCGGGTCGGCACCGGCTCACCGCGCCGGGCCGCCCAGCTGCGGTCCCTGCGCCCGGACCTGGATGTCGTGGACATCCGCGGCAACGTGGAGACCCGCCTGGGTCGTGTTGCCGAGGGTGACCTCCACGCGGTCGTGCTCGCCGCCGCCGGCCTCAGCCGTCTGGCGCTGCTCGAGTCCGTGGACGGTGAGTACCTGGAACTGTCCGACTGGCCGACCGCACCGGGCCAGGGCGCGCTCGCGCTCGAGGTGCGCGACGGGAAGCTCGACCGCACCCTCGCCACGGCCCTCACCGCGATCAACCACGCGACCAGCCAGGCCACCGTGATGGCCGAGCGTTTGGTGCTGGCCCGGCTCGAGGCCGGCTGCGCGGCGCCGATCGGCGCCATGGCCGCGATCGACGACGGGCTCCTGTTCCTCACCGCCACGGTGTACAGCCCGGATGGCTCCCGCAGCGTCGTGAGCTCCCATGCGGCGACCCCCGACTCGCATTCCATTGCGCACCTGGCCGAGGCCGCGCAAGATGTGTCTGACCGTGTTTCGCATGACCTGCTCGCCGGCGGCGCTGCCGACTTCGCCCCGATGAAGGTGACTTCGTGATGAACTCGCGCTACAAGACCAAAACCAGCCTCGCCAAGCCGCTCACCGGCTGGCGTGTGCTCGTGCCGCGCGGCGGCCCGTGGGGCGACCACGTCGCCGCCGACCTGCGCTCCAAGGGCGCTCAGCCGATCGTGGCCCCCATGATCAACTTCGCCCCGACCGATGACGCCCCCGCGCTCGAGGCCGCCCTGGCGCGCCTCGCGGCCGGCGATTTCGACTGGATGACCGTGACCAGTGCCACGACCGTCGACGTCCTGTCGTCGCACCGGGCGCTCGTGGCCGCGTCCACGCGCATCGCGGCGGTCGGCGAGACCACCGCTGCGGCCCTGACCGCGGCCGGATACCGGGTCGACATCGTGCCCTCCGAAGACAACTCCGCCCGCGGACTCCTCGAAGAGTGGGAAGCCGCCACGTCGGGCCAAGTGCCACTGCGCATCCTCACCCTGCGTTCGGAAATCGCCAAGCCGCTGCTGACCGAAGGACTGCGCCGGATCGGCCACGACGTCGAATCGGTCGTCGCGTACCGCACCATCGGCGTGCCCGTGGACCAGCGGGTCGTCGCGGATGTCGCGGCCGGCACGGTGCAGGCGCTGCTCGTCACCTCCGGAAGCGTGGCGCAGCAGGTGCAGGACCAGCTCGGGCCGATCCCCGCATCGATTGTGGTGGCCTGCATCGGGCCGCGCACGGCGAAGGATGCGGCGGCCATCGGCCTGCGCGTCGACGTCGTGGCCGACTCACCCAGTGCCGAATCGTTGATCCAGGCTCTGGTCCACGTCGCCCAGACCCGCTGACGGTTCACGCGTCCAGCCCTGCGACGTAGGGTTGACTGGTGATAAACCCCGTCATCCGCCCGCGACGGTTGCGCACCACTCCTGCGCTCCGTCGCCTGGCCAGCGAAATCCGTCTGCATCCCTCCGAACTGGTTCTCCCGATGTTCGTCCGGGAGGGCAGCGGCGACCCGATGCCGATCCAGTCGATGCCCGGGGTGGTTCAGCACACCATTGACAGCGCCCGGCGGGCGGTCAACGAGGCCGCGGAAGCCGGCATCGGCGGGGTCATGCTCTTCGGGGTGCCGGCCGTGCGCGACGCTGTCGGATCCGGGGCCACCGATCCCGACGGCATCCTCAACGCGGCCACCCGCGCGCTGGCCGACGAGGTCGGCGACGCCCTCGTCGTGCAGACCGACCTCTGCCTGGACGAGTTCACCGACCACGGCCACTGCGGCGTGCTCGGCGCCGACGGCAGCGTCGACAACGACTCCACTCTCGAGCGATACTGCGAGATGGCTCTCGTGCAGGCGGCCTCCGGCTCGCAGCTGCTCGGCCTGAGCGGAATGATGGACGGTCAGGTTGCCGCCGTGCGCCAGGCACTCGACCTGAACGGCTACGTGGACACGGCCGTGCTCGCCTATTCGGCCAAGTACGCGTCGGCCTTCTACGGTCCCTTCCGCGACGCCGTGGAATCTACCCTCGAGGGTGACCGGCGCAGCTACCAGCTCGACCCGGCGAACCGCCGGGAGGGCGTGCGCGAGGCTCTGCTCGACATCCAGGAGGGTGCCGACATCGTGATGGTGAAGCCCGCCATGAGCTACCTCGACGTGCTGGCCGAGGTCGCTGCCGTCAGCGACATTCCGGTCTGGGCATACCAGGTGTCCGGTGAGTACGCGATGATCGAGGCCGCGGCCGCGCACGGCTGGATCGACCGCCGCCGGGCCGTCGAGGAGTCCGTTCTCAGCATCCGTCGCGCCGGAGCGGATGCCGTGCTCACCTACTGGGCGGTCGAACTGGCCACCTGGCTGAACGAAAGGCAGGCCCGATGATGTCCCGCAACGACGATCTCTTCGCCCGCGCCCAGCGCGCCATCCCCGGCGGCGTCAACTCGCCCGTGCGCGCCTTCCGCTCGGTCGGCGGCACCCCGCTGTTCCTGGTCAAGGCGAAGGGCGCCTACGTGACCGACTCCGACGGCCGCGAATACGTCGACCTGGTCAGCTCCTGGGGACCGGCCATCCTCGGCCACGCCCACCCGGAGGTCGTGCAGGCGGTGCAGGATGCCGCCGTGCTCGGTCTGTCCTTCGGCGCCTCCACCCCCGGCGAGACCATCCTGGCCGAGCTGATCGAGGAGCGCGTCGGCGCGGTCGAGAAGCTGCGCCTGGTCTCGACCGGCACCGAGGCCACCATGACGGCCATCCGTCTGGCCCGCGGGTTCACGGGTCGTGACCTGCTGATCAAGTTCGCCGGGCACTACCACGGCCACTCGGACGGGTTGCTGGCCCAGGCCGGGTCCGGTCTGGCCACGCTGGCGCTGCCCGGTTCGGCCGGGGTGACGGCGGCGACGGCCGCACAGACCCTCGTGCTGCCCTACAACGATCTGGATGCCGTGCGGGTCGCCTTCGAGGCGCACCCGGGCCGGATCGCGGCCGTGATCACCGAGGCCGCGGCCGCGAACATGGGAGTCGTGGCCCCCGACGCCGGTTTCAACGCTGCGCTCACCGCCCTCGCGCACGAGCACGGTGCGCTCCTGATCATCGACGAGGTCCTCACCGGCTTCCGAGTGCACCCGGCCGGCTACTGGGGGCTGGACACTTCGGGGTCGGGCCAGGCGGACTACACGCCGGACCTGTTCACCTACGGCAAGGTCATCGGCGGTGGCCTGCCGGTGGCGGCCCTCGGCGGTCGCGCCGACGTGATGGACTTCCTGGCGCCGAACGGCCCGGTCTACCAGGCCGGCACGCTGTCCGGCAACCCGGTGGCGGTCGCCGCCGGCATCGCGACCCTGCGGGCACTGGACGAGCGCGTGTACGAGCACATCGACGCCACCGCACTGGTGCTCTCCGAGGCCGTTTCCGCCGCCTTCTCGGCCGAGGGCGTCGCGCACAGCGTGCAGCGGGCCGGCAACCTGTTCAGCTTCGTGTTCGGTGCCGAGGCCGCGGCCAGCGCACCCCGGAACTACGCCCAGGTGCAACGCCAGGAGGCCTTCCGCTACGGACCGTTCTTCCACTCCATGCTGGACCAGGGCGTTTCCCTGCCGCCGTCGGTGTTCGAGGCCTGGTTCGTCTCCGACGCCCACGACGAGAGCGCGGTCGGTTGGATCCTCGACGCCCTGCCTGCCGCAGCGAAGGCCGCGGCAGCCGCCACCCCACAGGCGTGACCCACAGGCGTGACCCACAGGCGTGACGCGCGGGCGTGACCCGGCACAGCCGGGAGTTATTCCTTTGTGCGGTTCCGACAAACCGATTTCGGTCCGGAACAGGCAGACTAGACGCATGGCTTCCTTGCACGTTCACCCCGACCGGCTGGAGATCCACCTCTCGAAAGCGGAGAAGACCCTGGCCCTGCGGCGCGACGACATCGTCGTGCCACGGGAGAACATCCGTTCGGTGACGATCACGGACGACCCGTGGATCTGGATCCGCGGGATCCGTTCGCCCGGGCTGGGTCTGCCGCTGGTGGTCGCGGTCGGCACCTGGAAGTTCCACGGCGGCAAGGACTTCCTGGCGCTCAAGCGCAAGCGCCAGGCAGTCGTCATCGACCTCATCGACGACGAGTTCTCCCGGGTGCTCCTGTCCACCAGCCACGCCCCGGACCTGATCGCGTCCCTCAAGCTCGGTGCGTGACCGACCCGCCGGTTGACCGACTCGGTGTCGTTCGGCCCCGAACTCACCCGTGACCTCGACGGGCGCGTGCTAGCGGCGCACGTCGACGACGGTCCGACCGTGCACGGTGCCCGCGAGGATGCCGGCAGCGGCGTCGAAGGCCGCCTCCAGCGGAATGACCTGGGTGAGGTGGTCGAGCAGGCTCAGGTCGAGGTCCGTGGCCAGCCGGCGCCAGGCCTCCTCGCGCTGGGGGAGCGGGGCCTCGACCGAGTTGATCCCGATCAGGCTGACGGCGCGCAGGATGAACGGCATGACCGTGGCGGGGAGGTCGGCTCCCTGGGCCAGGCCGCAGGCGGTGACCGTTCCGCCGTAGTTCGTCTGGGCGAGCACGTTGGCAAGGGTGACGCTGCCGACCGAATCGACGGCCCCGGCCCAGCGCTGGCCCTGCAGCGGCTTCCCGGCCTCGCTGAGGGTGGCGCGGTCGACGAGTTCGACGGCGCCGAGCCCGCGCAGGTAGTCGCCGAGCTCGTCGATGCGGCCGGTCGACGCGTGCACCTGGTAGCCGCGGGCGGCGAGCAGCACCACCGCGACACTGCCGACTCCGCCGGCCGCGCCGGTCACCAGCACGGTGCCGGATTCCGGCGTCACCCCGCCGCGTTCGAGGCCGATCACGGAGAGCATGGCGGTGAAGCCGGCCGTGCCGATCGCCGCGGCCTGAACGGCGCTGATACCCTGTGGCAGCCGGACCAGGAAGTCTCCCGACACGCGGGCCCGCTCGGCCAGCCCGCCGTGGTGGCTCTCGCTCAGGCCGGCCCCGTTCAGGATGACCGGGTCTCCGACCGACCAGCGCGGGTCGGCGCTCTGCTCGACCGTTCCGACCAGGTCGATGCCGGCGATCAGCGGCCAGGCGCGCACGACCCCGGGGCGGCCCATCAGGGCCAGGCCGTCCTTGTAATTGATGCTCGAGTAATCGACCGCGATGGTGACGTCGCCCGGCATCAGGAAGCCGTCGTCCACCACGCGGAGGGCCGCGCTCTGTGCCTTCTTGCCCTCGGCGTTTTCGGTGCGGTCAACCACGATGGCCCGGAACTCAGTCTCAATACCCATGCGTCGAGACTACGTGGGCGCCCGGGTCACCTGGCCCGTGGTCAGGTGACGTCGCGCTTCCAGCTGACCGCATTCCCGATCACGGTCGCCGCGACCGCGTAGGCCAGGAGCACCAGCCCGCCCTGCCACCACTCGAGCATCGCAGCCGGGGAGCCTCCCGGTGCGGCGAGGGTGAAGAAGCTCGCGCCGACCAGGGCGTCGGAGGCGGCGCCGGGCAGGTAGTTGCCGATGCCCTGCGTCACCTCGGTGAACAACGACGCGAAGCGCAGCAGCGGTTCGACGAACTGGGTGAAGGCGAGCACGATGACGATCGACGCCACCTGGCTGGGCACGAGCACGCCGAGGCCGACCCCGATGGTCGACCAGACGGCCATGGCGAGCACCGTGCGGCCGAACAGCGCCCAGGTGGCGCTATCGGCCAGCAGTGGGTCGACGTCGAACGCGTTGATGACGAGCGCGCCGACGCCGACGGATGCGAGCAGCGCGACGACCCCGAAGAACGCACCGACCACGAAGAGAGTGACCGTCTTGGCGCCGAGCACCTGGGCCCGCCGGGGATTGGCGAGGAACGTGGGGGTGAGGGTCTGGTGCCGGAACTCGCCGGTGGTGGACAGAGCCCCGAGCAGAACCGGGAAGACATAGCCGACGGATGACGCGAAGCTGTAGATCAGGGGTGGGAGGCTGCCGAACCCGGCGAGTCCCTGGGATCCGGTACCGGCGGCATCCGGGCTGATCACGCCGCTCTCGATTCCCGCGAACAGTGCCGCGAGGCCGCCGGCGAGCAGGGCGATGTAGCCGAACATCACCGCGGCGAGGACCCACCACATGCGCGTTGTGCCGAGCTTGGCGAACTCGGCGCCGATGGCGCGGCTGAAGGAGGTCATCGTGACTCGCCTCTCTCTGTGCTGCTATTCCCGGTCCCGGTCCCGGTCTCGTTCACGAGGGCGAGGAAGGCATCCTCGAGCCCTTTTCTCTCACGGTGCAGGGCGCTGAGTTCCACGCCCGCCGAGAACGCGATGTGCCCGATCAGGGCCGCGTCGGGAGCGGCGGCGAGCAGCCCGGTGCGCCCGACGGAGAACTCGATGCCGGCCCGGCCGAGGGCGGCAGCGAGAGCCGGGCGGTCGGGGGAGTCGACCAGGATGCGCGGCGCCGCCTCGGTCTCGAGGCTCGACAGGGTGCCTCGGTGCACGAGGGCCCCGCCCGCGATGATGATCACGTCGTCGACGCTCTGCTGCACCTCGGACAGCAGGTGGGAACTGACCAGGACCGTGCGACCCTCGTCGGCCATGGACCGGAGGAAACCGCGGATCCACTTGATCCCTTCCGGGTCGAGGCCGTTGATCGGCTCGTCGAGCACGAGCACGCCGGGATCGCCGAGCAGGGTGAAGGCCAGGCCGAGCCGCTGCCGCATGCCGAGGGAATAGCCGCCGACGCGCTGGGAGCCGTGCGCACCGAGTCCGACCGTGTGCAGCACGGCGTCGATGCGCGCGGCGGGCAGGCCCGCGGCGGTGGCGTAGACCGCGAGGTGGTTCCGGGCGGTGCGGCCGGGATGGAAGCTGGCCGCCTCGAGGGCGGCCCCGACGGTCTGCAACGGCCGCGGCAGGTCCCGGTAGCGGATGCCGCCGATCGTCGCCGTGCCGGACGTTGGCGCGACCAGCCCGAGCAGCATGCGCAGCGTGGTGGTCTTGCCGGCGCCGTTGGGGCCGAGGAAGCCGGTGACCCGGCCGGGCTCCACCGTGAAGGACAGCCTGTCCACCGCGGTGACGCTGCCGAATGTCTTGGTGATGCTACTGAACTCGATGACCGCGCCGACCGGCATCCGTTCCCCCTCCGTTGCTGAGGATCCCGCGCTGGTGATCGCACGCCGGAATCTGGCTCCAGCCTAGGGCGGATGCCGCCCGTCGCCCGTCAGCCGCGGAGGAAGTCGCGCAGCGCGCCGAGCAGCCGGGCCACCTCGTCACCGGTGCTGTACGGAGCGAGGCCGATCCGCAGGCCGCCACCGTCGCCGAGCCCGAGGTGCCGGTAGGCTTCGAGGGCGTAGAACGAGCCGGCCGGGGCGAGGATGCCGCGCGCCGCCAGGTAGCGGGACGCATCCGCGGCGTCGTGGTCGGCGAACGTGACCAGCACGGTCGGCGTGCGCACCGCGGCCCGGGAGTGCAGTCGTATCCCAGGCAGCTCCGCCAGGCCGGCCTCGCATTCGCCTCGCAGGGTCTCCTCGTGGTGCTCGAGGGCCCGGGAGGAGCGGATCAGGCGGTCCCGCCGGGAGGTCCCGGCCGAGCCGCCGCCGCCTTCGCCGCCGTCCTCGCTCCCGCCCCCGCTCCCGGCGCCGCCACCCTCGCCGAGACCGGCGAGGAAGTCGACGGCGGCCGTGACCCCGGCCAGCGTCTCGTAGGGGAGAGTGCCCAGCTCGAACCGCTCGGGCACCTGGTCGCTCGAGGGCGCCAGCTTGTCGGGATGGATCGATTCGAGCAGGGCGGGGGCGGCCGCGAGGATCCCGCAGTGGGGACCGAAGAACTTGTAGGCCGAGCAGACGAAGAAATCCGCCATGGCGCTCCGGAACCCGGTGACGGCGTCCTCTGCGTTCTGCTGGGAGGGACTTCCGGTTCCCCGGATCGAGAGCGGCCGGTCCGGGTCGACGCGATCGCGGCCCCGACGCACAGCGGGGTCTGGGTGCCGCCCGGGCCGTCGAAGAAGGCCGTGCCGGTGGCGAGGGCGGGAAAGTCGGGTCGGATCTTCTGCGCATCAAAGGTCACACTGCATCCACTCACAGCCCCGCAGCGCGCCCCGGGGAAGCGGCCTGTGCACGGCGGCCGGTTTTAGGGCGTGGCCTTCGCGCGGGCCCGCGCATCAGCCTGGGCGTGGTCCGCGCAGGCCGGGGCCTCCGCGGCGACGCAGCCCGGGCAGACGACGAGCTGTTCCCGGCAGGAGACATCCCGGCAGTTGAGCATGTTCTTCGTCGGCTCGCCGCACACCAGGCAACGCCCGATCACGGCGGTGTGGTCGCTGAAGTCCAGGGACATCCGCTGGTCGAAGACGTAGAGCGAACCGTTCCAGAGGCCGTCGTCGCCGAAGGCCTCGCCGTAGCGCACCACGCCGCCGTCGAGCTGGTAGACCTCGCCGAAACCGCGCTCCGTCATCAGGGAACTGAGCACCTCGCAGCGGATGCCGCCGGTGCAGTAGGTGACGACGGGCTTGTCCTTGAGGTGGTCGTACTTGCCGCTCTCCAGCTCGGCCACGAACTCACGGGTGTTGGCGACATCCGGCACGATCGCGTTCTGGAAGCGGCCGATCCCGGCCTCGAACGCGTTGCGGCCGTCGAAGAACACGACGTCGTCGCCGCGCTCGCCGACGAGGGCGTGAAGCTCGGACGGGGAGAGCTTGGCGCCGCCGCCGACCACACCATTGGCGTCGACCCGCAACTCGCCGGGCGCGCCGAAACTCACGATCTCGTCCCGCACCTTCACGACCAGCCGAGGGAAGTCGAGGCTCAGGCCCTGCTCGTCGAGCCCGGTTCCCTCGCTCCACTTGACGTCGAGGTGCTTGAACGGGGCGTAGTCCCGGGTCTTGCGCAGGTAGCGCTTGATCGCGGGCAGGTCGCCGCCGACGGTGCCGTTGAGGCCGTCGGCGGAAATCAGGATGCGCCCACGCAGGCCCAGCGATTCGCAGAGGTCCCGCTGCCAGAGGCGCACGGCCTCGGGGTCGGCCAACGGGGTGAAGACGTAGTAGAGCAGGATCTTCGGAATGGCCACTGCTTCATTTTACGGAGTTCGCCGGCCGGGATCCCGCCGGAGGATCCCGCCGGCCGGGATCCCCCCGGTTGGAATGCCTCTGGGTGGTACCCGGGGTGGCCGGGTGGCTAAGCTTCTGGCAACCAATTGGAGGCCCCGTGGCCCAGAACGACCCTCTCTCCCGGTTCGGCGCAGTTCCGCTGTTCGTCCTGACCAGCACGGACATGACCGACGGCGCGCCCCTCTCCGCCCCGCAGTACGGCACCGCCTCCGACGGCCGGAACATCTCCCCGCAGCTGGAGTGGTCGGGATTCCCGGCCGACACGAAGAGTTTCGCGGTGACCATGTACGACCCGGATGCCCCGACCGGTTCCGGATTCTGGCATTGGGCCGTCTTCAACCTGCCGGCCGGCTGCGCGGCGCTGCCGGCTGATGCCGGCGCTCCGGGCGGGCGGCTGCTGCCGACGGATGCCGTGACCCTGCCCAATGAAGGGCGCCAGTCGGCTTTCGTCGGCGCGGGCCCTCCGGCCGGCACCGGCACGCACCGGTACCAGTTCATCGTGCACGCGGTCGATGTGCCCCGGCTCGACATCGATCCGGACTCCACGCCGGCCGTGCTGGGGTTCAACCTGCACTTCCACACCCTGGCCCGCGCGGTGCTCGAGGCCACCGGCGTGCACGGGGGAGCCGCCCTTAACCCCTGAGCCATGTCATCCCTAACCTGAGGTCTTCTCAGGTTGTTCACGGGCGGGCCTCCTACGGTTCTCGGGTGATCCAGAACTGCGACCCAGCCCGATGAGCCACCCGTCCCAGCCTCAGAAGCCCATCCAGCCGCAGGAGCACCGGGAAACCAGCCTGTCCCGGGTTCCGGTCTGGGCGTGGCGGGCGCTGATGCACCGGATCTCGACCGGCGAGCTGCACCGCTTCAACGCGGAGCCCATCGACGCCGTCGACTACCACTTCGACCTCGACTACGTGGGTGACGGCATCCGTGACCATCGCCTGGACGTGCTGGTGCCGCACGAGGCGCCGGGGCCGCTGCCGGTCTACGTCTATTTCCACGGCGGCGGCTGGACCTCGGGCGACAAGGCGCCGTTGACCAAGTACGCGGCCAGCCAGGCGGTCGACGGCATGATCGTCGTCAACGCGAACTACCGGATGGCGACACGTTTCCAACTGAAGCACATGCTGGACGACGGGAACGAGGTGCTGCGTTGGGTGGCGCGCCACATCGAGGAGTTCGGCGGCGACCCTCGCCGGATCGTGTTGGGCGGGGATTCCGCCGGCGGCCACATCGCGGCGCTTCTGGCCGCGTCGGCGTTCGACCCGGTTCTCGCGTCCTACTACGACCTCCGTCCCCAGGTGGCGCGGGAAGACCTGCGGGGACTGGTGCAGCACTGCAGCATCGCCGACATCTCGGTGATGTTCGAGCGCGGATTCGTGCTGAGCCTCAATTTTCTGCGGATCCTGCTGCCCGAGCGCGGCCGCGGGGTCGTGCTGCGCACCGCGGCCCGGTTCATGTCCCCGATCGAGTGGCTCGACAGCGGATTCCCGCCGGTGCTCGTGACCACCTCGGAGCGCGACTATTTCTACCGGGCGAACCTCAACTTCATCGCCGCGCTGCGCCGGCGCTCGATCGCGGTCGACACGCTGATCTATGACCGGAAGCAGGCCAACACCCGCCACACCTGGCAGCAGGACGCGGCGCATCCGGAATCGCAGGAGGTCTACCGCCGGCTGGGCGCCTTCGTGCGCCGCGTCGCCGGGGTGCCGGCCGCCGCGGCGGCTGTGGCGGCCGTGGCGGTAGCGGAGCGGCCCGCGGCGCTCCCTGCCGCCTAGCGGCCGCGGAGCCGTGCCGCCCTCGTGCCGAGAGTGACCCGCGGAACGGGCACGCTCGACCGGAACGGGTACACCGAGGCATGTGGGGCGTCTGCTGTGGCAATCGTGCAGGTTCCGGGCATGTGGGGCCGGATGCTTGTGGCTCGCGACAGCCGATGCGCCCCCGGGGCCACCGGTGGCTAGCATCTCAGGATGCATATGCTCTGGCGCACCCTCCTGCATTCTGTTCTGTCCCGCTTCGGGCCGCGCCTCGGCCACTACGACGTGGCCGGCACCCGGTTCGTCACTCTGCCGACCGATCAGGACATCCTGCGGCATATGAACAACGGCGTGTACCTGTCGATCATGGACATCGCCCGCTTCGACATGCTGCACCGCACCGGTATCTGGGCCATCTTCCAGAAGCGCGGCTGGTACCCGGTGGTGGTGTCGGAGACGATCAGTTTTCGCAAGTCGCTGACCCTCGGCCAGAAATTCACGGTGGAGTCGCGCATTCTGGGCTTCGACGCGAAGGCCGTCTACGTCGAACAGCGGTTCGTGCGGCCGGACGCCGACGGCATCCCGGAGATCTACGCGCAGGGGTTCATCCGCGGCCGGTTCCTCAAGCGCAGCGGAGGAGTCGTCGGGATCGATGAGCTCGTCGACGCCGTGGGCGCGGTGCCCGACGACGTGACCGTGCCGGCCTGGCTGCTGGACTGGAGCACGGATGTCGCCATGCCCGCCACCCGCGCCGCCGCCCCCAGTCACTGGAGCTGAGCGGGCGCCGCGCGAAATCCAACCGCCGCGTCTTGTGGGTCCGATGCCCTGCGGCAAGTCCGCCCCAGCCCGAACGAATTCGGCTGCGGCTCTGACCCTCCCGAGTCTTCCGGGAGCGGCCCCGCTAGGTGGTGGGCTCGGTGGCCTTCTTCGGTGGGATCAGCTCGCTGTAGTACTCCACGTGCGGCTGGTAGTGGGTCCGGTCGGGCAGGGGCTGGCCCGTGCGCGCCGCAACGAGGCGGTCGAAGTAGTGGTCCCAGAACGGGCCGACTCTGGCGGCCTCCGCGGCGGAGTGCAGGCGCTGGCCGAACGTGAGGGTGGTCATCCCGGCTCCCTCGACGAGGTGCAGGATCACGTGACGAGAGGCGTCGCCTTCACCGATGTCGGCGGTGAACCGCTTCGGCGGGATGCACTTGATGATGCTCACGTACTCCCACTCGGCATCCGGTTCGTCCAGCTTGAACCGCACGGCGCTGGTCTCGGGAGCGCCCGTGTAGGTTCCGATCCAGCCGTGGAGACCGGCGGACCTGCTCACGCTCGCCCACACGTCTTCCTTCGACGCGGTGAAGAGCCGGTCGAGCATGAAGTACAGGCCGTCTTCGCGATAGGCGAGGCGTCCGGTTGGCTTGAATGACATGCGAACCTCCACGGTGAGTGAGGCACGGGCCTCACGACAAAACTATGCCCTTCTCCGGGCCGGGGCCAGCAGCCACGCCCTCCGTCCCGGCCCGCCGCCTACCCCTCGAGCACCGCCATCGCCGCGTTGTGTCCGCCGATTCCGCTGACGCCGCCGCCGCGCCGGGCACCGGCCCCGCAGACCAGGATTCGCGGATGCCGCGTCGCCACCCCCCAGCGCTCGGCCGCGGTGGATCGCGGCTCGTCGTCCTCGAGGAACGGCCACTCCAGCGGGCCGTGGAAGATGTTGCCGCCGGGCAGGTTGAGGGCGTGCTCCAGGTCGAGCGTGGTCTTCGTCTCGATGCAGGGCCGACCCGCGGCATCCGTCAGCAGCAGGGTCTCGATGGGCTCGGCCAGTACGGAATCCAGCGACGCGAGAACGGCGGCCTGGAGCCGGTCGCGCATCTCGTCGTTGTTCTCCTCGGTGAGCCAGCGGTGCGGGGCGTGCAGAGCAAACACCGTGAGGGTCTGCGCGCCGGCGGCGACGAGCTCGGGGGAGAGGATGCTCGGGTCGCTGAGCGAGTGGCAGTAGATCTCGCAGGGCAGCAGCTCGGGGAGGCCGTCGTGGGCCGCCTGATCATAGGCGCTCTCCAACTGGGTCAGCGTCTCGTTGATGTGGAAGGTGCCGCCGAACGCGGCCTCGGGGGAGACGGACGTGTCACGCAGCAGCGGCAGCCGGCGGAGCAGCAGGTTCACCTTGACCTGCGCGCCCTCCGGTTTGGCGCCCGCCCCATCGCCCGCTCCGGCTTCGGGGCGCACGGATGCCGGCGCGGCCTCGTCGAGGAGGCCTCGCAACACCCACGGGGCCACGTTGGCCAGCACGTGCGCACCCTGAACGACATGCTGGGCTCCGCCGTGCCGGTAGCGCACCTCGCCCTCCGGCGTGACGCCCATGACCTCCGCCTCCGTCACGATCCGGGCGCCGGCCTGCCGGGCGGCCTTCTCCAGCTCGCTGGAGACGGCGCCCATGCCGCCCACCGGCACGTCCCAATCCCCGGTGCCGTTGCCGATGACGTGGTAAAGGAAGCACCGGTTCGCGTCGAGCTCCGGACTGTCCAACGACGTGAAGGTGCCGATCAGGCCGTCGGTGGCGACCACCCCGCGCACGAGGTCGTTCTGGAAGCGATCACGGAGCGCGCCGCCGAGCGGCCGCTCGAAGAACTGCTCCCAGATCACGTCGTCACCGAGCAGGGCCTTCGCCTCGGAGCGCGTGGGCAGCGGTTCGCAGACCGTGGGGAAGAGCGCCCGGGCGGTGCTCTCCGTGTCGCGGTAGAAGGCGTTCCAGGCCGGGAAGTCGGCGGCCGCACCGACCCGGTCGAAGCTGCCGCGGGTGGCCGGCTCGTCACCGCGGTCGACCAGGAGTCCCGAGCGGGTGTCGGCCGGGTCGGGGGTGTACGAGGAGTAGCGGCGGCGTGCCAGCTCGATCTCGAGCCCGAGCTCGTCGATGATCCGCTGCGGCAGCAGGCTGACCAGGTAGGAGTAGCGCGAGAGCCGCGCATCGACGCCGGGGAACGCCTGGGCCGAGATGGCCGCGCCGCCGACCTGCTCCTCCCGCTCGAGCAGGAGCACGCTCTTGCCGGCCAGGGCCAGATAGGCGGCGGCGGTCAGGCCGTTGTGTCCGCCGCCGACGATCACGACATCGTGTGTGGGTTCGCTCATGCACCGACACTACTCATGCGCCGGCCCGGCGGGGTCAGTTCGTGCGTTGGAGTGTGCCGATCTCGTCCCCGCCGTCGTCTTGGATGGTCATGGTCGACCCGTCCACGGTGGCGGTGCTGGCCCCGTTCAGCCAGGTGTCCACGCCCTCGCAGGCCATCAGGGTCGACGCGAACGTGCCGAACTCGATGGTGTCGCCGTTCATCGACCAGGTGCCGACCAGCCGGTTGCAGCCGTCGGTCCCGGTCACGGACTCGTCGTCTTTCAACTCCAGGCCGGGCGTGCCCGTGGCGTCGGGGGTGCCCCAGGTGCCCGTCACGTCCGCGCTGCCGGCACCGGCACCGGCAGCGCATCCGGCCAGACCCAACGCGAGGGCGACGGCGGCGAACGCGAGCAGGGTGATTGGCTTGGGCATGGGTGGGGCTCCGTTCGCGGGTGTCGGCGCGGGTCGCCGGACGCGCCCATTCAACGATCAAAACCGGGGAAGGTCAACCTTTCGCCGGGGCGGCGACCAGGTCCACGGCGCGCGCCAGGGCGTCGCGCACGGCGAGCACGCCCGGCCGTCTGGCGCTGGAGCACCGGGCGGAGGAGAACACGGTGCGCAGCGGGCTCCCGGGCAGTTCGACACCGCGCACCGTGGGCGTCTGCCCGGCCCAGATCAGGTCCGGCAGGATGCCGACGGCGGTGCCCGATTCGATCAGACGGATGTGCGCGATCAGGTCGGCGGTCTCGAACCGCACGTCGGGCTCGAATCCGGCCGACCGGCAGAGCTGGGTTGCCCAGTGCCGCGCGGCGGTGCCCTCCGGCTCCATCACCCAGGGCAGGTCGGCGGCTTCGGCGAGCGACGCGGTCGGGCCGCGGCCGCGGCGCGGGGGTGGAACGGCCAGCCGGAGCGCATCCGTCGCCAGGTTCACCCGGTCGAGATCGGGCCAGCGCGCCCGGGTGTGCCCGGGATACTGCTCGGCGAGCACGAGGTCGAAATCGCGCGCGGAGACCTCGAACAGGCCGCGCTCCGGCTCGCGCTCGGTGACCTCGACCCGCAGCTCGGGGAACTCCTCGGCGAGGAGCGTGAGGGCCCGGGGGATGAGGGCGTGCGCCGCGGACTGGAACAGGGCCACGCGCACGGTGCCGGAGACGGTCGTCAGCGACGCGGTCATCTCCGCCTCCGCCAATTCCAGCCGCTCGAGCAGGTAGGTCGTGTGCAGCACGAGTACCTCGGCCTGCGGGGTGAGCCGCACCCGGCGCCCGACCTTCTGCAGCAGCGGGACGCCGGCCTCTTTCTCGAGCAGCGAGAGCTGCTGCGACACGGCGGACGGGCTGTAGGCGAGGGCCTCGGCGACCCCGGCCAGGGTGCCGCGGATCTTGAGCTCGCGCAGCAGGCGCAGTCGGCGCACATCCAGCATCCGTCACCCTCCTCGATTGACTCCCTATTGATCATAAATGCTAATCAATATCGATCATAAAGATTCGCTTTTGCTAAAGGAACGAAAACCACACACTGAAATCAGCCGTCCGCCGTGAACGAAAGAACTAGCCTCGTGACCATGACCAACTCCACTCCATCCGTGCAGCACGATTTCAGCGCCGATGTGGTCGCCCTCGTGCAGAAGTGGCTCGCCGACAGCGCCACGATCCCCGCCGACGTGTCGGCCCAGCGCCTCGCCGGCGTGCTGAAAGACCCGAACGGGCTCGACTTCACGGTGGGCTTCGTCGACGGCGTCATGCGCCCGGAGGACCTCATGGTCGCCGGCTACAACCTGGCGAAGGTCGCCCGGCAGGCGCCCGGCTTCCTGCCCTCCTACATGCGCGGGGCCATCGGTCTCGGCGGCGTGCTCGGCCCGGTGCTGCCCTGGGTGGTCATCCCCGCGGCGCGCAAGGTGTTGCGTCAGATGGTCGGGCACCTGGTCGTGGACGCCACGCCCGAGAAGCTCGGCCCGGCGATCGCGCACCTGCGCGAGCCCGGCAACCGGCTCAACATCAACCTTCTCGGCGAGGCCGTGCTCGGGGAGAAGGAGGCGCTGCGCCGCCTTGAGGGGACCCGCTCCCTGCTCGCCCGCGACGACGTGGACTACGTCTCGATCAAGGTCTCCTCTATCGCCAGCCAGCTGTCGATGTGGTCGTTCGACGAGGCCGTCGACCGGGTCGTGGAGCGACTGACCCCGCTGTACGAGCTGGCCGCGGGGGTCTCGACAGGCGGGGCCACCGGAGGAGGCCGGGCCACCGGGGCCAAGTTCATCAACCTCGACATGGAGGAATACCGCGACCTCGACCTCACCATCGCGGTGTTCGAGCGCATCCTCGACCAGCCCCAGCTGCTGCACCTGGAGGCCGGCATCGTGTTGCAGGCCTACCTGCCCGACGCACTCGGGGCGCTGCAGGGGCTGACCCACTGGGCACAGGGTCGCCGGGCCGCGGGCGGAGCGCCGATCAAGGTGCGGGTCGTCAAGGGCGCCAACCTGGCCATGGAGCACGTCGACTCGGCCGTGCACGACTGGCCGCTGGCGACCTATTCCACCAAGCAGGACAGCGACACGAACTACAAGCGCGTGCTCGACTGGGCGTTCACCCCGCAGAACACGGATGCCGTCAAGATCGGCGTCGCCGGTCATAACCTCTTCGACGTGGCGTGGGCCCACCTCCTCGCCACGAAGCGCGGCGTGGACGACCGGGTCGAGTTCGAGATGCTGCTCGGCATGGCCACCAGCCAGGCCGAGGCGGTCCGCAAGGACGTCGGCCGCCTCCTGCTCTACACGCCCGTGGTGAACCCGGCCGAATTCGACGTGGCCATCAGCTACCTGATCCGCCGTCTCGAGGAGAACGCCAGCCAGGACAACTTCATGTCGGCGGTGTTCGAGTTGACGAGTTCCCCGCAGCTCTTCGACCGCGAGAAGGAGCGGTTCCTGGCCTCACTCGACGGCCTCGACCTGGTCGTCCCGCAGCCGAACCGCCGCCAGGACCGCACCCAGGCCGCCCAGCTCGACGCGGCCGACCACGACGGCGGGTTGCCCGGCGGCGGCGACGAATTCGACGACGAGTCCGGGGACGAGTCCGGCATCGGGCTCACCGCGGCCGTGCTCGGGCTCACCCGCGGCTCGATCGCGAGCCTGCCGCACACCGGTTTCCACAACGAACCCGACACGGACCCGTCCCTGCCCGCGAACCGGGACTGGGGCCGTCGCATCCTGAGCCGGGTCGAGACCTCCACGCTCGGCGTGGACGCCATCCGTGACGCCCGGGTCGGTGACCGGGCCGAGCTGGACCGCCTGATCGAGACCGCCGCGGCCAGCGGCGCCGCCTGGGGCCAGCGCACCGGCGCTGAGCGCGCCGCCGTGCTGCACCGGGCCGGGCTCGCGCTCGCCGCGAACCGCGACCGCCTGATCGAGGTGATGGCCGCCGAAACCGGGAAGACCATCGCCGAGGGTGACCCTGAGGTCAGCGAGGCGATCGACTTCGCCCACTACTACGCCGAACGCGCCCGCGACCTCGACGCCGTGCAGGGCGCCATCTTCGTGCCCTCGAAGCTGACCGTGGTCACCCCGCCGTGGAACTTCCCGGTCGCCATCTCGGCCGGCGGCGTTCTCGCCGCCCTCGCCGCCGGCTCCGGCGTCATCGTCAAGCCCGCCAAGCTCGCCCAGCGCTCCGGTGCCGTCATGGTCGAGGCGCTGTGGGAGGCCGGCGTGCCGCGCGACCTGCTGGTGCTGGTGGACCTCGCGGACCGGGAGCTGGGCACCCGCCTGATCTCGCACCCGGCCGTCGACCGGGTCATCCTGACCGGGGGCTACGAGACCGCCCAGCTGTTCCGCAGCTTCCGCGAGGACCTACCCCTCCTGGCCGAGACGAGCGGCAAGAACGCCATCATCGTCACTCCCTCCGCCGACCTCGACCTCGCCGCAGCCGATGTCATCAGGAGCGCCTTCGGGCACGCCGGGCAGAAGTGCTCGGCCGCGAGCCTGGTCATCCTGGTCGGATCGGTCGCCAAGTCGGAGCGCTTCATCAGCCAGCTGACGGATGCCGCGACGTCCCTGCGGGTCGGCCGCCCGGCCGACCCGGTCACCCAAATGGGCCCCATCATCGAACCGGCCGAGGGCAAGCTGCTGCACGCCCTCACCACGCTGGGCGTCGGTGAGAAGTGGCTGGTCGAGCCCCAGCAGCTCGACGAGTCCGGCGCGCTCTGGTCGCCCGGCATCCGCACCGGGGTGCTGCCCGGATCCTACGTGCACCTGACCGAATTCTTCGGGCCCGTGCTCGGAGTGATGCACGCCCGCACCCTGGCGGAGGCCATCCGTTTCCAGAACGCGGTCGACTACGGCCTCACCTCGGGGCTGCACTCGCTCGACCCGGCCGAGCTCGCCGAATGGCTGGACACGATCGAGGCCGGAAACCTCTACGTGAACCGCGGCATCACCGGCGCGATCGTGCAGCGCCAACCCTTCGGCGGCTGGAAGCGCTCGGCCGTGGGCCCGGGCACCAAGGCCGGCGGGCCGAACTACCTGTACGGGTTCGGCAGCTGGGTGAGCGAACCCGGCCGCAACAGCTCGACGCTGCACCTGCGCGGCCTCGACCAGGCCGTCACCGACCTGATCGAGGCGGCGCAGACCGTGCTCGACTACGCGGACTTCGACGTGCTGCGCCGGTCGGCGCTGAGCGACGCGCTGGCCTGGCGGGAGGAGTTCGGCGCCGTGAAGGATGTCTCTGATCTCGGTCTCGAACGCAACCTGTTCCGCTACCGCCCGCTCCCCGTCACCGTGCGGCTGACCGAGTCCGGCACTCTCTCCGACCTGCTGCGGGTGATCATCGCCGCGACCCTGTCGACGGCGCGGTTCGAGGTCTCCAGCGCCATCCCGGTTCCGCCGATGGTGCGCAATGTGCTCGCCGAACGTGAGATCGCGGTCGCGGTCGAGAGCGACGACGAATGGCTGGAGCGGGCCCAGACCGGCGGCATCCGCACCAGCCGGGTGCGCCTGATCGGCGGGGACCGCCTGCAGGGGGCGAATGCGGAGGCCTCCCGTCTGGCCCACGCGCTCGGCGGCAGCCCGGACATCGCGGTGTACGCGCACCCCGTGACCCAGGCCGGCCGGGTCGAGCTTCTCCCGTTTTTGCGCGAGCAGGCGATCTCGATCACCGCGCACCGCTTCGGCAATCCGAGTACCCTCTCCGACGGGCTGATCTAGCGGCCGGGCTGCGGCCGGGCCGAGGCCCGTGCTGCGGCCCGTGCGCCTGCGGCGGGCCAGACGACTAAAATGGGACTTTGGTGGCCGCAGTCGGCGGTCGGCTGCTCACAGCAGGTGTGCGGACAACAATCAGGCTTCTGGTGCACAATGTCGGGGGCCTGACTGCCCACTGCTGCAATTCGACAGGGGATCCACAGTTGGACGGTAACGCAACGACGACACACCGGAACGTCGCCCTGCTGTCGGTGGCGAGCGAGCTGGCCCCGCAGATCACGACCTCGGTGGACATCGATCGGCGCCTGCAGCCGGCCCTCGCACGGCTGAGACTGCCCAGCGGTCTGCTCCAGCGGGTGGCCGGCGTGAACGAGCGCCGCAACTGGGCTCCCGGCCAGGCCTTCGACGACGCGGCCGTCACGGCCGGCAAGCGCGCCCTGGCCGCCGCCGGCATCGAGCCGGGCCAGGTCGGTCTGATGATCAACACCTCGGTGACCCGCAAGCACCTCGAGCCCTCGGTGGCCGTGCGCATCCACCACGGGCTCGGCCTGCCCTCCTCGGCCACGAACTTCGACATCGCGAACGCCTGCCTCGGTTTTGTCAACGGCATGACCCTGGCCGCCCAGCTGATCGACTCCGGCCAGGTGCAGTACGCCGTGATCATCGACGGGGAGGACGCCGACGAGATCCAGACCAACACGATCGAGCGCCTCGGCCGCCCGGATATCAACCGCAAGGACTTCATGAGCGAGTTTGCGAGCCTGACGCTCGGCTCCGGTGCGGCCGCGGCCGTGCTCGGGCGGGCCGACCTGCATCCGGAAGGCCACCGCATCCTCGGCGGCGTGACCCGCGCCGCCACCGAGTTCAACGGCCTCTGCGTCGGCAGCGTCGACGGCATGTTCACCGACGCCAAGGCGTTGCTCAAGGGCGGAATGGAGCTCGTCGTCTCGGCCTGGACCGAGGCCAAACGCGACTGGAACTGGTCGGGCATGGACCGGTACATCCTGCACCAGGTGTCGGACGTGCACACCAACGCGATCGTGAAGGCGACCGGGCTGGACCGCAGCCGGGTTCCGCTCACCTACCCGCTGTACGGCAATGTGGGGCCCGCGTCGATCCCGATCACCCTCGCCGAGGAAGCCTCCCGGCTCACGAAGGGCGACCGGGTGCTGCTGATGGGCGTCGGCAGCGGCCTCAACACGGCCATGATGGAACTCGCCTGGTGAACCGCGGCTCCAGCCCCGTGTCCTACCGCCTCCCGCGCGCCGCCGCGACGCCGGCGCCCGCGTCCCTGCCGCCGGCCGGGCTGGCGGGCCTCGATGCCGCGTTCTCGCGGTTGGTGCCGGTCGTGTCGCCCGCCTCCGGGCATCCGGTCACCCGCACCTGGCACCTGCTCGACAACGGGGAGCGCCTCGCCGAACTGGGCGTCACCCCGGTGGGCACCGTGCTCTGCGTGCACGGCAATCCGACCTGGTCCTACCTGTGGCGCGAGTTCGTCACCGCGGCGACGGATGCGGCCGCGAACGGTTCAGAGGCCTGGCGCGTGATCGCCGTCGACCAACTCGAGATGGGGTTCTCCGAGCGGTCGGGGGCCCCGCGCCCGCTCGCCACGCGCGTGCGTGACCTGGCCGAGCTGACCGACACCCTCGGCCTTGTCGGCCCTGTGGTCACCTTCGGTCACGACTGGGGCGGCTCGATCTCGCTCGGCTGGGCCGTCGACCATCCGGAGCTGCTCGCCGGTGTCATGCTGCTGAACACGGCCGTGCACCAGCCGGAGGACGCGCCCGTGCCGGCCCCGCTGCGGCTGGCCCTGCGGAGCAGCGTGCTCGGCTCCGGAACCGTGGCCACGCCCGCGTTCCTGGAGACGACGCTGGCGCTCGCGCATCCGCCACTCCCGGCCGCGGTCAAACAGGGCTACCGCGCGCCCTACCGCGGCGCGGACCGCCGCGGCGGGATCGGGGCGTTCGTCGCCGACATCCCGGTGCACGAAGCCCACGAGAGCGCGGCCGAACTCGCCCGGATCTCCGGCGGCATCCGCGACCTTGGCGTGCCTGCCCTGATGCTCTGGGGCCCGACCGACCCGATCTTCAGCGATCGCTACCTCGACGACCTGCTGGACCGCCTGCCGCACGCGGACGTGCACCGCTTCGAGGGGGCCGGGCACCTCGTCATGGAGGACGTCGACTACGCCGCCGCCGCACTGACCTGGCTCGGCGACCGCGCGGTGCCTGCCGCTGGTGCCGCCGGTGCCGGTGCTGCTGCCGCTGCCCCAGCCGCCGGTGCTGCTGGTGCCGGTGCCCCTGCCGATCAGGTGCCCGCTCAGGTGCCCGTTCCGGTCGAGAGTGCCCGTTCCGCGGGTCACTCACGACCGGAACGGGCACACTCGCGCGGCGCGAGAGGCGGCGAGGGTGCGGGCGGCTGGGCGGCCAGCGAGCGGCATCCGCTCTGGCACTACCTCGACGACCTGCAGAACAGCGACGAGACCGCGCTGATCGACATGGCTCCACTCGGCGGCGGCGCTCCCCGCGTCGTCAGCTGGCGGCTGCTGTCCCGGCGGGTGCGGCAGCTCGCCTGCGGCCTCGACCGCTTGGGCGTTCGGAAGGGTGACCGCATCTCGTTGCTCATCCCGCCCGGCGCCGACCTGACCGCGGTGCTCTACGCCTGCGTGCGGATCGGCGCGGTCGTCGTGGTGGCGGATGCCGGCCTCGGCCTGCGCGGGCTGACCCGCGCCGTGCGCGGCGCGCGCCCCGATCACGTGATCGGAGCCGCCGCCGGGCTGCTCGCCGCCCGGGTGCTCGACTGGCCCGGCCGGAAGATCTCCGTGGCCCGGTTTCCCCGCGCCGCAATGCGTGCCCTCGACATCTCCGCCACCCTGGCCGAACTGATCGCGCTCGGCGCGGACGAGGAGCTGCCGCCGCCGCCGGAACCCGGCGACACGGCCGCCGTGCTGTTCACCTCCGGCTCGACCGGCCCGGCCAAGGGTGTCGTCTACACGCACAGCCAGCTCGCGGCGGTCAGCCACGCGCTGTTCGCCCAGTACGGCGTCGGCCGCGGCACCGGCCTGGTGGCCGGCTTCGCCCCGTTCGCGCTGCTCGGCCCGGCACTCGGCGCCCGCTCGGTGACTCCCGACATGGACGTGACGAAACCGAAGACCCTGACCGCCGCATCCGTCGCCGCCGCGGTCGCCGCCATCGACGCGACTGTGGTGTTCCTGTCGCCGGCGGCGCTGGCCAACGTCGTCGCCACCGCAGGCAGCCTCACCGCCGCCGACCACGTCAGCCTCGCCGGCGTGCGGAGCTTCCTCTCCGCCGGCGCACCGGTGTCCGAGCCACTGCTCGCCGCGGCGGCCCGGCTGATGCCGGCGGCCTCCGCGCACACGCCCTACGGCATGACCGAGGGGCTGCTGATGGCCGACATCACGCTCGACGGCATCCGCGAGGCGATGGCCGCAGCGGGCTCGACGGCGGCGGCCTCGTCGCCGGACTCCTCGGCGTGGTCCGCCATCGCGGTGACGGATGCCCCGGCCGGCCCCGGCGGCGTCTGCGTGGGCCGCGCGACGGCGACCACGCGCATCCGCACGAGCGCCCTCGACGCCCAGGGCAACGCCACCGGCGAGCTCTCCGAGGCGGCCGGGATCACCGGGGAGATCGTGGTTTCCGCCCCCCACGTCGAGGACCACTACGACCGCCTGTGGCTGACCGACCGGGCCGCCCGCCGCGGCGCCGTGCCTGGGGAACGCTGGCACCGCACGGGCGACGTCGGGCACCTCGACTCCGCCGGACGCCTCTGGGTGGAGGGGCGCCTGCCGCACGTGATCACCACGGCGGCCGGTGTGCTCACCCCGGTCGGGCCCGAGCAGCGCGTCGAGTCCGTCGCCGCGGTGGAACGGGCCGCCGTCGTCGGGATCGGGCCGGCCGGCACCCAGCAGGTGGTCGTCGTGGTCGAGACCGTCCTGCCCGTCCGCCGGGTCGCCCTGGCTGACCCCGAGCTGGCCGCCGCCGTGCGCGCCGCCGCGGGGCTGCCGCTGGCCGCGGTGCTGGTGGTGCCGCACCTGCCGACGGACATCCGTCACAACTCGAAGATCGACCGCAGCCGTCTGGGCCGCTGGGCCGGCGGCATCCTCTCCGGCGCACGGATGTCCCGACCGTGACGCGCTCGCTGCCGACGGTGCTGCCGTGAGGGTGCTCGTCACCGGGGCGAGCGGCTTCCTCGGCCGGGCCGTCGCGGCGGAGATCGCGGCCGCCGGGCACGAGGTGCGCGCCTTCCAGCGCCGCCCCTCGGGCGTGCCCGGCGTGACCGACGTGCTCGGCTCGGTCACCGAGCCTGCCGAGGCCCGGCGCGCCGTCGCCGAAATGGACGCGGTCGTGCACCTGGCCGCAAAGGTGTCCCTCGCCGGCAGCCCGGCCGACTTCGCCGCCGTGAATGTGGGCGGCACGCGCACCCTGCTGGCTGCGGCCACGGATGCCGGTGTCTCCCGTTTCGTCTTCGTGTCGTCGCCCTCGGTGGCCCACGCCGGGGCATCCATAGTCGGCAGCGGCGCCGAACCGGCCGACCCGGCCCGCGCCCGCGGACCCTACGCCCGCACCAAGGCCGAGGCCGAACTCCTCGCGCTGGCCGCGGACTCGGCCGAGCTGCGCGTGGTCGCGGTGCGTCCGCACCTGGTCTGGGGGCCCGGCGACACGCAGCTCGTGGCCCGCATCGTCGAGCGTGCCCGGGCCGGACGCCTCCCGCTGCTCGGCCACGGCGCCGCCCTGATCGACACCACCTACATCGACAACGCCGCCTCGGCCATCGCGGCCGCCCTCGAGCAGGCCGACGCCGTGCACGGCAATTCCTACGTGATCACGAACGGGGAGCCGCGGCCGGTCGCCGAGCTGCTCGCGGGCATGTGCCGGGCCGCCGGCGTGCCCGCGCCGGCCTGGCGGGTGCCGGCCAGGGTCGCCCGCGGGGCAGGCGGCCTGATCGAGGCGGCCTGGCGCATCCGCCCGGGGGTCGACGAGCCGCCGATGACCCGGTTCTTGGCCGAGCAGCTCTCGACCGCGCACTGGTTCGACCAGCGCCGCACCCGGTCCGAGCTGCGGTGGACGCCCGCGGTGAGCCTCGACGAGGGCTTCCGCCGTCTCGCGGCCTCCTACGCCCGGTAGCCGACTCTCGCCGTTTCTGCCGAGAATCGCCTTTGTGGGGGCGATTCTCGGCGCAAACAACGACTCTCGCCAGGCGGGAACCGGCGGCTAGGAACGGATGCCCAGGGCCGCCCGCACGATCGCCAGCGCCTCCTCCGCGGGCAGGCCGAGGGCGCGCATCCGTTCGGCGTAGGCGACCGCGGCCAGCTGCGCCTGCCGGTGCGTGGCATCCCCGGTTGGTGCGATGAAGGAGCCCAGCCGGCCGCGGGTCTCGATCACCTCGTCCTGCTCCAGTTCCCGGTAGGCGCGCGCGACCGTATTCGGCGCCAGGCCGAGGTCTTCGGCGAGCCGCCGCACGGTGGGCAGCTTGTCGCCCGGCGACAGCGCGCCGGTGCGCACGCCCTCGATCACCTGCACGCGTAGCTGCTCGTACGGCGGGGTGGGCGAGTGCTGGTCGACGGTTAGTTCCATGCCGGGCATCCTTTGTCTGCGTTACGTACCAAGCTAGCGGCGCCCGACCCGGTCGCGGCGCCCGACCCGCTAGCGGCGCCCGACCCGCTAGCGGCGCCCGACCGGTCGCGAAAGCGGGTGAATCGTCGGTATGGCGCACGAAAACTGACGATTCAGCCGCACTCGCGAAACGCACTCGCGAAACGCACTCGCGAAACGCACTCGCGAAACGCACTCGCGAGACGCACTCGCGAGACGCACCCGGGAAACGCACCCGGGAAACGCACCCGGGAAACGCACCCGGGAAACGTGAGCGCGAAACGCACCCGCGAAACGGAGGCGCGGACGGATGTGTGAGCCGCGAACGGATGCGCGTGGCCGGACGGGCGCGGTGGCTCGCTAGGCTCGACACGTGACCTGGCCCCGCGACCTCCCCGCCCAGCTGGCCGGACTGGCGCCGACCCTGCTGGGCATCGCACTGCTCATCGGGATTGTCACGCTGGTGCTGCGTACGTACCGGGTGGCGCATCCGTTCGCGCCGGCGCTCGCCGTGCTTCGTGGGGCCCTGCAGCTCGCCGTGATCAGCCTGATCCTCAGCGGCATCATCTCCGACCCGTTCTGGGTCGGCGTGGGTCTGGTGGTCATGTTCACCGCGGCGGTGGGCACGGTCACCCGCCGGATCGGCGCCACCCGGCGGCACTTCGCCTGGGTGGCCGCCTCGATGGGCCTGGGTGTTCTGGTCACCCTCCTCGTGGTCTTCGGTACCGGCGCGCTCGAGTTCACGCCGCGCTACGTTCTGTCGTTCGGCGGCATCATCATCGGCAACGCCATGTCGATCGCCACGCTCTCCGGCCGGCGCTTCACCGAGGGCGTCACCGAGCACTGGGAGGAGGTGGAGGGCTGGCTGGCCCTCGGCGCCACTCCGCGCCAGTCCACCCGGGAACTGGCCCGCCGCGCGGTGTACTTCGCCCTGATCCCCTCGACGGACCAGACGAAGACCACCGGGCTGGTCACCCTGCCCGGGGCCTTCGTGGGTGCGATTTTCGGTGGCGCCTCGCCGCTCGAGGCCGGGCGATTCCAGATCGTGGTGCTCGCCGGCATCCTCTGCGCCGGATCGATCGCGGCGGTCGCCCTGATCCACCTGCTCGCGCCCGTGCAGCGCCGCCCGGTCCCGGTCCCCGGCTAGCCGAGTGGGCGCTCGTGCTCGTGGCCGTGGGCACCTCGAGCCGTGCCGCCGGCCTAGTGCAGCACCAGGAACTTGGCCAGGATCAGCACGCCGGCGACCAGCACGGTTCCCGCCGCCACGAGCACGAGCGGCCAGCCACGGATGCCGCGGAGCCGCAACCCGCCGACGGCCACCACTGCCAGCAGCACGGTGGCCGTGATCATGCCGATCAGTGTCGCGATGCCCGTGTCGAACCCGAGGGCAAGCAGGGCCAGCACGGTCAGCAGCGGCACGAACGCCGCCGAGATCATCGGGGCGCTGACGCGGAGGTGATGGCGCACGTGCGTCCAGCCGATCTCGGTGTCGCCGATCGAGTAGGCGAAGACGTGGGTGGCGAAGTACACGAGGTTGGTGATCATGACGACGATGATGATGGTGCCCGCGGAGCTCCGGCCGAGCCCGATCAGGGTGCTGGCGGCCACGAGCAGGCCGTACGCGCCCGCGCTGATGCGCTCGGCGCCGGCCGGACCGATCCTGTTGGGAGCATGACGGCTTTGAGGGGAGACCACCCCCACAGTGTGGCGGGGGTTAGGGCCGAGGGAAAGGGCCCGGCCCCGAGCGGCGCGCCTCGCGGCTCTGTGCCCCGCGTCGCAGCGCCCGCGGCTACTCGGCGGTGCGGTGGATCAGCCGGGACAACACGATCGCGCTGCGGGTGTGGTCCACGTTGGGGGCCAGGCGCACCTTCTCCAGCGCCGCCTCGAGACCGGGAATGTCCCGGGCCCGGATGTGCACGATGGCGTCGGCGCTGCCCGTGACGGTGCCGGCGTCCACGACCTCCGGCACCCCGGACAGGATGCGCAGCAGTTCCTCGGGCGCCACGGTGCCGCGGCAGAACAACTCGACGTAGGCCTCGGTGCTCATGCCGTCGATGGCCGGGTCCACCTGAATGGTGAAACCGCGGATGACGCGGTCCGCCACGAGCCGGTCGACCCGGCGTTTCACCGCCGACGCGGAGAGGCCGACGACCGAGCCGATATCGCCGTAGCCCGCCCGTGCGTTCTGGCGGAGCAGGTCGAGAATGCCACGGTCGAGGTTGTCCATGCGGAGAGTCTAGGGGGCGTCGTTGCGCTGGCGCACGCCTACACGCAGATAACCCGCGCCCGATGGCGGGAATCAGTGGTTAGCTGCGTGGTGGCCGACGGATGCCCGGGCGGGCGCCGGGCATCCGTGAATGTCTGTCATGGCGGAAAGCTGCGTCGAGGGTCGAAGGCGCGCACATTTTCGGCGCATATGGGGGTGCACATCCGATTCGCGCTGTGTAAAACTAGGAACGGCGTCTCTGCCCGGGCGTTTCGTGCCGGCAGAGCTCTCGTGAGTGACCTGGTCCGCCATCCACCCCGCCAGCCGACCTCACCCGACGAGGGCGGATGGCCGCCGAAGGAGACGCCATGTCGACCAACCTCACCGCCCCTGATCTCACCGCCCCCAACCCGGAGGAGCTGGTCTCGCCGGCGATCCCGATGCGTACGCCGGTCAAGCGCACGATTTTGATGTGCAAGCCCGATTTCTTCTCCGTCGTCTACCGCATCAACCCCTGGATGGACCCTGCCATCCCGACCGACACCGCGCTCGCCGTCGCCCAGTGGCAGACGCTCTACGACACCTACGTCGGCCTCGGCTTCGACGTGCATTTGATCGACCCCGTCGACGGCCTGCCGGACATGGTCTACGCGGCCAACGGTGGCTTCGTCATCGACAACATCGCCTACGGTGCGGCGTTCACCTATGCCGAGCGCCAGCCGGAAGGTCCGGCCTACATGGACTGGTTCGGCGCCAACGGCTTCGACGTGCGCGTGCCGGCGGAGATCAACGAGGGGGAGGGCGACTTCCTGCTCGTGGGCGACGTGATCCTCGCGGGCACCGGTTTCCGCAGCGCGTCGAACAGCCATGAAGAGGTGGCGACCATCTACAACCGTCCGGTGATCACGCTCAACCTGATCAACCCGAGCTTCTACCACCTCGACACGGCCATCGCCGTGCTCGACGGGTCGCCGGCCACGGGCAACGGCGAGATCGCCTACCTGCCGAGCGCGTTCGACGAGCCGAGCCTGGCCATCCTGCGCGAGCGCTTCCCGGACGCCATCATCGTGACCGAAGAGGACGCTGCCATCCTCGGCCTCAACTCCTATTCCGACGGCTACAACGTGGTCATCGCGGCGCGGGCGAAGGGCTTCGAGGCCCAGTTGCGCGCCCGCGGCTTCAACCCGATCGGGGTCGACCTGTCCGAGCTGCTGCTCGGTGGAGGAGGAGTGAAATGCTGCACCCTGGAACTGCGCCGATGACCGACCAGATCATCGCCCCGGTCACGGCGCCCGACCAAGCCGCGTACATCGCGCTGGAAGACGAGCACGCGGCCCACAACTACCACCCGTTGCCCGTGGTCGTCGCGTCCGGTGACGGCGCCTGGGTGACGGATGTCGACGGCAAGCGCTACCTGGACTGCCTGGCCGCGTATTCCGCGGTCAACTTCGGGCACTCCAACCCGCTCCTGCTGGACGCCGCCCGCGAGCAGCTGGGCCGCATCACGCTCACTAGCCGCGCCTTCCACAACGACCAGCTCGGCCCGTTCGTGACCGCGCTCGCCGAACTCTCCGGCAAGGACATGGTCCTGCCGATGAACACGGGCGCCGAAGCGGTCGAGTCCGGCATCAAGGTGGCCCGCGCCTGGGGCTACCGGGTCAAGGGCGTCGCCGCCGGGATGGCCAACATCATCGTGGCCGGGGAGAACTTCCACGGTCGCACCACCACGATCATCAGCTTCTCCGACGACGAATCGGCGCGCAAGGATTTCGGGCCGTTCACGCCCGGGTTCCGCACGGTTCCCTACGGGGACTCCGCTGCCCTCGAGGCCGCGATCGACGCGAACACGGTCGCGGTGCTGCTCGAGCCGATCCAGGGCGAGGCCGGCATCGTCGTGCCGCCGGCGGACTACCTGCCGGCCGTGCGCGAGATCACGACCCGCCACAAGGTGTTGTTCATCGCCGACGAGATCCAGTCCGGCCTCGGTCGCACGGGAGCGACCTTCGCCTGCGACCTGGTGGGCGTCGTTCCCGACCTCTACCTGCTCGGCAAGGCGCTCGGCGGCGGCATCGTGCCGGTCTCCGCGGTCGTCGGCAACCGGGACATCCTCGGCGTGCTCCGCCCCGGCGAGCACGGCTCGACCTTCGGCGGCAACCCGCTGGCGGCGGCCGTCGGGCTCGCCGTCGTCAAGCTGCTGGCCACCGGCGAGCAGCAGGAACGCGCCCGCGTGCTCGGCGCCCGCCTGCACGCCGGGCTGACCGGGTTGATCGGCCAGGGCGTCGTGGCCGTGCGCGGCGCCGGTCTCTGGGCCGGCATCGACATCGACCCCAAGCTGGCCTCCGGCCGGGCGGTCTGCGAGGCCCTCCTGGCGCGCGGCGTGCTCGCGAAGGACACCCACGGATTCACGATTCGACTGGCCCCGCCGATCGTGGTCTCCGAGGCCGACCTCGACTGGGCGGTCGAGCAGCTCGCCGCCGTGCTCGCGGAGCTCGCCGCAGCGTAGCCGGTCCGCCGAGTTATCCCGTTTGTGCCGAGTTGACCCGCTGAAGCGGGCCAGCTCGGCACAATTGGCGACACTCGGGCGGCTAGGACACTACAGGCCGACGGATGCCGCCACTGGCTGCGCGATGCGACCGAGGCGTGCGAGCTGCGTGACGTGGCCCGGGTCGAGCTCCTCCAGGCTGTTCACGCCGAGCAGCCGCATGGTGCGGGACACCTGCTCGGAGAGAATCTGGACGGCCCGGTCGACGCCGGCCTCGCCGCCCGCCATCAGGCCGTAGAGGTAGGCGCGGCCGATCAGGGTGAAGCGGGCGCCGAGAGCGACGGATGCCACGATGTCGGCGCCGCTCATGATGCCCGTGTCCAGGTGCACCTCGTACTCGTTGCCGACCTCGCGTACGACCTGCGGCAGCAGGTGGAACGGAATCGGGGCGCGGTCGAGCTGGCGGCCGCCGTGGTTGGAGAGGATGATGCCGTCCACGCCGAGGTCGGCGAGCGTGCGCGCATCCGACAGGCTCTGCACGCCCTTGACGACGATCTTGCCGGGCCACTGCGCCTTGATCCAGGCCAGGTCCTCGAAGGTGACGGTGGGGTCGAACATTGTGTCGAGCAGGTCGGCGACCGTGCCGCTCCAGCGGTCGAGGCTGGCGAAGGCGAGCGGTTCGGTGGTCAGGAAGTTGATCCACCACTCCGGCCTGGGCAGCGCGTTGATGACGGTTCCGGCGGTCAGGGCCGGCGGGATCGAGAAGCCGTTGCGCTTGTCGCGCAGGCGCGCGCCCGCCACGGGCACGTCCACGGTCACCAGCAGGGTGTCGTAGCCGGCCTTCGCGGCCCGGTCGACGAGCGCCATCGAGCGGTCGCGGTCCTTCCACATGTAGAGCTGGAACCAGTTGCGGCCGTGGGGGTTCGCGGCCTTGACATCCTCGATCGACGTGGTGCCCATGGTGGACAGGGAGAAGGGGATGCCGGCCCGGGCCGCCACGTGGGCGCCCGCGATCTCACCCTCGGTCTGCATCATCCGGGTGAACCCGGTCGGGGCGATGCCGAACGGCTGCGCCACGGGGGCGCCGAGCACGTCCCAGCCGGTCGAGACGGCCGACACGTCCCGCAGGATCGACGGGTTGAACTCGATGTCTTCGAAGGCCTGCCGGGCGCGGCCCAGCGAGAGCTCGGCCTCGGCGGCGCCATCGGTGTAGTCGAACGCGGCCTTCGGGGTGCGCTTCTTGGCGATGTCGCGCAGGTCGTAGATGGTCAGGGCGCTCTCGAGGCGGCGCTTTTTCGCGTTCAGCTCGGGGGTCTTGAAGTGCATCAGCGGGGCGAGGTCTTTGATCTTCGGGATGCGTCGTTGAACCATGGTCGAAGGGTCCTTTCTATCGGCCCACCGGGTGCCCGGTGGCATCCGTGTGGTCGTCGGCGTAGTTGTCGGGCAGGTGGTTGGCGAGGTGGGTTTCGGCGTAGTAGCCCGCGATGTGGGACTGCACGAGTCTGCGGGCGGCCGGGGGATCGCCGGCCTCGATGGCGTGGATGATCGCTCGGTGTTCGGCGCGCAGCCGGGTGGAGGTGTCGGGCCACGAGGCGAGGCCCGTCGCGCCCGCCCGCACATAGCCCTCGATGGCGCTGCGCAAGCCCGCCATCGTGGCGGTCACGACCTGATTGCCCGACGCGGTCGCCAGTGCCAGGTGGAACTCGGCGTCGAGGGCGAGGAACTCCGCCTCGCTCAGGGCGGGGGAGTCCATCGCGCCGAGCAGCAGCGCGGGCGTCGACAGGTCAGGGTGCAGGGCGGCGTTGGCGTCCATGGTCGCGGCGGCCCGGGCGGATGCCTCCGCCAGCTCGGTCACGACCGACGCCTCGAGCACGAGCCGGGTCTTGACCACGTCAGCGACGGGGAACCCCTGCGCCGCCACCTGCAGGCGCATCAGAGCCGACATACCGCCGCCGGGCAGAGCCACGATGATCGCTCCCGACGTGGGCCCCGATCCGGCGGAGGTACGGAGCAGCCCGAGCACCTCGAGCACCCGGATCGCCTCGCGCACGCTGGACCGTCCGACGCCCAGTTCGGCGGCGAGGGCCCGCTCGGGCGGCAGGTGGTCGCCCGGTCGCAGCCGCCCGCTGAGGAGATCCAGCTCGATGCTCTGTAACACGACTTCCCAGGCGCGATGCTCGATGCTCATGGGCTCCTCCTCGACGTTGGGGTGGGGTGGGCTGATGCGGCGGCGCGCTGTGGCGCACGATGGTGTGGTCTGACCACATGCTACAGGAGATCGCCGCTCCCGCGGGATAAAGTTCTGATTCAGCCCCGGGAGGCCGCCAATGACAGGCAACACCGCTCCGCTCCTGATCGACCTGCTGTTGCCGCCCGCGCCGGGTGGAAGCACGGGGCTGATGGCGGTGCTCGGCATCCCGGTCGGCACCGGGCCCTGGCCCGCCGTCGTGCTCGTGCACGAGGCCTTCGGACTCAATGATGTGATGCGGCGCCAGGTGGAACGGATGGCCGCGGCCGGCTACCTGGCCCTGATGCCGGACCTCTTCACCGAGGGTGGGGCGCGCAAATGCCTGACGCGGACGTTCCGCGCGCTGCAGGCCGGGGAGGGCCGGGCCTTCGCCGACATCGAATCCGCCCGGCGGTTCCTGATCGACCGGGACGACTGCACCGGCGCGGCCGGCGTGCTCGGATTCTGCATGGGCGGCGGATTCGCCCTGGCGGCCGCGACGCGCGGGTTCGACGCGGCATCCGTCAATTACGGCCGACTGCCGAAACAGCTCGATGACGCCCTCGCCGGCGCGTGCCCGATCGTGGGCAGCTTCGGCGCCACCGACACGTCACTCAGGGGCGCCGCCGCAACGCTCGAGGCCTCGGCGACCCGGTTGGGCATCGCGCACGATGTCAAGGAGTACCCGGGCGCCGGCCACGCCTTCCTCAACGACGCCGAGAGCGGCCCGGTGGCGCTGCGGTTCCTGCTGAAGCGCATCCTGGGGGCCGGGCCCAACCCCGTCGCAGCGGCCGACGCCTGGCAGCGGATCGAGGCCTTCTTCGGCGAGCACCTGGCCCCCGAACACCTGGCCCCCGAACGCTAGTTTCCGGTCGGGCTGCTGCACGGCGGTGAGCAGCATCGAGCCGCGGTAGAGCGCGGGCACCGTCCCGCGCCGGCTCGGCTCGGCTCGGCTCGGCTCAGACGAACAGCAGCACGATGCCGAGCACGCCGGATGCTGCGCCGATACCGAGCAGGATCAGTCCGGTCAGGCGCAGTGCCCTGCCCTCGACCTCCGGGGTGTGCGTACGGCACCGGGAGGGAGTCCGGAGGCTGAACCAGACCGGCACGTCGTCGCCGGGCGCGAGCCCGTGCGTCTCGTGCGTGTTCGCCGGGCACTCGTGCACCTCGCCGTCACGGTCGAACCAGCGGATGACCGTTCCGGCCCGGGAGGAGGCGATCACGCCATCCGTCAGAACCCAGCGGCCCTTCACGCCGCGGGCGACGAGGCCGGCCGCGAAGAGGGCCCCGCCCACAACCAGTCCGACCAGGGTCAGCACCTCGCTGAGGAGGGAAGCGAGCGAGTAGACGTCCACGTGGCCCCTTCTCGGTCGTCGCAACTGTACGGGCAAAATCGTACCGTGCCGCCGGGCCGGTCGCCGCGACCCGGCCGATGTCCCCAGGTTTGGGGGCGCGCGGTAAGGTCAATCAATGACCTCGGTTGTTGAACAAGCCCCCACCCGTGACGACCGAAGCTTCCTCGGCCAGCCTCGCTCCCTCGCCAACGTGTTCGGCGTCGAGATGTGGGAGCGCTTCTCCTTCTACGGGATGCAGGGCATCCTGCTGCTCTATTTGTACTACTCCGCGGCCGACGGCGGCCTCGGGATCCCGCAGTCCACCGCGGCCGGCATCGTGGGTGCCTATGGTGGCGGCGTCTACCTGTCGACCATCCTGGGGGCCTGGGTGGCCGACCGCCTGCTGGGCTCGGAGCGGGTGCTGTTCTACAGTGCGATCGTCATCGCGGTGGGGCACCTGGCGCTCGCGCTCCTGCCGGGCCTCGGCGGGGTGGCGACCGGCCTCATCCTGATCGCGCTGGGCAGCGGCGGTCTCAAGGCCAACGCGACCAGTGTCGTGGGCGCGCTCTACGCCAAGGACGACCCGCGGCTCGACGCGGGCTTCTCCCTGTTCTACCTCGGCATCAACCTGGGCGCCTTCTTCGGCCCGGTACTGACCGGCGTGCTGCAGACCACCCTCGGCTTCCACTACGGCTTCGGGCTCGCCGCCGTGGGCATGGCGATCGGCCTGGTGCAGTATTCCTTCGGCCGCAAGCGCCTGCCGGCCATCGTGCACGAGGTGCCGAACCCGCTGCCGGCCTCCCGCTACGCCGGTTACCTCTGGGGTGCGATCGCGGCGGTCGCCGTAATCGTGGTGCTGGTGCTGCTCGGGGTGATCACGGCATCCCGCCTGGTCACGATCGTGATCGCACTGACCCTGATCGCCACGGTCTCCTACTTCGTGGTCATCCTGCGCAACCGCCAGATCACCGCCCGCGAGCGAAAGCGCGTCTACGCGTTCATGCCCCTGTTCGTGGCCAGCGCCGCGTTCTGGTCCCTTTCGCAGCAGCAGTTCACGGTGGTCACGATCTACGCCGACGAGCGGCTCAACCGGGACGTGTTCGGCTGGGAGCTGCCGGTGTCGTGGGTGCAGTCGTTCAACCCGGTCTTCATCATCCTGCTGTCCGGCGTCTTTGCCGCGCTGTGGACCCGCTGGGGTTCGCGCCAGCCGTCCACCCCGGTGAAGTTCGCGCTCGGCACCGCGCTGATGGGGGCCGCGTTCCTCATGTTCCTCCCATTCGTCGACGGCGGCGCGAACTCGACGCCGCTGGCCGCGATGATCGCGATCCTCTTCGTGCTCACGGTGGCGGAGCTGATGATCGGGCCCGTCGGCCTGGCCGTCACCACGAGGCTGGCCCCGGAACCCTTCAAGACCCAGATGGTCGCGCTGTTCTTCCTGTCGATCGCGCTGGGCAGCGCGATGTCCGGCTGGCTCGCCGAGTGGTACACGTCGGTACCGGAGACGGTGTACTTCAGCGTGATCGGCGGAGTCGCGATCGTGCTCGGCGTGCTGCTCGCACTCATCGCGCGCCCGATCCTGCGGCTGATGGACGGCGTGCGCTGATCGCATCCGTCGACCGGCAGCTGTGGTCCGGCGGCTGTGGTCCGGCGGCTGTGGTCCGGCGGCTGTGGTCCGGCAGCTGTGCGCCGGCAGCTGTGGACTGACGGCTTTGAGGGGTAAGCGGATGGTGCCCCCCCCGCCCACCCCCCAGAGCTGTCGCCTCGCCGGGGAGCTGGTCAGCGCCGAGCCGGTCGAGCTCGTCTTGGAACTAATTCGACGGAGATTTTGGGTCGAACACCCGTTTTAGAGCCCAAACGCGGCCTCTAGATGTTCTTCCCACGGAGGTTGTGAGCGTGGCGTGAGCTAAAAAGGTGAGGACCTCCGGTATCGATTGGGTTACCACACTCAAGTCGATGCCACGGAGGCCCTCAT
>NZ_SOGQ01000025.1 GCF_004403465.1 Cryobacterium sinapicolor | reverse complement strand
GTCGGCAAATTTGATGGACTCCTCGGCTGCGTAGAGCAACGAAACGAGAGTTTCGAAGTGATGGAAATCGGCGGCGGTTTTCGCTGGACCACCTTCACAGCACTTCGCGAGGTGGTCACGCACTTGGCATCAAGGGCAGAGTCCGGATCTCCACGGCCGGTGAACGCATGACCGTGCTCACTCCTGTGCTTGATCCGATGAATGGTCTCGATAACCGGCCGGCGTTGCCAAAGTCTGCCGCGCGCGGCAGTGAACTGCAGTTCTCAGCCGACCTAACTGAAGTCATCGCCATTTGGGTCGCGGAGATCGCCGTGCACGATTCGAAACGATCCTCGTAGACCTTGTTCAGCCCCGGCGAATTTTGCGTATGGGTCATTATTTTTCGCGGAAGTCTTGATCGCGGTCGCGGTCGTCGACATGGGCGCCGATAGTTAGGGTTTTGGTGCAGAGCACGCCTCGTAGTGGGTCGCATTCGTCAACGTCGGCTACTTCATCAGCTGGGTCTGGCGAAGTCAGGAACGCGCGGTCACGAAAGCAACGACGACCACTGGGCAATCCCGGTGCATCAGACGGCCTTATGGTGCCGGCCGACACGGTGCACCCTGTGTCGACAGCTGAAGATGGTCGTGCCTTCAGCGGTACCACCGATCAGATTCTGATCACCGCCCGCCTCAACCCGCAGGAAGTGGATATGTCCGGATTTCTAAAGTTTGCCTGGCGGGCTGCAGCTGGGCCCGCTCAGGCGGGCACGATGCCCTCAGCGCGGGGCGGGCGTAATTGGTCTGAGGTCGCGATGAAAAAATTGTGGAGCGTCAGTGTCAGGCGTCGCGTTCGCCAATGAGTCTGCCCAACGACGGAAAGGTTGTAGTCGGGGTCAGGAGGGCACTCGCGGATACTTCTATATCGGGTCACGAAGCCAGCGATACCCTCGACCTTTTGATGCATGGCGCATCCTCGCTCACGCGTGTTGTCGAAGCCGGAATTTTGTTAGCTGATAGCAATCAACACCTTCACGTTGTCGCCTCTTCGAAGGAGAGAAGCGGTGACGTCGAGGAAGCGCAGTTGGGCTTTGAACAGGGGCCGTGCCTGGTGGCGTTTCGAACCGGTGAAACTTTGGATGTGCCCCACATCGCTGCATCTTGGCGCGCTTGGCCTACGTTCGCTGCCATCGCCGAAGCCCGCGGGTTCCAGGCGGCGCACGTGGTCCCCTTACGTCTCCGGGGACACATCCTCGGAGTGTTGTGTCTCTTTTTGGAGGAGTTTGGCCCAATGAATGACAAAGATGCTGCGTCGATCGAAGCCTTGGTCCGTGTCGCGACGGCCAACCTCCACGAGGAATTGCAGCAAGCACTCGACGCTCGGGTGACGATAGAGCTCGCCAAAGGGGTCCTCGCTCAGCAGTATGGCGTGCCAATGGGCGTCGCGTTCTCACTCTTGCGCGCTCATGCGCGGAAGACGGATAGGCGGCTGAGCGAAATCGCCAGGAAAATTGTGGATAGTCGAGGCAGGTTTAGATGATTTTGAAGACCGTTCGGATGTGTCTTGGTCACGCCCCTCTACAGGGTGTGTTTTCTACGGCAAGAATGGCGCCGGATTGGGTCAGCGGCGAGTGCTGTGGGCATGTCACTTCTACCGGCATCGGGTCCAGATCGACCGGTGACAAGCTTTTGCCCCTCTCCTTCCGTGAACCCGGGCATTCCAGCTGCGGAGGCCTCCTGTGTGGCGTAGTGGAATCTGATGCTGGCTTTCGAAGCGGAATAGTGTGGTGACGCCGTTGTTCGAGGCAACCGATCAGCGGAAGCTGATGCAGAGCATGGCTTCGGGCAGTCAGGCTGCGTTCGGCCTGATCTACGATCAGTTGTGTGTTCCGACGTTTGCGATCTGCAATCACTATCTGAAGTCCTCGGCCGCGGTCGACGAGGCCATGTGTGGCCTGTGGCTGTACGTTTGGCAACATGCGGCCCTGTTGTCGGGGCTTGAAGGCTCGCCTTGGTCGATCATCATTGGGACAGCGGAGCGCCACGCCGAGTATTACGCTCAGGCAGAGCGCCTAGCCCGAACGTCATTCAAAGTAGCGCAGGATGCAAAAAGATAGCGTGACCTCGGCGCTCACCCGCCCTGGCTCCATCGGAGCACGCACCACCAGCCCCATAGCCCAGAACTGAAAACTAGGATACCCAGTTGCATGAGTGAAAGACTGGCCTTGGGCGTTCCGACATGGATCAAGACGCTCACCTTCAGTTCAGCCGACTGACTCAACCCGAAAGGCCTGCGATGACCGACGCGCACGACGCCGCAGAGCTCCTCCCGCTGCTTCTCGAGCAGGAACGCATCCTTCAGTTCGACTCCTTCGACGTGGACGACGCCTGGGCCGTCGGGTCGCGGCTGGTCGAACTCGGCAACGACCGCAAGCATCCGATCGCCGTGTCGATCACGTTCGGCGACCAGCGCGTCTTCCATGCCGCGCTACCGGGCGCCTGCGCCGACAACGACGCCTGGCTCGAGAACAAGTTCCGGGTGGTGCGGCGCTTCGCCAGCTCCTCCTTCGCCGTGGGCACGCGCTTCCGGGCGAACTCCCGCGACTTCCGCACCGAGTCGAACCTCGACCCGAACACGCACGCCGCGCACGGCGGAGCCTTCCCGCTGCGCGTGCGAGGCTCGCTCATCGGCGTCGTCGGCGTCTCCGGGCTGGCCCAGCGCGAGGACCACGACCTCGTCGTCGAGGTTCTCGAGGAACACCGCAGCACCCACGGCTGACCGGCACTCGGCCTGCCCGCACCCCGACCGACGCCCGGCTGACCTGCAGCGCCCCGGGCCCGGATGTGAAAGTCTGGACCGAAGCCCCCGACCTGCTTCCGCTGGAGTATCCGTGACCGCCGCACCCACCCGTTCGATCCCGCCGTCCGACGCAGGAATGCCCGACGACCGCATCACCCTGCGGTTCATGGCCGTTCCCGCCGACGTCGCAGCCTCGGGTTCAACCGTCGCCGCCGGCAGCGTGCTCGAGTGGATCGACAAGGCGGCCTATGCTTGCGCGGTGGGCTGGAGCGCCTCCGACACGGTCACCGCGTACGTCGGTAACGTGCATTTCACCCGGCCGATCCGCTCCGGCAACCTGGTCGAGGTGCACGCCCGCATCATCCACACCGGGCGCACAAGCATGCATGTGCTCGTCACGGTCGAGACCACGGATGTCCGGGCCCGGGAATACAGTCCAGCCACCCATTGCATCCTCGTCTTCGTCGCCGTCGATGACGCCGGCAAGCCGCACGAGGTGCCGACGTGGGCACCCCACTCCGACGTCGATCGGGAATTGCAGCAGAACGCGACGGCTCGGCTCGAGCCACGCAAGCGCATCCAAACGGTTATGCGTTCACAGGAATATACCGATGACGGCACGACGCCGCGCACGGTGTTCCGTTTCCTGGCGGCTCCCGCCGACGCGAACTGGGGCGGCAACGCCCACGGTGGCACCGTGATGCGATGGATCGATGAGGCCGCGTTCGCCACAGCTGCGGCCTGGAGCTCCGAGTCGGCCGTGGCCGTCTACTCGGGTGGCATCCACTTCTACCGGCCGATCCAGATCGGTCACATAGTCGAGGTGGATGCTCGGCTCATCCACACCGGCAAGCGCAGCATGCACATTAGCATCCGGGTGCGCTCCGGCAGCCCGCGCACGCCGCACGATCTGCAGCTCACGACGCAGTGCATGAGCATTTTCGTAGCGATCGGGGCCGACGGGCACGCCGAGCCGGTGGCACCGCTGACGCTGATCACCGCGGAGGACAAGCGGCTCGACCAACACGCCCGTGACTTGATGGAACTCCGCGCGCCGCTGGTCATGATGCCCGTCGACCACCTGCACCTGCCCTAGCCGACCCGCGCCTGCCGTCGCGAAGCTGCGCCTGCCGTCGCGAAGCTGCGCCTGCCGTCGCGAAGCTGCGCCCGCCCTAGCCGATCGAGCCCTCGCTACCCGAACGAATTCGACGGAGATTTTGCTCTAGACAGCGTGTTTTGGAACGAAAGAGCGCTCTCAAGCGAGAATCTCCGTCGAATTGGTTCGGCGGCGGCTGCGGTGGGACGAGGGCGGGGATGCGGCGGGCCACGGATGACTCCAGCGGGTACGGCAATCCGGCGGGCCAGCCAGCCCCGCGGACCCGCGGACCGGCGGACCCGCGGACCGGCAAACCGGCGGGCCCACGGGTCCGGCGGACCGGCGGGCCCACGGATGACTCCAGCGAGTACCGCGGACCGGTGGGCCAGCCAGTCCCGCGGACCGGCGGGTCAGCCCTGGGTGTTGTGCGCGCGCTCGGCAGCGGCTTCCAGAGCGGCGCGGTCGCTCTTGGGCAGCCGCGCGACGTAGGCACGCTTGAGTTCGGCCCAGCGGGGCATCGACACCTGGTTGGCAGGTGCCTGCTCGGCGGGATCGGCGGAGTCGGCGCGGTCGGCCATGATGCTCAGCCTCGCCCGTTGTCTGACGCGGTGGTCTGCCCGGACTGGCGCGACAGGAATTCGCGCTTCAGGGCCGCCCAGCGAAGCTGGGAAACGTAGTGGGTAACGGTAGATCCGGTTGTATCGGCCATGGGTCTCTCAGTCTCAAACGTGGTCTGAACGGCACGCCGCTGAGCCTGGTTCAATGAAGGAGCGATCGAGATTGACACGGTTGAACATCGGGATCTGTCACGGTTGGGCATCGAGATGAGTACCGACCCACCACCATCAGTGGACGGGATCGCAGTTGGACCAGTGTACCGCGTCGCCCGTGAGCCCCACCAGCCGCAGCCCGGCATCCGCCCAGACGCTCGGACTAGAGTCGACCGGATGCAACCGCCTCTCCCTTCCGTCGGAACCACCGCCTCGACCCAAGCTGCGCCGGGGAACATCGTGGAGCCAACGCCGTTCACGGGCTTCGTGCAGGTGCGCGGGGCGCGGGAGAACAACCTCCGCAATGTGGATGTCGATGTTCCCCGGGACGCCATCGTCGCCTTCACCGGGGTCTCCGGATCCGGAAAGTCGTCACTCGCATTCGGCACCATCTTCGCGGAAGCCCAGCGCCGCTTCCTGGAGTCCGTTGCGCCCTACGCCCGCCGCCTGATCCAGCAGGGCCACACCCCTCAGGTCGACGAGATCGCCGGGCTGCCGCCGGCCGTCGCCCTGCAGCAGCGCCGGGGCGCCCCCAGCTCCCGGTCGAGCGTCGGCACCCTGACCACCCTGTCCAACTCGCTGCGGATGCTGTACTCCCGAGCCGGCATTTACCCGACGGATGCCCCGCGCCTCGAGTCGGACTCCTTCTCCCCCAACACCGTGGCCGGCGCCTGCCCGCGGTGCCACGGCCTCGGCACGGCGCACACCGTGACCGAGGCAACCCTCGTGCCGGACCCGACCCTGAGCATCCGTGACGGCGCCATCGCGGCCTGGCCGGGCGCCTGGCAGGGCAAGAACCTTCGGGACATCCTGATCACCCTCGGTTACGACGTGGACACCGCCTGGCGGGACCTGCCGCGTGAGGCGCGGGACTGGATCCTCTTCACGGAGGAGCAGCCCGTGGTGGAGGTCACCCCGCAGCGCGACCGGATCGCCAAGCCGTACCAGGGCCGATTCTGGAGCGCCAAGAGCTACGTGCTGCACACCCTGGCCGACTCGAAGAGCCAGAGCCAGCGGGAACGCGCGTTGCGTTTCGTCGAATCCGGCCCGTGCCCGCTGTGCAACGGCAGCGGCCTCACTCCCGCGGCCCTGGCGGTCACCGTGGCCGGCCGGTCGATCGCCGAGCTCAACCTGCTGCCCTTGACCGGGCTCGCCGAACTGCTACGGCCGACGCTTCTGCCGGGTGCCGGCGATGGCCCCGCGGAGCCCGGTGCTGCCCCTGGTGCCGGAGACCCGCACGCCGCCGAGCCCACGGAGGCCGCGATCACCCTCACCCGGGACCTGCTCGCCCGCATCGAGGTGCTGCTCGAGCTCGGCCTGGGCTACCTGAGCCTCGGGCGCGCGACGCCCACCCTCTCCCCCGGCGAGATGCAGCGCCTCCGCATCGCCACCCAGCTGCGTTCGGGACTGTTCGGCGTGATCTACGTGCTCGACGAACCCTCGGCCGGGCTGCACCCGGCCGACGCCGAACCGCTGCTGCTGGTGCTGGAGCAGCTGAAGGCATCCGGCAATTCGGTGTTCGTCGTCGAACACAATATGGACATCGTGCGACGGGCCGACTGGGTCGTCGACGTTGGGCCGCTGGCCGGGGCCGGCGGCGGCGCCGTGCTCTACAGCGGTCCGATCGCCGGTCTGGCCGACGTGCCGGAGTCGGTCACCCGGCAGTTCCTGTTCCCGTCCGCGCCGGAAGGGGAACCGGAAGCGGAACCGGTCCCGACCGAGCCGGAAGCGGAGCCGGTGCCGACCGCGCCGGAGGCGCCCCGGCCCGACGCCCTGCGCACGCCCGATCGCTGGCTGGGGCTGCACGGCGTCACCCGGCACAATCTCCGCGGCGTCGACGCGACCTTCCCCCTCGGCGTACTGACGGCGGTGACCGGGGTGTCCGGTTCGGGCAAGTCCACCCTGGTCAGTCAGGTACTGGCGGATGCGGTGCGGCTCGCCCTGCATCCGGACGCCGACGCATCCGTTGCCTCGGAGCCAGACGAAGACGCCGACGCCGCAGACGAGAAATCCGGCGTCGCCGAGCCGCGCGCGCGGGTCGACCGGATCAGCGGGCTGGAGGCCGTGGGCCGGCTGGTGCGCGTGGACCAGAAACCCATCGGCCGCACCCCGCGCTCCAACCTGGCGACCTACACGGGACTGTTCGACGCGGTGCGCGCGACCTTCGCAGCCACCGAGGAGGCGCGCAGCCGCGGCTACGGCGCCGGGCGGTTCTCCTTCAACGTGGCCGGTGGCCGCTGCGAGACCTGTCTCGGCGAGGGCTCGGTGAGCGTCGGTCTGCTCTTCCTGCCCGGCAGTTACACGCCTTGCCCGGCCTGCCAGGGCTCGCGCTATAACCCGGAGACCCTCGAGGTGACCTACCAGGGCAAGTCGATCGCGGAGGTGCTCGGCCTGAGCGTCGAGGAGGCCGCCGGCTTCCTGGCCGACGTACCGGCCGCCGCCCGCAGCCTCGCCACCCTGCGTGAGGTCGGGCTCGGCTACCTCCGGCTCGGCCAGCCGGCCACCGAGCTCTCCGGTGGCGAGGCGCAGCGCATCAAGCTCGCCACCGAGCTGCAGCGTGCCCGCCGCGGCCACACGATGTACCTGCTCGACGAGCCGACCACCGGCCTGCACCCCGCGGATGTCCGCCTCCTCCTGGCCCAGCTGGGCCGCCTGGTCGACGCCGGCAACACGGTGATCGTGGTCGAGCACAACCTCGACGTGGTGGCCGCCGCCGACTGGGTGATCGACCTGGGTCCGGCCGGCGGCGATGCGGGCGGCGAGATCGTGGCGACCGGAACCCCGGATGCCGTCGCGCGGCATCCGCGCAGCCGCACCGCTCCCTATCTCGCCCGCCGCCTCGCAGGCGGCTAGTCCAGACGGGCGCGTGCCATAGATTGGGAGGCGTACGTGCCGGCGCAAAGGAGCTCTCATGACTGGTTGGCGGATCCGCGACTTTCACTCTGATGACCTGGACGGCATCCTCCGCCTCTGGGAGGAGATCACGGCCGCCAAGACGGAGCCCGTCTACGGGCTGTCCGAGGTGCTGGCCTCCTGCCAGAAGGACGACGCCGTGATCGCCCTTCACGGCGACGAGGTCGTCGGGGCCGCCGTGGGCCGCGCCGCCCACGCCCAGGGCTGGGTGGTCTTCCTGGCCACCGCGCAGCGCTACCAGGGGCGCGGCATCGGCACGGCGCTGCTGGCTGCCCTCGAGAAGAAGATGTCCCGGCACGCGTTGACCAAGCTGTCCGCGCTGATGCCCGAATCGGCCACCCGCGTCGACGCCTTCGTGAAGCGCGGCTTCGAGGTCAAGCAGCACCTGCGCTACTTCGAGCGCCACATCCCGGTGCAGCGTGAGGAGCTGCGCTCGCTCAGCGAACTGGGTGGGCGCATCCTGCCCCGCGACCTCTGGGAGGGCGTCGGCGGCATGCGCACCGAGAAGGAGCTGCTCGAGCGCCGGCTCGTCATGCCGCTGGCCAAACCGGACATGGCCGAGCAGTACGGCGTCGTGCCGCCGAAGGCGGTCGTGCTCTTCGGTCCTCCCGGAACCGGCAAGACCACCTTCGCCAAGGCCATCGCGTCGCGCCTGGAGTGGCCCTTCGTCGAGGTCTTCCCGTCGCGGCTCGCGGCCGACCCCAAGGGCCTCGCCGGGGCGCTCCGGGAGACCTTCCTGAAGATCTCCGAACTGGAGCATGCGGTCGTCTTCATCGACGAGGTCGAGGAGATCGCGGCGCAGCGCGGCGGTGAGCCGCCCTCGGCCCTGCAGGGCGTCACCAATGAGCTGCTCAAGATCATCCCGGCCTTCCGCGAGCAGCCCGGCCGACTCCTGGTCTGCGCCACGAACTTCATCCGCGCCCTCGATTCCGCCTTCCTCCGGCACGGGCGCTTCGACTACGTCATACCGATCGGGCTTCCGGATGTCGCCGCTCGCCAGGCCATCTGGGAGCGCTATATCCCCGAAGGCAGGAAAGGCACGGTCGACCTCGATGCGCTTGTCGCCGCGAGCGACGGGTTCTCCCCGGCCGACATTGAATACGCCGCCCGGCGTGCCTCCCAGCAGGCTCTGGAACGCGCACTGTTCGAGGGGGCGGACGAGTCGACGCCCGGCGGCCCGAGCACCGAGGACTATCTGGCCGCGATCCGGTCGACCCGCACCACCGTGTCCGCCCAGGTCGCCAGCGAATTCCTGGAGGACATCGAGCTGCTCGCCCGGCTCTAAGCCCGGGCGACGCCCCGAGTCCGGGCGACGATCCTCAGGCCTCGAGCCCCAGTTCGGCGCGGCCCGATTCCTGGATGAACTCGGTCAGGGTGGCCTCGATCGTGGCATAGGACCAGCGGTACGCGGCATCCTCGTCACGCTCGTGCAGGGCCTCGGCCAGTTGGTTGTGCCGGTGGGCCGAGGGTGGTGTGTACTCGGTGATGGTGAAGCGCTTCTCCTCTTCGCGCGTGCGCAGGAGCGCGGCGACCGTGCCGGCGAAGTGCCCCATCACGCTGTTGCCGGAGCCGCTCAGGATCAGGGAGTGGAAGTCGATGTCGGCCTCGAGGAACCGACGGCCGTCGCCGGCGAGGTCGGCCGCGACCATGGCCTCGGCTGCCGCCCGCACGGCGTCCAACTGCTCCGCCGTCATCAGGCGCGCGCTCAGCCGGGCGGCCACGGGTTCGATGCCGAGACGCAATTCGAGCATCTCGCGCATCTGGGTGAGATAGTCGGTGCCGCGGCCGCGCCAGTAGATGATCTGCGGGTGCATCAGGTCCCAGGACTCGCGGGGCAGCACCTGGGTGCCCACCCGCTGCCGCGGCTCGACCATGCCCAGCGACTGCAGCACCCGCAGCGCCTCGCGCAGCACCGAGCGGGATACCGCGAATTCCGTACTGATCAGGTCAAGGTCCAGGATGTCGCCGGGCGGGAATCCGCCGTCGACGATCTGTTGGCCCAGCGAGTTCAATACCCGCGCGTGAAGTCCTCGTTCACGCCACACTCCGGCGCCCGCCCCACGGTTCATCTCTGCTTCTCCCTGCGGCCTGGCCGCGCGCGTCGCCGCGTCATCGCGGCGTCCCCCATCGTGATCGTACCGGCGTTGGTCCCGGAGTCGCGATTCGTGTGTCACACTCAAATATCTGATTAATCAGATTATTGGACAATGAGGTCGCAGTGAAGCAGCCTCGGAATGGAAATTCAGATGATTCTTCCCTGTGCGGCCCCGGTGGTTCCGATCGAACCGGCCGGCAGCGACCTCCAGCTCATCATCGCCGCCCTCGTCGGCGTCGCGGTGATCATCCTGCTCATCACCTGGCTCAAGGTGCATCCCTTCCTCGCCCTCTCGATCGGGGCCGTGGGCGTCGGCGTCGGGGCCGGTTTGGCTCCGGCCGCCGCCGTCACGAGTTTCAGTACCGGCTTCGGCTCCACCATGGCCGGCGTCGGCATCCTGGTCGGCTTCGGCGCCATGTTCGGCAAGCTGCTCGCCGACTCCGGCGGAGCCGACCGCATCGTCGACTCGCTGGTCACCCGCTCGAGCGCCCGCACCCTGCCCTGGACGATGGCCCTGATCGGCGGGCTGATCGGCCTGCCGATGTTCTTCGAGGTCGGCCTCGTGCTGCTCATCCCGGTGATCATCCTGGTGGCCCGCCGCAGCGGGCTCTCACTCATCCGCATCGCCATCCCGGCCCTCGCCGGCCTGTCCGTCATGCACGGCTTGGTGCCGCCGCACCCCGGCCCGCTGGTGGCCGTGACCACGCTCGATGCGAACCTCGGGCTCACCCTCGCGATCGGCGTGCTGATCGCCATCCCGACCGTCATCATTGCCGGCCCGATCTTCAGCAAGTACGCGAGCCGCTGGGTCTCCGTGCCCGTGCCGGCCCTGTTCCTCACCAACGAGGAACAGGGTTTGGGCGAGAACGCTCGCCGACCGAGCTTCCTGATCACCATCTCGGGCATCCTGCTCCCCGTCGTGCTGATGCTCGCCCGGTCGATCGCCGATGCGACCAACCCGGGCTCCACCTCGCCGCTCAACGCCACGCTCGACTTCCTCGGCACCCCGATGATCGCCCTCGGCATCGCCGTGATCTACGCCATGATCGTCTTCGGTCGCGGTGGCGGCATGGACCGCTCCGCCGTCGCAAAGTCGCTCTCCGACTCCTTGCCGCCGATCGCGGGCATCCTGCTCATTGTGGGCGCGGGCGGCGGATTCAAGCAGGTATTGATCGACACCGGCATCGGCACCGTCATCGCCGACGCCGTGGCCGGCAGCAGCATCTCGGTGCTCTTGCTCGCCTGGTTCGTCGCGGCCCTGATCCGGGTCGCCACCGGCTCCGCCACAGTCGCCACCGTGACGGCCGCGGGCATCCTCGCCCCCGTCGCCGCCAGCCTGGGCGGCACGGATGTCTCGCTGATGGTTCTCGCCATCGGCGCCGGATCCCTGTTCCTCTCCCACGTCAACGACGCCGGATTCTGGCTGGTCAAGGAGTACCTCGGCACGACCGTCGGGCAGAACCTGAAGACCTGGACCGTGATGGAATGCCTCATCTCCGTGGTCGGGCTTGCGGGCGTCCTCCTCCTGAATATCGTGATCTAGCATGTTCGACACCCAGCAACCCGTGCTCGTGATCATGGGCATCTCCGGATCCGGCAAGTCCACCGTGGCAGGGCTTCTCGCCGGCCAGCTCGGCTGGGACCTCGAGGAGGGCGACGACCTGCATCCTCAAGAGAACATCGACAAGATGTCGGCCGGCCGGCCCCTGAACGACGAGGACCGCGCGCCCTGGCTCGACACGGTCTCGTCGTGGATCATCGAGCACACCATGGCCGGGGTGCCGGGCATCATCACCTGCTCGGCGCTCAAACGCCGCTACCGCGACGTGCTGCGCGAGCACAACGTGATCTTCGTGCACCTGACCGGATCGACGGACCTGATCGGTCGCCGCCTAGCCGCGCGGCACGACCACTACATGCCGACCTCCCTGCTCGATTCGCAGGTGGCCACGCTCGAGGTGCCGGACGCCGACGAGCGTGCGATCTCCATCGACGCCGGCCGCGCGCCGGCGGAGGAGGCCGCCGAAATCGTGCGGCGACTGGGGCTCACGCCCCGTCCCGGGTCGTCGAGCCTGGGCGCGCCGGAACCGGGCAAGTCATCGGTGCCGCGCCCCGTCCCCCGGCCGAGGACGTAGGCCGACCAATTTCCCCGTTCCTCCGCCAGACCGCGGTGGCCCGTCATTGATGACGAGCCACCGGCGGTCGTTACCCAAAGGGGGTTGTGGGCGTGTGCCTATTCGAGGATGCCGCAGGCGGCCGGGTCCGTCGCTTCTGCAGGCAGGGTCGGGTCGAGTTCGCTTGCACCTCGGCTGAAGTCGTACTCGCCGTTACCGTTGTAGTCGACGCCATGGATCACGACGACGCCTTCGCCCTCGCGGATGGAATCAGCGATCTCTTTCGCCGACCCTGTGCCGTCGGGTCCGGGGTAGCCCGTTCCCGCCACCTTGGTGATGCGGATGTTATCCCGGCTGTAGTGGTAGCTGCCGCTCTCAGACACCGGGAAACGAGTCACATCGAGAAAGCTCGCGGGAGTCGTGTCACCTGTTGTGTTCAGCGACACAACGACAGGACCGTACGCGGGAATCCCCTCAACGGTGTTCAAGCGGCCATCACCGTTGCTGTCCAGTGCCAGTGTGGGGCACTCGTTCAACGCTTGCTCGCCGTAGTGGATGTGTTGCGCATGCGGAGCGTCCGGCGACAGCCCAGAAGCATGCACTTCAATGTGCGTGATCCTCTGGTTGCGAACTGTTGCCGCAGCCGTTCCGGATGCCCCGGAGCCGTTGAGCTCCGTGAGATCGGCGGACAGTGAAACCGTTTTTTGGTCGCCGGAGTGCCCAGGACTGTGCGCTTGAGCTGCGCTGGACCCGAGTGTGGCCGCCGCGAGCAACGCAACGGCGGAAGCCCCCAGAATTCCTATGGAATGTCGTTTCACGATTGTCTCCTTGGTTAGCCGCCAACGAGACGGTCTCGCTGGTCGTGGATAGTTCGTAACGAACACTAGTGAGGTTTGGTCATGTTGGGTGATTTGTGCACTTTCTTTGCCGCCCGGCCACGATCGGAGTGGAGCGCGAACGAATTCTTGAGCGGGTCTGGCGAGTGTCGGTGGCATGAACTACACTCGCAGAATCGAATAAATGTTCGATGAAATCAAGGGAGCCACGCATGCCTCAGATCATCGACGCGGTCGTCAACGTGGAGCTGTCCGTCGACGGCGACCCGCGCGCATTCATCTGGAACCGGTTCGAGCACACCGTCATCGGCCAGCCGCAGGCGATCTTCACCCGCACCCGCTGGTGGGAGAACGCCGGCGGCGTTCCGTCCCGCATCGACACCGAACTCTGGCGCCTCGACGCCTCGCGTGGCGACGAGGAACAGCACCGCTACGACCTGCGGCGCGACATCGACGGGTCCTGGGTGCTCGCCCTCGACTGGGGGTGAGCCCGCTCCCAGCCGGCGTCGATCCGCCCGGGTATAGCCTGAGGGGGTATCCAAGGTTCAACGATCGGCCAGACGGATGCCCAGACCACAATCCGGACGGAGGCGGCATGCTGCACACGCGCGACGCGATCTCGTTCCGTGGTGGCCGCCGGGTCGTTCACTCCGCCGTCCTGGCGGCGCTCACGCTGGCCGCGATGCTGCTCTGCCTGCTCGCCGTGCATTCGGCCGGCCCGGGGCACGGCCTGGGCCATGCCCCGGGTCACAGCCTCTCCGCCGCCGCCGCCGCAGCCACAGCCACAGCCACGACCACAGCCACGACCACGACCACGACCACGACCATGACCATTACAACGGCTACGACCGCGACCGCCGCAGGAGCTCTGACCGCGGCAGTGACCATGACCGCGATGACGGCCGGCCCGCATTCCGGGGCCGAGCACACCGCAGCATCCGCCGGCGCCGTCAGCAGCGCCGACACGAATGCGATGTCGGGCATGGCCGCCCTCGCGACGACCTGTTCCCTGCTGCTGGTCCTCGGCGGCCTGGTCCTGCTGTCCCGGCACCCGTCGTTCTGTCGGCGCCTGCTCGAGGCCGCCGGTTTCGTCGTCGGCTCCTTCCGGGAGATTCCGCTGCACCTGCACCGGCCCAGCCTCACCCTGCTCTCCATCAGCCGCATTTAGGCCGAACCCGTCGCCAGCGCACCCCACCGGGCTGCGCGGCCCGGCCGCACCCCGGCCCCCGGTTTCCAACCCTTTTTGTCGACGAATGGAACAACAATGCTCAGCACCATCCGCACCACCCGCACCCTTCGCACCTCACTGATCACCGCCGCGGTGCTCACCACGGCGCTCACCCTCAGCGCCTGCGGCGGCACCCCGGCTGCCGATGCCCCGGCAGCCGGTGGCAGTACCGGCGGCTCCAGCACCACCGAGTCCGCCTCCGCCAACGCCGCGGACGTCGACTTCGCCCAGATGATGATCCCGCACCACGAGCAGGCCGTCGAGATGAGCGACAACCTCCTCGCCAAGCCGGGGACCGACCCGCGCGTCGTCGCCTTGGCGACCGAGATCAAGGCTGCGCAGGAGCCCGAGATCACCCAGCTGACCGACTGGCTGGGCGAGTGGGGCGCCGACACGGGAGGCATGTCCGACATGGACCACGGCACCGACGGCATGATGAGCGAGGCCGACATGATGACGCTGGACGAAGCCTCGGGCGCCGACGGCGACCAGGTGTTCCTTGAGCTGATGATCGTGCACCACAAGGGCGCGATCGCGATGGCGCAGACGCACCAGGACGAGGGCAGCAACGCCGACGCCCAGGAGCTCTCGGCCGCCATCATCGCGTCGCAGTCCGCCGAGATCGCCGTCATGACCGACCTCCTCACCGAGTTCTGATGCTGACGACTCCCCGGAGAACCCTCCGCCTCGGCGGCGCCGCCGTGGTCACCGTCGGCCTCGCGGCCGCTCTGGCCGGCTGCGCACCCACTCCGGCTGCTCCGTCGGCCGGCGCGCCCGCCACCACCACGGCGGCCTTCGAACACATCCACGGCCTTGGCGCCGACCTCTCCACGGGAGCGACCTACGCCGGCACGCACCAGGGCGTGTGGCAGATTCCGACCGGCCTGCTCCCCGACAGCTACCTCGCCGGAGCGCCGGATGCCGGGCTCACCCGGCCCACCCTGAGCGACGGCCCGGCCTTCGACGCCATGGGCTTCACGGTGGCCGGGCCGGGCCTGCTGCTGGCGTCCGGGCATCCGGGCTCCGACCAGTCCACGTTGACGGGCCCGAATGTGGGACTGATCAGCAGCACGGATGCCGCGGCCAGCTGGACGAACGTCTCGCTCGCCGGCGAGACCGACTTCCACGACCTCGACGCGGTGCCCCTGCCACAGGAGGCCCTGCGCGTCTACGGCTACGACTCCGCCGCCGGCACGGTCAGCATCAGCGACGACGGCGGCGCCACCTGGTCGGCCGGGGCCTCGGTGGCGCTGCGCGACCTCGCGGCCGACCCGGCGAACCCCGACCGGGTCTTCGCGACCACCGAGGACGGCCTGGCCGTGAGCGACGACGCCGGGCGCACATTCGGGCCGGCCTCCGGCGCGCCGATGCTCTACCTGATCGACGTTCAGGATGCCGCGGCCGGCGGCGGTGTCGTCGGCATCGACCCGGACGGCGTGGTCTGGCGTCAGGAGGCCGGAACCTGGAGCCGCGGAGGGCAGACCGAGGGCACCCCGGAGGCCCTCGCTTTCGTCGGCGGCGGTACGCCCTGGCTCCTCGCCGCCGACCAGCGCGGGGTCGTCGCGAGCGACGACTTCGGCCTCACCTGGACCGTGCTCGTCGCGGACCAGGCTTAGACCGGTGCGACGAATGCTCGAATCCGGCCCCGGGGACATACTCGCAGTGACGGGCACCCCGTCCGCCACGGAAGGAGATCGATCATGATGTGGGGTTACAACGGAGGTCCGGGCTGGACCATTTTCTTCAGCCTGCTCATCATCATCAGCATCGCCACGCTCGTCGTGCTGGCCGTACGCCTGTCGGCCGGAAGCAACGACCGGCGCGGACCTGGCTCACCTCCTGGTGGGACCGGCACCCCGGGCACCCCCGGGCGCAGCCGGGCCCGCCAGATCCTCGACGAGCGCTTCGCGTCCGGCGAGCTGACCCAGGAGCAGTATCTCGAGCAGGTCCGGGCCCTCGGCGAGGGCCCGGCGTGAAACCGCTCAGCCGCCGGGCCGCACTCACCCTCGGCGGCCTGGGCGTGGCCGGCACCGTCGTCGGCGGCGCCGGGCTGCTCTGGAGCCGCCCGACGGACCCGTCCGTCGACCGGGGCGTCGCCCCGGAGCCGCTCTCCGGCTTCGCGGACGGCCAGCCGCTGCGCGAACCGCCCGAGTTGCGAAGCGTCGACGGGCTGCTCGAGGTGCGACTGGAGGCTGCCCAGGGGCCGGCCGAGATCGGCGGCCGCACCGTGACGGTCCTCGCCTACAACGAGGGTCTGCCCGGCCCGACCCTGCGCCTGCGGCCCGGCGACCGCCTGCGGGTGCGCCTGCGGAACGGGCTCGCCGACCTCACCAACCTGCACGTGCACGGCCTGCACGTCTCCCCGGAGGGCAACAGCGACAACCCCTTCGTCATGATCGAGCCCGGCGCCGCGTTCGACTACGACTACCGGCTGCCGGGCGACCACCCACCCGGCCTGTTCTGGTACCACCCGCATCACCACGGACTGGTCGCCGACCAGGTCTTCGGCGGCCTGTACGGGGCCATCCTGATCGACGACCCCGAGCCTGTGCCGGTGGCCCGCGAGCGGGTGCTGGTGATCTCCGACCTCACCCCGGACGGTGCCGTCGGGGTTGCCTCGGCCGGCCAGGCCGAACGGATGCGCGGCCGAGAGGGCCGTCTCGTGCTGGTGAACGGGCAACTGAAGCCCCGCATCGACATCCGCCCGGGCGAACGCGAGCGCTGGCGCATCGTCAACGCCTGCGTCTCGCGGTACCTGCGGCTGAGTCTCGACGGTCTGGGGATGCAACTGCTCGGCCTCGACTCCGGCCGGTTCGAGACACCCCGCGACGTGGAGGAGGTGCTGCTCGCGCCCGGTAACCGGGCCGACCTGCTCGTCACCGCGGCGACCTCGGCAGGCGGCGCGACCACCCCGGCCGCACTCCGCGCCCTGCCCTACGACCGCGGCAGCACGGGCATGGGCATGGGCGGCATGATGGGCGGCGGCAGCGGCTCGTCCACCCGGACGGTCGACCTTGCCACGGTGACCGTCTCCGGCGAACCGGTGGCCGCGGCATCCGACGTTCCCCGCCGCGCGGCGGAACGCGACCTGCGCGGCGCCGGCGTGACGGCCCGCCGCGAGCTGGCGTTCGCCATGGGCATGGGTGGCGGCATGGGCGGCGGGGGCATGAGCTTCACCATCAACGGCGAGCCGTTCGACGGCGACCGGGTCGACACCACCGTGCAGGCCGGCGGCGTCGAGGAATGGCTGCTCTCGAACTCGAGCCCGATGGATCATCCGGTGCACCTGCACGTCTGGCCGATGCAGCTCATCGAGCGGAACGGCCGCGTCGTCCAGGCGGCCGAGTGGCAGGACGTGGTCAACGTGCCGGCCGGCGGAACGGCCCGGGTGCGCATCGCATTCGACGACTTCCCGGGTCGCACGGTCTACCACTGCCACATCCTCGACCACGAGGACCTCGGCATGATGGGTGTGATCGACGCCCGAGGCGGCTCCGCGCCCGGCGCCGGGTAGGCACGCCACAGCCCCGTGCGGCGCAGCCGAACCCACCACGACCACCACGCTCGCAGCCGGCTCCCAGCCGCCCCGGGTCGGACAGGCTGCTCGCCTAGAATGAGCCGGAAAGAATCGAAGGACATGAAGCACACTGGGTTGTTCCGGCGCACACCGCCGGTCACGGTCGACACCGGCCGCCTCGCCGATTTCGGTTACCTCGACCCAGGTGCGGTCTATCTCGACTCCGCCTGTCAGAGCCTCCGGCCGCAGCCGGTCCTGGACGCCCTGACCGAGTACTACACGGCGTACAACGCCTGCGGCGGGCGCGTGAAATACGCCTGGGGCACCCGCGTCGACCGGAAGGTGCAGGACACCCGCAAGGCGGTTCTCGACCTGCTCGACCTGTCCGGCCGCAGCCACGCGGTCTCCTTCACCCTCAACACGACCTTCGGCCTGAACCTGCTGCTGCAGCAGCTGCCGCAGGGCCGGTTCGGCCGGGTGGTCACGAGCCACATCGAGCACAACTCGGTCTTCCTGCCCACCATCACGGCGGCCACCCGGCTGGGCGTGCCCCGTCTGGTGCTCGACCGTGCCCCCGACGGCGCCCTGGTCTACCAGCCGGCCCAGCTCGAACGCGCGGTCGTGGTCGTGAACGTGGCCTCGAACATCGACGGCCGCCTGCTGACCAACCTCACCGACCTGGTGCGCGACACCCACGCCCGCGGCGGCATCGTCATCCTCGACGCCGCCCAGGCGATCGCGCACGAACGCACCCTGCTGGCCAGAACCGAGGCAGACGCACTGTGCTTCTCCGCCCACAAAACGTACGGCGCCAGCCTCGGGGTGGTCGTGGCCACCCAGGAGCTGCTCGGATCCCTCGCGCTCACCTTCGTGGGCGGCGGCATGGTGACGAATGTCCGTGAAGACTCCTACGACCTGCTCACCGACGACCCGGGCGCCCTGCTCGAACCCGGTCTGCAGGCCTGGGGCGAGATCATCGCCCTCGGCCGCGCGATCGAGTGGCTGGGCCAGGTGCGTCCCGGCGGACGGCCCGCGGCGGAGCACCTCCAGGGGCTCTCGCAGCGCCTCTTCGAGGGTCTTCACGACATCCCCGGCCTCACCCTCGTGAACACCGAAGCCAGCCCCGTGATCAGCGTCTACGCGCCGAAGCAGGACTCGCACCGGCTCGCGGTGTTCCTCTCCCAATCGCAGATCATGGTGCGCAGCGGATACTTCTGCGCCCACCACTACCTGAAAGACCAGCTCGGGCTGCCGCCGCTGCTGCGCTTCTCGCTCGGACTGCACTCAACCACGGCCGACATCGATCAGGCCTCACAGGCCCTCGCGCGCCTGATGAAAGGCCTCTCCTAAGTGTTCTGTATTGCCGCATTCATCGTTCTCGTCTTCATGGCTGCCGTATCGGCCCGCTACCGCCGCTACCTCGGCAAGGCGTGGAACTGCACCCTCCGCCGCGTCACATTCCGCCCCTGCGACACCACCTTCAAGCAGGACATCAAGGATCACCTGCTGGCGCCGCTGGCGGTGCGAAGTCCGAAGCTGGTGGGCCCGGCATCCGTCGCCCTCGAGGTGGTCGCGCTGCTCGTGGTACTGACCACCGTCTGGAGCGCCTACGTCGTCGTCAAGAGCGGCGTGAACCTCTACGTCTACGGCACCTGCAACAAGCAGGATTCCGCATCGTGCAGCCTGGGCGCCGAGGCCTGCTCGATCCCCGACCAGACGCCCACCTTCGGCGAATCGCTCCTGTCCGGCGACGTGATCGGCGCGTTCGGCAACGACTTCGCCAGCCTCGGCGAGACCTTCTCGGCGATCCCCTCCCGCATGCAGAACTGGGACGCCGAGGAGTACCTGCCGGCCAACGCCAGCTACCTCACCGTGTACGACAAGGAGAAGGAGACCGCGCTCGAGGTGATCGACCCCGGCTGCACCTACTGCCTGCAGCTGTTCAACAACATCGAGGAGGCCGGGTTCGACGACCGGATGAACCTCACCTACATCGCCTACCCGATCGCCTCCGCCGACGGTTACAAGTTCCAGAACTCGCTGCTCGTCACCCAGTACCTCGAGGCGCTGCGGCTGAACCCGCTCGAGGGCGCTGAGACGCCGGTCGACTGGGAGATCCTCCGCCGGATCTACACGGAAGACGACGCCAACGGCGTGTCCTGGCAGAGCGTGCTCAACGGCGCCGAGCCGGAGACCGCCACCGCGCTGCTGCAGGACTGGTCGGCCGAGTTCGGCCTCAGCCCGGAACAGGTCGCCGACGTGGCATCCGTCGCCGCCTCCGACGAAGTCGCCGACATCATCGCCGCGAACACGCGACTGGTCGAGGAGAGCATTCACACCGTGAAGATCCCGTCGATCATCTTCGACGGGCGCCGGCATGACGGCCTGGTCTCGGTCGACGACCTGGAGTAGCCGACCAACGGGTGTTCGAACCGGAGGGACCGGCGGGACCGGCTATACCGGCTTGACGACCATTAGTACGACCACGGCCACCAGGAGCAGCGAGGCGATCCCCGAGCCCATGGCCACGCGCGAGTAGCCGGCGACCTTCGTGCCGGCGACCCGGGTGCCGCTGGCGGACTGCTCGGCGAGGAGCTCGGAGGCCGACTTCATGGCCGGGATCACGAGGAACAGGCTGATCGCCAGCGCTGCGGCGTAGAGCACGATCGAGAGCCAGACCCAGGTTGAGGCGAAGGAGGCGTTGTCCCGGAATCCGAGTGCGCCGAAGCCGAAGAACACGACCAGCACCGACAGCAGGGTGAAGATATTGGTCGACTTCGCCAAGGAGGCCACCTGGCCCGCTTCGCCGGCGCGCATGGAGCGCATGGCAGTCATGGGGAGGATGGCCATGGGCCCGACGATGAAGACGCCGGAGACAATGTGCAGGGTGCTGAGCAGTGGTTCCATTTCTTCAGCGTAGGCCCGGGCGGCGCCCTCGGGTGAACCGACACGTTCGAGGGGTTGGCGGCGGCCCGCACCCCTCAGGGCTGTCGCTTCGAGGCCCCCACCTCGGGGTGGTCGTCGGGCAGGGCGTTCCGGGAGCCGGCGCGCAGCAGCACGAGATTCTTCCGCTCCCAGTCGAGCAGGGCCTGTCGCTGCGGATCGATCGCCCGGCCTTCCGCGCAGGCCGCCGCGGTGCGCCCGCAGACGCAGGCCAGCGGCTTGCCCGCCACGGCGTGGTGCAGCTGCCCGATCCGCCAGAGCACGGCCATCGCCCAGTCGAGCTGGCGGTGCGCAAGCTCGGTCTTCCGCTCCGCGCGCCGCACCAGGTCGCTCTCGAGGAGTGCGCGCACCCGGGCGCTCTTCGCGGGGTCGGACTCGCCGGCCACGACGCCGCGCAGCTCCGCCACCTGCGCGGCGAGCCCGTCGATCGCCGCTTGCCGTTCGGCATCCACCACCGCCGACTTCTCGGCGAACAGGCGGTGATTCTCCTGCTGGTCGGCGTACTGGCCGACCCACAGCTTGATGTGCTCCGCGTCCCGGCGGGTGGCCTTCTCCGCCCCCAGGTGGTGCAGGCAGGATGCGCAGACCACCTGGTCGGTCGCCGAGGTGAACGTGAACGGCTGCAGCGACTGGCAGCAGAAGCACTGCGCCCGGATGGCCACATGCAACGGATACGGGTGGGTCACGGTTGGTCCTTCGCTAGCCTTGGTCAGCCTTACCGCCGAGCGTACCAATCGGCGGGATGCCCCGGGCCGGCCCTTTCTCGCAACATCCGGCCGGGCACTCATCCGGCCACGGTCCGAGCGCGGTGAGCGCGCAGCGTTCCGGTGCCGGGGCCGGCGTCAGTCGCTCGAGCAGCAGGTCGACGAGCCCAGCCACAAACGTCGGGTGGAGGCCTGGGGTCGACACCCGGGCGAACCCGAGGTTGTGCGCGGCGGCAGTGGCAGCCGCCTCCGTGTCGAGGTCCCAGGTAACCTCCATGTGGTCGGAGATGAACCCGATCGGAACGACCACGACGGCACGGGTGCCGGCCGCGGCGAGCAGGGTGATGGCGTCGTTGACGTCAGGTTCGAGCCACCGCATGCCGGGCGGGCCCGAACGTGACTGGTAGGCCAGGGACCACGCCGGGGTGACTCCGGCCTCGGCGCCATCGGCCGCCGCAGCGGCAACCGCGGCCATCACCACCTCGGCGACTGCTCGGTGTTGAGCCTCGTAGGCGCCGCCGGTGCCGAAGGATCGCTCGCGCGGGCCGCTGCGCACGGCATCCGCCGTCGGAATGGAGTGGGTCGTGAAGAGCACGTGCACGTCGGACGGGGCCAGGCCCCGCCGGGCGAATTCGGCGAGGGCAGAGCAGACTCCCACCACGAAGGGCGCGATGAAGCCGGGATGGTCGAAGTAGGGGCGCACCGCGTCGATGCGCACGGTATCGCCGAGCCCCGTGGCACCCTGCGCCTCAGCCAGATCCTCCCGGTATTGCCGGCAGCTCGAGTAGGAGCTGTACGCGCTCGTCGTGAGCGCGAGCAGCCGGGTATGTCCGGCGCCGACGGCCTCGGCCACGGCGTCCCCCAGGTACGGAGCCCAATTGCGGTTTCCCCAGTACACCGGCACGGCCGTGCCGCGAGCGGCCAGTTCGTCCTGGAGCGCGTCGCGGAGGGCGCGGTTCTGGGCATTCACCGGGCTCACACCGCCGGAGGCGCGGTAGTGGGTGGCCACGGTTTCCAGGCGGGCTTCCGGGATTCCGCGACCACGGGTGACGTTGCGGAGGAACGGAATTACGTCGTCCTGGCCCTCGGGGCCGCCGAACCCGAGGAGGATGACGGCGCCGTACCCGGTCGGCTCCACGCCAGTGACAGGCCCTGAGCCAGTCACTGGCGCTGGCTCAGGCACCAACGAGTGCCGAAGCCGCGCCAGGCTGGAACGGGCAGGCCGGGTCCTCGCCCAGCGGATCACCGCTCGAAGCGAACGCGCGGGCTCGGGAGCCACCGCACAGGTCCGCGTACTCGCAGCTGCCGCAGCGACCGGTGAACTCCGTCGCCCTGATCTGTTTGAGCAGCGGGTTGTCCCGGTAGATCTCGGCCAGCGGGGTCGTGCACACATTACCGAGCCCGAGCGGAAGGAACCCGGCCGGGTAGACCTCGCCGTCATAGGCCACGAAGACGATGCCCTTGCCGTCGCGGGTCGACGCGGTCTGCGCCCTCGGCAGGCCTGCGGGCGGCCCCATCAGGGTTTCCAGCCGCGCGGACAGGGACGTGTACCCTGCGCTCGTCGGCGCAGGGTCGCCGGCCCGGCGGCGGGCCACGACGCGCCGGAAGAAGGGTGCTTCAACCGTGCGCACGATGAAGCCGTGCTGGGAGGCGTCGAAGAGGAAGTGGCAGATGTCCTCGTGCTCGGCCGGGGTGACGGCCTCGGTCGAGACCCCGCGGCCGACCTGAACCAGGAAGAACACCTCCCAGATCGCGGCTCCGGCGTTCTTGATCAGGGCCGCGACATCGGCCAGTTCTTCGACGTTGGCGCGCATGACGGTCGTGTTGACCTGCACGGTCAGCCCGGCTGCAGCGAGGGCTCGGATCGCCGCCACGGTGTCGTCGAAATGGCCCGGGATGCCGCGCACGCCCTCATGGGTTGCGGCGACGGCGCCATCGAGGCTGATCGACACCGCCTTGACCCCGCTCGCCACGATCCGTTCGATCATCTGCGGTGTGAGGGTCGGCGTCACCGAGGGGGACAGCGCCGTCGGCAGGCCAAGTCCGGTGGCGTAGTCGACGAGTTCGAACAGGTCCGGGCGCATCAGGCAATCTCCGCCGGTCAGCACCAGAATCGGGTACGGCCGGCCGAAACCGGCTACCTGGTCGATCAGGTCCTTGCCCTCTGCCGTTGTGAGCTCACCCGGCAGCGCCTGCATCGTGGCGCTGGCCCGGCAGTGTTTGCAGGCAAGCGCGCAGGCCCGGGTCGTTTCCCAGAACACGAGCATCGGGCGCTGCGCATAGTCCGGGCCCTTTCCGCGGCGGGCGGCAGGCAGGGTCGGCAGTACAGCGGTCTCGCCGAGGGGGATGCTGAGCCCGCTCATGCGGACACCTCGTTCCGGGGACGAGCCTCACTCAGAAGCTGCACGATGCTGTCGGCCGTGCGCTCGGCATCCGCCACGCAGCTGGCTAACCCGACCCCGCGGTAGGCGGAACCGGTCAGGTAGAGCCCCGGAAGTTGGCCGAGGGCTTCTTCCGCGGCGACCAGCCGGCCCTGGTGGCCGACGATGTACTGCGGCATCGCCTGCAGCCAACGTTCGATGTGCTGTTCGGTGGGTCGCCCGGTGAGACCCATGGCCTCGACGAGCTCCGCATGCACCCTGCTGACCAGGGTGTCCTCGTCGAGGTCCAGCCAGCGCTGATCGCGGCGGCGACCGACCATGCAACGGATGATCACGGTGCTGTCATCGGCGAGGTGCGGCCACTTGGCACTGGACCAGGTGCAGCCGACGATGAGCCTGCCCTCCTCCGGCGGCACCAGGAAACCCGTGCCGGTGAGGTTGCGGGCGACCGCGGAGCGCGGGTACGCCAGGCAGATCGTGGCGACGTCGACGTAGGGGATGCCGGCCAGCGCGGCGGCCAGGTCGGGGGCCTCCTCGCGCACCATGTCCGCCGCAGCGAACGCGGGGGTGGCGAGAACCACCGCATCGGCCTTGAGGACCGTGCCATCGCTCAGCGTCACCTCGTAGCCGCCGATACTGCGCGACACGGAGTCGACGGCCGTATTGAGGCGCACCTCGTCGCCCACGACGCGAGCGGCCAGCGCGTCGATCAAACGGGCCAGCCCGCCACGGAGCGTGACGAGCACCGCCCCGCCGGCACGCTTGGATGCGGCCGGGGCGTTCCTGCGCCGACGACGCAGCCCGAGGTAGAGGCTGCGATTGCCGCGGGCGAGCGCTTCGATGTCGGGAGCAGTGCTGCGGGCGCTGAGCTCGTCCGCCCGGCCGGCATGCACGCCGCCGAGCAGCGGATCGACGAGGCGGTCGAACACCTGCTTGCCCATTCGCGGTCGTACGAGTTCTGCGATCGTGGGATCGTCGGGCAGCGCCGCCGGAGCCGCCTTCACCAGGTCCAGGGCGGCGCGGGCCAGGCCGAGGGGGGAAAGCAGCCGGGATTTCATCAAGGGCAGCAGGCGGTCGGGAATCCCGAACAGGGTTCCGGCGGGGAGGCGGCGGAGCTTCCCGCGCGACCAGATCCGGGCGCCGGACCCGGCGGGGGCCACGACGAGGTCGCCGAGGCCAAGGTCCTCGATGAGCGCCGCCGCCACCGGTGCCCGCACCATCAGCGCGTCCGGTCCGACGTCGACGAGTTGCCCGCCGAACTGCTCGGTGGAGATCTTGCCTCCCAGTCGCGCCCCTCCCTCGACGAGGGTGAGTTGCACTCCGTCGCCAAGCCGGCGGTGCAGATAGTGTGCTGTCGCCAATCCGCTGATTCCGCCGCCGACGATGACGACCCGTGGTTGAGAGAGCACTGTATATTCCTCCAGTTGCCGGTGAATCCGGTGCAACCGGTAACCTGTGGCAATTTCGTTACTTCGATCCTACGACCGTCGACTCCGGCCATTCCGCGTCGGCCGTCACCGACGACCGCCGATCAGAGGGCGAATCGCCGCTCGGACCGGGCCCTGATCGACGCTGCACTCCTGCCGAATCAAGGCCATATTCTCTACTCTGCATATTCCGTCGGGCGGTCGCGCGAGACAGTGGCGACGGCGCGCTCCACGGCCGCGACAGAGAGGGCGACGTCCTCCGCATCCGTCGACCAGTTGCTCACCGAGACCCGCAGCACGTCGCGGCCCTGCCAGTGGGAACCCGACATCCAGGTGGTTCCGTCGGCGAGCAGCGCCTCGGTCACTCGGCGGGTGAGCTCGTCGTCGCCGAAGCTGACGCAGACCTGGGTGAAGACCACGTCGTTCAGTACCTCGGCGCCGGGGATGCGCGCCAGCCCGTCGGCGATGGCCCGGGCTCGATCGGCCAGACGTTCCACCAGCTCCACGGTGCCCGACCGGCCCAGGGAGCGCAGTGCCGCCCAGACCGGAACGCCACGTGCCCGGCGCGACAGTTCGGGAACCTTCTCGTAGGGGTCGCCCGGACCGGTCTCGTCCGCGAACAGATAGCTCGTGTGCACGCCGAAGGTGGACCGCACCTCGGCGGGCCGGGCCACGATGGCCATGCCGCAGTCGTAGGGCACTTGGAGGGTCTTGTGTGCGTCGGTGGCCCAGGAATCGGCGGTGTCGAGGCCCGCCAGCCGTTCGCGGTAACGCGGGCTGGCGGCGGCCCAGAGGCCGAATGCGCCGTCGACGTGCACCCAGGCGCCGTGTTGGTGGGCCAGGGTGGTGAGTTCGCCCACCGGATCGAAGGCGCCGGAGTGCAGGTTGCCGGCCTGCAGGCAGACGATTGCGGGGCCCGCGACCTGGTCGAGTCGGGCCGCCAGGGCAGTGGGGAGCATGCGCCCCTGGGAGTCGGACGCAACGACGATGGGGGCGCCGAGTCCTAGGTAGCGGAGGGCCAGGTCGATCACCGCGTGGCGCTCCTCGCCCACGTAGACGGAAACGCGCGGGGATCCGGACAGACCCAAGGCGGCGACGTCCCAGCCGGCGTCGCCGAGAACGTGATCGCGCCCGGCGGCCAGACCCACGAAGTTCGCCATGGTGGCCCCGGTGGTGAAGCCCACGTCGGCCCCGGGCGGCAGCCCCAGCAAGTCGAGGATCCAGCCGCCGGCGGCCTCCTCGGCGGCCGCGGCGGCCGGGGTCGCGAAGCGCATGCCGGCGTTCTGGTCCCATGCGCTGACCAGCCAGTCGGCGGCCAGGGCTGCCGGCAGCGTGCCGCCGATCACCCAGCCGAAGAAGCGGCCGGAGGGCATCGCCATCAGGCCAGGTTCGGACAACCGGGCCAGTTCGTCGATCACCTCCGCCGGGTCCGTCGGCTGAGCCGGCAGAGGTGCCGCGAAGCCCGCGGCGAGGGTGTCGGCGTCGGCCTGTGGACCTACCGGACGGGTCGGAACGGAGGCGAGCCAGCGCATCGCATGCGTTTGCGCCCGCTCCAGCGCGGCACGGTAATCCTCCGGATCAGCCGACATGCCGCGAGCCTAGCGCCGGGCCACGGTCAGGGGAAGAGAGCTGCTCTCCGGGCGCAGATCGAGCCGCCGCAGCAGCTGCGCGTTCAGCGCCACGACCACCGTCGACGCCGACATGAGCAGCGCTCCGACCTCCATGGGCAGCACGAATCCGATCGGTGCCAGCACGCCTGCCGCGAGCGGCACCGCCAGGAGGTTGTAACCCCCCGCCCACCACAGGTTCTGCGTCATCTTGCGATAGCTCGCCCGGGACAGCTCGATCACCGAGAGCACCGAGCGAGGGTCGTCGCTGGCGAGGATGACACCCGCGGAGGCGATCGCGACATCCGTGCCCGCTCCGATGGCGATACCCACGTCGGCCTGCGCCAGGGCGGGCGCGTCATTGACGCCGTCGCCGACCATGGCGACCTTCCGGCCCTCGACCTGCAGCTCGGCCACCTTCGCGGCCTTGTTCTCGGGGCGCACGCCGGCGAACACGCGGTCGATGCCGAGTTCTGCGGCGACCGACCGGGCCACCGGTTCGGCGTCGCCGGTGATCATCACGACCTGGACGCCCAGCGCGTGCAGCGCGTCGACGGCCTGCCGGGATTCCGGCCGCACGGCGTCGGCCAGGCCGATCGCGCCGATCACCACGTCGCCGCGTAGGACGTGCAGCACGATGGCGCCCTCGTCAGCCCAGGACTCGGTCACCGGCAGCGGGCGCGCACCGTGTTCCCGAAGCAGGCCGGGGCCGCCGACGCTCACCTGCTGCCCGTCGACCGCACCCGTGACGCCCACGGCCGCGGATGCCCGGAACCCCGTCGCCTGCGGCACGCGCACCCGGCGTTCTCCAGCCGCCGCCACGATGGCTCGGGCCAGCGGATGTTCGCTGTCGGCTTCCACGGCCGCCGCCAGCGCCAGCAGCTCGCCTTCTGCCCCCGATGCATCCCCGACCGCGTCCACCGACGCATCCGTCGCCGCGAGGTGCGTGACCGTGGGTGCGCCCGTGGTCAGGGTGCCGGTCTTGTCGAACAGCACCGCGTCAACCGTTCGCATGCTCTCCAGGGCCAGCCGGTCCTTGATCAGTACGCCGCCCTTCGCGGCCCGCTCTGTGGCGATCGAGACCACCAGCGGAATCGCGAGCCCGAGCGCGTGCGGGCAGGCGATCACCAGCACGGTCATGGTGCGCACGACCGCGATCTCCGGCATGCCGAGCAGCGCCGACCAGACGAACGCGGTGACCACGCCGGCGCCGAGCGCGAACCAGAACAGCCAGCCGGCCGCCCGGTCGGCGAGGCGCTGCGCGTGCGACGACGACGACTGCGCCTCCGCCACAAGCCGCTGGATACCGGCCAGGGCCGTGTCGTCGCCCACGGCGGTGATCAGCACCCGGAGCGCCGTGTCCGTGGCCACTGTGCCCGCGACAACCGGGTCACCCGGCCCCCGGCTCACCGACCGGGACTCCCCCGTGATCATCGACTCGTCCACGTCGGCGGTGCCCTCGGTGACTCGCCCATCGGCCGGCACCCGGCCGCCGGGACGAACGATGACGAGGTCACCCACCCGCAGCTCGGTCGGGGCCACCACCTGAACCTCGCCGCCGCCCGCACCGCCCTCGATCCGCTCCGCCTGGTCCGGCAGCAACGCCGCCAGCGATTCGAGCGCCGTGGAGGTCTGGGCGAGCGAGCGCATTTCGATCCAGTGGCCCAGCAGCATGATCGTGATCAGCAACGCCAGCTCCCACCAGAAGTCGAGTTCGGGGGCCAGGATGCCGAGGCTCGCCCCCCACGACGACACGAACGCGACCGTGATCGCGAGTCCGATCAGGAGCATCATGCCGGGCTTCCGTGCACTGAGCTCCGCGACGGCCCCCGTGAGGAAGGGCTGCCCGCCCCAAAAATACATGACGGTGCCCAGAACGGGCGAGATCCACTGGATTCCGGGCAGGTCGGGCCTGGAGTATCCGAGAACCATCGAAAACATGTGGCTGAAGGCGACAACCGGCACACTGAGGGCCAGCATCCCCCAGAACAAGCGCCGGAACCCGGCCACGTGGTCGCCGTGACCGGTGTGGCCCATGGCCGCGTGGCCGCCCGCATTCATCGCCCCGTGATTCTTATCCATACCGCTAAGGTATACCCCCCAGGGGTATGCTTTCAGAAGACAGCGCAGCACCGCACCACGGCGCCGCACAACGAATGATAGGAATTCCGATGACCACCCCGACCCCGTCCCCGTCCCCGTCCCCGTCCAGCCTGACCGAGGAGTTCCAGGTCACCGGCATGACCTGCCAGCACTGCGTCGGAAGCGTCGTTGCCGCGCTCGGCAAGCTCGCCTCGGTGGAAGCCGTCACGGTGGACCTGAACAGCGGCGGAGCCTCCACCGTTCGGGTCACCAGCGCCGCCGCCCTCGACCGGGCCACCGTGGGATCCGCCGTCACCACGGCCGGATACCAGCTGGCCTGAACCGAAGTACGGGTGTCACCCTGCCGGCGGTCCTGCTACGCTCGCGCCGAATGATTCGGCATCTGCGGGGACGGAGAACGGATGACCGACAGTCGTGCACGTGTGATCGTTCAAGAGGGGCCGTGGGGTTTCTTCTTCCTGCTGGCCTATATCGGAGCCGCGATCTACTTCGTCTCCGTCTCAGACGGCTCCTTCTGGGGTGTCATCCTGGGGCTGCTCCAGGCGATCGTCTGGCCGGTCTACGTCGTCTATCACGCGTTGGTGCTGCTCGGCGCTTGACCGCGGCTCAGCGTCGGGCGTTCGACTCGGGACGCAGCCGGATGAGCCGATGCGGGCCATCCTCCTGCAGCTCGGCCACGTCGCTCCGGGACGACAGGAAATCGGTGAAGGACCGGAAGCCGAGCGGCTTCTCGTTGAACGAGGGGTCCATCCGGCGCATCTGGTTCTTGACCGATCCGGTGTTCAGCCACTCGTCGTCGTCGCCCTTGGCGTGAGCGATCTGCAGGGCACGCACGAGGAGCTCCGTCGCGATGGTCTGCGGGTCGATGTCATCGGCCGGTTCCGGCTCGTCGAAGGGCAGATCCTCGGTGTGCGAGAACATCGGAACCATCGTCAGATTACGGGCCGGGATGGCGGCCGTTTCGGGTTGCGCAACCGCCACCGTGACCGCGGGCCCGGCAGCCTTCCGGCCCGATGGGGGCTTATCCGCAGTCACCGCGGCCGCAGGAGCACTGAGGGTGACCTTGGCAATTCCGGGGAGGGAGTCGTAGTCCTCGAATTCGTCACAGGCGGCCGCGAGGGAGGTGCTGGTCGACCCGGCGACTCCGATGCCCACGACGAAGCGACCGAGCCGTTTCGACTTCTGGGCCAGGGCGATGTAGTCGGAGTCACCGGCGATGATGATGACATGGGTGAGGTCGGGCAACCGGAAGAGGTCTTCGACCACGTCGACGGCCAGACGGATGTCCGCGCCGTTCTTGGTGCCCCGCGTGGTCGTGGTGAACAGCTGGGTGAGGTCCACCGCCCGCGACATGAGCTGACGCTGGTAACTCGCATTGACGGGCACCGACCAGTCGGCGTACGCGCGGTTCACGACCAATGTGCCGAATGACGCGGCAAAATCGATGATGGCGTTGAAATCGACTGTCGCGGCGTTCAGTCTCGCCGTGATGACGGGGTCGGCATCCGAGCTGGACCGGTCGAAATTACGGATGCCGTCGCGCTGGAAGGCATTGCGACCGTGCAACTGCTGATAGCGCGAGATGACGATGTTGTCGAAGTCGATATAGAGGCCGACGCGTGCGTCGTTCGGTTCAGTCATGGTGGATTCCTTCAGCTACCGGGCAGACGGATCGGTCGCGACCCGGACTCAAGTCTGCTGCGCGTGACGCGACGACAGCAAACCCACATCGGATCGGCGCCGGGTCGCGACCAGCAGGATTCCGGCGCCGGCCAGCAGAACACCCAGGACAAGAGTCCCCCCAGCGGCGAAGCCCGTGTCTGCCAGGGTCGGCCGTGCGACGACAGCCGTGGCCGGCTCGTCGTCCAGTACGGGGACCGTCTGCCCTGACGGGGCCGGGGCCGGGACCGCGGTTTCGGTGGGAACGGGGAGGGGCTGGGGTAGAGCGAGGGCGTCAGACCGGTAGGGGATGGTCAGGGTTGCCTGGGCAGGCGCGACGCCCGGCTCGGTCCCGGAGGGTTCCGGGAAGCAGGAGCCGACAAGCACGACAGTCCCCACGAGCGTCGCGGCGTTCGTGCTCAGCCAGAGCGACACGGGCTCCAGCGGGACAGTGGCGACGCCGTCAGCGAGAACGACGATGGCAGGCGTCAGCACGATTGAGCTCGAGGACCGCCGCAGGTGCACAATAAGTCATGGCCAATGAAGATCCATGCCCGGTTTTCTTTCTTTCCGATAGCACCGGGATCACGGCGGAAACGCTCGGGAGCACCCTGCTGTCCCAGTTTCCCACTCTGGAGTTCGACCGCACGACGATCCCGTTCATCCTGAACGTGGACCAGGCCCGGGCCGTGGTCGACCTGATCGACGCTCTGGTGGAGCGCGGCCAGAAACCGATCGTGTTCTCCACGGCCGTGACCAGCGACATCCGCCACACCCTGGGCACCTGCAAGGCGACTCTGATCGACCTGCTCGGAACCTACCTGGGCGAGCTCGAGGAAGCCCTGGCGACTCAGCCCAGCAACGAACCGGGTCGGGCGCACGGCCTCGGTAACGCCGCCCGATACCAGTCCCGAATGACGGCGGTCGAATACGCGATGGAGCACGATGACGGCCAGAGCCTGCGCGCACTCGAGAAGGCGCAGCTGATCCTGGTCGCCCCGTCGCGCTGCGGCAAGACTCCCACAACGATGTACCTGGCGCTGCAGCACGGCATCTTCGCCGCGAACTTCCCGCTTGTGGACGAGGATTTCGAGCGGGAAGGGCTCCCCAAACCGCTGCGGCCATTCGTGGACAAGTGCTTCGGGCTCACCACCAATCCCCTGCGCCTGAGCCAGGTCCGCACCCAACGGCGCGAGGGTTCGCCCTACGCCTCCCTGCGCCAGTGCGGATTCGAGTTGCGCAGTGCGGAACGGCTGTACGCCTCCCACGGCATCCCGTTCCTCAACTCGGCGAGCATGTCCGTGGAGGAGATGTCGGCCATGATTCTGCAGCAAATGAACCTCAAACGTTGACTCACGTTCGAAACGCAGACAAGTGAACATGTCAATCAAGTAAACAAATCGGGCTCAGGCGGGATAGACCTGCCACTATGGGACCAGGGCGCTTATCCATGAGATGAGCCTCCTCACCTCGTGGCCTCACCTCTGGTCGCACACTGCAAGGGAGCAGAACACATGACGACAGACATCCTCTGGTTTTCAGAGATCGGCCTCACCGACCTGGAGCGGGTGGGCGGCAAGAACGCCTCTCTGGGCGAAATGGTGCAAAACCTGACCTCGGCCGGCGTCAAGGTGCCCGACGGCTTCGCCACCACCGCAGACTCCTACCGCCGCTTCCTCTCCGATTCCGGTTTGGACCGGCGGATCATCGAGCGCCTGAAGGGCCTCGACATCGACGACGTCACCGAGCTGGCAGCGGCCGGCAAGGAAATCCGCGGCCTGATGCGCGACACGCCCTTCCTGCCCGAGTTCGAGTCCCAGGTCCGCGCCGCCTATGCCGCCCTGGTCGAGAAGCACGGCGGCTCCGACGACATTTCCTGGGCCGTGCGCTCCAGTGCCACGGCCGAGGACCTTCCGGATGCGTCCTTCGCCGGTCAGCAGGAGACGTTCCTGAATGTGCGCGGGATCGAGAACATCCTGCCGGCCATCAAGGATGTCTTCGCCTCGCTCTACAACGACCGGGCGATCGCCTACCGGGTGCACCACAACTTCGAACACGCCGAGGTGGCGCTGTCGGCCGGTATCCAGCGCATGGTGCGCTCGGACATCGGCTCCTCCGGGGTCATGTTCACGATGGACACCGAGTCCGGCTTCCGCGACGCGGTCTTCATCACCTCGTCCTACGGGCTGGGCGAGGCCGTCGTGCAGGGCGCCGTCAACCCCGACGAGTTCTACGTCTACAAGCCGTCGCTCGAGGCCGGCCGTCCCGCCATCCTCAAGCGCACCCTCGGCGAGAAGGCGCTGCAGATGACCTTCACCCAAAACCGTGAGATCGGCCGCACGATCGACTTCGTGCCGGTGGACGTCGCACTCCGCAACCTGTTCAGCATCACCGACGCGGACGTGGAGGAGCTGGCCCGCCACGCCCTCTTGATCGAGGCGCACTACGGGCGCCCGATGGACATCGAGTGGGGCAAGGACGGCGTCGACGGCGGCATCTACATCCTGCAGGCCCGCCCGGAGACCGTGCAGTCGCGGGCGACCGCCGTGTCCCAGAGCCGGTTCAAGATGAATGAGACCGGCAAGGTCTTGGTCGAGGGGCGCGCGATCGGCCAGCGGATCGGCGCCGGCAAGGTGCGCATCCTCTCCTCCATCGACCAGATGGCGAGCTTCGCCACCGGTGACGTGCTCGTCGCGGACATGACCGACCCCGACTGGGAACCGATCATGAAGCGCGCCAGTGCCATCGTGACCAACCGCGGCGGCCGCACCTGCCACGCCGCGATCATCGCCCGCGAACTCGGCATCCCCGCAGTCGTCGGCACCGGGACCGCCACCGACATCCTCTCCGACGGCCTCGAGGTCACGGTCTCCTGCGCCGAGGGTGAGGCCGGCCTGATCTACGAGGGTCTGCTCGACTTCGGCATCGAGGAGACCGCGCTCACCACCCTGCCGCCGGCACCGGTGAAGGTCATGATGAACGTCGGCACGCCGGAGCAGGCGTTCACGTTCGCCCAGCTGCCCAACCACGGTGTGGGTCTCGCCCGGCTCGAATTCATCATCAACCGGCAGATCGGCATCCACCCCAAGGCCCTGCTCAACCTGGCCGACCAGCCCGACGACGTGACCCGCGAGATCAACACCCGCATCGCCGCCTACGGCAACCCGCGCGACTACTACATCAAGCGCCTGGCCGAGGGCGTGTCCACCATCGCGGCCGCGTTCGCCCCTGAGACCGTGATCGTGCGGATGAGCGACTTCAAGTCCAACGAGTACGCCAACCTCATCGGCGGACCGGCCTACGAGCCGCACGAGGAGAACCCGATGCTCGGGTTCCGCGGAGCGTCCCGCTACCTCGAGCCCTCGTTCCGGGACTGCTTCGACCTCGAATGCGAGGCCCTGTCGTTCGTGCGCAATGAAATGGGGCTGACCAACGTCAAGCTGATGATCCCCTTCGTGCGCACCCTGGACGAGGCCGCCGGAGTCATCGAGCTGCTCGCCGAGAACGGGCTGCGCCGCGGGGAGAACGGCCTCGAAGTCGTCATGATGTGCGAGCTGCCGGCCAACGCACTGCTCGCCGACGAATTCCTGGACTACTTCGACGGCTTTTCCATCGGCTCCAACGACATGACGCAGCTAGCGCTCGGCCTCGACCGCGACTCGGCGATCGTCGCCGGCAGCTTCGACGAACGCAACCCGGCCGTCAAGAAGCTGCTCAGCATGGCGATCGCGGCCTGCAAGGCCCGCGGCAAATACGTGGGCATCTGCGGTCAGGGCCCCAGCGACCACCCGGACTTCGCCGAGTGGCTCGTGGCCGAGGGCATCGACTCCGTGTCACTGAACCCCGACACCGTGGTCGACACCTGGCTGCGCCTCGCGGGCGTCACCGCGGGCAGCAACCACTTCGGCACGGATGACGATGCCACCGACCCCGAGGAGGCCTCGGCCGCCTGATCGATGGTCGACTTCGACCCACGGGGCATGGCGGCGGAGCCATCGCGCCCCGGGGGTCGAGCCCGTGGAGACCCCGCGCCGACGGTCAGTAGACGTACGGCTGGGCGGGCTGCTCAGTCGGCGTGATCGTGCTCGGGACAAGCACAATGGCCTCCTCGCTGCTAATGCTCGGGTTGGTTTCGAAACCGCTCTCGATCGAAACCCAGCTGTCGGTCGGGTATTCGTCCTGCCAGCCGGGGTAGTACACGGGGATGCCGACCGGCTGCGCGTCGACCGCGCAGCAGGAAACCACGAATCGGGCCACGAAGAACACGTTCTCGGGGTCACTCGTGTCCGGCGTGACGAACCCGGTCACTGTCGCGGTCTTGTCGGCAAAGAAGTCCTCGCCGGCGCCTTGGCGCAGCAACGAGGACCAGTCCCGCACGGTGAAGGTCGAGTAGTCGCCGCCGACGAGGCTGTCGGCCTCGCTCTGCGTGAGATCCGAGGTCGAGCCGTTGAGGTCGCGCTTGGCGACCGTGGCCGTGGTTAGGGTCGCCGGCGGCAGCACCAGCAGGCCCACGGTGGCCGAAACGATGATCAGGATGCTGCCGGCCGACCAGAGCCAGGCCCACCGTCCCCCGTCGTCGAGGATCTCGTGCTCGTCTTCGGCGGCGGTCACGAGGGCGAACGCCGCCACCACGAGTGCGGCGGCGATCAGGGCCATCACCATCGTGAACACGAAGTACCGGGGGTGGATGTAGAGCCCGAGCTGCCCGTTGACCCCCAGCCAGACCGTGGCCACAATGCCCACGATACTGAGGAGCGCGCCCTGCCAGCGCCGCAGGAGACGTCTAAACGGCATAGTTGATCGCCAATCCGAGCGCCGCGGAACAGAGCGCCACAATCAGGGTGAGTTGCACCAGGGTCTTGGCCGTGAACGTGGTGCGCAGCAGGGCGAGCATCTTGATGTCGATCATGGGGCCGAAGACCAGGAAGGCCACGATGGCGCCGGGCATGAAGGTCGCACCGAACGAGAGGATGAAGAAGGCGTCGACGTTGGAGCAGATCGAGACGACGAAGGCCAGGGCCATCAGTGCCAGCACGGACCAGACAGGGCTGCTGCCGAGCGTCACGAGCACCTCGCGGGAGACGGCGGTCTGGATCAGCCCGGCCAGTCCGGCACCGATGAAAAGCGCCGGCAGCATCGCGCTGGTCTCCTTCGTGAACAGGCCGGCGCTGCGTTTGATCTTGCCGTCGGCCGCGTCGTGGTGGTCGCCGAGCGCACACGCATCCTGAAACCGGGGGGTGAGCAGGGATTCGGGTTTCGGATGCCGGCTATAGATATAGCCGATCAGGTTGGCGATCAGGAATCCGCCGGCGATGCGCCAGACCAGGATGCCGCTGTCCCAGCCGAAGGCCTGCTGGGTGGTGATGATGGTCACCGGGTTGAGGATCGGGGCGGCGAAGAGGAACGTCATCGATTCACCGACCGTGAGGCCCTTGGCGATCAGGCCACGGGCGAGGGGCACGTTGCCGCACTCGCAGACCGGCAGCAGCATGCCCAGCAGTGAGAGCACCACCCGCCGGGCAGCCGGGTTCTTCGGCAGGCGCCGCAGCAGAAACCCTTCCGGTAGCCAGATCTGCACCACGATCGACAACACGATCCCCAGGAAGACGAATGGCAGCGACTCGATCACCACGCTGATCGACAGGGTGACGAAGTCCCGGACGGTGTCCGCCAGGGTGTCGGCCGGGGCCTCGGGCGCGAATGCGCGGAGCAGGATGACCAGGCCGATGATGACCAGGCCGACGATCAGGCCCCGGCCGGGCCTCTTTCTCGCCGCGAAGGGGCGCAAAGCGGTGGTTCGGCTCATGTGCCCATCCAGTGGTGTTTCGGCTCCGACGCGCTAAGGGCGGGAGGATATCGGGGGGAGGTAGGTGCGCACATCCGTCGTCAACCGCACCAGTCAGGGAGGAAACCGGACACGCTGCGGCTGCTGGTGCCCCGGTCGAGGTCGACCAGGGTGGTGGTCATGCCCGTAAACGCGGGCAGAGTCGGGTAGTCGTCGCCGAGGCCGGCCGCCGGGATCGTCTCCACCGCGAGATACTGGCCGTTCGGCGACACGCAGAAGTCCCGCACCCGCGACGAGTCGGATGCGGGCGTGAAGGCGACACTCGACTTACCGGCGTCGGTGACGGCGATCAGGGAGGCGAGCTGGTTGATGTCGCCGGTCTCCTGCAGGAACAGACGGGCGTAGCGCCCCTGTTCGCTGAGCAGAACGAGCTTGCCGGGGTAGGCGTTCTCATCGAGCAGGCTCGGCGGGAGGTCGAGGGTGGTCACGGCCCCGTCGGCGAGGTCGATTGTGGAGCCCTGGTCGGGGTCGGCGACGACGAGCGCGCGGGTGCCGGGTACGAACCCGCGCATCTCGTCATGCTCGCCCAGCGGGGTCAGCACGGCGTCGCCCAGCATGTCGATCAGAAACATGGTCTGCCCGGTGTTCTGCACGACGAGGGAGGTGCTGTCCGGCACGAACCCCAGGTCCATCACCGTCATCGGCAGGCCGTCCACCCCGGTGACCTCGACCGGGAGGCCCGAGTACTCCGTCAGGTCGTAGACGAACGGGGTGCGGTCGTAGCGTCGCCCCGCCGTCTCCGGGGCGCTGGTGAAGGTGTAAGCGATCAGGTATTTCGACGGGGAGGCCGCCAGGTTCTCAATTACGCCTGCGCCCGGCACTGGCACCTGCACGTTGTCCCCGCCCGCGAACGAGACCACCTCGATGGCGGCCGTGTCGTCCTCGGCGAGCGTGACGGCGGCGAGGTGGTCCTCCAGGGCGACATACTGCTGGATGCGCGGGGCGCTGAACACGATCTCGCCGTCGCCCCGGCCCTGCAGGGTCGTGCGGCGCACGGTGTCGGGCCGCTTCGCCCCGGCGTCGCCCGCCCGGCTGTCGCGCTGCAGTGCGTAGATGTCGATGTCCGGGGTCGTGAACTCGTATTCCAGGGTGGAGGTGGCGTCCTGGGTGGTGGCGGCGACATCCGTCACCGTCACCGTATACACGGTGTTGTAGCGCAGGATGCCCGCGAACTGCACGGTGAGGTTGCGGTCGGCGACACTCGCCGAGACCTCCGTCGCCGGGGACACCGTCACCTGACCGGCCGTGATCTCGGCGAGCGGCTGGTTCGCGGTGAGCAGCAAACGGGGGTTGCCACGCATGACGGAGGCGTCGAGGTTGATTTCGGCAGACGCGAGCCGGGGACCCTGGTTGAAGTTCGCCGCTGCGAGGCCCGCCACGAGCAGAACGAGCACCGCGATCGTGGCCGAGAACAGCCGCCGGAATCGGCGCTGCGCCGTTCGAACGGCGCGCGCGTCAGCCGTCGGCGCGAGGGCGGCCGGGTTCGCGCTCGGTTCACGGTTCATCCGACCAATCGTACCGGGCGGCTCCGGCCGGCTCCGGGAGGTGACGGGGCGGTGAACGGCCGGTAACCGGGGGCCCGCGGACACGCGGGATGGCAGGGAGCCCCTACCGGAGAAATCGGCGCAGCGGCCTCGGGGGCATAGGATCGTGGGTGTATTCAGGCGCATGCAGCCCTAGACCTGGTCCGCATCGTCGTCATTCGCGTTCTCGCCGCGTTGGCGCACATCACGTCGATCCACCCTGATCGAGATCGTGACCCTATGACCGATTCGATCAGAGCCCCCCTCTCTGAGGACCTACCGAGCAAGGCACCAGTTATGACTTCTACGCGATTCCCCCTGTCGCGCGCGGAAACGCGCGACCGGCTCCTGTCCCTGCACGGCGTTCTCTTCGACCTCGACGGGGTGCTCACACCCACCGCCGACGTTCACATGGCCGCCTGGTCGCGGCTGTTCACCCCGTTCCTCGAGGAACAGGGCGTGAGCCCCGCCTACAGTGACGCCGACTACTTCCAGTACATCGACGGCAAGCCCCGCTATGACGGCGTGCGGTCGCTGCTCGCCTCCCGTGGCATCCTGTTGCCCGATGGCGACCCGACGGATGCCCCGGAGCTCAACACGGTCTGCGGCCTCGGGAACCGCAAGAATGAGGCCTTCAACGAGACCCTCGCCGAGAGCGGCGTCACGCCCTACCCGGGATCGATCGCGTTCCTCGACTACGTCGTGTCCGCCGGCCTCTCCGTGGCCGTCGTCACGAGCTCGCGCAACGGGGAGAAGACCCTCGCGGCGGCCGGAATCCGTGGCCGCTTCGAAATCGTCGTCGACGGCCTGCTCTCCGCCGAGCGCGGACTGGCCGGCAAGCCGGCCCCCGACACCTACGAGCTCGGCGCCGCGCTCCTCGGACTCGATGCCGCCCAGTGCGTCGTCGTCGAAGACGCTCACTCGGGCATCCAGGCCGGCCGCGCCGGCAACTTCGGCCTGGTGCTCGGAGTGGACCGCGGCGTCGGAACGCAGACCCTGCTGGACGCCGGCGCCGACGTCGTCGTCCCGGACCTCCACGACCTGCTCCCCCACGCCGAAACGGAGCCCGCCGAATGAACCGGATCGACACCGACCCCCTCGACCGCAACCGGTTCCCGATCGACGAATGGGCCCTGGTCGAGAAGGACTTCTCCGGCGACGACATGGGTCGCACCGAGACGCTATTCGCCGTCGGCAACGGCTACCTCGGCCTGCGCGGCAATGTGGACGAGGGCCGGGACGGCCACGCCCACGGCACCTTCATCAACGGTTTCCACGAGACCTGGCCGATCCGGCACGCGGAGGAGGCCTTCGGCTTCGCGCGCGTCGGGCAGACGATCGTCAACGCGCCGGACGCCAAGATCATCCGCATCTACGTCGACGACGAGCCGCTCGTCCTGACCCTCGCTGACCTGCTCAGCTACGAGCGCCGCCTGGACTTCGCCGGCGGCATCCTCTCCCGGTCCCTCGAATGGCGCACACCCTCGGGCAAGCGCGTGCTGATCCAGTCGCGCCGGCTGGTGTCGTTCACCGAACGCCACCTCGCGATCCTCGAGTACGAGGTCACGATGCTCGACGCCGACGCGTCGGTCGTCATCTCCAGCCAGATCCTCAACCGCCAGGACGGCATCGGCGAGTACGACGCCCCCAAGCCCACCAACGGCAAGGACTTCGACCCGCGCAAGGCCGAGTCGTTCACCGACCGGGTGCTACGCCCCCGCTTCAAGCGGGCATCCGACGGCCGTTACATCCTCGGCTTCCGCTGCACCAACTCGGGCATGACCATCGCCTGCGCCGCCGACCACCAGATGGAGACGCTCAACGAGTACGACGAGGCCTCGCACATCGGCGACGACCTCGCCAAGCACGTCTACCGCATCAAGGCCAAGCAGGGCCAATCCATCCGGCTGACCAAGATCCTCAGTTACCACACCTCCACCGGCGTGCCCACGCACGAGCTCGCCGACCGTTGCGACCGCACCCTCGACCGCGCCGTGGCGGCCGGAACCGAGCACTACGTCGCCGAGCAGCGCGACTGGCTCAACGCTTTCTGGGCGCGCACGGATGTCGAACTCGCCGGCCAGCCTGCCCTCCAGCAGGCCACCCGCTGGAACTTCTTCCAGCTCGCGCAGGCGTCGATGCGTGCCGACGGCCAGGGCGTGTCCGCAAAGGGCGTGTCCGGCTCCGGCTACGGCGGCCACTACTTCTGGGACACGGAAGTGTACGTCCTCCCGTTCCTGACCTACACGTCGCCGAACGCCGCGCGCAACGCGCTGCGGTTCCGGCACGCGATGCTCGAGCATGCCAGGGCCCGCGCCACCGAGCTGAACCAGCTGGGCGCACTGTTCCCGTGGCGCACGATCAACGGTCTGGAGTCGTCGGCGTACTACGCCGCCGGCACCGCGCAGTACCACATCGACGCCGACATCTCCTATGCGCTCAGCCAGTATGTGTCGGCCACCGGCGACGAGGACTTCCTCTCCCGCGAGGCCATCGACATCCTGGTGGAAACGGCGCGCATGTGGGCCGACCTCGGCTTCTGGCGCGGCAACGGCAACGACGTCTTCCACATCCACGGCGTCACCGGACCCGACGAGTACACGACGGTCGTCAACGACAACCTCTACACGAACATCATGGCGCGCTCGAACCTGCGGGCCGCGGTCACGAGCGTGCGGCGGCTGCGCGAGGTCGACATCGCCTCCTACGACTTCATGGTCGCCCGCCTCGGACTCGACGAGGCCGAGATCATCGAGTGGTCGTTCGCCGCGGAAGCGATGCACATCCCCTTCGACAAGACCCTGGGCATCCACCCGCAGGATGCGCAGTTCCTGGAGAAAGAACGCTGGGACCTCTCGCAGACCCCGGTGGCCAACCGCCCGCTGCTGCTGCACTACCATCCCCTCGTGATCTACCGCTTCCAGGTGCTCAAGCAGGCGGATGTCGTGCTCGCCCTCCTGCTGCAGGGCGACCAGTTCACGCCGGAGCAGAAACGCGCCGACTTCGACTACTACGACCCGATCACCACGGGTGACTCGACGCTGTCCGACGTCGTGCAGTCGATCATCGCGGCCGAGGTCGGCTATCACGAGCTCGCGCTGCGGTATTTCACCTCAGGGCTGTTCGTCGACCTCGCCGATCTGCACCACAACGCGGCGGACGGCGTGCACGTGGCATCCGCCGGCGGCGTGTGGAGCGCGCTCATATACGGCTTCGGCGGCATGCGCGACCACGGCGGCAAGATCACCCTCGACCCGCGTCTGCCCGAGACCTGGGAGGCGCTGACCTTCCGCATCACGCTCCGGGGCACCCGGCTGCGCGTGGACGTGCGGCAGACCGAGGTCAACCTCACGATCGAGGAGGGCGTCGACGTCATGCTGGCCGTGCGCGGCGTCTCCGTCATCGTGCGGATGGGCCTGCCCGTCACGGTCCCGCTGACCCACCAGGGTCCGCGGGACTCCGGAGCACCCTCGCGGGCGCTGGTCGAGGGCGGGCGACGGGCCGACGGCACCGTCATCACGTCGTCGATCCCGACGATCGCGCACACCTTCGAGTTCATGGAGGCGAACGACTAGCTCCGGCTCCGGCTCTAACAAATTCGGCGGAGATTTTGCCCAAACGACCGCATTTCACGTGAGTATGGCCGGTTCTCCCCAAAATCTCCGTCGAATTCGCTGGGGGCTCGGGCCTGCCGGTGGTCCGGTGCGCCCCGGCATCTAGGGTCCTGGGCGTGAGACTAGAGCGCGGGTACCGGGTACCGGAAGCCAGATTCCGGGTACCGGGTGCGATGCCGCTCTACAGAGCCGCCTGGATGGCCTCCGCATAGGCCTGGTAGCCGACGGGGGTCGGGTGGAAGGCATCCGGGCCGGCGAAAATGACCCACGAGTCGATGTCGCCGATGGCGTGGCCCTCGAAGGCCGCGGACACATCGACGTATTCGATGCTGGAGTTCGGTCGGGTTGCCTGGGCCTGGGCGACGACACCCTGGATGGTCTGGTTCAGCGCGATCGTGGCGCCATTGAGTTGGGCGATCAGCGGGTCGGCCGAGGGGGCGAAGAGCAGCGGGTAGCCGGTGACGACCACGTGGGCCTTCGGGGCGGCCACAGCGACCTGCGCGTATGTGTCGGCCAGGCGGGCTGCCAGCTCACCGGAGTAGAGCAGGGCCCCGGCGGTGGAGATGGCGTTCCCGCACGCAACCGGATCCGCGGAGGCGCACGCCGCGGCCACGCCGGCCACATTCAGGTCGTTGCCGCCCACCGTCAGCGTCACCAGGGTGGTCCCCCGGTTCAGGGACGACAGCTGCGTGGTGGTGACATCCCCGGTTGTGGCCAGGCTGCAGCTGACGTTCCGTAGGAGGTTGGTGCCCTTCACCGCGTCCAGGAGAGCCGGGTAGCCGTTCGGGCTCTGCAGGCAGCTGTCCACGTAGCCAAGGCCACCCTGTCCGGCTGCATAGGAGTCGCCCAGGGCGACGTATTTGTTGACGGGGGCCGTGGGCGCGGCGGATGCCGGGAGGGCACCGGCAGCGAGCACGCCCGAGGCGGAGAGAACGGCGGCGATGACGCTGGACAGGACACGGGTTCGGGTTTTCATGGCCTGACTGTACTCGCAACCGCGCGGCGGGCACAGGACTATTTTCGGCTCGGCCCCAGCGGCTCCATGAATGCGGCCCTGCGCTCGGCCATCTTGGCGTGCTCAGCCGCCCGGTGCATCCGCTGCCTGGCGCCCTGACGACGGTTGAGTTCCCATCTGGCTCGGTCGATGGCACCGCCGATGCCGTTGAGGAGGCATTCCCTCCTTTTTCGGGGCACCAGGCCGCTTCGGAGCAGCCAGGCGGTCAGTTTCTCGACCAGATCGAGCGCCAGGCGGTGAGCGCACCAGGAGACGACGACGCTCAGACGAGGCGAGGCACGTAACGGTAGTACTCGATACCCTGGTCGTAGAAGTCGGGGCCGTTCGCGGTGCCGAGGTGGTCGACGATGAACTGATCTTCGGCCGGGGCCGGCTCCAGGTCGCCCGGGCGTCCCTCGTGCAGCGCGATGTACTGCGCCTCGGTCAGGTCGACCGGGTCCTGTAGCGCGGCCTCGAATTTGATCAGCGCGGCGGCGGCCTGCCAGCCGGCGACCACCCGCATGGGGAGGGCCTCGGCGGCGTCGCCACTGCCGTAGCCGAGCGCGAGCCACTCCTGGCCGGCGAGTTCGAGGCCCTCCGCCCGGGCGTGGTTGAGACCGGATGCGAGCCAGGCCGGCAGGGCCGCCGTGTAGAGGTTGCCCAGGTCGCGCATGGCGTCCGAGCCGAGGCCGAGCTTCTCGCTGACCAGGGTGGTCCAGAGCCCGGTGCTGCGCAGGTGCTGGCGCAGGCGGCGGGACAGCGGGAAGACGTCACCGGTGATCTCGCCGATGTCGGCACCGTTGCCGTGGAACGGCGACGGTGCGCACAGTTCGGCGAGCAGGAGGTCGGGGTCGATCCCGGCATCCGCGCAGTGCGCGCGCAGCTGGTCCCGGCCCGATTCCTCGTCGGCCGCGAGGGTGAACAGATAGGCCATCACCCAACCGGTCGCCGGCATCTGGTGGTACGGGCGGTGCATGAACACCCGGTCGACCTCGTTGAAGTAGTCCAGGGAATTGCCGGGGCGCTTGCCCAGCATGGCCGTCATCGCGTGATGGGTGGCGTCGATGTAGCAGCTGGTCGAATACCGGCCGTTGAATACGGGCAGGTCCTGCATCTGCCCGTCGTCGCGGGGCGGCTGGCCGCGGAAGCGCGCGAACGGCTTGCGGAAGTCCGCCACCCGGTAGTCGGAGTCGCTGCCGGACCCGGCCAGGTTCACTTCCAGCAGTCGGGCCTCGCTCTCCAGCAGCACGGCGACGGCACCGGCACCCTGGGTGGGCTCACCGCTGCCGCCGCGGGCGTACTCGGCGATGTCGGCGGAGACGACGATGGCCTGGCGGCCCACGCCATCCGTCGCCAGATAGCGCAGGGCGGCCTTGATGCCGTAGACGCCGGCGAGGCAGGCCTGCTTGAACTCGGGCACCTCGCAGTCTCGCGCGAGCAGCGGCATGCCGTGGGCGGAGAGTGCGTCGTTGACCATGCCCTTGACGATGACCGCGCCGGCCGAGTTGTCGCTGCTGGACTCGGTGCCGAGCGCCAGGAGGCCGACCTGGCCAGGATCGATGTCGTAGTCGCGGATCAAACGCCACACCGCGTTCGCCGCGAGCGTGTAGACGCTCTGGCCGGGGCCGCGCATGCGGAAGCTCCGCCCGACGACATTCTTGACCTTCCCCCACGGCTGGTCGTTCCAGTCGCACCAGGCTTCCAGCTGCACCCGGTAGGGAGGCACGAACAGGGAGAATCCACTAATTCCAGGTGTCAACGGTTCCCTCTTCAGGTTTGGCGTGGTTGTTCACCCACACCGGGTCTCAAACGCACCATCCCATTATTCACGGATCGGTAGGTGAAAGTGGTGACCAGGAGCAGATCGTCAGGCGCCACCAACCCGAGCCGGGCGGCGCGGCACCCCGGGAAGCGACTAAAATCGAGGGAACCCGATCGGAGCACCACTGTGGACCAACCCATCGATGGTGGCGCCACCGCCGTGGCCCGCGCGCACAGCAACATCGCCCTCGTCAAATACTGGGGCAAGCGCGATGCCACCCTGAACACGCCCGCGGTCGGCTCCATCTCGGTCACGCTCGACGCGCTCTACACCGACACCCGCGTCACGTTCGCGCCCGACCTGGCAGTCGACGAATTCTGGCTGGCCGGATGCCGCAGCGACGCAACGCGCATCACCCACGTTCTCGACCTGGTACGTGGGTATGCCGCCAGCATGGGTCTCCCCACCGCCGGGCTGAACGCCGTCGTGTCGTCGACGAACAACTTCCCGACCGGGGCCGGCCTCGCCTCGTCGGCCTCCGGTTTCGCCGCCCTGGCGCTGGCCGCGTCCGGCGCCGCCGGCCTCGCCCTGCCCGCCCGGGAGCTGTCGATCCTGGCCCGGCACGGCTCCGGTTCGGCCGCCCGCTCGATCTTCGGCGGCTTTGCCGAGATGCACGCCGGCACCGCCGCGGACGGCTCCGACGCCTATGCGGAGGAGCTGCTGGACCGGGCGGACTGGCCGTTGGCCGTGGTCGTGGCGATCACCGAGCACGGCGAGAAATCGATAAATTCCACAATCGGCATGAACGAGAGCAAGGCGTCCTCGCCGTTCTACCAGGCCTGGCTCGACTCGGCCGACGGCGACCTCGCGGAGATGCGGGGCGCCATCCATGACCGTGATTTCACCCGGCTCGGGGAGCTCTCCGAATACAACTGCTTGAAGCTGCACGCCCTGATGCTCACGACGCGTCCCGCGCTGATCTACTGGAATGCCGCGACCGTCGCCGCGATGCATGCCGTGCAGGGCCTGCGCGCCGCCGGTGTGTCGGCCTACTTCACCATCGACGCCGGCCCGCAGGTCAAGGTGCTCTGCCGGCCGGGCGACGCCGCCGCGGTGCAGCACGCGATGGCGCTCGTGCCGGGCGTGCACGAGGCGCGGATCAGCGCGCTCGGCCCGGCCGCCTTCCGGCTGGAATGATCATGGCGACGACCCAGCCGACGCCCCTGCCGACGGCACCGATGCCGACGATTCGGACGTCCGCGCCCGGCAAGCTCTTCCTACTGGGCGAATACGCCGTGCTCGAGGGCGCACCGGCCCTGCTGACCGCCGTCGACCGGCGGGTGGAGGTGACGATCGACCCGTCCCCCACCGGGTCCTGGCAGGTCAGCGCGCCCAATCTGGGCATCCGTGCTCTGGGGCTGGGCACGGATGGCGCCCTCCCGGCCGGACTCAGCGACCGGCAGCAGGCCCACCTCCGCGTCTTCGACGAGGTGCGCGTCGCCGTGCAGACCGCGGCGCGGCAGGCGCACGAGCTGCAGCAGACCGACCCGCGCGTCCGGCCGGAGACCTCGACTCCCCCGCTCGCGATCACCATCGACAGCAGCGCACTGTCCCGGGGCGGCCACAAGCTGGGCCTCGGCTCCAGCGCCGCCGCTGCCGCCGCACTGACCGACGCCCTGGCCCAAGCGCTGGGTCTGACCCTCGACCGGAACGACCTGTTCCACCTGGCCCACGCCGCCCACCGGAGCGCGCAGAACGGTGCCGGAAGTGGCGGAGATGTGGCCGCGAGCGTGCACGGCGGGCTGATCCGCTATGCCCCGGGTACCGCAGCGGTGCCGCTTCGCTGGCCGGAGGAGCTCCGCATCTCCGCCGTCGTCACCGGCGAGGGCGCGCTGACCACCCGCCTGGTGGGCCGCGTGGCCGACTACGCCGCCGTGAACCCCGCCCAGCACCGGGCCGACCTCGACCGGCTGACGCGCCTCGCCGAGGCCGCCGAGGCCGCGCTGGCCGACCCGGCCGACTTCCTGCGCCTGGCGTCCGACTACTTCGACGCCCTGTCCGCGCTCGACAACCATGCCCGGGCCGGCATCGTGAGCCTGCGGCACCGCGAGCTGCATGCCCTCGCGGAGCGCGAGGGCGGCGTCTTCAAGACCAGCGGAGCCGGCGGCGGAGACGTCGGTCTGGCCTTTAGCTACGCTGGAGAACCCACCGAGCGACTGGCCGGGGCACTTGCCCGGGCCGGGGCCGCCATCGTCCCGCTCGGCCTCTTCGCCGCCGGCTTACAGGGAGGTACCGCGTCATGAGCCGGTCCCGCATCCCCCGCTTCTACCAGTTGTCGGTCCGTGAGCGCATCGCGCTCCTCCAGCAACGCGGCGTTCTGACGACCGATGCCGCCGCTCACCTCGCAGACGGAACATCCGCCCTCGACGTGGCCGCCGCCGACCGGTTGATCGAGAACGTGATCGGCGTCTTCTCGATGCCGATGGGACTCGGCCTGAACTTCCAGATCAACGGCCGGGACTATCTGGTGCCGATGGTGGTCGAAGAGCCGTCCATTGTCGCCGCGGTCAGTTCCACGGCCCTGCTGGTGCGCCAGGCCGGCGGGTTCACGAGCGTCGCCGACGAGCCGCTGCTGATCGGCCAGATCCAGGTTCTCGACCTGATCGACCCCGAGCGCGCCCGGGCCGACCTGCTCGCGCGCGGCGACGAGCTCGTCGCTCTGGCCAACAGCGGGCATCCGAATATGGTGGCGCGCGGCGGCGGCGCCCGCGGCGTCGAGGTCTTCCTGCGCGGTGGCACGGTGCAGAACGGCGAGCTGCTCGTCGTGCATCTGCTGGTCGACACCCGCGACGCGATGGGCGCCAATCTCGTCAATTCGATGTGCGAGCGGCTGGCCCCGCTGGTCGAGGAGATCAGTGGCGGCCGGGTATTCCTGCGTATCCTGTCCAACCTCACCGACCGGGCCCTGGTGCGCGCCCGCGCCGTGATCCCGAACGCGCTGCTCGAGACCGCCGACTTCCCAGGCGTTCGGGTGCGCGACGGCATCGTGCTCGCCAACGAATTCGCGGCGATGGACCCCTACCGGGCCACCACGCACAACAAGGGAATCATGAACGGCATCGACGCCGTCGCCCTCGCCACCGGCAACGACTGGCGGGCGATCGAGGCGGCCGCACACGCCTACGCCGGGCGCGGCGACGGTTACGGCCCGCTCACCTCCTGGAACGTGAACGACGCCGGCGACCTCGTCGGCGAGCTGACCCTCCCGCTGAAGGTCGGCACGGTCGGCGGGCAGGTCGAGTCGAACCCGGCCGTTCGGCTCGCGCACACGATCCTCGGGGTGTCTTCGGCGCCCGAGCTGGCCGAGGTGATGGCCGCCGTCGGGTTGGCCCAGAACCTGGCCGCGCTCAAGGCCCTGTCGACCAACGGCATTCAGCATGGCCACATGCGCCTGCACGCGCGGGCCGTGGCGGCCGCCGCCGGCGCCGGCGCAGCCCGGTTCGAGGAGGTCGTCGAGAAGCTGATCGCCGACGGCGAGATCAAGGTGTGGAAGGCGCGCGAGATCATGCAGGCCCTCGACGCGGCCAGCGACGGCGACCGGACCATCGATCCGGCCGTCACGGATGCCGGGTCCGGCGCCGCGGCATCCGTCACCTCTCCCGCTCTTGGGCTCACGCCCCGGCCCGCGGTCATCCGCACGCCCAGCACTGCCACGCCCCCTGCAGCCACGACCCCCAGCGCCCCCGGCCCGGATGCCCGCCTCGGCTTCGGCAAGATCATCCTGATGGGCGAACATTCCGTCGTCTACGGCTACCACGCGATCGCCGCCCCGATCGGGCTGTCCGTGCGCGCGCAGGTCACCCGCCAGGAGTCACTCCTCGAACCGGTCATCGCGGACTGGGACGTCGACGGCTCGGTGCGCGAACCGATCCGCGCGGACCTCTCACACCGGGTGGCGGCGCTGATCGCGTCCCGGCTCGGCGTTTCCGCCGTGGGCCTCCGCGTCGACGTCTTCTCGCACCTGCCACGCGCCAGCGGCCTGGGTGCCTCCGCCGCGTTCGCGGTTGCGGTGATCCGCGCCGTCGCCGACAGCTTCCGGCTCACGATCAGCGACGCCGAGGTGTCGAGCCTCGCCTTCGAGTGCGAACAGATCGTGCACGGCACCCCGTCGGGCATCGACAACACCGTGGCCACCTTCGGCCGGTCGGTCCTGTTCCAGAAAACGGATGCCCCGGGCGGCCACACCATCCGCGACGTCTTCACTCCACATCCGATCCCGATCGTGATCGGGCTGTCCGGGGTGGAGTCGCTGACGAAGCAGACCGTGGGCCTCGTGCGCAGCGCCTGGAAGCGAAACCCCGCGCGCTACGACGCAATCTTCAGCCAGATCGACGGGCTGGTACTGGCCGGCGTCGATGCGCTCCGCCGCGGCGACATCGCCGAGCTTGGCGAACTGATGAACATCAATCAGGGGCTGCTGAACGCGCTCCAGGTGTCCAGCCCGGAGATTGAGGCGCTCGTGGCCATCGCCCGCCGTGCCGGCGCGCTCGGAGCCAAGTTGACCGGTGGCGGCGGCGGCGGCGCCATGATCGCCATCGCCGAACCCGGCGGCACCGAGCCGATCCTCACCGCCATGCGCAGTGCCGGCTACACCACGTACCTCACCGAGATCCGCTAGAAGCACGGATCCCGAACCTGTATTCGACGTATTCGGAACCGGGCATCCTGTAATTCCCGGTAGAAATACCCGGCTCAGACGGCGATCATTCACAGGTTTCGCTCGGAGTTATCCACACCGCGAAGCCCCGTGATCATGCGGGCGACAGTCACTTTTCGCACTGCTGTCCACAGGGTTGTCCACAAGGCTGTGGATAGACGTATCTTCGACGTCCTCCGGTCCAGTCCACCGGGCGCAGGTCTCGATCGGCGGTCTTACTGCGGGCCGAGGCGCCCAGGCCATAGGTCGATGCCCAAACCGTTCTCAAGACGAGCCACGGTCGCGAGATCGGGCCAGGAGCGCCCATGCAGCACCGAGAGCAACGTCGTGTGGTCGAGCCCGGCATCGCGCGCAGCGGCGCGCACGCTCCGCTCGCCGATAGCGGCTTGCACGTTCACCGCGAACCGACGGGCCACCTCCCCAACGGAATCCGCCGACGAAACGTCGGGCCACCCCTCCACGAGGTCACGGGGAGCAGGGCGCGCCGGTCTGGACATAGCCCGAGCGTAGACGACGAATGCGCGTCCCACCCCACAGGTCGAGCACCGGTGGTCGAGCTCGTCGAGACCCAGTGACCGAGCACCCGGTGGTCGAGCCCGCCGAGACCCAGTGACCGAGCACCCGGTGGTCGAGCTCGTCGAGACCCGGTAGGCCGCCCTCGAGATGATCGTACATAACTTCGAATAAACTAGCCCAAGTATGTGAACAACTCTCGACTACGTGTGCCCATTAAGGTATCCTTGGAACATGATGAACCTCGCGGAAGACCTCAGGCAGGCGGCCGAG
>NZ_SOGQ01000014.1 GCF_004403465.1 Cryobacterium sinapicolor | reverse complement strand
GTGCCGCGCAGATCATGGCACCACCCTGGCTCGAAACCGGGGTGCGCAAATGGCGCACCGTCACCAAGTCCCGCACCCGGATGACCGACGCAATCGAGCGGAAGAACGTGACCCACGACGACGAGTAGATGCTTCCCGGCCCCCGGACTCGACAGCTCGACCACCGACCGGGGAACCTCCCCACGTCAGACCGCCAGATCTCGACACGCTCGACCACCGACCGGGGAACCTCCCCACGTCGGGTCGCCCGGACTCGACAAGCTCGACCACCGACCGGGGAACCTCCCCACGTCGGGTCGTCCGGTCTCGACAGGCTCGACCACCGAAGCTCGACCAGTGCCGCATGAGCCCTGGCGAGAAAGTTCTCCGGGCCCGGGCCGGCTCACTCGACCTCATCCGGAAACCCGTCTTGAGCCACGAGAGCGGGTGAAACGTCGGTTTCGGCCCCGCAGAACGACGAAGCACCCGCTCCCGCGGCCAGGCAGGGTGGGGAATGTGCGGGGCAGTGATGATGCCGGAATTGCTCTGGCCCACCGGGTGCCGTAACTTCTGAATCGGTGTTGCTCGCGGCCGCACCGAGTCGGACCGGAGTTGAACATGACCACAATCGAGCTGCTCGTCTATGCCGATCGCCTGGGCGGTACCATCCACGATCTGCAGACCCTGCTTGACGGCCCGCTCCGGGCCTACGGCAGCGTGCACGTGCTGCCGTTCTATGTTCCCTTCGACGGTGCGGATGCCGGCTTCGACCCGATCGACCATGCCGCGGTCGATTCCCGCCTGGGCAACTGGGCCGACATGCGCAGCCTCGCCGGCACGCGCGGGCTCACTGCGGACCTCATCGTCAACCACGTCTCCTCCTCTTCGGTCGAGTTCATCGACTGGCTTGCACGCGGCACCGACTCCGACTATGAGGGCATGTTCCTCACCTTCGACACGGTTTTCCCGAACGGCGGCACCGAGAAGGACATCACGGCGTTCTACCGGCCGCGGCCCGGCCTGCCCTTCACCGCCTATCAGGGCGCCGACGGCAGCCGCCACCTGGTCTGGACGACTTTCATGCCCACCCAGGTCGACCTGGACGTGAACCACCCCGCGGCGCTCGCCTACCTGCGCCGCGTTCTGCAGACACTGGCCGGCGGCGGCGTCTCGACCGTGCGGCTCGACGCCGTCGGCTACGCCGTGAAGACCCCCGGGACCGACAGCTTCATGACCGCGCAGACCCTCGAGTTCGCCCGCACCGTGGTGGCTCTGGCCCACGAGGAACACCTCGAGGTGCTCGTCGAGGTGCACGCGCACTACAGCCAGCAGCTCGCGATCGCCCCGCTGGTCGACCGTGTCTACGACTTCGCCCTGGCGCCGCTCCTGTTGCACTCGCTCGGCACCGGAACCGTCGACCGCCTCGCCGACTGGTTCCGGATCCGCCCCGCCAACGCCATCACGGTGCTCGACACCCACGACGGCATCGGCATCATCGATGCCGGCCCGATCGGCGACAAGCCCGGCCTCCTGACCCAGTCCGAGATGGTCGACATCTTCGCCCGCGCGGAGCGGGCCACGCACGGCCACTCCACCGTCGCATCCGTCGTGCCCGAGTGGTTCACCCTTCCACATCAGATCAATGCGACCTTCTACAGCGTGCTCGGCGGCGAGGAGGTTCCCTACTTCCTGGCCCGCGCCGTGCAGCATTTCCTGCCCGGCCGACCGCAGGTGTACTACGTGGGGTTGCTCGGCGGCCTCGACGACACCGAGCTGTTCGGGCGCACCGGCAACGGCCGCGACGTCAACCGCCACGTCTACACGGCGGAGGAGATCGAACAGGCCCTCACCACCGACGTGACCCGCGCGCAGCTCGGCCTGGCCCGCATCCGCAGCACTCACCCGGCCTTCGCCGGCGACTTCTCCTGGGCCGGGCTCGCTGCAGACCGGATCGAACTCCTCTGGACGGCTGCTGAAGCGAGCGCTCGGCTCACGGTGGCCACGACGCTGGGCTCCCCGACCATCCGCATCGAGCTGACGGATTCCGGACGCACGCAGGTGCTCGACACGGTCGTATCCGTCGCCGACTGGGAGCCCGCGCCGCGCTGACCTAATTCGATCGCGGGCGATCGGGCTTGACTGCGGTGTGCGCAAACCCCGAACCAGCTACTACTGCGGCGGCCCTGTCCGCGTATTCCATCAGCCTCGAGCCCTCCTCGGCGAAAGTGACCACGAACGAAATCGCTGCCTTCCTCACCGACCGGGCACTGGTGACCGTGCACATGAACGGAAATTTCACTCTCATGCGGTTGCGGACGCTGCGGCGGATCATCCTCCCTCTGAGAGAGGTCGTGAACGCGCTGCCGCGGCGAGACCTGCATTTGCTTCAGGACGAGATGGGACCGTACCTCCAGGACGTGTACGAGCACGGGCTGAGGTAAGCCACCCGGCTTTTACGCGGCCGCAGCACTGATCGTGGGACTTTCAGCGCTGCTTTGCGTTCTCTTCCGGCGCAACGACTGGATCTGCAACCGAGGGGACGATTCAGACCTCGGTCGGATTCACGCTCAGCGACAGCCCTTGTCGCTGGTGTCTCGTGGGCGGCAGCCACGCGCGCGTGCGCCAGACAAATGCAGTCGCAGCCGTCGGGTCCCCGGCAGCCGAGTCCCCGGCACCGCCATCAGCTTCGGCCGGACCGAGAAGGAGTGCATCGAACGTAGGCCGGACGGCACTGCTGGCTGTGGTGTCATCGATGGAGGGAGAATAGAACATCGTGCATCCTTCGGGGTCTGCGGCTGACAGAGGCTGTCACCATTGGGACGCCGGTTGTGACATATTTGTCACGGAATTGTGAAATGTTTTTTCTAACGGCAGAGGAAGGGCGGAGCGTCGATGCCGAATACCCCGACCCGGGCTCCGCTCGCGTCTCCGCTGGAGTCGTTCCCCGACCAAACTTTGGCGGATCGTGCCGCTGACGGGGACATTCGGGCATTCGAGGTGCTCGTGCGCCGCTACGGCCCGCTGATGCGGGTGTATGCCAGCCGTGTCCTTGGGTCGAACGACGAGATGGACGACGTCGTGCAGGAGTCCTTCATCACCGCTTGGCAGCAGTTGCCCACCCTTGAGAACGGTGCCGCCGTGAAGAGCTGGTTGATGCGTATCGTCAGCCGGAAAAGCGTCGACCGGCTCCGCGCCCGGCGGCACCATGTCGACATCGACCTCACCGACGCTCCGGCCCCAGAGCGTCATTCCCCGCATAGACTGGCGGAAGCGGAGTCTCAGACGGAGGCCCTGACGCGTGTCCTCGCCGATCTACCTGAGGACCAGCGCCGCTGCTGGATGTTGCGAGAACTCGCGGAATGCAGCTACGGCGACATTGCGGAAGAACTGGAGCTCCCCGTCTCGACCGTTCGCGGGCTTCTCGCCCGTGCACGGAAAACCCTGCTCCAGGAAATGGAGGAATGGCGATGAAATCCTCCGACAAGCTCGCCGGGCACACTTTCGAGGAGCTGAGCGACTACCTCGACCGGGACCGGTCCCCGGCCGACCCGAGCATCGACGGATCCCCCGAGTGTGAGATCGCGCTGCGCGGCATGGAGCGGCTCCGGAACACGCAGCGCGCCCTGCTCAAGAAAGACGTGGAGCTGGAATCCGAGCGCGAGGACAGCTGGGTCAGCACGATTCTGCAGGCCATCAGCATCGAGGCGCGCGCCGGCCGTGACATCCCGATCAGCCACCCCTCATCGACCGCCCGGCTGAGCGTGACGGAGGGTGCGGTGCGCGGCATCCTGCGTGCCGCCGGTGACAGCATTCCGAACATCATCGTCGGACGGTGCCGCCTCGACGGCGACGTTAGCGAGCCGGGCGCACCGGTCACCGTGCGGGTGGATGCCACGGTCCTGGAGGGCGAGATCATTCCATCGCTCGTCGTTGCGCTCCGGGAGGCGCTTTACGTCGCGCTCCACCAGCACACGGAACTCGCGGTCGAAGCCGTCGACATCACCATTCGCGACCTGTACCAACCCGTGCCCCCACGTGCGAAAGCGAGCAGTGATGAGTGACGCCCCGGCACCGGAAAAAGTGACGCCCGACCCTGCCCCCGAATCCCCGCTGCCCAGGCAACTAGACGAGCTGGTGCTGGCCGTTCCCGGCGTGGACGCGCTGTACTCGGCGGCCCCGCTCGTGGCGACCGTGGTCGCTTCCGTAGTCGCCTCCGCCGTCGAAGCCGTGACCGGCCAGCCGAAATCGAACAGCTCCGTCTCGGTCAGCGAGAAAAAAACCGGCCTGGAGATCGCGGTGAAGATCGGCGTCACCGCCCCCTACGCGGCCATCGATGTGAGTCGCCGCGTACACGACGCGATCACGGAGCAGCTCGACCAGAACGGGAGCCCGGCCGCGACCGAGATCGCGGTCACCGTGGCCCGGATCGACTGACCTGGTTCGCCGGCCAGTCCGGCAACGCCAGTGCTCGGTCGCGCTTCTCACGGGGGCGTCCCACCGCGGGTGTGTAGCGTGAAAACCCACACGACCTAAGGAGTCATCAGTGAGTCAGACAATCGACATCGGCATCCCGGACCAGCAGCTCGAGAAGATCGTTCACGGTCTGTCCCGAGTGCTGGCGGATTCGTACACCCTTTACCTCAAGACTCACAGCTACCACTGGAACGTCGTGGGCCCTATGTTTCACTCGCTGCACACCATGTTCATGGACGAGTACACCGAGCTGGCTCTGGCCGTCGACGACATCGCGGAGCGCATCCGCGCCCTGGGCACCCCGGCGCCAGGCACCTATCGCCAGTTCACCGAGCTCGCCGTCGTGCGCGAGGACACCGACCTGCCGGATGCCCCGGAGATGCTCCGTCGACTGGTCGCCGCCCACGAGGCCACAGCCCGCACCATCCGCGAGGTGCTACCCGTCGCCGAGAGCGCACCCGACCAGGTCTCCACCGATCTGCTTGTGCGCCGCCTGGACGTGCACGAGAAGACAGCCTGGATGCTGCGCAGCATGCTGGCCTAAGCCTGCGGTGCGGGCTGGATACCTCGAGCCGGCGATCAGGCGATCCGTCCCCGTTCGATCCGGTCGATCACCTGGCCGACCATCACTTGCGGTTCGCCGTCGCCGAATACGGGCCACCAGTACACATCAGCGTTCGCCGCCGCAGGCAACTAGTCCGCGATCTGAGGGGACTACACCTCGCGTCGGGCTGCCGCCAACGGGCTTCCCGCCACCGGGTCCCAGGTCGCACCCGGGCGACCCAGCAGGTAGCCCTGGGCGAGCACGGCGCCGCTGGTGCGCAGGCTGTCGAGCTGTTCCGTGGTCTCCACCCCCTCGGCGATCACCTCCACGTCGAGCTTGGCAGCCAGCGCCAGGATGCCCTGCACGAGCGACACGGAGGAGGCTCCGGGAAGACCCTGGATGAAGCTGCGGTCGATCTTGATCTGGTCGACGGGCAGGGTGTTGAGCCAGGCCAGGGTCGAGAAGCCGGTGCCGAAATCGTCCAGGGAAATGCGGATGCCCAGACGGCGCAGTTCCACGAGGCGCTCGACGATTCCGGGGAGATCGATGAGTGACCGGCTCTCCACCACCTCGAGGGTGAGCCGTTCCGGTGCCAGACCGTTGCTGTTGAGAGCCGTGCGAACCGTCGACACGAGCCTGTGATCCAGCAGCGTGGCGGCGTCGAGGTTTACCGCGACGCCCAGCGGCCGGGCGCCCAGCTGCGGCCAATCGACCACGTCCCGGCAGGCGGTCGCGATCACCCACAGGTCCAGTTCGGTGATCAGGCCCCGTTCCTGCGCCAGCGGCAGGAATGCGCCCGGGGCGAGAATGCCCAGTCGCGGGTGCGCCCACCGGATGAGGGATTCCGCGCCCACGACCGTCTCCTCACCGAAACGGGAGATGTCCACGACGGGCTGGTAGTACAGTCTCATCTCGTTCGCCTCCACCGCACGGGACAGCTCCACGAGTAGCGACGTGTCGGCGTCCCCCGGTGATTCAACGCCCATCGATATGCTGCCGTGCGCCTCGGCGCCGGCCACGGCGATCTGATTTCGGCCCGTTCTCTTTGCGTCGTACATTCCGGCGTCCGCCGCGTCGAGGAGCTGCTCGCCGCGGCCCCCCGGCCCCCGGTGCGAGGCCACACCCACGCTGGCGGAGATCCGCACGTGCTGGCCGGCCAGGTGGAAGGGGGGATTCAGGCAGCCCACGACGCGGCGGGCCAGCTCGATGGCCGAGTCTTCGCCGTCAAGGTCGGTGACCAGCACCGCGAACTCGTCTCCGCCGAGTCGGCCGATGGTGTCGATGCTGCGGATCTCGGCGCGCAGGCGAGCCGCAACCTGTCGCAGCAGCTCGTCTCCGGCACGATGGCCCAGTCGGTCATTGACGCGTTTGAAGTTGTCGAGGTCGCAGAACAGCACCGCGGTGCGGCTGTTCGGCTGGCACTCCGCCAGTGCGGTGTCGAGCAGCAGGGCGAACAGGGCCCGGTTGGGCAGGCCGGTCAGGCCATCGTGCTGGGATTGGTACCTTACGGTCTCGAGCAACCGGGCCTTCTGCATGGCCGTTTCACCCTGGCGGCTGACGCCTTCGATCAGCGTGATCGCCTCGGCCAGGACCTCGGGTGCCACGGGGGCGACCCAGCTGGCCGTCGCGACACCCATCAGCACATCCCCGGCGAGGAGGGGCACGACGACACCGTTGTTCACACCGATGGAACGCAGCAGCGCCGCCAGGGCCGGGCTGGCGTTGTCGGCGCTGATCAGAACGCGTTCCTGGCGTCTGAGAACGCCGAGGAGCTCCGGGGTCTGCTCCACGGTCAGCGTCGTCCGGAGGAAGAACTCGCGATCGGCCGGTGCGAGGCCGCTGGCCGCAGCAGGCCGCAGCTCGCCGACCTCGGCGTCCCACAGGAGCACGGATGCCGCGTCACTGCCGACGATCGTCGCCAGTGCCGACGCGACGACGTCCGCGATCGCCTCGACGCTGTCGCTGGTCGCCAACTGCTGGGCGAGGCCGAGCAACGCGGCCGTGCGCAACCCTTCCCGGCGGGACTCCTCGAGAGCCGTGAACAGGTCGAGGGCTGCAGCAGCGTGTCCGGCGTAGGCCTCGAGCAGGGCCCGATCCCCGAGCATCGCCGTGTGCCCCTCCGCGAACACGGCGGCCAGATGCCCGTGGATCTTGCGGTTGGAAGCGATGTCGACGACCAGCGCGCGTTCGTCCAACAACTCACCACTCAGCATCCGTGTCACGAGATCGGCGGCACGTTCCTCACTGAGCCCTCGATGGCGAACCAGCGGAGCGCCGCCCCCGGTCGGTTCGACGATGAGTAGGTACGCCGGCGCGAGCACCGCGGAGGCGGCGCGATCGACGATCCGAGCCAGCACCTCATCGACGTCGTCGCTGTTGACGAGATCAGCGGCGGCCAGCTGCACCTCCCGGACCTTGTCGCGCAGAACGCCGAGGGATGAGTCCACCCAGCGGCTCCGCGATCGCCACGACCACCAGCGCACCCGTGTCGACCAGGTCAGCACGTAGTCGCACGCCGGGAAGCCGTCCGACTGGCACTGCGGGTGGCTGATCTGTGCGGGGCCGAGGCCGAAGATGGCCGGCACGGACGAGAACAGTCCCTGGGCGTATTGGCAGTCGAGTCGGGACGGGCGATAGTCGTCGTGCAGACGGTAGCGCACGGTCGCCCTGGTCTTGCCGACGTACAGGGCATCGATCGTCGACGTCGTGGTGAACTTCGGCACCATGCGCGGTAACTGGCGATAGATGGCCCCGGGCGAGGCGAACACGCTGAGCAATTGCACGAGAACAGGCTGGATGTCACCCCGGACCGCGCCGGTGCCCACCGTGAACATGGTGTTCGGGTCGCCGAGCACCGCGGTTGCGGCCTCGAACAGCCGGATACGGGTGTCGTAGCTGACCCACGTGGACGTGTTCTGGAGAGTCGCGGCATCCTGCTGCACGCCCGCCCGGGAGAGCACCTCTGTGACCGCTCCGTCTCCGCCGCGCTCGCGCACATGGCGCAGAAGCAGGCCGATCGTCGTACTCGCAGTTTCGCGCGGCTCTGCATCCATCGTCTTCCGTCCCTCCAGTACTCTATCGACGGGTTTCGACGCTAGGTAAGCGGGACGCAACAACAATCGCCGCCCAGCGCACTCGGTGCGGTGAACGGCGATCGTGCGGGTCTCGGCCGGTCAGCCGTTGATCACCTGAGGCACTCCGAGCGCCTTGAGACCTTCGACGCCGAATTCCAGGCCGTAGCCGGACTGCTTGGAGCCGCCGAACGGGATCATCGGGTGCACGCCGCCGTGCCCATTGATCCAGACAGTTCCGGTCTCGAGCCGGGCCGCAACCTCGCGGGCCTTCTCGAGGTCGGCCGACCATACCGAGCCGCCGAGCCCAACGTCCACGCTGTTCGCCTCCCGGATCACTGCGTCGAGATCGGTGTACCGGATGATCGGCAGCGCCGGACCGAACTGCTCCTCGGTGACCAGGGCGTTGGCGCCGTCGATGTCGGCGATGAGGGTGGTCGGGTAGAAGTAGCCGGGCTGGTCGAGGTCGGGGTTTCCACCGATCAGCACGCGGGCACCGGACTCCTTGGCCGATTCGACGAGGCGGGACACGATGTCGAACTGCGCCTGGTTCTGCAGCGGCCCCAGGACGTTCTTCTCATCGAGCCCGTTGCCCATCGGCATGGCAGCGGCGACGGCGGTGAGTTCCTCGCAGACCGCGTCGTAGACATCGTCGTGCACGTAGAGCCGCTTGAGTGCGGCACAGGTCTGACCGGTGTTGATGAAGGCACCCCAGAACAAATCCTGGGCGATCGCCTTCGGGTCGACGTCAGGCAGCACAATGCCGGCGTCGTTGCCACCGAGCTCGAGGGTGAGTCGCTTGACGGTGTCGGCGGAACTCCGGATGATCGCCTTGCCGGTGGCGGTCGAGCCGGTGAACATCACCTTGCCGATGTCCGGGTGGGTGGACAGGCGCTCGCCGATCTCACGGTCGCCCGACACCACCGTGAGCAGCCCGGCCGGCAGAACCTGGTTCATCACCGCGACGAGGCCCAGAACGCTGAGCGGGGTGTGCTCCGAGGGCTTGACCACGACGGCATTGCCCATCCGCAGCGCCGGCGCGATCTGCCAGACTGCGATCATCATGGGCCAGTTCCAGGGGCCGATCGCGGCGACCACGCCGATCGGGCGGTAGTGCATCTCGGCGTGGACCTGGCCGTCGTCGACGACGATCTCAGCCCCGAGCGGTGTCGCCGCGGTGGCACGCAGCCAGGCGGATGACGCACCGACTTCGAAACGGGCGTTCGGCCCGTTCAGCGGCTTGCCCTGTTCGCGGGAGAGCAACTCGGCGAGCGGCTCGGCCGCGGCATCGATCGCATCCGCGACCCGGTTCAGCATCTCGCTCCGTGCAGCGTGACCCAGGGCCGCCCAGGCCGGCTGAACCGCGCCGGCCGTGGTGACCGCGCGGTCGAGGTCCCGAGCGGTGTCCACGGGGGCCAGGCCCACCACCGCTCCCGTTGCGGGATCGAATATTTCTCGCGTCGATCCCGACTGCGGCGTGATCGTCGCAAGGAGATTGTCGTAGGTGTCCATGGGTCCTCCACTGTGAGTCCGTTAGTTCTCTGAACCTATCCAGCGGATGCCGGGCCCGTTTGTTTCAGCGCGCAGGGCGGTTGTTCTCTGGCGCAGGACCGTCATCCTCTTGCCGCACACCTCCAGTCGTGCCACCCTGACAGGCACTGTGGGCCCTGCCGAAAAAACGTGACGCGCGAATGGAGACCCGATGAGCGAGCGTTACCCCGTCATCTATGTGCGTGGTTTTGCCGGCGGCCAGAATGCCATGGACGACGCGGCGGATGATCCGTTCTACGGTTTCAACGAGGGTTCCACCCATGTGCGGGTGGGGGCCGGCGGCCAGCCGCGGTTCTATCAGTACGAGGGTCCACTGCTGCGGCTGGTCAAGGACCAGCAGTACCGGATCGAAGTGGCCGGCAGCCAGCAGAACGTCCTGATCAATGCCGATCCCGGCTCGCTTGAACCGGACTCCGTGTGGATCTACCGGTTCTACGACGCCGCGGCGGGCACATTCGGCGTCGAGCCGCAATCGTACGACATCGGCCGCGCGGCCAAGGGGCTCGTCGATTTCATCGACCTGGTGCGGGCCAAGACCCGCGGCGGACCACCCGTCTACCTCGTGGCCCACTCCATGGGCGGGCTGATCTGCCGCACCGCACTGCAGCGCGAACTGGCCGACCCCGCCGAATCCGTGTCGAAGCTCTGCACGATCGGAACCCCGCATGGAGGCATCTCCCCCGAGCTCGGCGGGCCGATCGGCGGCTGGATCATGGACCGGTTCGGTCCGTTGGGCAGCGATATCTTCGCCCCCCGGCATATGCAGGAATACATGCTGCCGGACGGCCACGACTTTGCCCGGGAGACCGACCCGAAGACGGGGCGGTGGGACCCCCGTCGCATGGTGGGCGCTTTCCCACCCTCCCGCATCCTGAGCATCGTCGGCACGAATTCGCGGGACTATTCCGTGGCCGCCGGGCTGTCGTCCGCGGTCATGGGCGTGCAGAGCGATGGCCTGGTCGCGGTCCGCAACGCCTATGTTTACGGGGCCGCCCGGGCCTACATCCACCGCTCCCACTCAGGTCGATACGGCCTGGTCAATTCGGAGGAAACGTACCAGAATCTGTCCCGCTTCCTGTTCGGCGGGTTGCGGGTAGAGGTCGGCCTGCACGGGCTGGAGCTTGATCGCAAGGACCGCGTCTGGCAGGGCGAGGCCAGGCTGGCCATCCGTGGCGTGCCCGTGTTGATTCATGAGCAGACAGCCGATCACTACTGCCCGATTGATTTGAACGCCACGGAGAAGGGCATTTCCGGGCCCATGTCACCGTTGCCGCTGCTGACGATCTTCCTGCAGCCGAAGAACGTGCGCAAATGCCGCTACGCCCTCGACCTCAAGATCATCTCGCTCAAGGAGACGGGCGGCATCCTCGGATTCGGGGACCATCTCGAGCAGATCGCGGACTGGCAGGACACGCTCATCGTCGACGTCGAGGTGAACGACAACGGCGGGGCCAGAAGCGTGACCTGGGAGTGGAACAGCACCCTCGCCGGTCGGATCGCCGAGCAGGCCGAGCTGCCCAACCAGCTCGACTGGGCACCCGGCACGTCCACCGACGGGCAGTGGCAGCTGCCGGTCCCCATCACCCCGATGGGGCAGGCGGTGCTCGGGCCCGACGCGCACCTCCAACTCAGCATCAGCCTGTGGGCCTGAGCGGCCGGCTCCGAGTCATCAACCCGGGACCTGCCAGCCGCAGTGGCGGCGACGCTCGGCCGCTAGGCTTCCCCGCATGGGCAACGACGCAGACCGGCCTGCGGGCATCCAGCGGAGCAGCCTGCTCACCCGGCGGCTGCTCGCACCCAACGCCGGCCCCATGACCCTCGACGGCACCAACAGCTACCTCATCGCCGCGCCCCGCTCCGAATCGGTTGTGGTGGTCGATCCCGGGCCGATCGACGACGCCCACCTGGCCGCGCTGGCCGGGGCCGGTTCGATCGACCTGGTCCTGATCACGCATCACCACGCGGACCACACCGCGGCGAGCGAGCGCTTCGCCCGGCTGACCGGCGCTCGGGTGCGGGCGTTCGACCCCGCATTCTGCGTCGACAGCCGGCCGCTGACCGACGGGGAACTGATCGAGGCCGGGGGAACGCGCATCCGTGTCATCGCCACGCCGGGGCACACGGCGGACTCCGTGAGTTTTCAGCTGCCCGCCGACGGACCGGGCGGGTCGGTGCTCACCGGCGACACGATTCTCGGGCGCGGAACGAGCATCATCGCCCACCCCGACGGCACGCTCGACGGCTACCTGCGTTCGCTCTCCACCCTGCAGGCGCTCGGGCCCGCGACGGTACTCCCCGCCCACGGCCCGGTGCTGCCCGACCTCGGGGCGGTCTGCGCCGCGTACCTTGCGCACCGCCACCAGCGTCTCGGCGAGGTGCGCCGCGCTCTCGCCGAGTTGGGGCCCGACGCGACGGTCGCGATGGTCACCGATCGCGTCTATGCCCACACGGATGCCTCCGTCCGGTTCGCCGCGGAGGCGTCGGTTCACGCGCAGCTGGCATACCTGCGCGCCGCGAAGCCGGCCCCCGGGACGTAGCCCGCCCGCCGAGGCGCGGCAGTCCAGCCCGACGGCGAACGAATTCGACGGAGATTTTGCTCCGAACGGCCTGTTCCAGCCTGGAAAAGCCTGCTTTCCGCAAAATCTCCGTCGAATTAGTTAGGGGCGGACGGCCGGTTGTGGACTAAGGCGCGTGCGGGACGGGCGGCGACGGGGCGGCCCGGGAAGGGCAGGCAGGGCCCGGGCAGGCAGGACCGGGGCAGGCGGTGCCGGGGCAGGCAGGGCGCTGGCAGTTCAGCGCTCGGGCAGATAGCGCCGAGGCACGAAGGCTTGGGCGACCAGGGAGCGCAGACTCTCGAGGCTTCCGGTCACGAGCCCCTGGGCGCGGGCCTGCACGAGCACATTCCCGATCGCGGTGGCCTCGACGGGGCCGGCCAGCACGGTCAGCCCGGTTCGATTCGCGGTGAGCTGGCAGAGCAGCTCGTTCTGCGACCCGCCTCCGACGATGTGCACCGTACGGATGCTCCTTCCCGACAGCTCGCTCGCGGCCCGCAGGGTCTCCGCATAGGCGGCGGCGAGGCTCTCCACGATGCTGCGCACGAGCTCGACCGGCGTTTCCGGCACCGGCAGGCCGTGCTCGCCGCAGTACGAACGGATGCGCGCCGGTATGTCCCCGGGCGCCAGGAATCGGGGGTCGTCCACGGCGAAGACCGCGACCGGGCCGGTCACCTGAGCAGCCTGGGCCAACAGGTACGCCAGCTCGAACGTGGTGCCCTGCGCCTCCCAGGTGCGCAGCGACTCGCTCACCAGCCACAGGCCCATCACGTTGCGCAGGTACCGCACCCGGCCGTCGACGCCGCCCTCATTGGTGAAGTTGGCGGCGCGGCTGGCCTCGGTCAGCACCGGCGAGGCCAGCTCGACCCCCACGAGCGACCAGGTTCCCGAGGAGATGTAGGCGTCGGTGTCGCCGGTCATGGGCACGGCGACGATGGCGGATGCCGTGTCGTGCGACCCGACGGCGACGAGATCCAGGCGCGTGGCCGATCCGATCTCGGCAGCGACGCCGGGCAGCAGGGACCCGATCCGCTCCCCCGCGCTGACCAGCCGCGGGAAGATCGCGCGGGGCAGGCCCAGCCGGCCGATCAGGGCATCGTCCCAGTCCGCGGCCGCCGAGCAGGCGGCGGCGGCAGCAGCGGTGGCCGGCGCGGCAGCGTCCACCGTGGCGGGCGTGGCCCCTGTCAGGGCGGCTGTCGCCGCTATCCTCGATACCGCGCCGGTTCGGCCAGCCGGGGCGCCCGGGCCGGACCCGACGCGCAGCAGCCCGGTCGTCGACGCGTTCGTGCGCTCGGCGACCTGCTCCCCGGTGAGCCAGTAGCCGAGCAGGTCCGGGATCAGCAGCATCGTCTCGGCGCCGTCGAGGCCGCCGGCCAGACGGTCGGCCGCGAGCTGGTAGAGCGTGTTGAACGGCAGGAATTGGAGGCCGTTGCCTGCGTAGAGGTCGGCCGGGGCGACGAGGGCGTGGGTGGCGACTACTCCTCCCCCAGTGCGGTCGTCGCGGTAATGGTAGGGGTTGCCGAGCATCCGTTGGCCGCGCAGGAGTGCGTAGTCGACCGCCCAGGAATCGATCCCGGCGCTGACCAGTTCAGGTTCCTCCCGAACGGCGGAATGCAGGCCACCGAGCACGTTGCGGTAGAGCTCGACGATGTTCCAGTGCAGCCCGTCGATGGTGCGCACCGGAGTGTTCGGAAAGCGGGCAACCGGTCGCAGGCGCAGCTCGCCCGGACCGACGTGGCCGAGCATGACCCGGCCGCTGGACGCGCCGAGGTCGATCGCGGCGACCGTGCCCGCGCTGGTCAGAGGCCTCACCACGAGCCGAGCCCTGCCGACCCGGGCAGGCCCGCGCTGCCCGCGCCGCCCGCGCCAAGATCACCAAGTTCGCCGAGATCGCCGGTTCCGGTCGAGTGCGACAGGCGAAACCGTAGGGCTCGACCACGAGAGCCGAACTCGGCGGTGCTCATCGCAGGAACGCGGCGGCGACGCCGGCGTCGACCGGGATGTGCAGCCCGGTGGTGTGGCTGAGGTCGCTCGTGCAGAGCACGAAGACCGCATTGGCGACGTTCTCCGGCAGCACCTCGCGCTTGAGCAGGGTGCGCTGCGCGTAGTACGTGCCGAGCTCCTCCTCCGGCACGCCGTAGACGGCGGCGCGCTTGGCGCCCCAGCCTCCGGCGAAGATGCCCGAGCCGCGCACGACCCCGTCGGGGTTGATGCCGTTGACCTTCACGCCGTACTCGCCGAGCTCGGCCGCGAGCAGCCGCACCTGGTGCGCCTGGTCAGCCTTGGTTGCCGAATAGGCGATGTTGTTCGGGCCCGCGAAGACCGAGTTCTTCGACGAGATGTAGACGATGTCGCCGCCGAGCTTCTGCTCGATCAGCACCCGGGCAGCGGCTCGGGAGACCAAGAACGAGCCCTTGGCCATCACATTGTGCTGCAGGTCCCAGTCGGCGACGGTGGTCTCCAGCAGCGATTTGGAGAGCGAGAGGCCGGCGTTGTTGACGACGAGGTCGAGGCCGCCGAACGCGAGCAGGGCCGCGTCGACGGATGCCTGCACCTGGGCCTCGTCGGTGACGTTCGCCTGCACGCCGATCGCGACATCGGCCGACCCGATCTCGGCCGCCGCAGCCTGTGCCTTCGAGAGGTCGAGGTCGGCGATCACGACGCAGGCTCCCTCGGCCGCGAGGCGGGTGGCGATGGCCTTGCCGATGCCGGATGCCGCCCCGGTCACCAAGGCGACGCGGCCGGCGAGTGGCCGGGGCGCGGGCATCCGCTGCAGCTTGGCCTCTTCGAGCGCCCAGTACTCGATCTTGAACTTCTCGGCCTCGTTGATGGGCGCGTAGGTGGAGAGCCCCTCGGCGCCGCGCATCACGTTGATGGCGTTGAGATAGAACTCGCCGGCGACCCGCGCGGTCTGCTTGTTCGCGCCGTAGCTGAACATGCCGACGCCCGGGATGAGCACGATCAAGGGGTCCGCGCCGCGGATCGCGGGCGACTCGGGCCCCGCGTTCCGGTCGTAGTAGGCCTGGTAGTCGGCCCGGTACTGCTCGTGCAGTTCCTGCAGGCGGGTGAGGGAGTCGTCGACGGATGCGCCGGCCGGCAGGTCGAGCAGCAGCGGCTTCACCTTCGTGCGCAGGAAGTGGTCGGGGCAGCTCGTGCCGAGGGCCGCCAGGCGGGGGTGCCCGGCCCGGGACAGGAAGTCGAGCACCTCGGGGGCATCCGTGAAGTGCCCGACCTTGACGGCATCCGTCGACACCAGACCGCGGAGCGTCGGGGCGAGGGCGGCCGCCTTGGCGCGACGCTCCGCGGGCGCGAGCGGGATGAAACCGGCCAGTTCCGGGCCGAACGGCTCGGCCTGGGAGTGGTGGGCGATGAAGGCGGCGGCGGTCTCGATGATCCGGAGCGAGTTGGCCTCGGCCTCATCGCTCGTGTCGCCCCAGGCGGTGATGCCGTGGCCGCCGAGGATGCAGCCGACGGCCTGCGGGTTGGCATCCCTGATCGCGGCGATGTCGAGGCCGAGCTGGAAGCCCGGCCGGCGCCAGGGCACCCACGCCACCCTGTCGCCGAAGATGGTGGTCGTGAGCGCCTCCCCGTCGGCGGCGGTGGCGATCGCGATGCCGGAGTCGGGGTGCAGATGGTCGACGTGCGCGGCATCGACGAGCCCGTGCATGGGCGTGTCGATGGAGGGGGCCGCGCCTCCCTTGCCGTGCAGGGTGTAGTCGAGGGCCGCGACCATCTCGTCCTCCCGGTCGAGTCCGGGATAGACGCCGGCGAGGGCGCGCATCCGGTCGAGGCGCAGCACGGCCAGGCCGGACTCGGTGAGGGTGCCGAGGTCACCCCCGGACCCCTTGACCCAGAGCAGCTCGATCGTCTCTCCCGTGACGGGGTCGATCTCGGTGCCCTTGGCGGAGGTGTTGCCGCCGGCGTAGTTCGTGTTTCGCGGGTCGGCGCCGAGGCGGTTGGACCGGGCGATGAGCGCCGCAGCGGAGGGATTGATGGTCATGATCTGCTTTCCAGGGTCTGAACGAGGAGTGAGAGGGCGGAGGAGGGTCGAGCCGTCCCGTGCGGCGAGTGCGAGTGTTCCCGTTCCGATCGAGAGTGACCGGCGCAACGGGCACTCTCGACCGGAACGGGAACTATCAGGAGAGTTGTCAGGCGCCCCAGCCGGCCTGGGTGCCGCCGACGCGGTCGGCCGCGACCTGCTGCTGGTAACCGGATGCCGCGTAGGCGACCATGGGGTCGGCCGCCAGACCTCGAGACTCGCGCCAGGCGGCCAGGTCCCCGCGCACATCCGTGTAGAAGGCGTCCATCAGCAGGCCGTTGGCGCCGAGCACGTCGCCGGATTCCTGAGCCGCGGTGAGCGCCTCGCGGTCGATTAGCAGCGCGCGCGCCGTCATCTCCTGCACGTTCAGCACCGAGCGGATCTGGCCGGGGATCTTGTCCTCCACGTTGTGGCACTGGTCGAGCATGAACGCCACGGTGGAGTCGGGGCCGAAGCCGTCACCGCGGATGACCTCGTAGAGGATGCGGAACAGCTGGAACGGGTCGGCCGCACCCACGATCAGGTCGTCGTCGGCGTAGAAGCGGGAGTTGAAGTCGAAGGAGCCAAGCTTTCCGAGGCGCAGCAGCTGAGCGACGATGAACTCGATGTTGGTGCCGGGGGCGTGGTGGCCGGTGTCGAGGCAGACCAGGGCCTTGTCACCGAGGGCCGCGACCTGGGCGTAGCTGGTTCCCCAGTCGGGGACATCCGTGTGATAGAAAGCCGGCTCGAAGAATTTATACTCCAGCACGAGACGCTGGCTGTCCCCGAGCCGGGCGTAGATCGCGCCGAGGGAGGCGGCGAGGCGGTCCTGCCGGCCGCGGATATCACCCTGGCCGGGGTAATTGGTGCCGTCGGCAAGCCAGATCTTGAGGTCGGCGGATCCGGTCGCGTGCATGATGTCGATGCACTCGAAGTGGTGGTCGATAGCCTTCTGCCGCACCGCGGCATCCGTGTGGGTGAGGCTGCCGAACTTGTAGGCATCGTCCTGGAAAGTGTTGGAGTTGACGGTTCCGAGCGCCAGCCCGCGCTCGCCGGCGTAGTCGCGGAGCGCCGCGTAGTCGTCGACCTTGTCCCAGGGGATGTGCAGCGCGACTTTCGGCGCCAGCCCGGTGTATTCGTTCACCTGGGCGGCGTCGGCGATCTTCTCCTGGATGGTGCGCGGCGTGCCGGGGGTGGAGAACACCTTGAACCGGGTGCCCGAATTGCCGAAGGCCCAGGAGGGCAGCTCAATGGCCTGCGCCGCGAGCTGGGTGGTGATGGTGTCGAATCTCGTCATCGTCGTGTCACTTCTCTGTGGGGGTCGGTGTGAATTCCAAATGAATCGTGTCAACCGCGTCAAGAGCGGCGAGCTGGTCCTCGAGGTGGAACACCTCGGCAAGACGCACGAAGCCCTCGTCGGGAGAGCCCTCGAGATTCTCGAAGAACTCGGCCATCGCGGCCTGCCAGCGGACATTCACCTCAGTGGCCGCCATCCCCGCCTGCGCCGCCGCGAGGGAATCGGTCTCGAAATACCCGATCAGGATGCCGTCGGGGCGGAGGAACAGAGAGTAGTTCTGCCAGCCGGTCTCGTGAAGGGCCCGTAGCATCTCCGGCCAGACGGAAGCATGCCGTCGGGTGTATTCCTCTATGCGGTCCGGTTTGACCTGCAGCTGGAAGCACACGCGCTGCACGGGCTACCGCCCCCCGAGATCGACGTGGCGGTGTTCGAGGCCGAGCAGGCTCGCGGCGGCCTTGATGTCGCCGGCGCGGTGCCCGAGGCAGAGGGCCCAGTGATGACCGATGCCGCTCTGGCTCCACTCATCCACCCAGACGCCGGGGTCGCCGCCGAAATCGACGCGGGAGGTGGTGTTCCCGATGGCGAGCAGCGGCCCGGGCACGACCTCGCCCTCAGCGGTGATGAATACGTAGCGGCCGTCGGGGTCCTGCCCGATGCCGAAGGTGGTCACCGGGCCCGGCGTCACGTCGAACTCCACCGAGACCCCCCAGCCGCGCTTGCCGTGGTAGATGCCGAGCCCACGCAGCAGCGGGTCCCGTGCGCTGACCGCGAGGTGCGCGGGACCGTCGTGGCCCATCTCAACCACGCCGTCAAAGAAGTTGAGTGCCTGGATCTCGGTGAACGAGCCACCGGCACCGATCGCGTGGCTGGCGAGCATCGCGATCGAGGTACGGAGTTCGTACTCCCCCGCCATCGGGATGCCGCGGTCCGTCAGGATCGAGGCGCCGAGGATCATGCCGGCACCGAGTCGCTCGTGCTGCTCGCCGGCGAGGCCGCGATGGTAGTAGGCGAGCGAATCGAGATCGAAGTCCGCCACGAGCCCGTCAAGGCCCACGGAGACCTTCGCGCCCCAGGCGAAATCCTCCTCGTTGACGGAGGCGTCAACCTGGAACAGCTCCCTGGCGAGGAGAATACGGTCGGCGATCTGGGCATCCGTCACCTCGTTGACACGCTCGCGGAGGTCGTCGAATTCGAGCACCTCGACATGGGAGCCGAAGGTCGCGGAGACGCTGCTGAGGTCGGTGGAGACATCCAGCATTCCGGGGTAGAGGTGGCCCATCAAGCCATGCCGGGCGGTGCGGAGCGTGGCGCGCACGCCGGCCGCGTGCACCCACGAGATGATGCGGTCCCAGGCGCTCTCCTGGCGGAGGTATCCGGACACCGAACGAAACGGGATGCCGGCCCGGCGGAACACGTTCGCGACCTCGGGCACCGGGCACTGGCCGCAGTAGGCGAGCCACTGTCCGGTGTCGAAGGCGGAGTGGTCCATGGCCTCGGTCGGCTGCAGGTCGATCACCAGCACGGGCGTCTTCGCCCGCTGCGCGATCGGCAGCACCATGGACGAGGTCAGGTAGGTGGCGAGGAACACCACGATCAAATCGCAGTCGGCCAGCCGCAGTTTCTCGGCGGCAATGCCCGCTTCCTGCGGGTCGGAGATGAACCCGACGTCGACCACCTCGGTATCGAGCCGGGTGAAGCGTTCGGTGACATAGCGGGCGGATGCCTGAAGCTCCGGCAGCAGGTCGGGGAACTGCGGCCAATAGGCGCCGAGCCCCCCGGAGACCAACCCGATCCGGGTGGGTCTGCGCTTCTTCGGCGCCAGCAGTTCGCTGGCCGAGCGGCGAAAATTCTCGTTCATGGCTGGCTCCTGGTGAAGGTGAGGGGGTGAGGGACGGATGCCTGGGCATCCGCCCCTCACGGGTGCTGCGGTTCGGTGCGAGGACGACCTAGAAGTCGTACTCGTCGATGTTGGCGGCGTCGAAGACCGTCGGCGGGCCGACGATGACGATGCCGTCGGCTCCGACCTCGCGCTCGCCCAGCTCGCCGGCCTCGAAGGTGTCACCCTCGGCGCCGGTCATGTCGCCGTCGGCGAGCGCCTTGCCGGCGAACGCGGCGACGTAGCCGAGCTGTGCCGGGTCCCAGAGGGCGAACGCGGTGACGGTTTCGTCCTTGACGAAGGGGCGCATCTCGTTCGGCAGGCCGAGCCCGGTCAACGCGACCTTGCCCTTGTACTCCGAGGTCGAGAGGTAGCGGGCCGTGGCGGCGATGCCGACCGTCGTGGGCGAGATGATGCCCTTGAGGTTCGGGTAGGCCTGCATCAGGCCCTGGGCCTCCTGGAACGACTTCGTGTCGTCGTCGTCGCCGTAGACCTTCGCCACCAGGGTGATGTCCTTGTACGCGGGGTTGGCGGCGAGCTCCTCCTCCATGAACTTGATCCACTCGTTCTGGTTGGTGGCGTTCGCGGTGGCCGACAGGATCGCGATCTCACCGGAGCCGCCGATCTGTTCGGCGATCAGCTCGACCTGGATCAGGGCGACGTCCTTGGCGACGACCTGGCTGATGAACACGTCACGGTATTTCGGGTTGGTGTCCGAGTCGAAGGCGACGATCTTGGCGCCCGCGGCTCTGGCTTCTTCGAGGGCCGGGCCCACGGCATCCGGGTCGTTTGCGGCGATCACGATGACGGATGTGCCGGCCTGGGTCTCCGCGTTGATGAAGGACACCTGGCTGGACGCGCTGGCCTCGAGCGGGCCGACGACCTCGGTCGCGGCGAAGCCGGCCTCTTCGGCGCCGGCCTCGCCGCCGCCGAGCACCACGTCGGTGTAGGGGTTGTTGAGCTGCTTGGGGATGAAGGTGATGCTGAGGTCGCCGTCGGTTCCGCCGCCGGCGCCCGAGTCGGTGCCGGTGTTGGTGCCGGTGTCGGAGGCGCAGCCGGCGAGTAGTGCGACGGCCGCGACGACCGCGGTCACCGACGCGAGGCGCCGGGCTGACGCACCTTTCCGGGTGTGATTGCGAATGAACTCCATTGTCATTTCCTTTCCTGGACGCCAGGTGCGGTGGCGCTGGTTGCTCCCGAGGCAGGTACCTGGGGAAGTGTTTTGTGCATCCGGCGGCCGTGCCGCCAGCGTTGGAGCGCCTCGAAAACGCTCGGTGCGACAACGGATGCGATCAGCAAAGATCCGGTGACGATGATGAGCACCACGTCGGAGATCCGCTCAAGCCGAAGGGAGAAATTGATGGTCCCGATCAGGAGGACGCCAGCGATGACCCCGGGGATCGAACCCTTGCCGCCGAAGATCGACACCCCGCCGAGGAGCACGGCCGCGATCACCGTGAGCTCGAGCCCGCTGGCGTTGTCGCTGCGGGCGCTGGAGTAGCGCAGGGTCCAGTAGATCCCGGCGAGCGCCGACACCGACCCGGTGCCCACGTAGAGCCAGAACTTCGCGCGGGCCACCCGGATGCCGACGAAGGTCGCGGCCTCCTTGCTGAAGCCGATGGCGTACAGGCCGCGGCCGAACGGGGTCAGGTGCAGCAGCACCCCGAAGAACAGGGCCACGGCGACGACGCCGATCATCACGGTCGGGATACCCGTGCCGCCGATCTTCGAGGTGAAGAACGCGGTGAGCCCGGGCGGGAAGTTGGCGACGGCGTTGTCGCCGATCACCACGAGCGCCAGCCCCCGATAGAGCGCCAGGGTGCCGATGGTGACCGCCAGAGACGGCAACCCGACCACCGCGATCAGGAACCCGTTGAACGCTCCGGCCACCACACCGGCGAAGAGGCTGATCGCCAGCACCAGGCCGATGTCGAGGCCGGAGGCCCAGAGCACCCCCATCAGCGCGCTCGTCAGCCCGGCGATGCTGGCCACGGACAGGTCGATCTCGCCCGTGATGATGACCAGGGTCATCGGCATGGCGATCAGGAGCACCGGGATCACGTCGAGCAGCAGGAAGCCGACCGTGACCGGGGATGCGAAGCGGGGAATCGCGATGCTGGCGTAGAGCACGAAGGCGAGCAGCAGGTAGATCATGATCGCGTCGCGGCCGAGCAGGATGCGCGCAGCCCCGGTGCGGCCCTTCGGCTCGGTGGTCAGGGTCTTGGTGGTGTCGATCAGCCGGGTGTCGAGGGAGGAGATCTTGTCCGCCGGCGGCAGCGGTGAACTGCGGGTGATGGGAGAACTGGGCTCAGACATTACGGGCCTCACTGATTCGGAGCTTGCGGGCCGATCGCACGCTGGCGATCCGGTCGATGATGATGGCGCTGAGGATCAGCACGCCGACGATGGCCTCCTGCCAGAACTTGTCGACCCGCAGGGCCGTGAGAGCGCTGGTGATGGTGGTCAGGAGCAGGGCTCCCATGGCGGCGCCGACGACCGAGCCGCTGCCACCGAAGATGGCCACGCCGCCGACGACCGCCGCGGCGACGACGGCCAGCTCGAGTCCGCTGCCGGTGGTGGCGCCGACCGAGTTGAACCGGCTGGCGTAGAGCACCCCGGCGAGGCCGGCCAGAACACCGTTGGTGAGGAAGGCTAGAAACACCCGGCGGCTGACCGGGATGCCGAACAGTTTCGCGGCATCCGGATCGGACCCGATCGCATAGAGGTCCCGGCCGGGCCGGGTGCCCGCCAGGTAGACGGCCACGATCACGACGACGACGACGGCGATCAGGGTGATCAGCGGGAAGCCGAGCACGGTGTCGACCGAGAGCGAACCGAACGCGTCGGGCCGGTCGCCGGCGAAGTACTGCGTGCCGCCGGCCCAGGCGTTGTTGAGGCCGCGATAGATATAGAGCGTGCCGAGGGTGATCACGAGCGCGGGAACCTTGGCGACCGTCACCAGGAGGCCGTTGATGGCGCCGAGCAGGGCGCCCAGGAGCATCCCGGCCAGGAACACGACGACGATCGGGATGCCCGGCACGGTCGCGAAGAGGGTGCCGGTGCCGAAGGCGACGAGGCCGAGGATGGAGCCGACCGAGAGGTCGACGTTGCGGGTGATGATCACGAGGGCCTGGCCGACGGCGAGGATGATCACGATGGTCGCGTTCAGCAGCAGGTCCTTGACCCCCTGGGGACTGAGGAACAGCGGATTCACCACGGTGGTGATGATCACCAGGGCGATCAGCGCCACGGTGACCGGCAGTTCCCGCAGGCGGAGGAAGGCGCCCAGGCGGGACGGCGCCGCGGAGGCGATGCGTTCGGCCTTTCCGGGCGGCCGGGTCGGGGCAGTGGTCATTGTGTTCGCTCCAGTGATGCGGTGGCCGCGTGCATGATCGATTCGGGAGTGGCTTCGGCGCGGCTCAACTCGGCGGTGATGCGCCCCTCGTGCATGACGAGCACCCGGTCGGCCATGCCGAGAACCTCGGGCAGTTCGCTCGAGATCATCAGGATGGCGATCCCCCGGTTGGCGAGGTCGGAGATGAGCCGGTGCACCTCGCTCTTGGTGCCCACGTCGATGCCGCGGGTGGGCTCGTCGACGATCAGGAACTTCGGGTCGGTGGCCAGCCACTTGGCGAGCACGACCTTCTGCTGGTTTCCGCCGGAGAGGGTGGAGACGGCGTATTCCTGCGAGGTGGTCTTGACCTGCAGACGGCGGCCCCACTCGGCGGCGGCGGCGCGTTCGGCGCGGCCGTTGATGATGCCGAAGCGGGCGACCCGGTCGCGCAGGGTCAGCGCGGTATTGCGGCCCACGGACAGGTCCATCACGAGTCCCTGCTTGCGGCGGTCTTCGGGCACGAAGCCCATACCGGCGTCGATCGCGGCCTTGGGGCTGTGCGGCTTGAGCAGCGTGCCGGCGAACTCGACCGTGCCGCGATCGTAGGGGTCGATGCCGAAGACGGCCCGGGCCACCTCGGTACGCCCGGCCCCGACGAGGCCGGCCAGGGCGACGACCTCGCCGGCCTTGACCTCGAAGGTCACGTCAGCGAAGACGCCGGCGCGGCCGAGCCCCTGCACCGAGAGCACGGTGTCGCCCACCGGGGCGACCTCCTTGGGGAACAGCGCCCCGACGTCGCGTCCCACCATTTCGTGCACGATGGCGTCGACGGTCACCATGCTGGTGACATGGGTCGCGATGTAGCGCCCGTCCCGCATCACGGTGATGCGGTCGCAGAGGGCGAAGACCTCGTCGAAGCGGTGCGAGATGAAGAGGATGCCCGCACCCTGGGTCCGCAGGTTGCGGGCCACCTGGAAGAGGCGCTCCACCTCGACGCCCGACAGTGCGGCGGTCGGCTCATCCATCACGAGCACCTTGGCGTCGAGGGAGATGGCCTTGGCGATCTCGATGATCTGCTGGTCGGCGATCGACAGTCCCTCGGCGACCCGGTTGGGGTCGATGCGCACGCCGAGCTGGTCGAAGAGGTCACGGGCGGCCGTGCGCATGGCGGCCCGGCTGATCAGGCCCAGTCGGCCCTTCGGCTGGCGCCCGATGAAGATGTTCTCGGCCACCGTGAGGTCGGGGAAGAGAGTGGGCTCCTGGTAGATCACGGAGATCCCGGCGGCCTTGCTGTCGGCCACGGTGCGGAATGACACCGGCTGCCCGTCCACCTGGAACTCGCCGGCGTCGAGGCGGTAGAGCCCGGCCAGGATCTTCACGAGGGTGGACTTACCGGCCCCGTTCTCACCGACGAGGGCGTGGATCTCACCCGGCAGGATCTCGATGTTCCCATCGGCCAGGGCGACGACCGGCCCGAAGGCCTTGACGGCACCGGACAGGGTCAAGCGGGGTTCGGGTGGCCCATCGTCAGCGGTCATGGATTCGGTTTGCATGGCGTCGTGGGCCTCCACAGTGAGGGATGAATCGTTTCAGAGAACGTGTACTCAGCGAATATAGGGTGAGACGGGGGCATCCGTCAACGGTCAAAAAACTGCAATTGCCGAAACGTGACTCAACCGACACCTCAGGAGGGTCAGAGGGGTTGATTCGTTTCAATTTTGAGGCGGTGATCTACACTTCACCTAGGGGCAGGCAACGCAGGGCGAAAGGTCGACGATGGCAACGGTGAGTGTGCGCGAGGTCGCGGCCCGCGCCGGGGTGTCGGTCGGCACCGTCTCCAACGTGCTCAACCGTCCCGCTAAGGTCTCCCCGGCAACCGTGGAGCGGGTGCAGGCGGCGATCTCCGATCTCGGATTCGTGCGCAACGACGCGGCGCGGCAACTCCGGGCCGGCCGCAGCCGCAGCATCGGGCTCGTCGTGCTCGACGTCGCCAACCCGTTCTTCACGGATGTCGCCCGCGGCGCCGAGGACCGGGCCGCCGAAGAGGGTCTCACCCTGCTCCTCGGCAACAGCGACGAGAACATCGACCGCGAGAGCGCCTACCTCGACCTGTTCGAGGAGCAGCGCGTGCACGGCGTCTTGATCTCCCCGCTCGGCGAGGTCGGGGACCGGCTCGTGCGCCTGCGCGCCCGCGGCACCCCCACCGTTCTCGTCGACCGGCAGACGGCCGACCACAGTTTCTCCTCCGTGGCCGTCGATGACGTGGCCGGCGGGCACCTCGCCGCGAAGCACCTGGTCTCGATCGGGCGCACCCGGATCGCGTTCGTGGGCGGGCCGCAGGGCATCCGTCAGGTTGCCGACCGACTGGAGGGCGCGCGCCAGGCCGTTCGGGAGCATCCGAACGTGTCGCTTGAAGTGATCAGCACGGAGTCCCTCTCGGTGCTGCAGGGACGCTTCGTGGGCGAGCAGCTGCGCGCCCGCAACCCGGCCGACCGGCCGGACGCCGTGTTCGCGGCGAACGACCTGCTCGCCATCGGCGTGCTGCAGGCCCTGAGCATGCTGGGTGATGTGCGAGTTCCCGAGGATGTCGCGCTCATCGGCTACGACGACATCGCCTTTGCGGCGGCGGCCATCGTGCCGCTCTCCTCCATCCGACAACCGAGCGCCCTGATCGGCCACACTGCCGTCGACTTGCTGCTGCGCGAAGCCGCCGGCGGCGACGATTTCGTGCACGAGCAGATCGAGTTCCAGCCGGAGCTGATCGTGCGGGATTCCACCGGCGGCTGACCGCTCCCACTCCGCGCTCTCCCCCTCCGCCGCGCCTCCCACCGCCCAGAACCTCGCCGGTCTCGAACCGCTTGCGGCCCGCTCCTAGACTTGAGCCCATGACGTCGCAGCCCCTGCTCAACAAAGACACCCGCCTGTGCATCTCCCTCGCCGCCAGGCCGAGCAACTTCGGCACCCGCTTCCACAACCACCTCTACGCCGAGCTGGGGCTCGATTTCATCTACAAGGCCTTCACCACGACGAATCTCGCCGCCGCGATCGGGGGCGTGCGGGCCCTGGGCATCCGTGGCTGCTCCGTGTCGATGCCCTTCAAGGAGGATGTCATCGCCCTGGTCGACGAGATGGACGCCTCGGCGAGCGCCATCGCCTCGATCAACACCATCGTCAACGACGACGGCTACCTGCGGGCCTCGAACACCGACTACATCGCCGCCGCCGATCTGATCCGCGCGCGCGGCATCGACCCGGCCACCCCGTTCCTGCTCCGCGGCAGCGGCGGCATGGCGAAGGCCGTCGCCGCGGCCTTCCGCGACTCCGGGTTCGAGCACGGCACCCTGATCGCCCGGAACGAGGCACGGGGGCAGGCCCTCGCCCACGAACTCGGCTACCGCTGGGCGGCCGAGCCGGCCGGACTCACCGCACCGCTGCTCGTGAACGTCACCCCGATCGGCATGACCGGCGGGGCCGAGGTGAACGACCTGTCCTACTCAGCCGAGGCGATCGCCGACGCGACCACCGTGTTCGACGTGGTCGCGCTGCCGGCGGAGACCCCGTTTGTTCTGGCCGCGCGGGCAGCCGGCAAGGTCGTGATCACGGGGGCCGAGGTCATCGCGCTCCAGGCTGCGGAACAGTTCGAGCGCTACACCGGGGTGCGCCCGACGCCGGAGCAGGTTGCCGCGGCATCCGCCTTCGCCCGCACCCACGCGGGGTAGCGCGAGCCCGAGCCAATTCGACGGCATTGCCGGCATGGCGACTGCAGCCTTCGCTATCCGCGACGCCGGGGTACCCGGCGAGAACATCCACATCCTCGAGGAGCTGGGGCACGTTGGCGGCGCCATGGATGCCGTGGACTCTCCGGCAATTCGTGGCGCCATGGTCACGCGCGGGGCCCGGATGTTCTGCGAAGAGGTGTACCAGACCACGTGGGACCTGTTCTCCACCATTCCCTCGCTCGAGGACCCGGATGTCACTGTCCGGGAGGAGATGTTGGATTGGAATGACAAGCACGAGACCCATGGCCGGACCCGGCTGGCGGATGCGCGGCACCGCGTCCTGGACGCCACCGGCTACGGCCTGGACACGCGCAACCGTTTCGAGATATCGCGCATGCTCGCCCTCCGCGAGAAGACTCTGGGCGCCCGCCGCATCGAAGATCTCTTCAGTGAGCACTTCTTGCAGACCAATTTCTGGCACATGTGGCGCACCACGTTCGCGTTCCAGAAGTGGAATTCGGCCGCCGAGCTTCGCCGCTACTTCCTGCGATTCATCCAGGAGTTCGAAAACCTCGACACGCTCTCCGGGGTGCGGCGGACCACGTACAACCAGAATGACTCGATGATCGTTCCGCTCCAGCGCTGGCTTGTGTCTCAGGGCGTCGACGTGCGCTTCGGCACGCGCGTCACGGATGTCGACGTCACGAATTCTCCCCAGCGGCGGCGCGCGACGCGCCTGCACGTGGAGGACTCGGCCGGTAGCAGCGAGATCGACCTCGGCCAGAACGACCTCGCCTTCATCACCATCGGCTCCATTGTCGCCGACACCACCTACGGCGGCAACGACACCGTGCCGCCGCTGATCCGGGACCGGGTGGACGGCAGCTGGTCACTCTGGGAGAAGTTGGCCAAGAAGGCCCCGGACTTCGGTCGCCCCAACACCTTCTGCGGCAACATCGACGAGAGCAAGTGGGAATCGTTCACCCGCACGATGCACAGCGACACGCTCGTCAAGCGGTGGGTCGAGTACACCGGCAACGAACTGGGTACCGGTGCCATGACGACGTTGATCGAATCGGGCTGGTACATGTCGGCCGTCGTGGTGGCGCAGCCGCACTTCGCCAATCAGCCCGAGGGCACCTACACGATGTGGGGCTGGGGGCTGGAGATCGACAACGAGGGCGACTACGTCAAGAAGACCATGGCGCAGGCGACCGGAACCGAGATCCTCACCGAGCTCATGCACCAGTTCGGCTTCGAAGACATCCTCGACGAGGTGCTCGCCACGACCGACGTCACGACGTCGATGATGCCGTACGCCTCCGCGCTGTTCGCCCGGCGAGTTCCGGGCGACCGCCCCAAGGTCATCCCCGACGGAGCGCAGAACTTCGCTTTCCTCGGGCAGTTCACCGAACTCCCCGGCGACGTCGTGTTCACCGTGGAGTACTCGATCCACGGGGCCATGCGCGCGGTGTACGAGTTCCTCGGGGTCGACCGGGAGATCCCGCCGATCTTCAAGGGTCTGCACGACCCGAAGGTCCTGGTCAAGGCACTTCAGGCTGCCTACTGAGCGGCCTTCGCAGTCCCGCTAGTTCGCCCGAGGCCGCGATCTGGATTCCAGCCCTTCAACACGCATCGATAGAAAGGTCTGAACGAGGGCGACTTCGTCAAGACTCGGAGGCCATTCGTTGTGGGACGAGTTCCAGGAACAGAATCACCCAGTTTTCTGAACACCACTGTGGCGGGTAGTTCCAATAACTCACAGGCCGCTGAATCACCGGGCAATTTTCGGCACTTTGGCATACATCCTCTGCGCTCTGCCAAATAATCCTCTACCGGCCCAGCAACGTGGCCACCTCGTCGAGCGACTCCCCGTATTCGTGAACTACTGGGTGACACCCTCGAGCAGGATCGCGAGCTCGTCGAGTTCGACGTCCCAGCCCTCTCGGTTCTGCTCAAGACGTTCGCGACGGTAGCGGGTGCCGCCGGGGAGTGTGTCGAAGCCCGATTCGATCACCGTGACATCCGTCCCGGCACCAGCATCGGCGATGGTGAAGCGCACGTGCGTCGAGTACTCGTCGAGCTCCTCGGCGGGGATTCCCGACCAACGGAAGCCGAACGAGCCGTCGGGCACCACCTCGGTGATTTCGATCGGGAAGCTGCCGTAGTCATCCCAGTCGATGCTGCCGGTAGCACCGGGCTCGAGCGCGGCGAACCCAACACCGTCTCCAAACCACTTGGCCATCACCTCGGGGTCGGTCAGCGCCTTCCAGACGATCGCGCGCGAGGCCTCGATGTGCACGGTGCGGGTCACGGTGTGGCCCTTGATTCTTGCGTGATCAGACACGGTGATTCCTTCACGTTCGAGCTGAACGCGACGGGACATTGCCCGCCGAGCGGCACGTCAACGAGTTCTGCAAACGCACTTCATCGAGCGTACCCATGATTGCGTATCTGTTCACGGGCGGGAGAAGTCCGGGCACGCGAGTGGCACCGCATTAGAGGTCGGTCTGTGGGGATCTCCGGAGCCCGGAGCGCATGGACGCCGCACGAGCCCAAGCGTTCCGGCAGCTCGACCTGCCGCGCCTAGACCGCGGTATGACGCTCAACCGGGCGACGGAGGATCCAAGCCTCGGGCAGACATGTGACGGCCCACGTTTGGTTGGCGGACGGTAGTGGCTTGACCCTCGAGGCTCCAAGCTCCGGCCAGGGCCCGAGTCTTCGCGTTGGACATACGCAGTGTGGCTGCAGAAAAGAGAAGTGCCGCTCAGCTGGTGGGCTACGCGGCACTTGATGGTGCTGGTTGGGGACGGCTAAGCTTGCTCCCTGTAGTTTCCGAAGCTCGATCCCGATGTCTTCCAGACGGTCCGCGGCGTTTGCATCTAAGCTCTGGAAGTGCTCGCGGATCTAACGGAGCTGGTACCAAGACTCGATCTCGTCGACCGCCATTTCTTTGCCACCAACCAGCATCGTGGATTCACCGATCAGGTCAGACCTCGGGGTGCCGCGGCAGACGCTCTACGCCGCGCTAAACAGTTTCGGCGAATACGCTCCGTTTGCGGCCGTCTGAGAATGAACATGGGAGTGCGCCAGAACAAAGCGACTCCTCGAGAGGCCGCCGCGGACGAGGCGTCACTCAGAACGTTATGCTTCCCAACAGAACCCCTGAAGTCGGAGGACCAGCATGAATGGTGATGGCACACAGAATGAACCGATCCAAGACCAGCATTCTCAATCGGACGAGGACAAGGTGGCGGGGATTCTCGCGCAAGTGGAAGCTGACCTCGCCGGCCACAGCGAACCGCAAGTCCTTGAAGCGCTGCGTGAACGATTCGCAGATGCTGGACACACCGTGAGTGACGAAGCACTCCAAGACCATGCGCGTCGAATCGTCGGTCTCGACCCGAACGCTTTCTCCGGCAAGACACTATGACTTCCTAACAGCGATGCGGCACCACCATCGCCGATACCGACAGGATGCTGCTCGGGCACTCAGGAACGGCGTAGGAACCGGATCAGAACCGCGGACCCAGGCCAGCGACAAACAATAGCGTCGCCGCCGCCGGCCGAGGACCCCTCGACCTGTGCGAGACATCAGCGCAACGGCGGCTGAATCTGGACGGGGAGGACTGGGTGGAAGCCCCTTCGGTCACTTCACTTTCGGGCACTGTCATTTAGTCAGGATCAGCTACATGGGAAGAGGCTACCCGCGGCGTCATTCACCGGGGGCAGCCTCCGCCGCTTACCAAGTTCTTACTCGGTGATGCGCTCCACCTTTCCCACCAGGAAGACGTACGAGCAGATACCGATGGCAGTGATGACGGTCATGTAGACGAATGCAGGGGCAAAGTCCGTCTTTGAGACCAACAGCCCGATCACGATCGGCGTCGCTATTGACGAAAGGTTGCCGATGAAGTTGAACATGCCCCCGGTCAGGCCCATCAGTCGTGCAGGAGCCATGGCTGAGACCAGCGACCACGTTATTGATGCGAGCCCATTCCCGAAGAACGCGAGGCACATGAACGCGATCACCAATGTGGTGTCGTCCGTGAAGTTGGCCCCGATCATCATCATCGATAGGAGTAGTCCGGTGATGATGGGAAACTTCCGGGCCGCTCCGAGACTGAAACCGCGCTTGACCAGATTGTCCGACAGCACCCCGCCGATGAGGACACCGACGAGTGCGGCGAGGAATGGGAGCGAGACCAGAAACCCACTCTTGATGTAGTCCATTTGGCGATAGTTCACCAGGTAACTCGGGAACCAGGTCAGGAAGAACCACAGCGTGGAGGTCAGGCAGAATTGGCCGAGGTAGATACCCCAGAGCTTGCGGCGGCGCAGGACGATGAGCATGTCGGTCCAGGAGATCTTTTTCCGGCCCGTCTTCGGTGCTGGCGCCAAGTCAACTAGCCCACCACCCTCGCGGATGTAGTCAACCTCGGCGGCGTTTGCCTTGGAGTCCTTCGGGTCCCGGTAGGCCACGTACCAGACGAGACCCCACACCAAACCGGCCGCTCCGGTGAGCACGAAGACCCAGTGCCAACTGAGCACGTACTGCAGCCACGTCAGCACAGGGGTCAGCAGCGCCAAGCCGATGAACTGGCCGGAAGTGTAGAACCCGATCGCCGTCGCGCGTTCCTTCTCAGGGAACCAGCGCGTGGCCACCTTGTTGTTGATCGGGTAGGCGGGAGCCTCGAAAACTCCGACGGCCATCCGCAGAACGATGAGCGCCGCGAAGCTTCCGACGATTCCCATGAAAATCGTTGCCAGTGACCACAGAACAAGGCACGCCGGGTACAGCAGGCGTGGGTGCACTCGGTCAACGAGCCACCCGCCTGGCAGCTGAAGCGCGGCATACGTCCAGCCGAAGGCGGAAAGCAGGAGGCCTTGCTGGGCGGTGTCGAGACCGAACTGTTCGGATATCAGCGGTGCTGCAACGGAAAGGTTGGCCCGGTCCATATAGTTGATCACCACAGTGACGAAAAGCATCAGCGCGATTGCGTATCGGGCCTTCGTCGAGCCTGCCAAGGCCGTCGTCGTATCGGGCCGGGATTTCACTGTGTTTGTCATCGGTTTACCACTCCGCGAAGGAGCCGTCGGCGTGACGCCACACCGGGTTGCGCCAGCGCGCACCTTCTTTGGCGCGTTCGATCACGTAGTCCTCATTCACTTCGATTCCGAGGCCAGGCCCGTCGGGAAGCGACACCATTCCGTCGTTGTAGGCGAACACGGAGGGGTCTACGACGTAGTCAAGAAGGTCATTGGACTTGTTGTAGTGAATACCCAGGCTCTGCTCCTGGATGAATGCGTTATAGAGGTTCGCGTCCAACTGCAAGCAGGCAGCGAGGGCGATCGGCCCGAGCGGACAATGCAGTGCGACGGCGACGTCGTAGGCCTCGGCCATGGCTGCAACCTTGCGGGTTTCCGTGATGCCGCCACAGTGGGAGGGATCGGGTTGGATGATATCCACCGCGCCGCTGGAAATGATGTCCTTGAAGTCCCAGCGAGAGAACAGGCGTTCGCCGAGGGCAATGGGCGTGGGAGTATTCCGCATGACGTCTAGAAGGCTGCTCACGTTCTCGCTCAGAACCGGCTCCTCGATGAACATCAGCTTGAACGGCTCTAGCTCTTTGATGAGCACCTTCGCCATTGGCTTGTGAACGCGACCGTGGAAGTCCACGCCGATACCGACATTGGTTCCGACGGCTTCCCGAACCGCTGTCACGTTAGCGATGCATTTCTCGACCTTGTCCCAGGTATCGATGAACTGCAATTCCTCCGTGCCGTTCATTTTCACAGCAGTGAAGCCACGTCCGACTGCATCCCTTGCGGCGGCGGCCGTGTCGGAGGGTCGGTCTCCGCCAATCCAGGAGTACACGCGGATCTTGTCGCGGACCTTGCCGCCGAGCATTTCGTGCACGGGAATGCCGAGTGCCTTGCCCTTGATGTCCCACAGGGCCTGATCGATGCCGGCGAGGGCGCTCATGTGGATGCCGCCACCCCGGTAGAAGCCGGCGCGGTACAGCACGGTCCAGATGTCCTCAATGTTGCGCGGATCCTTGCCGATGACATAGTCGGAAAGCTCTTCCACAGCGGCTGCGACGGTGGCCGCTCGACCCTCCAGGACGGGTTCGCCCCACCCGACGATTCCTTCGTCTGTCTCAATCTTCAAAAAGAGCCAACGCGGCGGAACCGAGTAGGTGGTGAGTTTGGTGATCTTCATTCTGACTTCCTTGTCGAGTCGAGCGACGATGCCCAGGCTGCAATCATGGCAATAGCGCGCTGGCGAAGTTCTTCGACAGCGATGCCTGGTTTGTACAGTGACGAGCCGATCCCAAAGCCGGTTGCTCCGGCGGCCATCCATTCCCCGATGTTGGCGGCATCGACGCCACCTACCGGGATGAGACCGATTTCTTTGGGTACGACTGCAGTCCAGGCCTTGAGCCCGTTGATCCCCACTTGGTCTGCGGGGAAGATTTTGACGCTTGTGGCGCCGGCGCCGATCGCAGCGAACGCGTCACTCGGTGTGGCGGCGCCCGGGAAACTCAGCATTCCCAGGCGAATCGTTTCGGCGATGACAGCGACATCCGTGTTGGGAGACACGATGATCTGTGCGCCGGCTTCGTGACACTGCCGCACCTGCTTGACGGTGAGGACTGTGCCTGCCCCGACCATGCAGTTCGCGGGCAGCGCCTCTTTAAGGGCACTGATGGTTAGAAGCGGGTCGGGGGAGTTGAGCGGAACTTCCAGCGTTCTGAAGCCGGACTCGTAAAGACACTCGCCGACGGAGACGGCGTCTGAGACGGTAAGCCCGCGGAGGATGGCGATCAGGCCGATAAAGGTGCGTGGCAGTGCGCTGGATGATTCTGTCAATTTCCTGGCTCTCGATAGGTGGTTGATGCGGAGCGATGCTGTTGCCTGGCGGAGACAGGGGAAGCCTGCGGAGTGGGATGGGATGGATCAAGCTGCCCGACCAATCCGGCTGCGACCGCAAGGCGCCACATGCCGGTGGCGGCCGAATCGCTGATCCCACGCGGCGTGGGCAGATCAAACTTGACCAGCGCGCGCCTGTAACGTTCGCTGAGATCCGCCTCACCGCAAATGAGAACCTCATCGACGTCGACTTCCCGCCATAACGTCGAGGCCGAGGCCACCTCGTCGCCGATCAACAGACCCGAGAGGTAATCCTCGACTTCGTCGGCGGCGATCCCCCCGGTCATGGCGAGGGTACGGGCGGAAAACGCGGTGCCCAGAATTCCCCCGCCAACTGACGCCGAAGCGGCAACATCCAAGCCCTTGCCAAACGCTTCCCAGTTGGCATTCCCGGAGGGCGACGCAAGTTGGGACAGTGTGCTCTCAGTCGTCAGCAGGGCAAAAAACTCACCCGTCATAAAGGTCTTGAATGCCCTGACCGTTGTTCCGGCAACGCGCACCCATTTCGAATGCGTTCCCGGCAGAAGGACGATCCGATCTATGTTGGAGTTATCAGAGGTCCACGAGCTCTCACCCAGCGCACCTAGAACTTGCGTCTCTTCGCCGCGAATTACGTCAGGCACACCCTGGTCAGCGATCAGGCCGGGGATGATGTGGACCACCGATCCATCCCGTGCCGGAACCGTCGTCATCACAAAACCGTTGTCGACGAGATCAACCGGTAACGAACGGTAGGGAGTTTCAACCCAACCCTGGTTACTGCCAACCATTCCGCAGGCAACGACCGGGAGTTTCGGCAAGGTCTCGAGCCACTCCCCGCACAGCTGCTCATAAGCTCTCTCAAAAGCTTCGGTTCGCGGCGTCCCTGCGGACACGGCGGATGCTGTTAGCGCCTTCACGCCAGACTGTTGGCGGCGTTCGGCCAGTACTTCGCCGTCGTCACCCAGAAGGAACGCCCGGCACGAGGTCGTACCCCAGTCCAGCCCAATCATTCGTGCGCGGCCTTGACTCGTCATTGATTCGTGTTCCCTCAGATTCGGTTCGCGGCGATTGTGCTTCCGCTCTCGCACATCAGACTGACCGAGCTATCCCTATATATCAAATGGTGTTCCACATATCGGGATATACTGAAAATTCACTAAGCGGAGGCGTTCGCATGAGCACACAGGAACCAACGGATCGTTCGGGTCTGCGGACCCCACCAGCCGGAACACAGACGCTCGCACGAGGGTTGGAGATTATTCGTGCCATCAGCGATGGCGCGACGGATCTCCGGTCAGTCTGCGAGGCCACCGGCCTGGGTCGCAGTACGGCGCACCGCCTCATTCAGCTGCTGCAACAGTTCGGTTACGTCCGCAGCGCACTCGGCGCCGACTACTGCCTCGGGCCCACGCTGATAGAACTCGGCTTCCAGGCCTTGTATCAAAGTCCGGCGTCGACTGTCGCACGACCGTACCTAGAGTTGCTGTCCCAGAAATACCTCGACACCGTGCACCTTGCCGTCGAGGAAGAGGGGCAGGTGCTCTACGTCGACAAGATATCGGGCTCCCGCGGCGCTGAAATGCGTTCGCGTATCGGGTATCGAATGCCGCTGAGCCAGACCGGAATCGGAAAAGCGCTTCTCCTCGACGAACCCGGCCGATGGAGCAGCGTCTTCGACAAAGAACATCACGCCCCCGACACACTGCCCGAGATCAAGGCACTCTTCTTGGAACGGATGGCAGAGTATGCCACGGTCGGAACCACCTTGGACCTTGAGGAGAATGAACCCGGCATCCGGTGTGTGGCAGCCCCCGTGCGCAATGGAAGCGGAGCCGTCGTCGCGGCGATCAGCATTTCAGCCATAACCCCGTACATGCCCATGGAACGAATGCGCGCTCTCCAACCCGTGATGAAACAGGCGGCAGCTGAGATTTCCAAGAAACTCGGACACTCCGGGGCAGGCGCTGCATAGGGCTTGGACTGAGATGATCAACGAGTCCCTGCAGCAGCCCCCAGCGCGCCCGCGTACTGAAGGCCTTCAGCCGAGCGAATTCGAATCGCCGACACTGCAGTCGCTACTCCCTTCCGTTCGCCGGCCGGATAAGTTCAGGATCCTCGCGGTCCAAGGTGCGGACATTGTTGGCTTTCCGGGACACCGCGTACGGCGCCACGGTCTTGGCGATCGCAACGGAGCTGCGATCAAGCATCGAAAGGGCATGCTCCTTGACCCTGATCTTCTCCGGGCGAGCACCATCACGGAGAAGGACCTCAAGCGAGCCGAACGATGCGGCATTCTGGGCAGCACCAGTAGGGGCCTTCATCTGTGCCCTCGATCACCATAGGCACCAAGCAGCGTTTGCAGTTCGGCGCACCCAGGTCGTCGTCCATGACGGCCCCACTACGCGCGCACCGGGGGTTGGTCTTTTGGAGGGAGCGGAACCGGACGCGGTGTCTTCCGCGTCGCGAATGACGCGCCATTTCCATTTTCGTCCCGTGGACACCATTCTCCGTCTCAGCTGAGGCCAATGACGCGGCTCACACCGATGCCAGCATCTCCCGCCATGCTTCGTCAACCTGATCTGTGAGATCAATGCCGTGCCGTCCTGCCTGGCCGACACGGATCGCAATCCCATTGGTGTGCTCGCGGTGGACTCCGAATTCCTTAACCTCAGCAGCCGTCCACTCAAAGGCGCCCTGCACCCGATCATTCAGGGTGTCGATGAGCACGAAAATGCACGCGTCGAATCCGAATGAGCGGATCACTGAGAAGACAGCCGACGGGCTCGTCTCAGGTCGGATGTTCCGAACCTTGACCTGGACACGTCGGCCGTCTAATGCGATGAGGTCGTAGGCCTTCTCAGAATTCGGTGCCAGCGTGCCTCCGTAGACAATTGACGCCGCGTACTCCGCCAGATCGCCGACGGGAGCGTTGTTGGTCCGGACAAGTCCACGCTTGCGGAGTTCTTCGAGGATTGAAGCGTAGGTGCCAAGCAGCTGTCCGACGGTCCAGCTCTCCCCGATGAAGGCCGGCCGCGATTCTGCCTCGGCGGCCCCTGCGCTTCCGAAGTGCTGGCGAACGAGGTCAGCCTGATCGTCGGTGAGGCTCCAAGGCTGCCACCGTTCTACCTCTGGGCGGATTTGATTCGCGCGAAGCCACCCACGCACCTGACGCGGATCCACTCCGAGCTCGCCGGCGAGAGCGGTGGGCGTAATCGTGTCGTCATCGAGCAGCATGGAGTCGAGCCTAGCGAACTGTTGACGGGCCAAACGTTGTCATCGGGAATGCGCCATACGGTGGGGGCAGGACTGGCTTTCGCGCCTGGCAAAAAGACGGTGATCTCTCGGGTTAGCGACCGAGATCCCCCCAAATCAGAGATGAAAGCAGCGGTATTCGTATGGACGGGCCATCGCATCAACCTCCAAAGGGGTGGTGGATGAGGGCGAGCACTTCACCCGCAAGTGACGATTGCGTACGCCCCAGTTGATGCGAGCTCCATTACGACCTTGCCATCCACAAGCATCTGACAGGTGATTGTGTCGCCGTCATGCATCTGCGCACTGAAATTGCCTCGCCCATATGCGCCGAGCGTTGAAAAGGTTTCATACGTCTGGCTCCAAGGAAGGGCCGCACCGGTCGCCTGTTGTCAGCGACGGTTGAATACCCAGCCAGAATCGACGGTTGAAAACTAGTCCACTCGACCACGATTGGATGGGTGATCACAGTGGAAGATTGGGCGTTGATTCGTCCCCTTCACAAGAGCGAGGGCGTGTCGCCTCAACTCGCACTTGCTCACACCCGCTCACAAGGTGTTCCGTTACTGCGGCGTTACCGCTGGGTCAATCCCGGCAAGAAAAAACCCCCCGCTTCCCAGTGAAACAAAGGGATGCAGGGGGATTTCTGTGGCGGTACCGGTGGGATTTGAACCCACGGTGGAGTCTCCCCCACACAACTTTTCGAGAGTTGCACCTTCGGCCGCTCGGACACGGTACCGAGGGAGAGTTTAGTTGAAATCAGGGGCCGTGCGCCAATCGCTGCGGCGGAGATCCGTCGCTGAACGGTCCCGAACGGCCCCGAACGCCCCGGAACAGCGCCAACCCAGCACAGGGCGGTATTCTCTCCGGGTGATAACCGCGAACCACAGGCTCCGTTCCTTTGTCCTGACCGCCGGGTCCCTGGCCACCGCGGCCGGCCTTGGTGCCGCCGTCGTCGTCAACTACCGGGGCTTCCAGCGACGCATCGCAGAGAGCTCAGTGATTCTCAACGAGACCCTGCCGGTGCACTCCCTCTGGTGGCGCACCCGAGCCAAGGACAAGGGCGCGCTGCTCTACGCCGTCATCGGAGATAGCGCCGCGCAGGGCATCGGGGCGAGTTCCCCGCCCCGCGGCTACGTCGGAATCCTGACCGACCACATCCGTCTGTCCACCGGCAGAACGGTGCGCGTGGTGAACCTGAGCGTGTCGGGCGCGACTGTCGAGCTCGCCGTGCGCGACCAGTTGCCCAAGTTCGTGAAACTCACGCCCGACATCGTCACGGTCGCGATCGGCGCCAACGACATCGCCCTTTGGGACGCCGCCGTGTTCGAGGCCGGCATCCGGCAAATCTTCCAAGCCCTCCCCTCGCACGCCCTGGTCGCCGACCTGCCCTGCTTCCACCTGCCCCGCAACGAACGGATGGTCGCCGTCGCCAACCGCATCATCCGCCAGGTGGCCGCGGAGCACCGGCTCGCCGTGGTGCCGTTGCACGCCACGACCAAGCGGCTCGGGCTGCGCAGCGTCGCCACGCATGTCGCGGGGGACCTGTTCCACCCCAATAACCGTGGCTACCGGGCCTGGGCCGACGCGTTCCTGCCGGCGCTGAGTGCTCATCTGGAGCGGGGCATCCGGCCTGCCGACCCGGTCGGGGCCGATGCGCCCAAAGCGCCTGCCGACCTGCCCGCCACCCCGCCCGCCGGCCTCCCCTCCCCCGCCGCCGAACCCGCATCGGCGCCGACCGCGAGCACCCTGGAAACCGGCGGTGTCAGCGGCCCGAGCTAGGCTCACAGAATGGCCAGACCCGTTTCCTCCTTCCGCTGCACCGAGTGTGGCTGGACCACCCTGAAGTGGGCAGGTCGCTGCGGCGAATGCCAGCAGTGGGGCACCGTGGTCGACACCACCGAGAAGGCCAGCCTGGCGCGCGCACTCAAGCCGGCCAGCGTCAGCGGCCCCGGTGTCGCCCGCCCGATCACGCACGTCGACACGACGGCCGTCTCGCACTGGCCGACCGGCATCGCCGAGTTCGACCGGGTACTGGGCGGCGGCATCGTGCCCGGCTCGGTCATCCTGCTCAGCGGCGAGCCCGGCGTCGGCAAGTCCACGCTGCTGCTCGAGGTGGCCTCCAAAGCCGCGGCCGCCAAGTCCCGCGTGCTCTACGTCAGCGCCGAGGAGTCGGTCAGCCAGGTCCGGCTGCGCGCCGAGCGCACCGGGGCGCTGCAGCCCGAGCTGTACATCGCCGCAGAGACCGACCTGGCCACCATCCTCGGCCAGATCGACGCCGTGCAACCCAACCTGGTCATCGTCGACTCGGTGCAGACGGTGGCCAGCTCACTCTCCGACGGTCTCGCGGGCATGCCCAGCCAGGTACGGGAGGTGGCCTCCACGCTGATCCGGGTGGCCAAAGACCGCAACCTGCCCATCCTGCTCGTCGGGCATGTCACCAAAGACGGCTCGATCGCCGGGCCTCGCCTGCTCGAGCACCTCGTCGACGTGGTGTGCCAGTTCGAGGGTGACCGGCAGAGCGCGCTGCGCTTCGTGCGTGCGCTCAAGAACCGGTTCGGCTCGACCGACGAGGTGGGCTGCTTCGAGATGACCGGCGACGGCATCGCCGAGGTGCCCGACCCGAGCGCGCTGTTCATGAGCCGCGGCTCCACCCCCGTGTCCGGCACCTGCGTCACGGTGGCGCTCGAGGGCCGCCGGGCGATGCCGGTCGAAGTGCAGGCCCTGGTGATCAAGACCCAGGCCCCGAACCCCCGCCGCGTCACCAACGGGGTGGACTCCTCACGGGTGGCGATGCTCCTCGCGGTGCTTGAGCGCCGGGCGAGCCTGTCAGGGCTGGGCAGCATGGATGTCTACGTGTCGACCGTGGGCGGCATCCGTCTCACCGAGCCGGCCGCCGACCTCGCCATCGCCCTCGCCATCGCGTCCGCGTTCAAAGACAAGCCCATCGCCCAGGGTGCCGTGGCCTTCGGCGAGATCAGCCTGGCCGGAGAGGTGCGGCCGGTGACGGCGGCCAAGTTGCGGGCGGCCGAGGCCGCCCGTCTCGGGTTCACCATCCGTCTCGACGCCGACGCCGGGTCGATCGGCACCGCGGTGGCCGCGGCGATCGCGACCGGCCAGTCGGCACGCGACGTCGAGCTCGATCGAGCGTTCTAGCTGTTCTTCCCATTGACGTTGTGAACGCGGTCGATGGGTGATTTGCCGCCGATGCCGGTATGGGGCCTGTGGTGATTGTAGCTATGGATCCAGTCTTGGTATGCG
>NZ_SOGQ01000095.1 GCF_004403465.1 Cryobacterium sinapicolor | reverse complement strand
GGTCATCGACGAGGCGGTGATCCTCCCCGAACTCGCCGCCGCCTAAACTAAAACAGCTGACCCGCACGGTGTTGAGAAACTCCACCACTCAGCGGGACGTGACCCGGTCCCGTCGACTGAGCCTGGTGGTTTCGTTTTGTCTGGGCGGAGAACTCCGGGCGGGTAGGTGTCCGTGTAGGGGTTGTGCCATTCGCGATCTCGGCGTCGCACCAGAGCGACCGCGGGTTCGCCACGGGACTCGCTCTTCGCGTCGGCTTTGATCTTGTCGCTGATGAACGCTGCGATCTTGCGGAGGTTGAAGTTTGTCAGCAGCATCGTCACGATTATCTGGGCAGCTCCGAGTCCGCGCACCCGGCGTCGTCCCGCGGATTCGATGTCTTCGGTTCCGCCGGCTCTGACTTGGGCGTTGAGGGATTCAATGGAGTTGCGGGCGGCGGTGCCAGAAGGGTGGCACGACGGATGCCGGGAGCCCGTAGGTCCGTCGTATCCAGTTCACCCACCGGTTGAGTTCGATCCACTCTGTTTCGGCGTCGTCTGCGTTGAGGAGATTCCAATTGATCGGATGCGGCGGCTCAGCCGAGAGTGGCCCCTCGAGTTCGTCTTCGCCGAATGAGGCACTCTGGTCGCCGGCCGCCCAGTCGACCAGGGATTCTGCCATCGTTGGCCTCACATTCCGAGCACAGCAGAGCCGACGCGGGCGTGCTCCGCCTCGAGCAGAACTGCCTTCAGGGCGGCTAGAGCATCCCGTTCGGTGCCTGCAACTGAGCGGCGGTTTCGGTCGACGTCGTAGTTGGTGCGTGCGAGGTCGTGGAAGCTTGGCTCGAGAACGGTGAAGCGGCCGCGGGCTGCGCGCGACACACCTGCTCGGAAGTACCCCTCCGCCAGGCGCTGAAGGAGGTAATCACCACTGTTCGTGCGCTAATTCGTGTTAAGTAGTAACAAAGACCATCAAGGCGCGATAAAGTTGTGGTTATGAACGCTGCGATCACCAACACCGTTTGGCCTCCACACGGGGTTGAGACTCTGCCCTGGCGTCAGCAGGTACGTGGCGGCACGCGTGAAGACCGAGTGCTGAGTTCCGTCGACGCGACAATCCCGCCACTGATCGAGACGCTCGACTACATGCCGCCTCTGGCAGTGTTGCTGCAAACCGAGAAAGCCCTCCTTGCCGTCGCGCAGGCTGACACTGACGCGGAAGGCCATTCCGCGGCACTGAGCCGTTTCATGGTGCGTTCGGAATCTGTGGCCTCCTCGAAGATCGAGCGCATCTCTGCATCGGCGCTGGACTACGCCCAAGCGGTTGCAGGCAACCGGGGCAATGCCTCTGCGATGAGCATGGTCGCCGCCTCGGCTGCGCTTCATGAACTCATCACCACCGTTGAGCAGCACGGCCATTTCGAGCTGGAGCACATTACGAGCGCACACCGCGCACTGATGGCGGATGACCCCGCCGAGGGTAGCTACGCAGGTCGTCTGCGGGACATGCAGAACTGGATCGGCGGAAGCGATTACTCACCCCGGGATGCCCTCCACGTGCCGCCGGCGCCTGCGCGAGTTGCTGAGCTGATGACAGACCTGGTGGCGTACCTCAACCGCGACGACGTTCCAGTGATGGTGCAGGCCGCAATCGGCCACGCCCAGTTCGAGTCCATCCACGCCTTCACCGACGGCAACGGTCGCATCGGACGTGCGCTGGTATCCGCTGTGCTGCGTCGCCGCGGCGTCACCCGTAACGCCGTTGTGCCTCTGGCCAGTGGTCTTCTCGCCCGCCGCGACGACTACTTCGCATCGCTCGGCGCCTACCGCCGCGGCGACCCCGCGCTGCTAATTGGCTTGTTCGCGCACTCAGCGCGTGCTGCTGCCGACTGCTCTCGCGGCACCATCGCTCGTCTGAAGGCGATGCCCGATGCTTGGGCAGCAGAGCTGCGCCCTCGTGCCGGATCCGCGGCCGCCGCACTGATTCAGGCGTTCTATGACCACCCAGTGATGAGTGCAGCCGAGATCGAGGCACGGTCCGGCTCCGTTGCTTCCCAGGCGTACCGGGCGATCGACCAGCTCACTCGAGCCGGGTACATCCAGGAAATCACCGGTCGCAAAAGGAACCGCGTGTGGGCTGCGTCAGAGGCGCTGGCCGAGCTGGATGATCTTGACCGACGCATCCAGGCCGCGATGGAGTGAAAATGAGCTTCGAGAACACGGAAACGACGGGGGAATCGCGCGGCTGAGCGTCGCGCTGAACGCCTAAGAAGGTGGCCGGCGCGTGGCTGGCCGGGAGCGGCCGGGCCGACATGAGCATCACAACGAGGGCTGGCTCAGGTGGTCGGACAGGCCGGCCGGACCAACCGAACAGAAGCGCGGGTTGCATGGCGTCGGCGTTCGACGTCGACCAGCTCGGTCACGCCAAGCGATGCGTGGCTCAGCATTCTGGTGACTCACGGGGCGCCGACCAGCGAGCGCCTGATCGGAAGCGACGCTTTTGGAGCTATTCACCGACGACGAGGAATCGCAGGCTGCTGCCAGATGGAGCGATAGCTCCAGCTGCTGCCGCAGCCCAAGCGGCGGCTGACGCTCAGGCGGCGGACGATGCGCGCGTTGCGGCAGAGGAGCGAGCTGCCTCTGCCCCCGCTCCGGTGAGCCCCCGCCGTCCTCGGGGAGCGCCGATAAGTACACGGGGTGTCGAGCCAATGGTCCTAACGGCACGTCAATCGACGACAAGGGGCGCCGGTACACCAAGATTCCGTGTTAGGCGCTGCGGCATTCCGGCAGACGGCGTCAGAGATGATGGTCTTGTGAGCAACGGCGGCGTGACAGCCTTCGAGTTCGTGAGCGGGGAAGGCTTCATCGAGAAGCCCGCCGTGCCTGGCCGGGTCCGCCGATCAGGACAACCCGACGATCAGGACAACCCGACGATCTCGCCGTTGTCGTCGATGTCGATGCGTTCGGCTGCCGGTGTGGACGAGAGACCAGGCATGGTGCGCATGTCGCCGCAGATGGGATAGATGAACCCGGCCCCGATCGACGCACGCACCTCACGCACCGGCAGTCGCCACCCGGTGGGTGCTCCCTTGATTTTGGGGTCGGCCGTCAGGGACAGGTGTGTCTTGGCGATGCACACCGGCAGGCTGCCGAAGCCTGCCCGCTCGTACTTGTCGAGTTGCCGAGCTGCCAGAGGCGAGAGGTCCAAGCCGTCGGCGCCGTACATCTCGCGCGCGATCACATCAATCTTGTCGACCAAGGGAAGTTCGTCGGGGTAGAGCCGGTGGAAGCTCGACGGTTCAGCGCAGGCCTCCGCAACCGCCTCGGCCAGCTCGACCGCACCCCTGCCGCCTTCGGTGAAGTGGTAGCTGATCGCCGCGCGCACACCTTCCTCTGCCGCGACGTCCATGATCGCTTGATGCTCACTGTCGTAGTCGGTGGGAAATGCGTTCACCGCAATGACCGGCGTCACTCCGTGCCGTCGAATGTTGGCGATCTGCCGGCGCAGGTTCGCTGCCCCGGCGATGACGTCGTCGGGATTCTCGGCGAGCATCTCCGGTGGCAGCGGTAGGCCGGCGACGACCCGGTACTTGTTCGAGTGAGTTTTCAGGTCACGCACGGTCGCGACGATGACGGCGGCATCCGGCGCCAGCCCGGAGGCACGGCACTTGATATTAAAGAACTTTTCCGCGCCGATGTCTGCACCGAACCCCGCCTCGGTGATGAGGTAGTCGCCGGCATGGATGCCGATCAGGTCGGCGAGCACCGAGGAGTTACCGGTGGCGATGTTCCCGAACGGACCACTGTGGACGAGCACTGGCGTCTGCTCCACGGTCTGCATCAGGTTCGGCTTGATGGCGTCCGTGAGTATCGCGGTCATGGCGCCGGCCGCCTTGAGCATCTCGGCGGTCACCGGTTCGCCGCCGCGGTTGTAGCCGACGACGATTCCTCCCATCCGTTCACGGAGATCCCGCAACGACGTGCACAGCGACAACAACGCCATCACCTCGCTGGCTGCGGAGATGTCGAAACCGGATTGGAACGGGTTGCCGTCGTCAGGACCGCCGAGCCCGGTGATGATGGTGCGCAGCTCGCGATCGTTGACGTCGAGGACACGTCGCCAGGTGATCTCATGGGGGTCGAACCCGAGACCGTTTCCCTTGTGGATGTGGTTGCCGATCATCGCCGACAGTAGATTATGGGCCGCGGTAACGGCGTGGGTGTCGCCGGTCAGGTGCAGGTTCAGTGCCTCCATCGGGACCACCTGAGCGTAGCCGCCACCAGCGGCTCCGCCCTTGATGCCGAACGTCGGCCCCATCGACGGCTGCCGTATCGCGACGATCCCGAGCTTGTCGATGTGCCGGAAGCCCTGACCGAGCCCGACCGCGGTGGTCGTCTTGCCCGACCCGAGTGGAGTCGGCGTGATTGCGGTGACGACGACATACTTGGCCCGTGGACGGTCACGGAGCTCATCGATCGCATCGAGGGAGATCTTCGACGCCGCACTTCCGTACGGTTCCAGCAGGTGTGGACCGATGCCCATGTCGGCTGCAACCTCTTCGAGCGGGCGACGGGCCGCAGCGCGCGAGATAGCGAGATCTGACGGCATGGCCGTGGTGATTGATCGAGATGGCTTGACCATGGTGCCTCCTCAGCGCCTCAGCGCCTCTGGGGCCTGGTGACCCAAGCGTACTGTCAGGCCAGTCGTCATCAGTTCCCATTAAACGAAACGTGATGAGGCGACTGTCCGAGGCGCTCGGGGGAGGGGCACCGAGCTCAGCGACTAGGTCCGGCTCAGCGCTTCCTCATCGGCCGCAACATCCTTCTGCAGTGCGAACTGGGTCCGGTGCAATTCTTCGTACCGCCCACCCACAGCCAGCAGTTCCTCGTGCGTACCGCGCTCCACGATCGAGCCGTCCTCAACCACGAGGATCAGGTCCGCGTTGCGGATGGTGGAGAGGCGGTGTGCGATCACCATCGCCGTCCGTCCCTTGAGCGCCTCGCTGAGCGCCGCCTGCACGGCGGCCTCAGACGTCGAATCCAGCGCCGCCGTCGCCTCGTCGAGGATGACGACGCGCGGCTGGGCGAGGAGGAGCCTCGCGATGGTCATCCGCTGGCGCTCACCCCCGGACAGCCGGTAGCCACGCTCTCCCACCATGGTGTCCAGCTGGTCCGGCAGGGACCGGATGAGCGGCTCGAGCCGCGCGCGGCGGACGGCGTCCCACACCTCGTCGTCGGACGCCTCCGGCCTCGCGAGGCGCAGATTGGAGAGGATGGTCTCGTGGAACAGGTGGCCGTCCTGCGTCACCATGCCCAGGCTGTGCCGCATGGAGACGAAAGTGACATCGCGGACATCCGTCCCCGCGAGGCGCACGGCGCCGCTGTCGACGTCATACAGGCGCGAGAGGAGCTGCGCAATTGTGGACTTGCCGGCACCGGACGTACCAACGAGGGCAACGGTCTGCCCCGGCTCGATCCTGAAGGACACGCCGTGCAGCACCTCCTCGCCGCCGCGGGTGTCCAGCGTGGAAACCTCCTCGAGAGAGGCGAGGGAGACTTTGTCCGCGGACGGGTAGGCGAAGCGGACGTTGTCGAACTCGACGGCCACTGGGCCTTCGGGGACGGCGACGGCGTCGGGCTTCTCTTTGATGAGCGGGTCGAGGTCCAGCACCTCGAAGACGCGCTCGAAGCTGACCACCGCGCTCATGATCTCTACCCGTGCGTTTGCGAGGCTGGTGAGCGGCGCGTAGAGGCGGGTGAGGAGGAGCGCCAGGGTGACCACGTCTCCGGTGTTCAGCTGGCCGTCGAGGGCGAGGGAGCCGCCGAGCCCATACACGAGCGCGAGGGCGAGAGCGGAGACGAGCATCAGTGCGGTGAAGAAGACGAACTGCAGCATCGCGGTCCGGACCCCGATGTCGCGGACGCGGGCGGCGCGGACGCGGAACTCCTCGGCCTCCTCGTCGGGCCGGCCGAACAGCTTGACGAGGGTGGCGCCGGGCGCTGAGAAGCGCTCGGTCATCTGCGTGCTCATGGCGGAATTGTGATCGGCGGCCTCGCGGCGCAGCGCAGCGAGGCGGCTGCCCATGCGGCGCGCGGGTACCAGGAAGATGGGGAGCATGATCATGGCGAGAACCGTCACGAGCCAGGACGTGCTGAGCATGACGATCAGGGTGAGGGTCAGCGCCACGAGGTTCGTGACCACGCCGGACAGCGTACCGCTGAAGGCCTGCTGGGCGCCGATCACATCGTTGTTGAGGCGGCTCACGAGGGCGCCCGTCCGCGTGCGGGTGAAGAACGCGATCGGCATCTTCTGCACGTGGTTGAAGACGGAGGTGCGGAGGTCCAGGATCACGCCTTCGCCGATCCGCGCCGAGTACCAGCGCGTCACGAGTGACACGGCGGCGTCGGCCACGGCCACGAGGGCGATGACGACGGCGATCCAAACGATCGTGGTGACCTCGCCCTGGGCGACGATGACGTCGACCACCTGGCCGGCGAGTACCGGCGTCGCGACCGCGAGGAAAGCTCCCACGATGGAGAGGGCGATGAAGATCAGCAGCTTGGACCGGTAGGGCACCGCGAACGTCATGATCCGCCGCACGGACTCACGGGAGATGCCGTGCTTGCCGTCCCTGGCGGTAGAGATCTTGTACAGCGAGCTCCAGGCCGCGCCTTCCATGCTCATTGAGGGTCCTTCCGTGGGCAAACGACCAGTTTAGATGGCGAGTTGCCCGAGCTTTGCGACGCGGCTGCCGAGGTGACGCGCGGTGGCGCGTCCGTTGTGTTGCTCGCGACTCTATAACCTGTAGTGATTCCTGGGGCTATAAGTTATAGTCGTGTATTGAACTTCACCTTATAGGAAGCCGACCAGAGCCATGAGAGCAGTGACTGCCTCGGAGGGCCTCAACCTCCTCACCGCGCTGGGCGTGAACGTCCTGGTCTTGGACGCGGACACCGTGACCCTCACTCTGTCCGGCAGCCGCATCATTGCCCGCGTGCACGTGCGCCGTTCACCCCCCTCTCGCTGGGACATCCAACGCGATGTTGAATCCGGCCGTTCACGGGGCCCTGCCCCCGACATCTTTCTCTACGTGGTCCCGAAAGCGAGTGTAGGACTGGCCGAGGCCGCCCTAGCTGACTCAGGGATTGCGGTCGTGTCGCTGGAGGACGGGGTTGTCATTCTTGTGGGCAAGAGGGAAGACGACACGCTGCGAGGGGCGCTCTCCTCCGACCGCGGACCTGGGACAGGACGGGGGCGTGTCGCGTGGGGTCGATTCGCCCTGCTCCGGGTGCTCCTCCGCACGTCACGACCGAGAACTCAGATGGACCTCGCCGCAGAGTGCGGCGTGTCCCAGGTGACCGTTTCCAACGGTCTCCGCGCACTCGATACTGCTGTGGTTCGCGACGAGGGCGGCTGGCGGGCAGCGCGGCCGGAGACCCTGTGGGACCGATTCCTGGCGGAGTATCCGGGGCCGCAGGGCATTTCCAGTTACTGGTTGAGTCTGGACGCCATCGTGCGTCAGGCGCAGACGCTTCGGGATGCTGCCGCCAAGCTGGACGTCATCGTGTCGGGGGACCCGGCCGCTGATCTGGTCGCCCCGTGGCGGGTGGCCCGCCGTGCGGTTGTTTACGCACGGACAGGTCTGGATCTGGCTCGACTCGGCTTCTCCGAGACCACGCCGGAGAGCGCCACCCTCGAATACGTCGTTCCGGCGGACCCCACGATCTGGTCGACCGCCAGGGCGTGGACGTCAATGGTGTCCGGCTGGACGGCCGACCCGGTTCTCGTGGCGTGGGACGTCCAGCGGACTGGGGGGCCCGACGCGGCTGCCGCGGTCGAGAGAACCCGGCGAACGGTTCTGGACGGCTTTCAGGCACGGGTTGCATCGAGCACGCGCTAAAATATGATGTACGAGTCATATTGGATATAAGACGGAAACGATTGTGGCAGCCTCATCTACTCTCGTCCGCGCCGCTCGCCGGAGCAAACACCTCACTCAGGCGAGACTCGCAGAGCTAACCGGCATTGACCAGGCCAGCGTCTCCCATCATGAGCGTGGACGGGATGCGGCCTACAGTACGGTCGATCGGCTGCTCGCCGGCGCCGGACACCGCCTGTATGCCGCTCCCACGCGTCGTGATGACGCTGCCAGCGCGGCAGAGGCGATCAGAGAGTATCTTCGAGCGAAGGATGCAGACCGCGCGCTCCGGGCTTTGCTTCAGTTGAACGATAATCTCACCGCCGAACGCGGACTCGTTCGAGGAATCCTTGGGCTGACGGAGCCGGAACCCACCGGCGATCTTATGTGGGATGCCGCCATCGCGGCTCTCGTGGCATGGCGGCTCAATCAAGAGAACATCCCGCTGCCTGGATGGGTCAACAACCCCGAGCGCGCACTGACTGAACCAATTGTGTTCCGGGTCGACCCGGCCGACCCCGCGCCCGAACGTGATGACGTGCCGAAAGAGTTCGCCGAACGCGGCGTTCTTGCCTGGGCAGATACCTTCGCGAGCGTCTGATGTTCGGCACCGCGCTGGACCGCAACGCGATCATCATCGGCCTCCGTGATCTCGTCGCCGAGCTTCGTAATTCGGGTGAGGTGGCCGGCATCCGGCTCGTGGGCGGTGCGGGCACTCGCCCTGTGCTACTTCGATCGGGGGACCACGCAAGACCTGGATGTCCTTCACGTCCGCCCCGGCTCGGACGATTCCGTCGCTGCCGCCGCAGAACGAGTCGCACTGAAGCATGGGTGGGACGCAAAGTGGCTGAACGAGCGGGATGCCCACCACGCCGTTCGGCGTGATCGTCTCCACGGCACTGTCCGGCTGCTGATCGCCGTCAGGGCCCACAAAGTGACCCCTAACGTGCCCCGCGCACCGCGTACCGGTGCATCGTCACTCCTTGGTCGAACGAATCCTGTTCCAAGAGGTCGAGCTCGAGAGGCTGGTCGAGAGCGTCGAAGAGCGGCCGGCCGGCTCCGAGCACGACAGGGTGTGTGAACAGCAAGAGCTCGTCGAGCAGGTGAGCCCGCATCAGCTGGGTGGCGAGGTTCGCGCCACCGATGCCGATTTCTCCATCCGTCTCCTGTCGCAGCACGGCGAGCTGTTCGATCGCGTTGTCGTCGCCGATGATGCGCGTGTTGTGTTCGGCCGTGGTGCGCGTGCGCGAGACGAGCACCTTGGGTTTGTCCGTCCAGATCTCGCCGTACGCGCGCAGGAAGCCCGGAAGGGATTCGTCTGTGCGCGCGTTCGGCCAGAACGGATCCATCATCTCGAAGACTTTGCGGCCCTGAACCATCATCGCCAGCGCCCGCGCGCGAGCGTTGAATTCGCGATGCAGCGGCTCGCCCAGGCGGATCCAACTGGGCCCTCCGATGTCACCGTGCTCACCCACCTCGCGCTCGATGAAGAGATCAAGCGAGACATTCATCCAGTAAACGAACCGGCCGGCCATGACCACTCCCTTCGCCGAGCCACGATTGCAGGGACTCCTACACGCTAGCTTTCTGAATCAGCGATGGGCGGGCTCGGCACCACCCTACAACTCGCCCCCGGCTCCACGGCGACCGCCTTTGTTGGTCCGCAAGACGGACCTCGACGGACGCAGATTCAGCGCCAAGTCACGAAGATTCCGAAGTCTCGGGGGAGTGGTGTTTGGGAACCCTCAACGGGCGCATCGGCCTCGCTAGGCGCTCAGGAGTGACCGGATCTGGTTGAGCTCTCCCGCGTGAGCAGCAGATTGCACGTCAAGGTCGTATCGGGTCTGGAGGTTCATCCAAAATCGATCCGTTGTGTCGAGTGCTCGTGACAGCCGAAGGGCGGTGTCCGGGCTGATACCTCGCTTACCGTGAACGATCTCGTTGATGCGGCGCGGGGGCACGGCGATTGCCTGGGCAAGACGGTATTGGCTGATGCCAAGCGGAGTGAGGAATTCTTCGAGAAGAATCTCGCCGGGGTGAATGGGCTCGTGTGCGGCAGTCACAATATCTCCTCAGTGATAGTCGGTGATTTCGACATCTATTGGCCCAGCGGGTGTCCACGTGAAGCAGATGCGCCATTGGTCGTCGACTCGGATGCTGTGTTGGCCTTTTCGGTTGCCCTGCAGCTGTTCGAGGCGGTTGCCCGGTGGAACGCGCAGGTCATTGATGGTTTCAGCGGCGTCGAGTATCAGTAACTTTCGATTCGCGATTCGCTGCAAGTCGGGGCCAAACCTGCGCACATGGACCCGCTGCCAGACAGGCTCAGTGTCTTTTTCTGCGAACGTCTGGATCACACCATTAGCATAACGCTCAGCGTTATTATCGTCAATCGTTATCAATTCCAGGCAGGGCACGTGGACGACCTCGACGAACGCCAGGTCGCGGTCTGGATGAAACGACTCACGTCCGTACCGGGCATCGGGGGCAAAAAAGCGTTGACCTACTGCTTGCAGGTTGAAATCGAGGGCACCAAGCAGGTCGTTTCGCCTGTTTACCCTGGACGTTCCGCGACCATATCCGTCACCCCGAACTGGCGGGGGAGTCATAGCGCCAGTTACGGAACGACGGCCTATAGAAATCGCTGCGGGCCGGAACGAGTAGGTTGTGGCTATGCGTATCAGGGGGTTTCGAGGGGCGAGTGCGGTTCTGGCGGCGGCTTGTTTGGCGGTGGCGATGATCGGATGTTCTGGGTCGGTACCGGAATCTGGTGGACCGGTTTCTGCGCCGACGATGACCGTAACAATAACTCCGACTCCGACTCCGACTCCGACTCCGACTCCGACTCCGACTCCGACTCCGACTCCGACTCCGACCCCGACGCTGATCCCTGAAACCGATACATGCGACAACGCTTTCACCGCTGACCTGAATTCGAAAATGGCGACGGACGGACTCACTTTTCGTGATGACGGCCCCGGCGGTGAACTGGACTCAGTGGTCGGAGCTGACGGCCTGCGCTGCGAGTGGACGAAACCGCAGACGGACCTGACCGTTCGGTACGCGAACTGGACCCGGGATATGCCGGCTTGGGATGTTCTGAGAGCTCAGCTTCTAGCTGACGGGTACACCGAGACCGGCCCGTGGTCGGTCAGCCGGCCGACACCGGAGTTCGACTCCGCGTACCGGTACCGCGACGGCGTCATCCACTACGCGAGCCCAGCCCGTTTCATTGGGTGGGTGACTGCACTGCAATAGGAGGTGGCGCTCACGGATGCTGCCACGCCGACTCCATCATCTCGTAGGTCACCCGGCCGAATTGGAGGGCATCGGCTCGCTCCAACTGAGCGGTCCAGCAGCGCATCGACTGGTGCGGGGGAGTCTGCCTCGCGAGGGCCGAGGGTAATCGGCCCCGCCGTGTCGCAGGGGTGAACACTGGCCTCTGCAGCAATTAATGACTTCCATGAGAACCGCGGCGCGATACTACTGTTGCCGTATGTTCACGAGCGAGCCGCTGCCCAGCCACCCCGCTCCGGATGACCCGTCGGGGAAGCTGGTTCTCTTGCGCCATGGGGAGACGGAGTGCTCGCTGGCCTTCAAGCGGAGGTCGATCCGTTTCTCGTTGAGTGGGACTACGGCGGGTACGAGGGGCGTACGACGTGGGACATCCGCAGCGAACTCGGCTACAACTGGAGCGCATTCACCCACGGCGTGATTCGCGGTGAGGCGCCCGGCGAGACGGTCGAGGAGGTCGCCGCCCGCGCGTCGCGGGTGCTCACGCGGGTGCTGCCTGCGATGGTCGAGGGAGATGTCGCTCTGATCGCGCACGGCTCCTGCGCATTCTGACCGCCGTGTACCTGAGAATGGCCCCTCGATTCGGTGCTCAAATCACCGGTTCCCTGTAAACACAAGGAGATCCGAGGGTTTTCGGAGACATTCAGCAATGACTGAATTAAGGCTTGTACCTTCAAGGGGTCGCAGGTTTAAATCCTGTCAGCCCACCAAGGGCCGTTCGCGAAACTCTTCACGAAACGGTCCGGTCGAAGCAAAAGGAAATCGCTCCTCAGACTTCTCAGGAGCGATTTCTGGTTACAGCGGATCTTGCGGCTCTTCGTGGCTGCGAATTCATGTTCAACGACGCCGCTCAGGCTGCTTTGTCTGTATTCACGCGCGTCGAATTGTCTCGAATGCTGGGTGATTTGTCCTCTCGGGCAGTACGTGGACCGTCGCGGGACGGTTAGGTCCGTAGCGGTGGTCCGCCGGTCTCATCCGATGGAAGGTGTTTGGCCTTGTCCGGCCGAACGTCACTGACTAAGAGAAACGGAGTCGCTGAGAAGGGCTACTTCGAGACCGTCGAGAATCAGTTCGAGACCGAAGTCAAATTCGTTACCTAAGGCGTATCCGGGCTGCAGGATCAGCGATACTGCCATCGCGGCGAGGTTTTTGAAGGAGTCGGCCATGGCTTCCTGCTGCGCCATAATGGCTTCGGTCGCGTCGCCGATGTCGCCGGACGGGTCGAGCGGCAGCGAGGCCTCCTGCTGGGCGAAGCCCAGCACGTAACTGTCCAGGATCGACATGGCGTGGCCCGTCATGGCCATCGAGAAGCCCGCAGCCGTTAAGCAGCCGATGACTGAATCGAGGTGACCGAGGGTCGCCGGCCCAGGGGATGTTCGGGCCTTCATGCTGATGGCCCAGGGATGCTGTGCCAGGACACTGCGCGTCGACCCCGCCCGCTTCCGCATGGCCGCCCGCCACTCGTCCCCAGCACTCGGCGTCGCGAATTCGGAGTGCACGATGTCGAGCATCCCGTCGAGAAGATCTTCCTTGTCCTTCAAATGGTAGTAGAGCGACATGGCCGTTATGTCGAGTGCGGCGGCCAGCTTGCGCATGCTGAGCGACTCGATCCCGTCGGCATCGGCCAGCGCCATGGCGACCCTGATCGCTCGCTCACGGGTGACCGGTGTTCTATCTTCAAGCTTCGCCATAGACACCACCATACGCCGTATGGTACTTTCGCACTATTCACCATACACCGTATGGTGCGACGACTGGAGATGAGAAACGTATGAGTAATCCACGCACAATTGCCCGCACCGTCGGCGCGCTGATGCTTGCCGCCTTTTTTCTTTACGGCACTGGAAGCGCTATCGCGACGACCGCTTCCCCCGGCGGGCTCCTCACCGCAGGAGTGGTGCTCATGGTGTTGAACTCGGTGGCCGTGATCGCGATCGGAGCTGTCATGCTTCCTGTCCTTCGGCCACACGCTCCAGGAATCGCGGCCAGCTACCTCGCCACCCGGATCTTCGAGGGTGGTTTTTTGGCGGTCGGCGCGGTCGCGCTACTCGCCGGCATGGGCGGCACCAACTTTCTTGCATACAACATTGCGATGGCGGGCCTTGGCGTCGGTAGCCTGCTGTTCTGCATTGCGCTCTACCGCTCACGCCTCGTGCCACGGTTCCTGGCCGTGTGGGGATTTATTGGCTACGCGTTATTCGCGGGCGGGTGCTTTCTCGAACTCGCCGGCGTAGTGGGTGCCGGCCTCGTTTCCACCGTTCCGGGTGGCCTGTTCGAGCTGTTCTTCGCCATTTGGCTCATTGTGCGGGGCTTTGGCACGACCGCAGCCGTAACGGCTCGGGCATGACCGTCCCCTGTCCCACAAAAGGCCAGCCGTGCTTGGGCACCGCTACGGCCCGGCCACCGGTGACGTCACCGCCGCCCGGCTGTGGGCAGCGTCGAAAGACGTTACCGGTATGCGGTACCGTGCAGCCGAACTAGGAGGCACATCTTGAAGGCAATAGTTCAGCGGGAATACGGCGACGTAGAAGTGCTCAAAGTGGAAGACATCGACCATCCGGTCGTTGGCCACAACGACGTTCTCGTCCGCGTGGTGGCCGCGAGCCTCAACCATGCCGACTGGATTCACATGTCGGGCATGCCGCTTGTCGCGCGATTGGCCTTCGGCATTCGAAGACCGAAAGCGATGACGCGGGGCAAGGATGTCGCGGGCGTCGTCGAGTCAGTCGGCACCAATGTCACGGCTTTCCGCCAGGGCGACGAGGTCTACGGAGAGCTCAGTTCAGGAACCTTTGCGGAGTACGTCGCCGCACCCGCCTCGCTTCTGGCGCGAAAGCCGGTCAATTTGACCTTCGAGCAAGCCGCCGCGGTGCCTCTGTCCGGGATGACAGCTTTGGTCGGCTTGCGCGATGCCGGTGCGGTGACCCCCGGTCAGCGGGTGCTGGTCAATGGGGCATCCGGGGGAGTGGGGACTTTTGCTGTGCAGATCGCGAAGGCGCTCGGCGCCGAGGTCACCGCCGTGAGCAGCGCCGCCAATGCTGCGCTCGTGCAATCACTCGGTGCCGACCACGTCGTCGATTACGGACGCGAGGACTTCACCCGTGGAACCGCTCAGCACGACGTCATCTTTGATCTGATCGGGAACCACACGCTGACCGAATTGCGCAGCGCACTCACTTCCAAGGGAGTCCTCGTGCTCTCCAGTGGCGCAGGCGGACGCGTGGTCGGGCCTATGGGGCGCATCCTCAAAGCCGTTGCCGTATCGCCATTCATTGACCAGAAACTCAAACCATTCACCCAGAACGGCAGCACGAAAACGCTGAACGAGCTACGCAACCTGATTGAGGCCGGGCGGGTGACCCCCGCAATCGATCGCATCTATGGGCTTGCCGAGGTGCCCGCTGCCATGCGGTACTTCGTCGACGAGCACGCCCGTGGAAAGGTCGCGATTTGCGTCTGATCTCGGAAGCGGATGGACCCGACCTCATTTAGGCGTTGCACCGGAGGACTTTGATGAGCAGCGCGGTGAGCCCCCCATCGGTCGCGAGCTAGGTGCGCCACGCATCCCACTGGACGGGCGTCAGCAGCCCAAAGAACCAATCGACATTGCGAGCAACCATACTCAGCCCATATGCAAACGTGGTGCTGGCCGTTGCCCCTCACCATGTGCTCGTCGACCGCAAAGCATCGAGAGCTCAGCGATCTGCTCATCGGCCCGCGGCATCCGGGCAATTCAGGCGACTGAAAAGTCCCCCTGCTTCGCCCGCAAGCCCAACCGCCAACGGGAGGGTTCATAGCGACCGGTGCGTCCGGTGGCGACGTCGGTCGAGCCATCTCGTCCCTCGGGCCCGCGGCGGGACCGGCGATGCGGCCGACTGCCATACTGGGCGCGGCGGGGAGGGGACCTGATGCCACGACTGACGACATCCGTTCTGGTGAGCATCGCTCTGGTGCTAGGGCTGGTGGCCTGCTCGCCCCCGACAACCCAGACACCACCGGTCGACACGGCCGTCCACACTGATGCGTCGGCCCCGCCCGACGGCGCGGTCGACGTCGTCATCCCCGACGGTGTCATCGGCACGGCCGAGCTCACGTCGGCTCCTGACGGCTGCGTGCTCACTCCCGGGGCGGTCGGCACGATCACCTGGGACCTGCCGGACAGCCGCCCCGGGCTGCTCGCCGTCGACACCGGCGCCCGGTTCGGAGCCGGCGGTGCCACCGCTTCAGCCGATGGTGCCCCGCTCTCCTACCGGGCGGTCGCCGACGACACGCTCAACGACATCGCCGAACGCTTCGGCATCACAGACGACGACCTCGGCTTCCTCAACCCGCTCACGAGTCGCCAGCTCCAGGCCGGTGACGATTTGAACCTCCAGGTGGCATTGCGTGGCGGCGCCTCGGTTTCCCCGCCTTGGGCCTGAACGCCGCTTCAGGGCATGAACCGCCGCCCAGGGGATAGTGGCCGTGTAGAAACTACCTGGATATCCGCGTTCACGGGGCCTGCAGGCTTGCGATCATGTCGATAAGTCGGTCGCGGTCGCGGCGGTACAGTGCGGCATGCTCCAGGAAATCTATGCGGCCAGTGTCGGCGGCCCGTTGATCCGTGAAAACGGCCAGATCCTCCATGCGGTCCGCTGCTGCCCGAAGAACGGCAGCCTGGTCAAACACATAGCCGTAGGAACGGATGAGCGCATCGAGCCGGCCCGGGCGAGCATCTCGTCCTGGCGCGTCAGGGTCTGAGTACTCGCCGAGCGGGACGAGTCGATATGCGAGGTAGGCGAGGTCCCAAATCCGTGGCCCGGGGGAGGCCATGTCAACGTCGATGAGACCCGTGATGTGCCCGTCTTGGAAAACCATGTTGTACGGTGCGACGTCGTTCAGGCACACCACCTGTATTGGTTCGTGTGCAGGCAACTGCCATTCAGCGGCCGCGTGCGCGAGGGGTGCGCTCGCGTCATGTACCCGTCGGAGCAAGGACCCAGCCTCATGCAGGATCGTCGGCGACCAGATCCAGCTGGGCAACGGGTAGTTGCCGACGACTCCCGGAAGGTAGGAGAGCACTCCTCGGCCCTGCTCGTCCAGGCCGAAGGGCTCAGGTACTTCCGTCACTCCCGCCGCGCGGAGTGTGGTCAGAAATTGATGGACCGCGGGAGTCCAAGGTCCCGCGGGGCGGCGAACGGTATCGCCCACCCGCACAACCACACTCGAGTTTCCGCCAGCCAGAACCTCTTCATCCATTCCTCCAACCTAAAGGGTTGTTAGCGGAACGCCTTGCTGGCGATTATCCGTGAACGTCAGCTTCTGCCGTTCTGGTTTTGTTCATGGTTCGGATCATCGCCACGTGCGGCCAGGCCTCGAGCCCTCGCGCAGGTTCTCTATCCATTCGAACGCTTATCGCCCGGCCCCAGTCACGTGTCAAGAAAGCACGTAAGCCGAGGTGCTCGTAGTATGGCGCGTCCACGGTTCGTCTCAGAATGTGGTCAGCGTCACGCCCGGGAGTCCCTGTTCCTAGCCCCAAGAATCAGCCACGGTCCCGGCCGAGCGGTCTTTGTGCTTTCAGCATGCGGTGAAGCCGCATGCTGCCGTGGCTTCCGTTATACGCTGGCGCGATGTATCGTTTGTCGATAGTAGTGTACTGATTATCGATAGGAATCACATGCACAAGGCAACCATCGTCTCATTGAAGGCCCTCATCGTCGCGATGATCGTCCTTCTCCTGGCCTGCCAGCTATTCATGGTCCCGGGGGTGGCGCGGCAGTCTGCCGAGATCTACGCAGACCTCCGCTATCTTCAGACGCCGGGCATCATCGTTGCCGTGCTCTTCCTACTCTGCGTGCAAGTCGTGCTCTTGTGCGTGTGGCGGCTCCTGTCGATGGTACGCACGTCCGTCATCTTCAGCGACGACGCGTTCGTATGGGTCGACGTCATCCTTGGCGCCATCGTCCTATCGACCCTCCTCATCGCCGTGTCGATGGCCACCCTCGCATCGGCGAATGTCGCCTCCCCATCGGTGATGCTGCTGTGCGCACTCGGCGTTGTCGTCGGCGCGGGACTCGCGCTGCTGATCCTGGTGCTCCGCGGACTCCTGCGCAACGCGCGACAACTGCAGCAGGACCTGTCGGAGGTGGTCTGATGCCCATCGTCATCAACCTCGACGTCGAACTCGCCAAGAAGAAGATGTCCGTCGCTGACTTCGCGGCCGCGATCGACATCACCCCGGTGAACGTATCTGTGCTCAAGAACGGCCGGGCCAAAGCGGTGCGCTTCTCGACCCTCGACGCGATCTGCCGCGTACTTGAGTGCCAGCCGGGCGATATCCTCATCTGGGTTCCGGACGGCTCAGGGCCAGATGCCTCGGATCCGCACAACCCGCCGCGAACGAGCGATGCGACGGAAGCCTCGTGAACACGCCTGCCCGAATGACGAGCCAGTGGAGCGACCTCGCCGTCGCACGTCTTCTGGACGATGCGTCCTGCCCGTCCTGCGGGGTCGACGCCCTGCAGAACAGGCGCTGCCGTGATTGCGGCGTCGACCTGAACGGGAAAATCGGCCTCGAACTTTGGACCGCCTCCCGGGAGGCGGCCACCGCACTGCTAGCGCGGCAGTCGGTGCTCGAACGTGTGCCGCGCGTGCTCGCCGAGCCGTCTGCAGCAAGTGCGACCGAACCGTCGCCAGCATCCGCAGCCCTTGTTGCGCCCGCCGCAGCCAGCCCAGCTGTCGCGGATCCGCGCTCGAGCGTCACAGTTCAGTCGGTGCTGGCGGTCGCGGGCGCTGGGCTGTTCGCGATCTCGGCGATCGTATTCACCTTCTTCAACCCCGACCTCAGCGATCGTGTGCTGCGCAGCGTGATCGTCGGCGTCATCACCCTCTTGTTCCTGGGCGGCGCCTGGCTGCTCGCCCGGCGCAGGCTGCAGTTCTCGGCCGAGGCTGTCGGTGCGCTTGGCATGTTGTTCGTCGCCCTCGACGTGTACGCGCTTTCCGAACTGACCCCGAGCGGCTTTAGCCCGTGGGTGGTCACTGCGGTCGGCACACTCGCCAGCGGCTCGGTCATGGTGGCGCTGTCGCGGGTGGCGCATATCCGGACCTGGCTCTGGATCTCCCTGCTCGGCCTCGCCGTGGTGCCCGCGATGCTCGGGTACGCGGGCGGCACCGTGTTGTCGGCGGTCATCGGACACCTCGGCACGGGATTCGTCGCTCTCGCACTCGTCGCACTCGTCCGCGCCACGGCAAGGAGATTCGACGGGCGCCTTCGGGCGGAGCAGGTGACGCTGACGGTGGTGCAGATCGTTTCCGTCGCAATCGTGCTCGCCCAGGCGAGACTGATCGAGGCCGACAGCACCACGGGATACTGGCTCGGGATATGCGCCGTCCTTGCCGCGATTGCGGTGCTCGCTGGCCTCGCCACCCGGAACCTCGCACGCGGTCTCTGGAGCTTCGTCGCCGGGGCTGCCGGCGTGGCCGCATTCACCGGGCTGCCATTCGCCCTCGACCTCGGAGCGTATGGCGCCGAGCATTGGTATTTCGCTTTCAGCGCTGTCGCGGGCGCCGCAGGACTCATCGTCCTGGGCGCCCTGGCGCCGACCCCGGCGACGATCGAGCGGCGACGGTACACCGGCGGCGCGTTCGGGATGGCCGTGGTGAGCGTCCTAGCGACGGTGCTCGTGGCGCTGATGATCGGCGCCGCGAAGGTGCTTGGTTCCGTCAGCGGTTCCGATCTCGTCTCCTCAGTGATCGATACTGGCGGCGTGCTCGCGGTCGTGCTCGGCCTCGCCGCTGGTGCCTTTGGCTTCGGGGCCTTCGCCGCAATCACCCTGCACCGGGACATTGCCCAGGCGCACCGCGCGAACGGGGTGGCGGCCCTCGCCATCTGGCTGGCGTCGCTCGCTGGGCTCGTGCTCGTCTGCACCCCCGGCCTCTTACCCTGGGCTCAAATCGGGATCGCCCTGGGACTCGCGGTATCCACGAGTGCTGCGCTCATTCTCGTCCCGAGCCTCCGGGCGGCTTCCCTCCGCTTGCGCCTTCCCCTGATTGTCGCGGCTCATCTGGCTGTGCTTCTCGCGGGCATCATTTCGTGGACCGACGATCGCCTCGCGGCGTGGGCGGGCATCGCAGTGGTCACGGCCATCATCGCGCTCGCGCGAACCGTGCCCGCCGGGACTCGTTTTCTCCACGTCGCTGTCGGCTACGCCTACGCTCTCGTGGTCGTGGCGACAGCGCTCGGACAGCTCGGCATGGGCACGATCGCGCTCATGTGCCTAACCACGTCGATCGGGCTGATCGGCGCCATCGTCGCGACCGCTCTTCCGCAAGTGAAACCCGCAGCCTGGTACTCGATCCTGGTCGTGACGTCCGTGCCCTTTGTGATCGGCGTGATCCAGGTGGTCTTCGAACGCAGCGGCTGGACTGCTCTCTCAACTGGCATCATGTTCCTGCTTGCGATGACCCTCCTCGTCTCCCGCCGGCTCGGACTCGGCATCCTGCTTCGCGCAATCGCCGCCGGCCTGCTCATTCCGTCCCTGGCCGTCGTCGTCGTATGTCTCGGCGCCGAGGTGCTCAGGGGCAGCGCCTCTCCTCTGACTTTGCCGGTCATCGCGGCGATTGTCGCTCTCGCGCTCCCGAGCACGGGGGTGATTCGCTCGGCCCTCCTGCGACGTGGCGTCGGCGAACGGGGCGCCACGGTCGCGCGGATCGCCATCGAGGCGTCTGCCATGCTCACCGGCGCAATCGCCGTCGGGCTGGCGCTCATCCGGGTGGCGGCTGGCTTGCCGACGACATTCCTCGTGCTCATCATTCTCGCCCTCGGCGGAGCGGCGACATCGTTCTGGGCGAAGCGCCGCTACGGGTGGTGGACCGCGGCTGCCTGCCTAACGGGAGCCCTGTGGTGTGTGTGGGCTCTGGCCGGTATCAGCCTGCTTGAGCCGTATCTGCTTCCGCCGAGCCTCGCAGCGGCGACCATCGGCCTGCTCCTCACCGCGCGCGGCGCACAGGGCGTGCCGCTGTATACCTGCGGGCTCCTCGTTGCCATCGTGCCGACCCTGGTGGTGCTGGCGGTGTCGGAGGCAGGTGAAATCGGCGGGGCAGCGTGGCGCGGCTACGGGCTGGTCGCTGCGGCGTGGGCGCTGCTCGGGCTCGGCCTGCTGCTCCACCGGGGCACGTCGCCGCGTGCAGATTGGCTGCGCACACTCTGCAAGCCGACCTACGGGGTCGCGATCGTGGCGGGTGCGGCCGGGGCGATCCAAGGCGTGCGATTCGGCGTCGGTGCCGACATCGTCGCGACCGGGGCGATACCGTTGGTCGTTCTGTGCCTCGGGATCGGCCTGGCCGGTGCCGTGCCAGCTGCCGTTGCGGCGGGGGCCATCCTTTCCCATGCCGCGGTACCTCACGCGGCGCGCATCCGATGGTCGTCTTTCGGTCGTCTGTCTGCTCGCTGGCTGTATGCCCCCGCCACCCTGTACGTCGGGCTGGCGACTTGGACGGCGATCGAACGAGACTGGTTCACGATCTGGCTGATGTGGTCGCTCATGGTCACCTACCTCGCCGCCATGGTCCTTATCGCGGTGCGGATGCGAAACGGCCGGACGAGCCTGCCTCCCGTGTGGCTCCTCTTCACGCTCGCGTTCGTCACTGCGATCGTGGCTTGGAGCCCGCGTGACTTGCGGGTCGAGTGGTTCTCGCTGCCCCTGGGCCTCTTCTTGCTCTTAGCCGGTGTTGCCGCCATACGCGGAAGGCAATCGGATACAGCGGACATCAAGCGTGGCACGCTCGGCAGCTGGCCCGCCCGCTGGCACGGCTCGTGGCCGCTGCTCGCCCCCGGACTCGGCGTGATGTTCTTGGCCTCGATCCTCGCGACCTTCACCGACCCTCAGACCTGGCGGGCCATCCTCGTGATCGCGATCGCGCTCGTCGCCATTCTCGTCGGCTCTAGCTTGAAACTCGCGGCTCCTTTCCTGCTGGGCATTTTCGTACTGCCCATCGAGAACATTTTCGTGTTCGTGGTGCAGATCGGCCGCGGCATCGAATCGGTGCCGTGGTGGATCACGCTGGCCGTCGTCGGCGCCGTGCTGCTCATCATCGCCGTCACCTATGAGCGTCGAGCCGGGCACGACAACAGCATCGCGGCGCGACTGCGCGACCTGGCATGAAACGGTCGTTCTCGCTCCACACCTCGAGGACGGCAGTTGCGGAATCAGTGGCCAGCCATTTGGCCTCGAAGGCTTCATAGAGTCGGCTGCCGATTCCTCGGTTCCAGGCCTGCGGGTCCACGTAGAGACCTACCAACTCGAAAAGGTCGGCTCGCGCATCATCCGGATGCCATCTATGTCTGCAGCAAACTCTCACAACGTCACCGTTCGGATAGTCGTTCGTCAAGTCGACGCCACCATAGCTATCGAACACGGCGACAATGTCGACCTCGAGACCGAGCTCCTCTTTCACTTTTGCACGCAAAGCGGATCCGCATCACCGACGACTCCTACGGTGCCGGCTTAACCTTCGATTCTGCAACTGGCCTCGTGACCAACAACTGATCCGCGATAAACAAAAGCGAACCTTGGGGAGCAGCCCGGGGTCACTCCGCCCACAGCTACGTCGGGAGACAGGCCCCAGTTTTTTTGCCGTGAAGGAGGTTTAGATGTCCCGTGAGAGGTCGCTCAGTTGTAGTGCGTTCGAAGTCGCTGTGAGATCAGTAACCTGCATACCTGATCGGTATTGGACCCGGCATTTAGATACTCGCGCTAATTGATTGCATCCTCCGGGCCTGCAGAGGCAGGAAGCGCTCTCAGCCTGCAACCCACCGTCCTCGTGACGGGAAAAATCGATGAACCGGAGTACCTTTGAGGAGCGGCTGAATGGTTCGGCGGCGTGCTCGGGGAGGACACGTGGTGGTGGATCCGGTCGCTGCAAGCGAGGCGAAGCTCAGCATTGAAATGAGTGATGCAGGGCTTCTCCATCTGCGCTGGCTGCCCGGGGTCCACGTTCAGGTCGAGGACGCTCGAGCCGCGATGGCGAAAGTCAACGAGGTCTGCCAGCAGGAAGAGCATCCCATGCTCGTTGATATGGCAGCAGTCGGTTCGGTTAGCCGTGAGGCCAGGGCTGTGTGGTCCATTCCCTGCAGCGCCTCACGCATTGCTCTGTTAGGCGAATCGCCCGTAGATCGGGTTCTGGCGAACTTCTTCCTCGGTGTGCACGTCCCGCCTTGTCCGACTCGTTTTTTTACATCGCGCAGCGAGGCCTTGGACTGGCTTAGTGCCCGTGCGTGAGCGCCGGGAAGCACTGCCTGCCGCGATGAGGGCCACACCGGGCGTCTGCCCTTTGAGCGGGGAACCGCCGGTGGCGGTGCCCGACACGTTCCGGCCAACCGGCAGTGATACTGACCGCCCGTCGGGTTGGCAGGTGCCTTCGGGTGGGTGCTCCTCTTGGTGGAGTATCGATAGCGGGCCCATATCGGAGGTTGCTGGTGACCGTAGGATTCAGGACGTGACAGATCGATTCAAGGGGACCCCGGGGCAGCTGCCAGTTCTTCAGCCGGGGTCTGCAAAGGGCCAGACTTCCCGTCGTGGATTGCACTTTTGGACGACCTGACCTCGGGAAAGGCCGCTGAGGACCCGCGCCTGCAGCAGTTGGTGGAGATCATTGTCCGGTTGGCTGCCGGAGAGCTGGACACACGCATGGAAACTTCGGAACGTAGGGATGACATCGATGCTGTCATCACGGGTGTCAACCTGCTCGCGGAGGAACTTGACCATATTTACTCGGATCTGGAACGGCGGGTTGCCGACCGTACGGCCATGTTGGGGCGAGCGCAGGCTGAGCTGGAACAGATGGCCAAGACGGATGCCCTAACAGGCCTTGCGAATAGGACCCTGCTCAACGAGCGGATACAGGAGGCAATCCTGGCCAGTGCGGACAGCGGGAAAGCCCCGGCCGTTCTGGTGCTGGATCTCGACTCTTTCAAGGCTATAAATGACACGCTGGGCCATGGTGCCGGTGACGCCGTGCTGGTCGAGGTTGCCAAGCGTCTCCGGTCCGTCGTCAGGGCCGCCGATACAGTGGCCCGTCTGGGTGGGGATGAATTTGCCATCGTCATCACCGAGGCCACGGAAGAGGAGATCCTGCAAATTGCGCACCGGGCATCCGAGCAACTGCAGGACAGCGTGCGTGTCGGAACCGAAACGGTCTGGGCAATGGCCAGCATCGGGGTTTGCATCGGCACGCCGGGATATCCGGCCGAGGCGCTGATGCGCGATGCTGACATCGCCATGTATCAGGCGAAGGAGCAAGGTCGCAACAACGTCCAGCTCTTCCACCCCGATATGCTCGACGCTGTCCGGGAACGCTCACGCATAACCGCCGAACTGCGCAGCGCTGTTGCCGGCGGCGAACTGGCACTGCGGTACCAGCCGGTGGTCGAATTGGCTTCCGGCAGGGTCATAGGCATCGAAGCCCTCCTTCGGTGGCATCATCCCGTGCGCGGAATTATTATGCCGGACAGCTTCATCCGCATCGCGGAAGAAACCGGCCTGATCCTGGAGCTGGGGCGGTGGGTGCTGCATGAAGGCGTCGCCCAGATGAGACGCTGGAGCGAAACCGCACCTGACCTGACGGACTTCCGTCTGCACATCAATCTTTCCGCCGCTGAACTGCTTCGCAGTGATCTGCTGGAGGACATCAGGGATACGTTGGACCGGCATCACGTGGCTCCGCGGCGTTTGGTTTTGGAGATCACCGAGACCGTGTTGATGTCTAGGGGAACGGCGGAAGAACAGGTCTTCAGCGGGCTGCGGGACCTGGGCGTGGGGCTGCAAATTGACGATTTCGGTACCGGCTATTCGTCCATCAGCTATCTCCGGTCGCTTCCTGCGGACACGGTTAAGGTCGACCAATCCCTGATTCAGGACATGGGCTCGGACCCGCAGCAGCTGAAATTCATTGCTGCCATTCTTCAGCTGATTTCCTCTGCGGGACTGAAAGCGATCGTGGAAGGCATTGAAACCGCCGAACAGGCGATCCAGTTGCAGGCCATGGGTTGCCTATACGGGCAAGGCTATTACTACGGCTACCCGCTGCCGCCCGAGAAGGTACTGGATCAGCTCCGGGGTCTCGCGCAGCGTCGGTAGAGTTAGGGCATGTCAAAGCTTTGGGAACAGCTGCTGCTTGTTCCAACAGTAGTACGCCTCACTTCCCGGGTACCGAGAGACCCGGCGGCCGCGTGGGATGGGTACTGGCGCGGAATTCACACCACCGGCCGTTCCGGAGATGTGCTGTGGGACTCCGGATCCCGGACCGAGCATGCGCAGTACTCCGACGCCGTAGTAGCCCACTTTGATCCGGCTCTTCCGGTGATTGACGTCGGGTGTGGCAACGGAACCTACACCCGCTGGCTTGCTGGTCTTTTTCCCAGCGTGCTCGGCATCGATGTCTCAACTGGCGCGGTCGAGTTGGCGAAGAGGGAAACTGAAGGCGTCCTGAACGCCGACTTCATGGTCATGGATGCTGCGGAAGTAGGTGCGGGAGAGCGCCTGTTGGAGCGGATAGGGCCCGCCAACGTTTTTGTCCGCGGAGTCTTTCACGTGCTGAAACCCGACAAGCAGTCCAGCTTGGCTGCCAACCTGCGAACCGTCATCGGGCGCAGCGGCCGGGTGTTCCTCGCCGAAACCAACTTCCAAGGAAGCAGCCTCGCCTACCTGCAGCAGCTGGGGGCCACGCCGCGAAGCATACCCCGGCAGTTGCAGAGCGCCCTGGAAAACCTGCCCCGCCCCGGGCGTTTCGGCGCCCAGGAACGGCACAGCACATTTTCGGATTCTGACTGGCTGTTGATCGCGGACGGGCCGGTGAACATCGAAGTGGTCCCGATGAACTCCACCGGTCTTTCGCAGCAGATTCCGGGATATTTCGCTCTTCTGGCCGGCAAATAGATCCAGCGAACATCCGCCCTGAGCGTCAAACGGTGGATCGTAGAGCGTGCGCTTGGAGTGCCACGGTTCAGTCGCGTAGTGGAGATCCGACGACGTTGAAGCGAAACCCGCCAAAAGCGCCGGACAGAAGCGGCCTTGCGGTCGCTATGGATGCTTGGACCTCGGGCAAGGCGAGCGAAGCTTGATGCGCTTCGGCGCTGTCCCATAGTTCCACGACGAACACTGTGTCGAGGTCGTCGTCGCTGACCCCTACCTCATACGCCAGGCAGCCGATCTGTTTGAGGGTGTCGCTGCGCTGAGTCAGATGAGCGACCAGTTCATCACGTTTACCGGGGACGACACCGAGTGTTCCCGCGTTTGCGAAAGTCATGGCACCACCCTACCCAGCGCCCGAACATGCCGATGCTCTGTACTCTGGCAACTTTCACCTGCTGGGCTCGGGAATTGGAGGCTCCGCCGAGTACATTCGCAACGATTGATGCGTCCAAAATGGTGCTGCGGACGTAGAAGCTTCACTTCGTTCGTGTTTCAAGGACGCGTCGTGCTTGGCGCGTCAGTGCAGACGTCAACGGCGCTTTATCGCGTGGACTCCAGCCGTGCAATGTGCATGGCGAGGTAGAGGATCTCCTCGTCGGTGAGCGGCGAGCCGCCCAGCTCAAGAATCGTTTGCACTCGTTGTGCCAACTCAAGTGCCGGCGTGTGGTCTTCATGGATCAGTCTGGCCAAACCGGGAGGACATCCCGTAATTTGAGTTTGGCTTTGCGTCCGAGCGACTAGGTAGCGAAGGTGCGTCACGAACCGGGCGATGGACATGGATTCAACAGATTCGGTGAGGCCCAGTGCCGCCGTGACGACAGCCACGATCTTGCTAATGCGCTCCGTCATTGCCACCGTGGCGCCGATGTCTGTACTCGCGAACTCGGCGTTCACTAGGTGCATGGCGAAGGCAGTCGCTTCCTCGGGTGGAATCGGCACGTCAAACTCGGCCGACGAGACCTCCACTGCCGTTCGTCCGATGGCCATCTCCCGTGGGTAGAGCTGAGCTACCTCCCAGTGGAGCGGATACGCGACAATTATCCCTTGCCGCGCACGTTGCAACGCGAAGTGGAGGTGGTCGGCTACCCCCAGTAACAGGCTTTGACTGGGCCGGATCCCTGCCCGTTCCTGGGCGAGTTCGACAACACGACGGGCAACGCGGATCACTGCGAGGGGAGTCTCACTGATGAAGGCGGTCAGCTGGGCTATCGGATATTGCGAGTCCGGGATGAAAACTTCCGATGCCGAGCTCGGATCGATTCGATCTCCCAACTGCCTGCCGAAACCAATTCCTCGTCCGAGCAGAATCTTTCTGGTACCCGCGAGATCGGTCGCTAAAAGAGCGTTGTTGCTCAGGGCCCGGAGGACGTCGACGGTTTCTGGGTCCGGTGCCCTTGCAGCGTTGAGTTCACCCTCCACAACAGGCTTCACCGCACCCCCGCCGACGTCCACGCGCTCTACCTTTCCAGCCCGTTGGAGGCGATTACTTGGGCGTACCAGTCGAATGAGTCTTTCTTGCTCCGGGCGAGGGTTCCGTTCCCGGCATTGTCACGATCGACATGAATCATGCCGTAGCGCTTCTTCATCTCACCCGTGGTGAAGGACACGAGATCGATGATCCCCCACGGGGTGTACCCCATCAGGTCGACCCCGTCGTGCACCACCGCGACTGTCATCTGCTCGATGTGCGCCCGGAGGTAATCGATCCGTGACCGGTCGTGAATTTCCCCATCGCTTGCGAACTCGTCGACGGCACCGAATCCGTTTTCCACGATGAACAGAGGCTTCTCGTAGCGGTCTGCCAGGACGTTGAGCGTGTAGCGCAGGCCCACGGGGTCGATCTGCCACCCCCAATCACTGGCCTTGACATGCGGGTTCGGCACTGAGTTCGACAAAGCACCATTGAGGCTCTCCTCGTCGTTGTGCACTCCTGCCTTGACGACGGTCGACATGTAGTAACTGAAACCCACGTAGTCAACCGTTCCTGCAGCGAGGATCTCCTCGTCACCGGGTTGCCAACCGACGTCGTAGCCCTCGCGGTCGATTTCCTTCAGCGCGTAGGCGGGATAGTGCCCGCGCACATGCACATCCGAGAAGAAGAACCGATCGCGGTTCGCTACCTGCGCCGCCATCACGTCCTCCGGATCGCAGGAGAACGGGTAGACCGGCACGTGCGAGATCATGCATCCGATCTGCAGGTCCGGTGCGATCTCGTGACCGATCCGTACCGCCAGGGCACTGGCCAGCAATTCGTGGTGAGCCACCTGGAAAAGGACCTCACGCGCACGATCCTGTTCTGTGAGAGTGACGCCGGAGTTCGTCCAGAGGAACAACGCGTTGTTGGTGTCCATCTGGTTGTTGATCTCGTTGAAAGTCATCCAGTAACGAACCTTGGTATGGAAACGCTCGAAGCACACCCGTGCGAAGCGAGCGAACAGGTCCACGAGCGCCCGGTTTCGGAAACCACCGTAGGCGCGAGCCAGGTGCAGGGGGAGTTCGAAGTGCGACAGCGTCACCACCGGCTGGATCCCTTGATTCAATAGAGAATTGAAGACGGCGTCGTAGAAGGCCAGTCCCTCCTCGTTGGGTTCTTCCTCATCACCACGCGGAAAAATCCGGGTCCACTGTATCGAGGTCCGGAAGCACTTCAGTCCGAGTTCACCGAACAGAGCCACGTCCTCGGGGAAGTGGTGGTAAAAATCGATGGCCTCGTGGTTTGGATAGTATTCGGCGGGGTCAACCTCGTCCGTCACGCGCCGGGCCACGCCATGTGCGCCAGCGGTCAGTACGTCAACGACGCTGGGCCCTTTTCCGCCAGCATTCCAGCCACCCTCGAATTGGTGGGCCGCCACGGCGCCACCCCACAGAAAATCTTCAGGCAATGCATTCATTGTTCATTCTCCTTTCACTCACGGCCGGGGGTCCAGCAAGCGGGGACCCGCGGCCGTGTTCGTCACTCGGCGATGGATATGGTGGCCTTTACGGTCGTGGCCAATTCTTCGCCGTGTGTTACCTCGGTTCGGGGGTACGGCAGAACGTCGTCAAAGTCCTGGCAGTTGGTCACAATGACGGGGGTGAGCACGGAATAGCCGGCCCGTTTGATCGCCTCGGCGTCAAACTCCATCAACAGGTCACCCTTCTTGACCTTCGCGTTGGCGTGGGTGTGCACTGTGAAGTGCTCACCGTTCAGCTTCACGGTGTCGATCCCAACGTGGATCAACAGCTCCACGCCATCGTCGGAGATGAGCCCCAAAGCGTGCTTCGAGGGCATCACCACGACGACCGCCCCGTCGAACGGCGCATAGATCCGAGAATCAGTCGGTTCGATCGCGACGCCGGCCCCCATGGCCCCCGTGGAAAACACAGGATCTGGCACGTCCGACATCGGGACCACCTTGCCCGTGACCGGACTGGCGATGCTGGTGTGGCTGCCGGCGGCGGTGACCATTTCGGTGTACGCCTGCTCGGTCAGCACGTCCGAGGAAGCCGGGGTGCCGGGCTCGCGGATCTCAGCACCCAGCTCGGTCACCGGGTCCTTGAAGCCGAACACCATGACCAGAACCATGGCACCGAAGAACGCCACCAGGCAACCGATAATCTCGCCCAGAAGGGACGAGGTGCCAGCCTGGTAGGCGTTCACGATCGTGAGCGGACCGGGGAGGCCGGCGTACGCGTAGTATCGAGAACCGAACAGGGCGATGACGATGCCACCGGCGGCCCCGGCGGTGCACGCCAGGATGAACGGCTTCTTGAGCCTCAAGGTGACACCGTAAATCGCCGGTTCGGTGATGCCGAAAATCCCGGGAATCGCAGCTGAGCCGGAAACACCCTTGAGCTCGCGGTTACGGGTCTTGAAGAAGACGCCGATCGCAGCTCCCACCTGGGCAATGACAGCAGCAGTCTGGAAGGCCTGGAAGGAGTCGCTCCCGAACTGCTCGAAGTTGGCGAGCACGACCGGGGTTACCCCCCAGTGGATGCCGAACACAACCGCCAGCTGCCAGAAACCACCGATCAGGGCCCCGGCCAGGATCGGGAGCTCGTCCGAGAGCCAGTTGTACCCGGTAGCGATACCCATGGCAGTACCGGAGGTCACCGGTCCAAGCGAGAGCAGGGTCAGAGGCACCAGAATGACAAGGCAAATCAGAGGGACGAAGATTGACCTGCCCACGCCGCTCAGGTGCTTGTTGAGGAACCGCTCCAGGTAGGAAAGCACCCACACCAGGATCAGTGGCGGCAGGACCGACGAGGTGTAAGTCGTGGGGCTGAGTGCCATGCCGAACAGGGTGATGGTTTCCCCGGAACTGATCCGGGCGGCCATGTCGTTCCAGGTCGGATTCATGATGGCTGCACAGCACAGCACGGCGACCAGCATGTTGGTCTTGAAATACTGAGAGGCCGTGATCGCGATCAGTATGGGCAAAAACGTGAACGGGGTCCACGACATGAACGAGAAGACCTCGTAGGTGCCCGTCTCCGCGAATCCAGGCCACACCATGGAGATGACGATGAGTGAACCTTGTAGAAGACCAGCGGCGGCCAGGATGTAGACGAACGGCGCGAAGACCGCAGACATGGTCGCGATGATACGGCTGACGATGCCCATCTTGGGGCCGCTTGCGGCATCGCCTCGATTCTCCAGCTTCAGCTCTTGGGCGACGGCGTCGTAGACTTCCCCGACGTGGGTGCCAATAACAACCTGGAACTGGCCACCGCTCTCAACCACGGTGATCACACCCGGGAGCGCAGCGATTCTGGCTTTTGCGTCCGGAGGGGTAGAACTCAAGACGAGCCGCAGCCTGGTCGCACACCGGGTCGTCTGGGCGATGTTCTTCTCGCCACCGACGAGATTGATGATATCTCGTCCCAGCTTCGGATAATCTCGTACGGTTGCCATGGTGGGACCCCTTTTTGTCGGGTTTCAGCGGGCGACGGCACACACCCCGACAAGGGATTTCTCATCCGGAGGGGCCTGATGGCCGAGCGGATACCGAGCGGTAGATACGCCGGACAGTGCCCGTGGGGCACTTTGTGAGGAAATCGAGAGGTCGGGGAACATCAACAGCGATGGAGGCCTCGAGGCAGGTGAGGTCGGCAGTCATAGATGAAGTACCGGACCTCGGGTTCTTGCCTCGGATGAGTAACACGCCCGACAGTCTCCGATCACCCTAGCATGTGACCCGTCACACAAAGCCTGCTGACGCACGTGGAGACCAGCCCGTGCTTGGTGCCTGGCAGCATATTCGGCTCTTCAGGGTGAGTATCTGCCAGGGCGATCTAGAGACCTTCGACCCGGATTCCCAGCAGTTTCTGCTTCCACTGAGGCGCATAGCCTGGAGCCGTTCTCCGCTGATCATCCAACCGAGGAATAAGGCCACGACCGGGCTGAGTAGGCCGAGGAAAGCTGGAGTACTCGCGGGAAGGCGTGCGACGCCGCGAAACCACAGGACATAGGCTAACGCGGTTCCGACCCCAGTCAGATAGCCGTACCCCATGATGTTTTGTGTTGTCAGCGGCGCGGTAGGGAGACCCTCGATGACCAGCAGGATGACCAGAAGGGTGAGTCCTCCCGTGAGGAGTTGCCATGCGGTTGTGGTCAGCGGGGGTGCCGGCTGTCCCCACTTCTTGGAAAGCACGATCCCAGATGACATGGAGAGAGTGCCGCCGACAGCGGCCAGGACGCCGATAGTGTCGAGGCGCGCTTGCGCCTGAAGCACTATGAGACATACGCCGAACACTCCGGTCATGCCGGCCGCTGCCACGCGCCAGGTCAACTTCTCGTTGAGAACACGGGTCGCCAGGACCGCGACGACGAGAGGCTGTAGCCCGCCCACGACAGCGGCCACACCGCCGGGGAGTCGGTAGGCGGCAACGAACAGCAACGCAAAGAACGCGCCAATATTGAGGACGCCGAGTACCCAGGACTTCCACCACCACTCGCCGCGCGGCAGCTGGCGGCACACCAGCAGGAGTAGGGCTCCGGCAGGGAGCGCGCGCAACGTTGCCGCCAGGAACGGCCGGTCCTCCGGCAGGTACAACGTGGTCGTCAGGTATGTGGTACCCCATAATGCCGGGGCCACGGCCGTGGTCATCAACAGGAGGACGCGGTTGCTAAGCGCTAAGCAATATTACCTAAGTGCTTAGCAATTGCTAGTCTGGGCGCATGGCAAATCATGTGGATCGAATTTTGGAGCAGTGGCATTCCGAGAAACCCGATCTCGATGTCTCGCCGATGGCAGTCATCGGTCGGTTGACTCGAGCAGCAGTCGCTGTCGAATCGCGCCTGGCCAAAACTTTCGCTCGGCATGCTTTGGACTCCGCATCATTCGATGTGCTCGCCACGCTGCTGCGAAGCGGCGCCCCCTATCGAATCGCCCCGGTGGAGCTGGCGCGGGACGCTATGATTTCCACGAGCGCGGTCGCCCAACGGCTGAACAAGCTTGAAACGCGCGGATTAGTCAGTCGGGAGGCGAACCCGAATGACGGCCGCGGCACGCTCGTCGCGCTCACCGAGTCCGGACGCGAACTCATTGAGGCGGCATTGCCCGACCACGTCGAAACCGAGCATGCGATCATCGCGACACTCAGCGTCGAGGAGCAGGCGAACCTCGCAGTGTTGCTTCAACGAATCCATGAAGCTGCCTGCTCCTAACAGCCGTCACCCCACTTTCACCTTGTCCGTAAGTCGGATGCTCTCCGGGCGCGGTGGCGGCCTTAGCGACCTGCACGAGACCGAGCATCAGTGCGCGATCCGCACAGGACTCCAATACAGCTCTACGACTGGCGCCTCGACGCCCTTGTCATCCTCCTGCTGCGTCCACAAACCAGCCTGCGAGCCCGAATATGATGCAAGCGCCCTTAACGCGGCCACCATAGGGTATTTTCCCTGGCCAGTGTCCTACACCCGTGGCTTGTTTCGTTAGTCGGGCAAGTCCTGCGGCGGATGCGCTAAGGCTCGCGGCGCGGGGCCCGCGTCGGCGACCCGACGCTCCAGGCTCTCCAGCAACAACTCCAACCCGTAATCGAACTCGTCCGCGAACGCGTAACCGCCATCGTCGAACAGCTCGGCGCGCGACCGCGCAATGTGCGGATACAGCTCCGCCGGCGCCGCGACCTTGACGGCGAACGCCTCCTCGGCGCCGCCCCCCGGTTCGAACGGCAGGCTCGTCTCGGTCAGCGCGAATCCGTACACGTAGGCGTCAATCGCCGAGAATGCATGTGTCGCAAGCGCGGCGCTGAAGCCCGACATCATCAGCACGCCAAGCAGTCGGTCGTGATGCTTCAGCAGTGCCGGGCCCGGGTTGGGTCGCGATTCCATCATTCCGAGCGCCCACGGATGAGCGGTGAGTACCGATCGTGCCGATCGTGCCCGATCGGTCAGCGCCTCGCGCCAGGTGTCGCCCACCTCGGGCATCTCGATCCTCTCGAATACCCAGTCGGCGAGGTCGTCCAGCAGCGCCTCCTTGCTAGGAACGTGATGGTAAAGGGACATCGCCTCAACGCCGAGCTCCTTCGCTACACTGCGCATGCTCACGGCCGCAACACCCGCGCGATCGGCTACTGCGGCGGCCGCGCCGACGATCCTCTCCCGGCTTAGCGGTGTGCGCAGCGTCATTCACCCATCCTTGCGCACTTACGCCCGTAAGGCTACGCTGGCGATCAATCCTTACATTCGTAAGTTTTATCTGAAATCCTGAAAGGTCCGCCATGTCCAGAACCAGCACTATCCAAACGAACACCCCGCACCTGCTCGACAACCCGCCGATCCCCGTGCAAGCCAAGCTCGCAGCAGCCTGGACCAGTCTCATGTTCCTCGTCATCTACGTCGACTACTTCCACCTCTACCAGCCCGGCGAAATCGACGTAATCCGGGGTGGCGTCATCTTCGACTTCGACATCAGCGGGACATTGATGTCGATTTTCTTCGCGATCATCGCGATCCCGGCCCTGATGGTGATGCTCTCCATGACGCTGCCCGCCCGTGTGAACCGGGCGACGAACCTCGTTGTTGCATCGCTGTACATCCCCGTCATGGTGTTCAACGCGGCGGGGGCTTCCTTGGACTGGGCCTTCTACTACGGCCTCACCATCGGAGTCGAGGTGCTGATCCTGGCCTTCATCCTGCGCTCCGCCGGGACCTGGCCTCGAACCCCCGCCGTCCCAGTCGGACCCGCAACGACCAATTGATTTCGCCGTGTGAACGCGCCTCGGAAAGTCCTCCGGCGTGAAGCCCGCCGCCGCGGACACCGGGCCGACGATGACCAGCGCAGTCGCGGTATGCGCAGAGAACCTGCTCACGAACGGTCCGGTGTCTGCGCGGGGACGTCCACGGAGGCAGATTCGGTGCTAACCCGCAGAAGCCCAAAAGTCTCGAGGGTGTGGTGTTTGGGAACGCCTTGTGGGCACCGACTGGCAGTGGCATCACCGTGCTGCGCACGATGACCGACAAGGGGTCCTGCTATCGGTCCCACTAGTTCAACGACATCCTCGGCGATATCCGCGGGTGGGGGCATCCGCACCACTTGATTTTCGATGCGGTCGGGGACGGTGCCGGTGAGGGGGGATCGACGTGGCGCCGCCCTGGGCGGGCGGCCCGCTCAGTTACATGCAGCGCACAGCGCGCGCATCGGGCTCACGCTTGTGCCGGGGAAGAATATCGTCTACGCCCGAGCTGTCGAGCTGCTCAGCGAACGGATACGCCGCGTTGAGGCGGAGATGGAGAACCAGGGGAGGGCTCATCGGGGACGCATCTCCCAGTCGCGTCAATGGTCACACGGATTGCATTGGAGGAGGTCATGGAACGTATGCGCACGAACAGGCTGACTAACACGGATGCTCGGAACGCTGCGCGCTCCACGGAGCTCCACATGGCAATAATGTTTGGGGGCACGTTTACTCGTCTTATCGAATTGGTTCTGCCAGAGGCCCGTCGGTAGGTTTCCGATTTCGGGCTACGATCTCGGGCACCGCCTTCATTCCTCGTCATAAATGGCCACAATTTGCTCGGGCCTTTCGACATTGTGCGACCGAAATTGGCGTGGTAGCTGTATGCTTCAAATCAGACGCGAATTTTCGCGTAAGTCATCGGGATTGTTACTTTCGGCAAAACCTGAGACGTACCTTCATGCGCCGTTATGCGCATGGGCAAATACGTCTTCTAGGGTCCGAGGAATATCCATGACAAATCCCCGTCTTATAAACCGCCTCCGTGGCGGTCTCGTTGTGTCTTGCCAGGCGCTTCCAGGCGAACCTTTGTTCGCTGCTGGAGGCGGCGTGATGCCGCTCCTCGCGATGGCCGCTGAGCAGGGAGGGGCAGTCGGGATCCGGTGCAACTCCGCGCGTGACGTCCTCGAAATCAAGGCGGCTGTGGGGCTTCCCGTGATCGGTCTCATCAAGAACCAGTACCTGCCGTACGAGCCATATATCACCGCCACCATGGCTGAAGTGCAAGCTCTTGTGGCCGTTGGTGCAGATATCGTGGCACTGGATTGCACTCTCCGTGAGCGGGTGGACAAACTCAGCCCGGCTGGCTTCATTGCTCAGATCCGGGCCGCATTCCCGAATCTTGTCCTTATGGCAGATGTCGCCACCCTCAAGGAAGGCTTGGCCGCGGCCGAGTGTGGTGTCGACTTCGTGGGGACCACGCTAAGCGGGTATACGCCCCAATCACAAGGGGCCCCCGGTCCGAACTTTTCGCTGGTCGAGCAGTTGGTGGCCAGGACTGACGTGCCAATCATCGCTGAAGGCCGGATCCGCACCCCGCTGCAGGCCCGCCAAATGATCGATCTGGGTGCCTTCTGCGTGGTGGTCGGCGGTGCAATTACCCGTCCAATGGAAATTACTTCGGACTTCGTAACGGCTCTCGCTTAAGAGGTCGTTTTTCCCTTCACCCACGACGGAGTCGTCGTGCCCGAAATGAAAGAAGCAATAGTGTTCAAGCAACTTCAGAAGGTCGGAAAAGCATTTATGCTACCGATCGCCATCCTTCCAGCCGCCGGTCTCCTGCTCGGCATCGGCGGCGCACTGTCTAACCCGAATACTGTCAAGGCATACCCGGGATTGGACAACGCGATCCTGCAGGGAATCTTCGGCGTTATGTCCGCCGCCGGGGCGACGGTCTTCACTAATCTTGCTCTGCTTCTGTCTATCGGGCTCTGCATCGGCTTGGCGAAGCGCGACAAGGGCACCGCGGCCTTGGCCGGTATCGTGGGCTACCTGGTGATGACAGCCACCATCAAAGCGATGTTGGACATCTTCAAGCCTGGCGCCGAGCCCGTAGACACCGGCGTAGTCGGCGCTCTGGTCATCGGCGCCACGGCCGTCTGGCTGCACAACCGCTACCGCAATATCGAATTGCCGGCCGTCCTCGGCTTTTTCGGCGGATCCCGTTTTGTGCCGATCGTGACAGCGTTCGCCGCGATCTTCGTGGGAATGTTTTTCTTCCTCGCATGGCCGCCCATCCAGCAGGTGATGGTCAGCGCTGGTATGGCGATTGCGGGACTTGGGCCTGTAGGGACGTTCTTCTACGGGTTCTTTTTGCGTCTCAGTGGAGCTGTTGGCCTGCATCACATGATCTATCCCATGTTCTGGTTCACGTCACTGGGTGGAACTGAGCTGGTCAACGGAGTGTCGGTCGACGGCGCACAGAAGATTTTCTTCGCCCAGCTGGCCGATCCCAATCACGTCGGAATGTTCACCGAAGGAACCCGCTACTTTGCCGGCCGTTTCGCGACGATGATGTTCGGCCTTCCGGGAGCCTGCCTGGCAATGTGGCACTGCATCCCCAAGGGCCGCCGCGCCAAGTACACGGGCCTCTTCCTCTCCGTGGCTTTGACCTCATTCATCACGGGCATCACTGAGCCCATCGAGTTCATGTTCTTGTTCGTCGCGCCGCTGCTGTACGTGTTCCATGCCCTGCTCGATGGTGCCTCCTTCTTCATCGCTGACATCCTGAACATCAGTATTGGAAACACTTTCTCCGGCGGCGTGATCGACTTCATGCTCTTTGGCGTTCTGCAGGGCAACGACCGAACGAACTGGTTGCTCGTGCTACCTATTGGCGTGGTCTGGTTCGCCCTGTACTACTTCTCCTTCCGCTTCGCGATCAAACGGTTCCGAATCGGCACTCCCGGACACTTGGAGGACACTATCGCCAGGGATGCAGAACCGGATGTCCCGGAAGGCGCCGCCCTCGTGCCTGCTGTGGTCGGCGGCCGCACCGGCGAAAGCGCGGTTCAAATGGAAGCCGCAAGGGTCCTAGAAGCGCTTGGCGGTGCCGCCAACCTTGAAGAGGTCGACGCCTGCATCACACGCTTGCGCGTATCCGTGAAGGACCCCGCCAAGGTGGATAAAACCGCGCTGCGCAGGCTCGGAGCCACGGATGTCTTTGAAGTCCAGGGTGGCGTTCAGGCCGTCTACGGCGGCAAAGCCATCTTGTACAAGAACGCTATCAATGAGAGCCTCGGCCTCGACGATTAAAGGAGCACGGCGATGCAGAACCCATTCAAAAAAAGGGGCGAGTCCGTCTACAGCCCGGTCGCAGGGCGAATCGTTTCTCTGGATGAAGTCCCGGACCCTGTCTTCGCACGGCGCTCCGTCGGTGACGGATTCGCCATCGAGCCGACCAACGGTTCGTTCCGCAGCCCGGTGGACGGCGAGCTTGTCCTGATGGCGGAGACACGCCATGCCTACGCTGTCCGCACCGACGCTGGGGCGGAGGTCCTGGTTCATATCGGAATCGACACCGTCACTCTCAAAGGGGAAGGGTTAGTTGGGCACCGAAAGGTTGGCGAGCGGGTGGCTCGCGGAGACGTCATCATCAGCTGCGACCTCGACGACATCAAACTGAAGGTGCCCTCGATGGTCACCCCCGTCATCTTGATGAACGGCGCCAAATTTGTTATGAGCTCGCCAGACCTTGAGGCCAACGGCGAGTCCGTGATCACGGTCCGGCGGAAGTGAAAAGGTAGTCATGGAAGGAATCGCCCGCGAATCGCCCGCAGATACGGATTGTCTTTTGGCACCTACAATTGCCGGGTCGGCCGGCAAACGCGATCCGGAAACGGACTTATGTCTGTCGACGGGTTTTTCGCCCCCGGCGGCAAACGTAGATCTGGGCCGACGAGGAAAGCCACGTTTTTGGGTTTGCGAGCCCATCATGTCTCGATGCCACGAGGCGGTGCCTCAATTGCATCTGTCCGTTCATGATGTCCTGATTCGTACGAAGACTTCGGAACAGAAGGGGAACGAGCGCGACGAGGAGGCTCGCCGTCACAAACAAGACTGCCAACGTTTTCAGGAGCGCACCCGATGGAAGTGACACGATCCACGCAAGCCAGAATCAAAAGGGTATACAACAACAATGTGGTTCTCGCCATAGAATTCGACACGATAGAGGTCGTGTTACTGGGCAAAGGTATAGGGTTTCAGCGGCGTCCAGGAGAGACCATTGACACCATCGTGGCCAATCAGCGCTTCGTCGCTGACGGGGCGTACCGCGCGGCCCAGGTCGCGGGGCTGCTGAGTGAGGCACCCCTGGACCAAATCGCCTTGGCCCAGACCATCACTGAACTGGGTCATGCAGCACTCGGCCTCGAGCCCCGACAATCTCTGATGATCCCGGTCCTGGACCACCTCACCTTCGCAGTGCGTCGGGCTACTGAGGGGATTCGCATCGATTTCCCGCTCCGTTGGGAGGTGGCCCAGCTCTACCCGTCCGAAGCAGCCTTGGGGCGTCAGGTGGTTACCTTGGTGTCCGAAAGACTTGGGGTCCGACTGCAAGACGATGAGTGGGTGGCCTTCGCCCTGCACTTCGTCAACCAGCAGTGGACGAAGGGAGATTTTTCAAAGACCGTCGTCATGACCGAGACTATTGGCCGCGTATTTCTTCGTCTGGCGGAGCGGTGGGGTCAGCCAATCGACGAGAACGCGAGCAGCGCCGCACGATTTGTGACGCATCTGCGCTACGTGTTCGCCCGAGCTGCCGCCGACGAACAGCTTCACAGCTCCCATCAGGATTTGCTCGCCGCGGTACGGCAGCTCTACCCGGAAGCCGTGGATGCCGCAATCGACATCGCCCAATTGATTGGCGATGCGATTCACCGAGTAGTCTCCATCGACGAAATCTCATATCTTGCCCTACACACGGGACGCCTATACGCCGAAATACAGGAGCGATAAACAACATTGCGTTTTTTCCCGACGCCGTCGGCCTGTGGCAGTAGTGCAGCCGAGAATCCTGGTCCCGCGCCAAAAAGAATGAAACGAGCGGATGAGCCTGGAGCCCTCATAGGACCAGTGACACCCGACGACCGACACATGACACGAGGATCAATCGGCGAGGTGCCGCACCGGCGGTAGATGGAGCCGACGGCGTGACGATGATCACATCCTTCTGGGGCGGTGGAGCGCGGACTTGTTGGCCTTCCAGGCTCAGCTGACGGCGATGAGTGTCGCGAGAATCCCCAGGGTGAGCGAGACGGGAACCATCACTCTCTTCTCTTTTGCGCTCTTCGAGGCGAGGTTCGGCAGCACGCTCAGCATCAGGTAGCCCGCGATCACCCACATGGTGATGACCGCAACGAGGGGATCGGTGAAGACGTTTGTGACGTCGACGCGCTCAAGCGCGATGAAAGCGAAGATGGCATAGGTCACCACCGCCAGCACGCTGCCGACCCGCAGACGCGGGGGGAGAACAGGGTGCTGTCCGCCCCAGGCCCAACGGCCGAAGGGAAGTCCCGCCGCCAGCAGTAGCTGGAAGGTGTCAACGACTGGTGAATACTGACCCCGTGGCGTCGTTTGAATCTTGACCCCTCCGTAAGACCCTTGGAGGGTGATGACAGTGGAGAACTGGGCAGAGATACGTCGG
>NZ_SOGQ01000033.1 GCF_004403465.1 Cryobacterium sinapicolor | reverse complement strand
TGACAGAGAGCACCGGTGGTGCTGAGCCACACCACCACTGGTGCTCCTGCGCACGATCGGTGGGGCTCAAGCGCACGATCGGGTGGGGCTCAGACGATCGAATACTCAGGGAGGCTGCTGGTCACGGAAACCCTTCAGCACCAGGCGTATCCCAACATCATCGGAGCCGGCGACTCCGTTAGCGTGCACGGCGACGCGGGGAAGCATCTTCGTATGGGCTGCGCCGTGGCTGCTCCGATGGGCGGCCATGCCGCAGTCACCGCGTTGGCCTACCTGCGCTGCCAGCCACCCACCGCACTGTCCATCGGTTTCTTCATTCGATGCCTCAGTCTTGGACGTCGCAATGGATTCGTCCAACACGTGGGCAAAGACGACGTACCCAAGCGCGTCCAGTTGTCGGGGCGTGCGGGAGCGTGGGTGAAAGAACGCATCTGCGTCGGGGTCATTTCAGGAATCCAGAAGGAACGCACTTCACCAGGTTCGTACTGGACCGCCCCTGCTCCCGGTGCACGGACGTTCCTCCGCGGAGCCCGGCGTTTAAATCAGAGCCGGGTGGTGGCAGGCAGAAAAAAGGCCCCGTGACCGGCATGACTCTCGATCAAAGGGCCTTTACGTGTAGCGGGAGCGGGAATCGAAACCGCGACACCACGTTATGTTCGACCCGATTCGACCTGTTGGACCAACAGCGCAAAACTACGTCAAACTTCGGCGTGACTTGGAGCTCCGTGTAATAAGTGGCCTGATTCTTTCCTGGTACCTCTGCCCGCTCAGGCCCGTCTCGACGCAATAATCGGTGAATAGACAGGCACGCGTCGAGTCCGAATGCGAAGGGCTCAGTGTTTCCGCGAGATCAAGCCCATTGCCAGAGTGCTCCTCGAGTGTTCACGGCAAGAGATCCCCACGAAATCGGAAACCCCGCGGATAATTCCTGAGTTCCGAACTGAGGCGGATTCAGGCTGGCGGAGAACTCGTCGACTCCGAGCATGCCAAGGTTCGATACGGCGAGGCTGCCGACCTCGAGCACACGCCGTTGCAGCCGGTCACGCCGGGCTAAGTCGGCGAGGTCCGCGATTCCGCCGCTGATCGATCACACTGTGATTCCCGTTTTTCAGGCTACGGAACTTGCTGCGAGGCAATCAAGTTGGGCAGCCAGATTAAAAACTTCCTCCAGCTGCACGAAACCGGTGTCTGGCGCGCCGTCGAGTGCGACGAAGAAGGCGCCCATTTCGGCCTGCCAGCGGGCGTTGACCTCGATCGCCGCCATTCCGGACTGAGAAGCCGCCAAGCTCTCGGTTTCGAAGTAGCCAATCAGTAGCCCATCCGGGCGCAGAAAGATCGAGTATCTGTTCCATCCAGTGGACTTCAGTGCACGAAGCATGTCGGGCCAGACCGCAGCGTGGCGGCGGCGATACTCGGGGATCAATTCTGGCTTCACCTGGAGTTGGAAACACACGCGGTGCTGGGCGTGAGCGCTCGTGCTCGACATTGAGGGTCCTTGCTTTTATGTTTGCTTTTATGTTCAAAATATGAATCGATTCAATTATCCACTTTGCGCCCTTACGCTGCAAGCCGCAGGTTGTCGAAGACAAATCGGCGACGGGGGTTGAATGGTTGGACAATGGTCGGAAAATTCCCGGCCGTGCTGGTGTCCGGTCCCAAAACTCCCGGCTGCGCCAGTTTCCGGTGCACTCCAGTGAATGTTTTAAGCTCTTGATGGTGCAGTAGCGCTATAAATCCCCGCGAAAGAGTGTGACAGTGGCAGTGATCGGTGTTCGCGACGTGGCCGCCAGCGCGGGCGTCTCAGTGGGTACGGTCTCAAATGTCCTGAACAGCCCAGGCAAAGTGTCGGCCGGAACCGTCAAACGCGTGCAGGCTGCCATCACGAAACTTGGCTTCGTGCGAAATGACGCCGCTCGGCAACTGCGGGCAGGCCGCAGCCGAAGCATAGGCCTCGTCGTGCTCGACGTGGCCAATCCGTTTTTTTCGGACGTCGCGCGCGGCGCCGAGGAGCGGGCCGCCGAACAGGGCCTAGCCGTGCTCCTTGGCAACAGCGACGAGAATATTGACCGCGAAAGTGCCTACTTGGACCTATTTGAGGAACAACGTGTGCTCGGCGTGCTCATTTCTCCGCTCGGAGACGTAGGGGGGCGGCTGGCCGGCCTGCGAGCCAGCGGAACTCCCACCGTTCTTGTCGACCGTCAAACAGACGATCAAAACTTTTCGTCCGTGGCCGTCGACGATGTTGCTGGTGGATACCTTGCCGTGAGTCACCTGACGTCGACTGGGCGCACCCGCATCGCATTCGTAGGCGGCCCGCACGCCCTCCGCCAGGTCGCCGACCGGCTCGCAGGCGCGCGCAAAGCGATTGCGGAACATACTGGAGCGACTCTTGAGTCCATAGACACGGATTCCCTGTCAGTCCTGCAGGGGCGAGCTGTCGGCGAACAATTGCGTGCAAGGAATCCTGCTGATCGGCCGGACGCCGTGTTCGCTGCGAACGATTTGCTCGCCATTGGAGTGCTGCAGGCCTTCAGCATGCTCGGCGATGTACAGGTTCCCAGAGACGTGGCCTTGATCGGCTACGACGACATCGCGTTCGCCTCTGCGGCCGTGGTGCCGCTGTCGTCGATCCGCCAGCCGAGCGCACTGATGGGGTACACGGCGGTTGACCTGCTTTTGCGCGAAGCGGCGGACGGGGAGGCCTTCGAGCACGAACAGATCGAGTTCCAGCCCGAGCTCGTGGTGCGGGAGTCCACCGGGGGCTGACCCCTGAACCAGCTGCCCGCGCCATCGTTAGTGCACCCCAGTCACCCTTCGGCAGAATGCGACGAGCCCGTCGAAAACCTTTCGGTACCCGACGGGCTCGCTCACCTATTGTCGGCTAGAAATGCATGTTCATTGCGATCGGTTCGACCGCAATTTCGGCGTCTTCCGGGTAACGCTCGGCTTCGATCTGCTGGAGCGTCTTGCCCTGCGTGCGCGGCGCCCACGCGGCACCAACCACCAGAGATACCATTAAGAATCCGATCAGAATGAGCCCAAGCCACGACAGCCCAATCGAGGTAAGCAGGATTGGGAACACCATGCTGAGCAGGCCGACCATGATCCGGGCGACAAAAAACAAGATGCCCTGGGCACTCGCGCGGTACGGCGTAGCGAACAGTTCGCTGGCCCACAGGCCGTAGAAGGCCTGGGCGCCAATCCCGGCGGCAACACCCCAGAGCACTGCGAAGGAGAGCAGCGCGGGCATCGTCGGTTCAGCGAAGACCAACACGGCCCACGCCGCGATCCCGAGAACGGAACCGAGGATGTAGAGGTTCCGACGATTGTACTTGTCGGCTAGACGCATGAAACCGAAGTAGGTTGTCGCCACGGTGAGGCCCCAGACGAGCGCCTGCAAAAGATATTGCTCTGTGGCGCTCTCCACCCCCGCCGCCGCGTAGACGCGGGGCATGAAGATGCCGGCCTGACCTGCCACGATGTTCCAGAACGAATAGACGCCGATGAGGAAAAAGATTGCGGTGATGTTCGCCTTCTTACTGAACAGCTCTTTGACCCCGTGGAACACGTTGGTCGAGGTGGCGTTGGCATTCGACTCCTTCCAAATGGCCGTTTCTGGAAGTCCCTGCCGCATATACCAAGTGACGAAGGCGACAATGAACAGTTGCGCGAAGATGAGTCGGCTGCCGAACAGCCCGAGAGGTTCGACGAGCACAGCAAGGAGAAAGCCGATCAACGGCCCACACGACCAGGCCAATTGGGCCGCGCCTACGTGTTTGGCCCGCTCTCCGGCCGGAGCCTGTTCGGAGAGATAGGTCCACGACGCCGGAACGCCGGCTCCGACGGCGATGCCGGTGATGATGAAGGCAATCAGTAGCATCCAATAGCTTCCTGCGAACACCGCTATCGCCACGCCGATCATGTACAGGATCAAGTCATACGTGTAGATGAACTTGCGACCGTACTTGTCACAGAGTGGGCCACCAATTAACGCTCCCGCGGCGGCCCCGAAGGCGTTGGCGCTAAGCGCCGCGAGAAGCCCAACCGCGAAGTCGTCAATCCCGAATTCCTTCTGCCACAAGGACAGACTCGTGGCGATCGCGATGATCGAACCCGCCTCGATGTAATTGGACATGGCCACGGAGATTGTGGCTTTCATTCCAGTTGTGCTCTTGTTTCCCATTCGGACCACAGGGGTCCTCCTTTGCTGTCGTCATTGATGCAGAGGCTCGTGCCTCACCAACGAGGACGCGATGCGATGGCGCCGGTAGCGCCGCATCCGGACCATAAATTGAATCGATTCAATGGATGCACTAGCAGACTACGGCACGATCGTAAGCCTCGCTAACCACGATCCTCAAGTCGACATATGCGCGAGCTTCCGACTCGAGTTGACGAGTGTCGGAATCGGGCAATACACTCAGGAGTGTTGAAACGATTCAATATTCAAGTTGAGGCCGCGGAAGCGATGGGTTACCCCCCCCTTCTCCGGTCCGAGAGGACAAGGACTCCATGAGCAGGGCAAGCAACGAGCTTCGCGAAGAAATTCTCTACTGGTGCCGCGAGTCGGTCCGCACCGGGCTGAACTTCAACACCCAGGGCAATATCTCCATTCGGTTGCCGGAACATGAGGCAATTGTGATCACGCCGTCCGGCATCCGCTATGACGTGCTGACCATCGACCAGATGGTCGTCGTCGGCTATGACGGGGTCGTCATCGAGGGCGACCTCTTCCCTTCCACCGAAACGGATGTGCACCTTGCGCACTACCGTCGCCGCCCCGATATCAACGCGATCGTGCACACCGAATCGCCGTACGCAAACATGTTCGGCGCCGTCGGCAAGACCATCGACCCTGTGCTTCTGAACATGGTGCTCTATGCCAAGGGTGCCGTGCGGATCATGCCATTCGAGTTCTCCACCAACACGGACTTCGGCGAACTGAGCGCAGCTCTGATGGGCGACGACACGAACGCGGTCGTCTGGGGCAACCACGGCATGATCTCCGTCGGCGATGATGCTGCCGGCGCCTTCAAGGTGGCCGTCGCGGTCGAGGCGAACGCCCAGGTCCTCTATGGCGCACTTTCCCTCGGAACCCCGAACATCCTGCAGCTCGAGAACATCGTCATCCCCGAAGGCGCTCGCCTTCCGTAGTCAGTCGCCGGGCGGTCCCGCGTCGGGGCCTCCGCAAACCCCGCACGACCCATCAGCAACCCAGCAGTATCCCAGCAGTATCCACAGAGAAGTGACCCCATGACGGTAAACGCAGAAACTCTCCTCCTCCTGGAAAGCCAGGCCATCGAGCTCCCCTCCTGGGCTTTCGGCAATTCGGGCACCCGGTTCAAGGTGTTTGGCACCCCTGGCACCCCGCGCACGCCGCAGGAAAAGATCGCGGATGCCGCTCAGGTGAACCAATACACCGCCCTGTCCCCCAGCGTCGCCTTGCACATCCCGTGGGACAAGGTCGAGGACTACGACGCACTCGGCGCGTTCGCCGAAGACCATGGCGTGAAACTGGGCACAGTCAACTCCAATACGTTCCAGGACGACGTGTACAAGTTCGGCAGCCTCACCCACATCGACCCGAAGGTGCGCCAGCGGGCGATCGATCATCACTTCGAGTGCATTGACGTAATGGACCAGACCGGTTCCCGTGACCTGAAAGTGTGGTTGGCAGACGGCACGAATTATCCCGGCCAGGGCGACATCCGCGGCCGGCAGGACCGCCTCGCGGACTCCCTCGCGAAAATCTACGACCGCGTGGGCGCAAACCAGCGTCTCGTCCTCGAGTACAAGTTCTTTGAGCCGGCCTTCTACCACACTGATGTTCCCGACTGGGGAACCTCCTACTCCCAGGTCTCCGCCCTCGGCGACCGGGCGATGGTCTGCCTCGATACCGGCCACCACGCCCCCGGCACCAATATCGAGTTCATCGTCGCTCAGCTGCTGCGCCTCGGAAAGCTCGGCTCCTTCGATTTCAACTCACGCTTCTACGCCGACGATGACCTCATCGTCGGGGCGGCCGACCCTTTCCAGCTGTTCCGCATCCTCTACGAAGTGATCCGCGGTGGCGGCTACGGCCCCGACTCCACGGTGGCGTTCATGCTCGACCAGTGCCACAACGTTGAAGAGAAGATACCCGGCCAGATCCGTTCCGTGCTCAATGTGCAGGAGATGACGGCGCGCGCCCTGCTCGTCGACAATGAAGCCCTCGCCACCGCCCAGATGAACAGCGACGTCCTCGGCGCCAACGCAATCATGATGGACGCCTTCTACGCCGATGTTCGCCCCGACTTGGCCGCGTGGCGCGAGTCCCGTGGGCTCGCCGGAGACCCGATGAAGGCCTACGCGGCATCCGGTTACCAGGAGAAGATCTCGGCCGACCGGGTCGGGGGCACCCAGGCTGGCTGGGGCGCCTAGCTCCACTTAGCCCCCGCGCTTGCTCCCGCGCCGTTGAGATTGCCCGCTTTGCCGGGCACTCTCAACGGAAAGGGAAAAGCACAACACTCCCTTTGACAGCACCCGCCAGTTGAGCGGTTTCGGCGCCAGGCCATGCGGTCGTGGCGCCGAAGCTGCGTTGGGCGGCCCACCCACGATTGAGAAAGTACGAAAATGACGAAACTGACGGATGCCGCCGTGGTCGCGGCCGTCGACCTAGGCGCGACCAGCGGTCGGGTGATGCTGGGCTATATCGGGCAGAACGAGCTGCGCCTGCGACCGGTGGCGCGGTTCCCCAATGGGCCCATCCGCCTGAATGAGGGCGGCCGGCGCGCGCTGCACTGGAATATCGTCGAACTTTACCGCTGCGTGCTGGCCGGACTCACGACCGCGGCCGCCGAAGAGCCCGGCCTCACCAGCATCGGCGTGGATTCATGGGCCGTCGACTACGCCCTACTGCGGCAGGGACGGATGCAGCAGCTCCCCTACCACTACCGGGACGACCGCAACCTGCCGGCCGTCGAGATCGCCCACGCGGTCGCCGGGCCGTCGGAACTCTATGCCGCGAACGGGCTACAATTCCTGCCGTTCAATTCCCTTTATCAGCTCACCGCCGATCTCACCACCGGTGCCCTCGACCTGGCCGACCAGTTCCTGCTGGTACCCGACCTCTTCAACTACTGGCTGACCGGCACCGCGGCCGCCGAACGCACGAACGCGTCGACAACGGGCCTGCTGAATGTGCACACCGGCGACTGGGACACCCCGCTGATCGAACGGCTCGGCTTCGACCGCCGCATGTTCCCGCCTCTCGTCGACGCGGGCACCTGGATTGGGTCGTTGCTGCCCGACGTCTCCGCCGAGATCAAATCCCACAGCCCGATCGCGGTTACGGCTGTTGGCTCGCACGACACCGCATCCGCCGTCGTCGCCGTGCCTGCTGCCAGGGAGGACTTCGCCTATATCTCGTGCGGCACGTGGGGGCTCGTCGGCGTCGAGCTCGACTCCCCCGTGCTCAGCACAGCCGGCCGCGCGCAGAACTTTACCAACGAGGGCGGCGTCGACGGCCGTGTGCGCTATCTGCACAATGTGATGGGGCTCTGGCTGCTCAGCGAGTCCATCCGCACCTGGGAACACGAGGGGCAAACGATCGTGCTCTCGGACCTGCTCCGCCGGGCCGAGGCGGTGACTACGCCCGTGGCCGTGTTCGACGCCGACGACCAGCAGTTCCTGGCCCCCGGAGACATGCCGACCCGCATCCGTGCGCACTGCGTAGAGAATGACCTCCCGGCGCCGCGGTCGAACGCCGAGCTCGTGCGCAGCATCCTGGAGAGCCTCGCGGATGCCTTCGCCCGCGGCGTCGAACAAGCAAGCCTGCTCTCCGGCCGCACGGTCGGGATCGTGCACATGGTCGGCGGCGGATCGCAGAACCGTCTGCTCTGCCAGCTTACGGCCAACCGTACCGGGCTGCCCGTGCTCGCCGGGCCCGTGGAGGCCACTGCAATCGGCAACGTGCTGATCCAGGCCCGCGCGCAGGGGCTCGTCACCGGGTCCCTCGAGGAGCTGCGCGGCCTCGTCGCCCGCAGCTTCAGCCCGGAGCGATACCTTCCGGCCTGCACGCTGGTCAGCCGGTAGTGCCGACCGCCATCCACACGGCAACGACGAAGAAGCGTCCGGCGAACTCGCGCCGGACGCTTCTTCGATGCCCGAGTGTCTAGTAGACCGACCAGTACAGCGCGAGGATCTGCTCCACCGTGACCTCGCGCGGGTTGCCGCCCGTGCATACGTCGTCAAAGGCTGCCTGGGCGAGGGCCGGAAGGTCCTCCTCCTTCGCCCCGATCTCGCGCAGCGTGGTGGGGTTGCCGAGGTCACGGGTAAACGCGGACACCGCCGCGACGGCAGCCATGCGGGCGTCGGCGATCGACAAGTCGGCGGCACCCTCCACCCGCAAGGCCACCGCGATGTCCCGGAAACGCTCGCCGGTAGCATCCGCGTTGAACGCCATCACCGGCGCCAGCAGGATGCCGTTGGCAACCCCGTGCGGGGCGTTGTAGAACGCGCCGAGCGGGTGGGCCATCCCGTGCACGAGGCCGAGGCCCACGTTCGAGTAGCCCATGCCCGCAATGTACTGGGCGAGGGCCATCCGCTCGGTGGCCACGGGGTCGCCGTTGGCCGCGCCAAGCAGGGACTCGGCGATGGTGGCAATTGCCTTGAGGTGGAACAGGTCGGAGAGCTCCCAAGCACCCTTCGTGGTGTAACCCTCGATCGCATGCGTGAGGGCGTCGAGCCCGGTGGCAACCTTGAGCGATCGGGGAGCAGAGGACATCATCTCGGAGTCGACGACAGCAACAACGGGAATCGCGTGCGGGTCGACGCAGACGAACTTGCGCTGGCGCTCGACGTCGGTGATCACGTAGTTGATCGTTGTCTCTGAGGCGGTGCCGGCGGTCGTCGGCACCGCGATGATCGGTACGGACGGATTCTTCGTCGCGGCAACGCCCTCAAGGCTGCGCACATCGGCGAACTCGGGGTTGGTCGAGATGATTCCGATCGCCTTGCAGGTATCTTGCGGCGAGCCGCCGCCGATCCCGATGAGCACGTCGGCACCGGACGCCTCGAACGCGGCCAGTCCGCGCAGAACCGCCTCGATCGGCGGGTTCGGAGTGACATCGGAATACACCTCGAAGGGGAAGCCCATGTCGTCAAGCAGCCGCGTCACCCGTCCGGTCACGCCAGTGTCGACCAGAACCTTGTCCGACACCACAAACGCCTTGGCGAATCCCCGGGAAGCGAGTTCACCGGGTATCTCCGCTATGGCACCCGCTCCGAAGTGCGCCGTCTGATTCCAGATCATTCGATTACTCATGGTCGTAACCACCCTCTAGATTTTATTGAATCGTTTCAATAGTGAAAGCATACTCTTCGACTCGAAAAGAATTAGCAACGGCTCAGACAGACGGACAGGTTGGACGAGCTAAAACCCCACCGGACCAACCAGTGAGTTGTAGCTCAAATTCCCCGTCCACTGACTATTGCGCCGTCCAATCTCGGATCTATGGCTCGCCACATCGGCGCGGCCTTGGGCCGAGAGTCTGTCCTGGCCGGAGGCCCGGCGCTCGGCATTTTCGTGAACGCACATGGCACTTCGCCGTGCTTCGCAACGTTGCCGCCGACAAGCAGGCGCACCTCGGTTCGGCCGACAGGGCATGTGGATGAGGACGGGCATGGGCCGATCTTGCCAGCCGGCCCCGACACGGACGACGGTCGGGCCGCACATGTATTACCGCGTGCCATCTGTGTTCGTGGCATGCCATCAGGGATCTCACTAGGACGACGAACGGGTTTTGCCTGACCAACACCTTGCGGGTCAGCGTGCTCGAGTCACAGTCACAACGACCCCGGACCCGTTATGTGCGTGCACCGCACTCCCTCTGTCGATCCGTGCAGACTGCGCACTATATGGCGAGCACGGCACTGCCAATGGCTGAACGGACGGGGCGATGCTCACAACACGCGAGATTGCGTCGCTCTTACTCATGGGCGCAGTGGCGCTCACGCTCGTTGTTGTCCCTAAATTCCGACAGCACTTTGCTCCGTCGATCATCGGCGCGCTTCGAGCTGCGTTCGCGCCGAAATTGGTTAGCGTCTATCTGCTTGTGGTTGCCGCATCGGCGGCCTCAACCGCGGGTGCCTGGCGCGTTGGCCTCTGGGAATGGAACCTTCTCAAGGACGCGATCATTCTCACAGGCGCCGTTGTGTTGCCGATGGTTGTCCGATCGTTCTCGTTCAAATCGGGCGGGGAACTGGCGCACAGACTCCTTTCCACACTTTCGCTTTCTATGCAGTCGCCGAAAAGGTTCTTTCACGATTCCAAGCGATCCGGAAGCCACTCACTTTCCGACGTGTGCTCGCGTTCATGATCGGCACGCGACTCAGACTTAGCCTCCTCTCACAGTTCAATGGCAGGTACAACGGGGTCGCCGACGGCAACGGGTTCCGAGAGGGCTTGCGACGGATGCGTGTTTTCCGCCTAGACATTAAGCGACGCACTGGCGAGGAAACAGAGCGACTCGCCTCGATTCAGCGCAATCGTGGTCAACCCGGAACGGATGAAGACGGCCTCCATATTGACCGGGGCGAATTCGATGTCACCAAGAAAAGACTTGACTGGATATGGACGTGCCAGAACGGACAGTATGAGCGTCGACAGGACCGCTACTGGGATCACCTCACCGATCTCATCGTCGACGCTGATCGTCACGGCTTGCCCGCCGATCACGGGTTCGTGGTCGAGACCGCCGAGCGAGGACAAGTATGGGGCGCCTGGCGCCGCACTCCTGGGGGAGCTGTGCCGGGGACGGGCGGCGGGGAGCACCGAAGCCAGTACTGCGTTCAAGGGGACACAGTTCCGGCAGGGTGGCCAGGCAAGTCGCCGGAGTGGGTGAACGCTGCGCGCGAAGAGTGGCCTCCAGATTGGAACAAGAACGACGGCACTCGACTGTGACCATACGAATGATCGCAACCATGCTGTCAGGTTGCTCTCCTGTGAGCGCCGAGTTCACCAGCCGACCCTGAGCCAGCGGCCTGTGGCACTCCCCGTCCAGGGTGGACTGCGCCCCGCCCGAGCGGGAAAGCCGCCTGAGTCGCATTTGGCCAGTTCGTAAGGAGCTACCGCTCACACGCGTCGGACGGCACTCGTTGAGACTCTGGCCGTCTTTCACCGATGCGTACGAGACGCGTCCGCACGTATACTCAACGGAGTTTTCCCCGAAACAAAAATCTAGAGCGGAGTCGGACAGCATCCGGGCAAAAGGAAAGGCCCTGAGACCGTTAGAATTGCTGGTCAAAGGGCCTTTATGTGTAGCGGGAGCGGGAATTGAACCCGCGACACCACGATTATGACGCGCCTTAATCGCGAGGGCTGGCCGGAATTGGTCTTAACGCTCGTCTTCCAGCTCATTTGGGAGCCTGTCGTCGCCCGGAGTGGCCCGGAGCGGCCCGGCAAGTCCCGTGAGGTCCCGCACCTAGAGCGGAGTCTTGAGCGGAGTATGGCGAGCTAAACGGCGCGGAGCCGGCGCGCTGCGGCGACCATGCTCGACGTGTCCGTGAGGTCCGTGTACGACGCACGGTTCACCGCCGCATCGTGCCCGAAGAAGGCCGCCCTGATCACCTCAGGTACTTGGGTGAGCAATAGGGAGTTCAATGTTGCCCTCCACACGTGCGTTCGGCTAGTGTCCAACAGCTTGATGTGGAGCTCTTGGGCCAGTTCGACATAGAGCTTCGCGATCTCCGCAGTGCAGTTGCGACGGTCCCAAATGGTCGTTCCATCTGATGGCGAGCCGATGACGTACGCCGGGTGTCCCGTAGCGGCGTTCTGGCGAGTTAATAGCCGCTGGGCGACCCGGTCGTCTAGGACGGGCACGCGGCGTTCTCGATGGGTCTTAGAAATGTCTTCAGTGACGATCACATGGAGCGTGCCGTCATCCTCGGTCTCCATGTGCCGGCTGAAAGTAATCGCGTTGGCTTCGGACACCCGTAGACCCGTCGTTGCTTGGAGGAGGGTGAGGTCGATAGCGTTGCGGCGCTTGGCGATTCTGTCGTCCAACGACCAACGACCCCGGCGCGGCTTGGACTGCCCATCGGCCGGATCAAGGTCCAAAAGGAAGTCCAACACCGAGTAGTACTGCGTCCTGGTGAGCGCCTTTCCACCCCGCTCAACGGTGACAGGCTTGGCGTTCGTCTTTAGGTCGATTGACATGCCCAGCAGTGGATTGCCGTGTATCAGCTCATCACGGTTCAGCTGCTGGAGCACGTATTTTGACAGGACTGTGCGTGCTTGTTTGGCGCTCTCGGCTCCGTGCAGCTTCGCGATTTCCTGAAGACAGGCCTCCAGCGCGCGGAACCGTGTACCGGAGCTAATCGAGTGGCCCTTGAGCGAATCAACGTGCGAGTGTTCTTTGCAGTCTCCTGCGAGTTGCCCTAGGACCGTGCGGTATCTAGCGCGGCTGTTTGGCCGAAGGGGCGCGCTTTCAATTGCCGGCCTCGATACCTGCTCCAAGTATTCAAGGAGCGGCGAAGTGGTCTTCCAAGAGCCTCCGCCAGAGGCAAGCAGCTCGTCGGCGGTGACCTTTGCGCGCTGCCTAACTTCCCCTCTGGTGGCACCCTGAGATCGCCTGTTCACTAGTCGACCGTCCTGGAGACGGAGGGACCAATCGAGAAGCCACAAGTCTCCACGCTTGCGGGGCGTCGTTCGGTCGATCGAGTGCTGCCCCGGGTCGAGGCGGGTCGTGGCTGCGCGTTGTGCACTCATGGTCAGAACACGAACCCGGCTGCAGCGTCTGCGAGCATTCCGCAACGAGCAGCGACGGCGCAGTTGCGAATCACAACCGTTGAGCACCCGCTCGGGCAGAAGGCCAGCGGGAAGGAAGCATTTTTACGGGCCGCAGGTCCGCCAGCCCTGTTGCATGAAGAGCGCAGCGGCATAGACCCGGTCACCGGATGCCACCGATCATGCGTTCGGCGACAAACCCCTCAAGGTCAGCAACGCGGTAGACGATCCTGGAACCGGACTTGCCCAGCCGGGCGTACCGCGGACCCTCGCCGCGGGCGCGCCAATTGGACAGCGTCTTTCGCGCCACGCCGAGGTATTCGCCCGCCGGAACGCTGGTGAGCGTACATGGGGGTGTGGCTGCGCCTACCGGCGGAGTGTTGGGAACAGTGACTCTGGGGGGCATATGGATTCCTCGAAGGCTGGAGCGCTTCAAGGAACCTGACTAGCCGTCCGATGTTAACCGGAGCTTGGCGTATTCACCTGCCGGGTCGAGAGACCCTAACCTCTTGTTGTCATATGAGGATGTTCAGACCGTAGCACACTGCCCCGGAGCGGCCCGCCACGCTAACTTGACCCACGAATGCAAACTACGTGTGACGCTAGTAACACCTTCCAACCAAGCGCTCCAAGCAATTTTTGGCGTTTTCGTGACGTATGCTGCGCCGGTTCAGCGCCGCACGGCGGCGATACGCCGTCGGAGCTTGTCGTCGCTTACCAGCCCCAGCAGCTCTCGAGGCCATTCATTGAGCGCATGTGCTTGGCCGAATCGAGTTCGGCGAGGCGCTCAACGAACTCGGCTACATAGCAAAAAGCAGACCGTTTGGCCGTCGTGAACGGTGTGGCCGCCGGGCATCAGCTTGTAGTTCCCAGAGGCGCACCGTCGCGGTGAGCGCCATTCTCGCCAGGCGACTACTCGCCGACTCCAGCCCGTCCAAGAGCCATGGCTACCCTTTGGATCTGCCGGCCATTCGGCGATGGTGTGAACCGCGGGCGCTGCGGGATGACTGTGCGCAGTCAGTATTCGTTCGCCTAGAAGCAGCCACACCGCATGCAACCGGTGAATCCTGACGGCGCCCGAGAGGGAGCGGAGCGGAGGATCGGTGGCGGTAGCAAGGCACCCGACAACCGCCCAGCAGGGCGGTTGGGAGGGCAAGGAGCGCAGCGACGCAGTAAGGCCCCGGCGAGCGCAGCGAGGTGGGCAAGACCGGAGCGCAGCGGAGGGCGCAGCGATCGTCGGCTACGCCGACCACCACAGCAAGATTTTCATGCAGCGAAGCGGAATGAAAACGACGCGTGGTGCCAATTGGCCTTATGCCCTTTTCCTTTCTCCCTCGTATTCGGAGCTCCAGCGGAGAATCGAGGTCATAATTGCTGGTGTATCAGCGTAAATGGATGATTCAGCTCATCTGTTCACAACCCCGTTGACGCAGTCAACAGCCTTGGGGGTTGTTAACAGTGGCATCCAATTCCGTTGGAAAGGCGGGGTTTGGTTGTCAACGGCTTTTGAGGTGCCTTGGCACCGTGTTGACAGCCATGGAGCGCAGCGACGCAGAGCGCGTTTCACCCTTGGTCACAATGCTCTCTCACCCTGTCGTGGCCGCGGGCACGCGGCTACCTTTGCCTCACCACCGGCGCGGTGCTCGGCGCAGCCGTGCGCCCCCTCACAGCGACTTCAGCCGTGTCAGAGTCGTCTCGAAGAGCGTCTCGGACACTCCGCTTCGGTCGACGCAGGAGAGCGATACGGGACCCGCGACAGCCGCGTAGCGGCGCCGTGCAGCCTGGTTCGTCTCGAGCCGATTGGAGACTTCAGTCGACACGAATGCCGTCGCCTGGTTGGCCGCAGGCCCCGTTGCAGATCAGCTTCAGAGCCGTTGCCTGGTCTAGCTTCATCTGCGGCGCGCGCATGGCCACTGCTCATTGCCCCGAGTATCAGAGCCGTGCTTCAAGACCACATCAACACCCGCTTCAGAGCCCGCCACATCCCCTCTTCAGAGCACATCCCAGATCCGCCGCGGAGGCGCTGTCACTCCGCCAATCCGTGCTACCAACTGAGCCACGGGCAGGGCCCCTTGCATGCTGTAATGGCGTAGCCCCGGGGACGGTTTTGACCCAATCGGCTCCCGCCGGCGCTGCGGCCAGGCAGCTGGTTCACCAGCGGACTGGACTCAGCCCTACTGTGCTCCCTGTGCACATGGCATAAGCAGTAATGTCAGAGGGTCAGATCACCTTTAGACCTACTAAAGTGGATATATCACCTCATCCGTCGACGTTAGGACAGCCCATGCCTCACTACGTCGACCTGATCTGGAACCCCGAGGACGCTGCGCACCTCGGCCGGAAAGACCGCGCCCCCGGGCGCTACCGGGCCTACGTTCCCAATGAGCTCGGCACCCAGCTGCCACACCTCGGCCAAGAAGCGCAGCAGGCCGCGGAGGATGCTCTGGCTGTGCTTGCGCGTGCGGACGAGCGCATCGGTCAGCGCGGGGGCTACCTGAACCACCTGCTGATCCGCTCCGAGAGCATCTCGTCGTCCTGGATCGAGGGCAACTCGATCAGCCCGAAGAAGCTCGCCATCGCTGAGCTGCTGGACGGCAGACCAGGGAGCCCAGGCGGCGCGAGCACGCGCGTGGCCCTCGACGTCGTGGCGAACGTGCGCGCCACCGAAGAAGCGATCAGTGAACTCGCTGATCGCGATCATCAGGTGACGGCCCGCGACATCGAGGCGTTGCAGCACATCATCGAGCCTCGGCTGGACCTTGGGGTGCGCACGGAGCAGAACTGGGTCGGCGGACCCGGCTGGAGCCCCCTCCGGGCGGACTTCGTGCCGCCGCCCGAGACCGAGGTGCAGCGTCTGGTCGCTGACCTGGCCGGCTTCATCACGGCAACAGAGGGCAACCCCGTCGTGCGCGCAGCGATCGCGCATGCCCAGTTCGAGACGATCCATCCTTTCGTCGACGGCAACGGCCGGACTGGCCGGGCCCTGATTCACACTGTCCTGCGGCGCGCAGACGCGCTGCGGAACACGCTGATCCCGATCAGCACCGTGTTTGCGGGCGACAAGGACGCGTACATCCAGGGACTCAGCGCATTCCGCGAGATCCCGTCTCGCCTCGACGACTGGGTGATCGGCTTCGCCCACGCGGCCGAGCTTGCGGCGGGCAACGCAGTGCGGCTCGCGGTCGACATCGCAACGCTGGACGAGCGCGTGCTCAAGGATCTGATCCGGTACCGGCGGCAGCACGAGCTGTCGCCGGTTGTCCCGCGCAGCGATGCAGTCGCGCTGAAGATCCTGGCCACGCTGGCCACCGACCCGGTACTCACGATCGAAGGTGTGTCGCGTCGGCACAAGGTGTCCACTCAAGCAGCGCAGCGCGCCCTGGTCCAGCTCGCGGAAGCGGGCATCCTGGGCCGCAACAAGGACCAGAAGGGCCGGCTCGTCTGCTGGACGGCAGATCAGTATCTCGCCCTGGTCAGCCTGACCGAGCGCAGCAACCGCGTGGGCGCGGGCGACACCGAGCACGAGAAGCCTCGTCTCGGACCGGCCGCTCCGGCCGCCGGCCAGGTGGGCGCTCTCCGCAATAAGGCGTGACCGACGCGATGGCGCGGCAGCACAGCCCCGGCCGGCCGGATGAGTCTGCGCTGGCTCTCGCTCTTCTTCTGCCCCATCGCTTCTCGTGCTGAGAGCGCAGCGCCGCACGAGTTTTATGGGCAAAAGGCGAATCTTTGGCCAATTCCCCATCTTTGAACGACGAGCTCTGTTCCCGTGTTAGCGTTCTCGACGACGCACGGTCGCTCCGGGATCTTGATTCCGGACGTCCTTCGTCGCCAACAATATCCATGGTTACCAGCTGCCCTCGCGGGTTGCTCGGAATCACAACGTTAGGACGCAATATGAACAAGTTCACCATCCCGTTTTCGGTCGATCTTCTGGAATTCGGGGCCCTCGCCACGCTCGTGCCGGAACTTTCGTTCCACGACGTCGCCGACCTCTCGGAGGTGGGCCCGTTCGTGTACACGCTCGTCGAGCCGCGCGGCGGGATCATCTATTACGGCAAGAGCGACGCCACCACCGGCGTCGTCGGCAAGCGTGCCCTGGCGTACGCCAAGTGGTCCGCTGACTACCTGGGCTGCGTCTCCGAGGCAGGCCGTCCGGATCCGCTGGTCGACCCGTACCACGGCGACCTCACGCTGGCCGGCTGGGCGCCCATCATCCGGTTCCAGACTCGTCACCAGGCGATCGTGCGCGTTGCGAGCGTCGCAGGGACGGACTTCAGCGGAAAGGTCTGGGAGGCGCGCCTTCAGGCAATGGCCGGTACCCTGACCGGCCTCGAATCCCTCGTCGGCGGCTCCGGCTGGGAAGCGAACACCGGCACCCTCCGTGGTGACGGCTATGAGTGGGCCTGGGACCGCATGACCGAGCTGCGTGAGGCGGGCGTACTCGACGCCTAGCCACACAGGGCTCAGCCTCGGAATGAAAAACCCCCGACGGGACATCGTCGGGGGTTTTTCTGTGCCTCGGCGGATCGGGCGGCGAGCGTGTTGCACTTCGACCGGGCAGTTCTGGGCTGGACCGTCGACAACGAATAATGCGACGTCGCAGGTGGCCGCTTCGCGATTCTGCGCTCGTTACAGGCGTATGGGTTCCTCCCACACACCCAGCCCGTGAATTCGCCGTGAACCGAAGCAAGTCGGATGGGCCTAATGAAGGCTTTTCAGGGGTCCCTGGGGTGCCCGATTCGTCGTCGTTCATGTTGGTGTCCGAGCAGAATGCGCAGCAAGGAAGCGCAGAAATACCCTCAAGAAGTCCAGCTCCAGGCGAACAGCGACGCTGACGATCTTCCTCTAACGTTCCTCGTATGAACGGTTTGTCACCCGCCTCCGATAGTTCCGACGAACGAGTCGGCCAGCAGATATCAGATGCTGCCCTGCAGCGCCTCGGGGAAGCTATCACCCACCTGGAAGGCGACCCGGACTACATAGTCCGTTCGCTGACCGAGTTCATGCTCACAATGCGACCCGTAGCGAAGCACAGGCTGACTTCGCTGCAGGAACGCTTCCTGATCGAATCGGGAGCTCTCAGCGCCGGCGGGCTCGCCTCGACGGCGAGCAAGGTTGACAGGGGGTCGCTGCAGCTCGGTGCTGCCGAGGCCTGGTTTTCACACCTTTGTGCCACGATCTCGCTCGAGGACGTCGCGGGATTCCTGGGCTGGGACGAAGTAGCCGTGCGGACAGCTGTCTCGGAGGGACGCCTGTACGCGATAGAGATTACGGGCCGGCTTCGCTTTCCTGACTGGCAGTTCAATGCGGCGGCACCCGGGCACCTCATGCCGGGACTCCCGGCCCTCATCGCAGCCGTCGCCCCACGGTGGGACTGGCACAGCATCGCCGGATTCATGGCGACACCCCAATCAAGCCTCATCGCCGAGGGGCGCCAGACGCCTGTCGAATGGCTCCGCAACGGCGGCGACATCGACACGGTGACATCGATCGTCGAGTGGGATGACTGCTGGTGAACATCGACCCACTGATGCGGCGCATTGTTGATGGGAACAAGCTCGTTCCCGTGGAGCCCTCCACGTTACGGCTTGAAACGCACCTGGAAGATTTGGTCGAGTCCGATCCCTCGTGTCTGGGAGAGCCATTCCTTATCATCGAGCGGCAGATGTTCGGGCGCGTGGATACGCTCGCGATCAATGCAGCCGCGAGAACCAGGTTGCTCGAGTTCAAGCGTGGTGAGACGCCACGCGAAACTATTGCTCAGACGCTCGAATATCTCGCCTAGGTGCAGGAATTGAGCACTGACCAGATTTTGGCAAGCTTCGCTCGCTATCGGCCGGGTGTCGACTTAGCAGAAGTCTTCTTCGAAGAGTTCGTCTGCCACCTGCCAGCGGTGCTAAACCAGTCCCACCTCATCACAATCGTCGCGGAGACCGTCGACCCCAACACCGAGTCAACTGTCCGGCTGTTGCAGCGTGGCGGTTTCCCGATCAACCTCGTCAGCTACCGTTACTATCCAGACCTCGGCGCGATCGAGTTCAGCCCGTACCCCCGAGCCGATCAAGACGCGGAAGCGTTTCTCGCGACGAAGGAGTCCGGGGAGCCAGGGTCCACGCGCCTAGCGTCAGCCGGGGAACTCGCTCGATTACATGCCCTGCTCGACCGAGTCGACTCCAGCCTTGAGGAGTTCCGCCCCGCTCTCGAGTTGCTTCGACGACCGTCGTCTGCTGCCACGACGTATCGTCCTGTGGCTGGCATGGGTGGTAGCGACCAGTACATTCTTCTTTTCTGGCTAACCTACGCCTGGCGCTTCACCTGGGATTTCGTGCCGTTTAGCTTCCTTCACGAGCTCTATCAGCACTGGGTTCGAGCTCAAGCCGCCGAAGGTCTGCGTCTGCCGATGCTCAAGCCTGAGGTCTTCGGGCAGCGCCTGGCGGCGGCTGCGACTGCCACCGGTGAGTGGAACAACACTCGACGTCGTCCCGAAGATTTGATGGACGCTCCAGAGCCCCTAACAGAATTGGTGCCGGGGTGGAAGCGTCCTGAAAAGGATCAACACGTTCATGGGTATCTCAAGAGCGGGATCGTGGGGCGGGCAAGCGATCGCTGGTCGGCTGCGCCCCTACAGTAGATCCGGGACGTATAGGAGAACGGGTTGGACGAGTGGCAAAGCTGGACGTGCAGAACCGAGTTGTCGATCTGATCGGCCAAGTGTCGCGAGCGACAGTAACGCGTGAAACTGTCCCCCCATGGCTGCTGCGCCCGGGACGATTGGAAGCGGGCCCCCTATGGTCGAGCATCCAAGCCATCTATGAAGACTTGACCGGGCTTGTTCTCCCGGATGTGATGCGTCCAGTCGAAAGCCGCCGCGTGGACGCGATTCTGACCGGGCGTGACGGAGCGTCACGGATCGTCGAAGTCGATGAGGATCAACATTTCTCGCCGCACCGTGCCAAAACGTTCAATCTTTACCCTGCCCACATAACTGTCGCGTTCGACCACGAAGCGTGGATCGAACGATCCATATCGGGGATGAAGCCGAAGGGCGGAAACTTCGCGAAACCGTGCCCGCCACTCTTCCCTGAGGTGGGTGGCCGACACATCCAGCGGGCGTTCCGAGACGCCCTTGCGGACCTTCTTCCTGCCGCCCACGGGTGGGCCCCAACGCTCCGCGTCGGAGAGTTCGAGGTGGCCGGATGGCTGCATGACAGTGACGCTGCCGACAGAATGAGCGCTTTGCTCGACCGCAAGTTCGTCAGCAGTTAGGAACATGTCAGGGGCTGTGCGCCGATAGTCGCGACGGATTCAACGAAGCCACCATGGCCTGCGCAGGCCCTGGACCGTGCGGGTATCTTCAGGCGTTGTTGAAACGTCCCAGCGCTGAGCAAACGGCTGGCATTGGCGGAGCTCGTTGGATGATCCCCGCCTCAAGGCCAGGGAGCGTTTGTTCGTCAGATCCGGCCGGTCAGTGACCTAGGGCCTTGCCCATCGCCTGGTGCAAGGCCGCGGTGGCGCCATCAACCATTCCCGTCGCGGTGTCGAAATCGACCCCGAGATGGTGCTGCAGCAGTCCGAACAGTGGCAGGTTGAGATCAAGCTCGTCGGGGGACATCGCACTGTGAGGCGTGAAGTGGACGAGGACGTTGCGCAGTTGCCTGTAGCCATCTCCGGTAGCGAACGCCGGCCTATCGGCGAGTAGTCGACGTGCAACTGGATCCCCGTTCTTTTCCAGACGGGACAGGGCAGTCAATGCATGTCCGAGAATGACTATCCGGTACTTCAGTGCCGTCGGCTTGTCTTCGTCCAGAGGAGTGAAGGAAAGCATTCGGGAGAACGCCAGTTGTGTCCAGACTGCGTGCAGGTATCCAGACATGGGCAGGCTGAGCCCCAGGGCCTTCCCGTAGAACTTCTCGCTACGCGGATTTCTTTCGCCTAGTTTCAATCCTTCGAGAGAGCCGATGAAGCTCGATGTATCCGCTAGCTCCGCAGCCCCCAATAGGAGCACCGCCGAGCTCGAGAGCGAGGCTCCAAGGGCCCGCATGCGAGGGCCGAGATCCTCGAAGGTCACCGTCGGGTCCTTCTCGATGGCGTAGGCCACCCCGTGGGTCGTCAGGTACGGGGTCCCCGAATACTTGAAAATTCCAACGTCACCCTCGAAACGCTGGGCCCACTTGAAACGGGCGTTACCCAAGAAACGGCTCTTCTGGGAGTCGACAATCTCGTCGAACGCGATGAGGCTCGCTTCGACGTCGGATCGGTCCGCGTCGAACCATTTCGTGGAGTTCCGCAGGCTCTCGACCATGCCAGCGTCGTCGGTCGGTAGGACTACTGAGGGCTCATTCACTCGCATCCACCGACGGATCTCATGGAGCGTCAACGCGAGCAGCGGCATGACCGCCATCATGGGGACCACGCCGACCCGACCACACCGCTGGCTGTCAAGCATGACTCGCAAGCCGAAACGGCTGTCTTCGACGATCCCGCGAAGAGCCACCTCCCGGTGGGCCTCGGATATACCGCCTGTCTTCTCCGAGAACTTGATCAACCCTGTCCCCTAGGGGCATTGCCGTGCGCGACCCTTTGTCGCGCCATGATGGTCGCTATCGCTGTGCTCGCCTCGTCGTGCGCGATCACGCACGGATGTGTTTCACCAACGTCCTGTCCTACTAGAACGAGGACCTTGCGCGCGGTAAAAGCGGTGGCGCTGAAGGCCTGAGAGACAAAAGCCATGCCCCATCGCTCCGGTAGAGCAATGTCGTAAGTGTGCGCCACATCGTCAACGCCAATGAAGCCGTTGATCCCGAGCGACTCTCCGTGAGCCACACCCGACAAATGGGAGTAGTTCATCCGTGCGCGCGAATCGAAGTTACTTTGCAGAGCGGTCGCAAGCGAGGCGTAGCCAATGTCCCGCGGTCTCCTGCTACCAGTAAGGCGTTCGATGTCATTGAGCGCTTTTTCCCGCTCGTCGCCTGGCGAGGAGTCGCGCCCGCGAAGCTCCTTCAGCGGCGCATTCGGTGCGAAACGCTCCAAACTCTGGAGTTCTTTGGCGATCGCTGAGAGCCAGCGCACCAGCACCTCCTCATTGGACTCATCCTCAATCAACCACCATGCTCGCGCATAGGCCTCGATTGCGCCTCGAGTCAGCGTCGCAAGAGCAAATGTCGTGCCCTCTTGCCGGATACTGCTCATAAGTAAGCGGCTGTGATCGAGGCCAGCCAGAGTCGCGAAGAGCACAGTCTCTATCGCATTTCGCCCCGGGTGTGGGCCCTGAGACGTCGATGCAAAACTCCCGGTGACAAGTTGCTCTGCGCGAGACCCCGCGATCTCTTCGCCGAAGCCGCTAAGAAGTAGAGGTTTCAGTTCATCTAGGAATCTCAGGAAAGTTCCCGAGAGGACCTCCCGGTCGTGAGGTGACAACGGGACAATCGCGCGACCTTCCCCGTCCGTCATGGCATCGAGACGCTTGTGCCGGAGATGGCCCGTACGGTCTTCGACTCGAAACATGCATTGTCGCCAGCCAGCAACTTCCACCCCAATTGAGCTCATCGCGTATGAACCACAGCGAGCCTAGCAGCGGCGCCGCCCAGTGCGCGGGGGTCGCCCACAGCCGCACTTTCCACTCTCAAGCCCGAGGAAGGTCACCCGCCGATAGTGCGGATAAGTGCGATTATCACGGGCAAAAAAATCACCCCCTTGAACCGAGATGATGCTGAGCTGAAAAGGGGGCGCTGTTCGAACGAACGACGATGGACGACGACGATTCACGTTGCCAGCTAAGCCTCACCGTGGGTCCTCGATAGGATCGGGCCACGAGCACATGGCGATCCGGTTGTCATGTCGACGAAGGTCCCGCATTTCGCGTGACCGATGGGGACGGGGCGAAATCGCAGTGGGAACTACCCGGATCGACGTTTTCGACATTGGCTTCACCAAAGCCGTGAGTGAAGTGCTCGGCCGAACTGACCCACCAGGCTTGTCAAATCGAGAGATCAACCAACTTCTCGACCAGGTGCATATCAAGGAGCGCCCACTGGGCAACAAGCGCGACAGCCTTTATGCCGCGCTGCACAATGAGCAGGTTCGGCAGAAGTGCGGAAACGCAGCGGCCGGGTTTGTCGCTCGTGCAATGCACCCCAGCCGATACGTCTCAGACCATCGAAGATTTACCCAGCTGCAGGATGAGCTCAACGAAGCCTTGGTGCACTTTGGCTGGTCTGTCCGCGACGACGGTCGACTTGAGCGGCGCGCCGCAGCATCAACGCTGAGTGAGGGAGCGGCACTGGCGGGAAGCCTTCGCAGCGAGCTTATTCGTCGGAGCACCCACAGCGAACTCATGCGCTACTGCAATGAGGAGCTGGTAACCCGGTCGCTGTTCCATGCGACAAGCGAAGCTGCCAAGAGCATTCCCGACCGTATCAGGAATCTCACTGGGCAGCTCAGTGACGGTGAGACCTTGTATGCCGGTGCGTTTGGCGCTGGTGGCGGATCGATCCCGACGATCCTGATCAACACCTACCAGTCTGACTCGGACATCAGCGAGCATAAAGGCTTCAAGAACCTCCTGACTGGTATTCATGGCCATTACCGCAACCCGCGCGCCCACTCAAGTCGGATCGATGCCACTGAAAATCTCGCAGACTTCTACGACGCATTCGGACTGTTCTCCTACGTACACCGCCGACTCGATGGCAGTCGGACCACGAGTTAACTTCTGTACGCGACCACAGGGTGAGGCCCTCAAGGATTGGTCAACTCGTCTTCCTCGTCGTCGAGCGCGACGCTGGCACGAGCCTCCCTTACGTGTCCTTTCAGGATTTTGTACGCGCGGAGAGCCTTGGCCGGGGTGGACGAGAAGCCGACCTCATCCAGGCGTCGAATAACCTCGGCATCGCCAAGGCCGTCGAGCCACCTCTTTGCATCCTCCAGGCTCAGTGTTCCTCGAGATGTTTGAGTCAGGCTCTCGGCGAGATCACCGCGTATGCCGCGGGCGATGACGCGAGTTTGGTTGAGAACGAATGCGGTTTCTCTACGTGCGCCCGTCAAGGCATCCTCAAGCGATCCATGCCCGACGGATATATCAATGCCCGGAATCAAAGGGTCCACGGTAGCGTCTCCCGTCACCAGCGTCGGGATCGCCACTGTCCGCACCCAGTCTGCAAGCTCTCCGAGTTCCTTCATGAGCACGTGCCAGGTCCCCGTGTGGGGGCGCTGGGAAGCGATGAAGGGGTAGATTGATACCCCAACTTTGGCGCGCCTCGGTCCGTGGACTAGCACGTCACCCACTCGGGCCGGGACTGGCTCGTCGAACTCCACGACTTGTACGCCGGGAACGTCTCGATCGGGCATGACGGGGCCCACTCGCACTGTCGTGATCGCTGGCGCACGGTGCTTGGCAAAGTTGGTGTATTCGGCGAGCAAACGCATCGGATGCACGGTCGGGTCGACATCGTGAAATGGCTGCAGCCTGCTAACGCGAGTTGATAGGGCAGCGCCGGGCGCGAACGCGGGAATCAGCTTCCGTTTCGAGTGCCCCAGCCAACTGGTGAAGCTCTCCTCTGTAAGCCTTGCCGGCATCTCGATGGTTTGCGCCTCTTCGGGGCTGAGGTCGCGGCCGAGGCTGTGCTCGACTTCTGCAAAGATCGTGTGTTCGATTGCTGCGCGGAGTTGCGTCGTTGCGTCAGCGAACACTCGCGCAATGCCCTCTGGAAACGGCTGGACCTTTGTGATGGTTACGGCTGAACCTCGAGGATGGGGCAATGTGTCGAAGGTGAAGACTTCTCGGTCCATGTACCCCCACAGGAGCTTGCCGACTTGCGCGATGAGCTGGTCGACGTGGGCGAGCGTGTACGCCACGTGTTCCTGGTGTGGTGGGAGCCAGGAGTGGTCGGGGGCCGTTTCGTGAGCATCGTCCATGGTGTGAGCGTATCGTCCGGCTTCTGCAGGTTGAGTGTCTAAATGGCGTCGAGCGAGGTGAGCGCACGCACCCCATTGTCACTGGTCTCGGTAGCCGAATGCATGTCGCTCCCCAGCTCAGCGGCCCCTGCCCAGAGGCCTCGGCCGGTCGTTCTTGAGTGCGCGTCGGGGCACACTGCCGTCAGCGCGGCCACAGCTACGGATACGGCGTACAACGACGCGAGGGATTCCTACGGCCATAGGCGAGTGCGGCTGAACGTAAGGAAGGCACCACTCGGCTGAGAACAAGTGCCCGGCAGCAGTTGCCTCTAAAAGTTGAAATGCGGCAATCTCCTATTCCAGCCCTTTGAATGCACGTACATGAGGCATCGGGATGCAGAAGTCTCTGGGCCAGAAGTTGGCAATGGTCAGTCTCCAAATATCGGACCAGGCTCCATGCCCTCGGCGCACCTGAGTTGGCCACAAAATGAAGCTCGCCCCAGCGTGTCTGCCTGGCGCCGTCTGGAACGACCGGAGACTGTCGATATGACCGAATCCAGCTCCGAGTTCATCGTCCAACGGCGATACCCGCCCACCGAAGGTACACCGAAGCCTGGCTGGAGCAAGGCAGGTGCCTCGACGAGCTCAAAGGGTGGCAACTTCAAGCGCTTGGCCTATGCGGTCCGCGCGGCAGAGACTGCGCTTGATGAATACCGTGGGTTCAATGAGCGAAACACAGACAAGGGCAACCTCGAGCTGGTGCGACGAATCGAGTACAGGGTGATCGACTCGGCCAAAACGGTCTTGTGGGAATCAAGTACGGACAAGCTCCCAATCGAAAAGTAATTCTGCGTGCCTCATCCCAGCATCCCGGTCATATTGGCCGCAATGGAGGAGTCGTATGAACGGGTCCCCGGTTGATGGGCCGAGCCCGGGTGTAGGAGCACGTTTCGCCGAGCGATCCCTGAAGGTCGTCTGAGCTGCTTCAGCAGACAGGGCCATTTAGCCAGACAAATGGGGGTCTCACCGGCCTCCTCGGTGAGCGCATGGTTTGCGCGGAATTGCCGGCCGCTATGGCCGTGCCTTCAGAGTGTGTGCGGCACTACTCGCTGGGTGCCGTGATGCCCCCGTGGCGGTGACCTGTGGCTGGCCCCACATGTGCGGGGACGCGAGGCTCGCGCCTGGGTGCGCGGCAAGACTTCGGGAACACCGCCGCATATGCGGGGAACACGTCGGCAGCGGCAATACGGATTTCGTGGCCGCCGGGAACACCCCCGCATACGCGGGGAACACTCCATTCCGCGGTTGGCGGTGGGCTGAGCGTCCGGAACACCCCCACATACGCGGGGAAAAGCCCTTCATGGTGTCGAAGATCTGCGTGCGGATGGGAACACCCCCGCTTCCACGGGGAAGGTGTAATCCGTGCTCGGATATTGTTTCAGGAACCCATCAGATCCCGAACGTCACGTTCCAGAATGCTACTCGAGAGCTCGCAGATATCCATACCTCGAACTATGTTCCTGACGTCCTGTTGGGGTGTACCTCGCACTGACATATTGACCGAACAGTTTCGTTGGTTTGACGCCGACCGCTGGGATACGCCCAAGACCTCGCCGGGCACTGTTGGGTCTATTTTGGTCAGGGTCAAGAGGGTAGTGATCTGGTCATTCAACCCGCCCGCTCGGAAACAGCGCCGTTTACACGGGGAACGGGAGGGCGCACTTTTCGGTGGCCCCGTACACGCGGGGAACGGCCGAGGAATGACACGGGTTCGGTGCAGTACGTCGGAACACCCCCGCATACGCGGGGAACGCCGTTAGATGAAGAGGACGTCGATGACTTCCAGGGGAACACCCCCGCATACGCGAGGAACGCTTGACCGCATAATGCACGTTGGTCGTGATGACGGGAACACCCCCGCATACGCGGGGAACGGTGCGCGGCGTCGTTCTGCGCGACCTGATTGACGGGAACACCCCGCGTACGCGGGGAACGGGATGCCAGCCAGTCTTGCCCGAGGTCATCGAGGGGAACACCCCCGCATACACGGGGACGGTTACGGCTGGCCTGCTCCATCTTCGTCGCGTCGGGAACACCCCCGCATACGCGGGGAACGGATCCATGACGTCCAGCAGCGATCCGGCAACACTGGGAACACCCTCGCATACGCGGGGAACGGGGAACCCACCAGGTAACCGTGTTGCCTTTCTGGGGAACACCCCCGCATATGCGGGGAACGGGAGGTCGAGCAGGACTGCCGCAGGAGGATTAATCTTGCAGGGTAATTTCAATCTTGGCTTCAGTTTTGGGAACTCGGAAACATTCACCGGAACCTCGGACGCCTGGCGGCTGACGACATCCGACGGCAGCCTCCTCCTCGGGGAAACGAAATGAAGCTGGGCGGTCCGCCGACTATGTGAAAGGCTGCTCTTTTCTGAGACCCTTTGTTCACGCGCAGGACAAACTCACGCCGAGTGAAGTCCCGCGCACCGTCTAGACCTTGTCAGTGTCAGAGCCCAGACCTACACTCCCCATATCGAATAAATGTTCGATAGCAGGGGTTGGAGGTACGTATTGGGACAGAGCTTTCCGCACCTCCACGTCGCCTCCGCGTACTCGCCGCACTACGGCGTGACCATGCCCGAGGCCCTCGTCGACCAGGCAGCCGCCGCCGGCGCTGACTTCCTCGCACTCACCGACCGGGATGGACTGTACGGGGCGGTGAAGCATGTGCGGGAGTGCGCGGCCGCCGGGATCCGGGCGGGCCTCGGCGCGGACCTGGCCGTCCACGATGATGAGCACCGACCGCTCGGCCGGGTGACCCTGCTCGCTCACGGCGGGGACGGTCGCGGGTACGCCGCGCTCTGCCGGGCCGTGAGCTCCGCGCACGAGGCAGGCCGGGTTCCGAGCATCGACCGGCGCCGGCTCGCCACCTGGGCGGAAGGTCGTGCCCTCACCGTGCTCCTCGGGCCGTTCTCTGACGTGGGGCTCGCGGTGGAACGCCGAGACAGCGCCGAGGCGGTCGCTGGGTTGCGCGCGTGGCTCCGCGTCATGCCTATTGGCTCGGTCACCCTCGAGGTCGTCTGCCACCTGGCGCCGGTCGGGCAGCGCGGTTCCGTGGCCGCGGCCACCCGAATGCTGGGCCTCGCTGAGGACACCGGGACCCCCGCCATCCTCTCCAACGCCGTCCGCTACGGCGAGCCAGCTGACGCGACGACCGCGGACCTCGCCGACGCGACCCGGCTCCTCACCCCGCTCGCTCAGCTCGAGCAACCGCAGGCGAACGGGCAAGCGTGGCTGAAAGACGGGTCGCACATGCGCCAGGTCGCCCGCATGGTCGTCGACGCCGGCGCCCGGAACCCTGACGCCCTCGACCAACTCCTGCAGAACACACGCAAGCTGGCAGACCGGTGCGCGCTGGACCCGGCAGCGGACATCGGACTCGGCACACCACGAATGCCGGAAGCCTCAATCATCGGCGTGGTCGGTGACCCGGTAGCTGAGCTGTGGCGACGGGCCCGGCACGGCATCGACGACCGATACGCCGGCACCACCCTCACCCGTGCCGCACACGAGGAGCTCGCGCATGAGATGGAGACGGTCGAGCACCTCGGGTTCGCCGCCTACTTCTTGACCGTCGCCCGCGTCGCCGACCTGATCCGCGGCATGGGCGTCCGAGTGCAGGCGCGTGGTTCCGGTGTCGGCTCCGTCCTCAACTACGCGCTCCGCACCTCCTCGGTCGAACCGATCGAGAACGGCCTCATCTGGGAACGGTTCCTCTCCCCCGAACGCCAGACCCTCCCCGACATCGATATCGACGTCGAATCCGCCCGGCGCCACGACATCTACCGGGAAGTGTTCCAGGTCTTCGGCGCGAACCGGGTGTCACTGATGTCGATGACCAACGCGTACCGGGGGCGGGGAGCCGTCCGGGACGCCGGGCTCGCCCTCGGCATGCCCGAAGACCAGGTCGCGGCGATCGCCAAGCAGATGTGGCGCTTCAACGCCCGCGACTTCCGCCGCGCCCTCGAGGAAAAACCAGAACTCGCAGACCTCGCCGCCCAGGTCCGCGAGTCGCAGCAGCTCGACCAACTCGTCGATCTGACCGCGAAGCTCGACCGACTCCCCCGCCACATCAGCGTGCACCCGTGCGGCGTCATCCTCTCCGACACGTCTCTCCTCGACCGGACACCGGTGCAACGCTCCGGGATGGGGCTACCGATGTCGCAGTACGACAAGCACGACATGGACCCGATGGGCCTGATCAAGCTCGACATCCTCGGCGTCCGGATGCAGTCGGCGATGGCATACGCGATCGAGGAGCACCGGCGACTCACCGGCGAGACCATCGACCTGGACCGGGTCCCCCTCGACGACGAACCTACCTACGAAATGCTCCGCACCACCCGCACCCTCGGCGTCTTCCAACTCGAATCGCCAGGGCAGATGGAGCTGATCGGGAAGCTCCAACCGGAAGTGTTCAACGACCTGACCGTGGAGATCAGCCTGTTCCGCCCCGGCCCCATGCAAGCCAACATGCCCCTGCAATATCTGAAGGCACGGCACGGGGAAGTCGCGCCCGACCACATGCACCCCCGGTTCAAACCGTTCCTCGCCGAAACCAACGGTGTCGTCGTCTTCCACGAACAGGTCATGCGACTCTTCGACGAGCTGACCGGCTGCGGAATGGGCAAAGCCGATGTCTTCCGCCGGCACCTGGGCAAATCCGGCGACCTCGCCGAGATCGAAGCGTACGTGCGGAAGCAGGCCGCCACCCGCGGGTTTCCGGCGCCGGTTGTCGACCGGGCGTGGAAGGTGCTCTCCGGCTTCGGAAGCTTCGGGTTCGCCAAAGCCCACGGGGCCGCGTTCGCCAGGACCACGTACGAGAGCGCGTGGCTGAAAATGCACCACCCGGCAACGTTCTTCGCCGGGCTCCTCACCCACGACCCCGGCATGTGGCCCAAGGACCTGATCGTCGCCGAAGCCCGCAACCTCGGCGTCCCCGTCCTCGGTCTCGACGTGCAGAAGTCCGCACTGGACTACCGGGTCGAGCAGCTGAGCGATGGGCAGCTCGCTATCCGTCTCGCCCTGCCCGAACTCGCCGGATCCAGTGCGCAAGAGCGGCAGCGGATCGCCGAGCACCAACCATTCTCCTCGTTGCAAGACTTCCGGGACCGGGTGCGGCCCCGCCGGCGCACGTTCGAAGCGTTGGCCCGGGTCGGTGCCCTTGACTGGTTCATCGGCTACGACCGGGCCCGCCGCGGCGACCTGCTCGCCCACATCCAAGGCCTCGGCGGCCGCGCCCTCCCCGTCGGCCCCGACCAACTCGCCTTCGACATTGAACTGCCACTGCCCGACTTCGACCGGTCCGTCACCGCCCTCGACCTCCGCGGCCGCACCCAAACAGACGTGGAACTCCGAGACCTCGGCCTCGCCGTCAGCCACCACCAAATGACCCGGTTCTACCCACTCTTCAAAGAACTCGGAGTCACACCCGCCTCGGAACTCGTCAACCTGCCCGGGGGCACCGAAGTGCTCGTCGCCGGGGTCCGCCGCGCCACCCACACTCCCCCGATGCGAAGCGGCAAACGCGTCGTCTTCCTCTCCCTCGACGACGGCAGCGGGCCCGTGTCCAACGTGGTGTTCTTCCACGACGCGCAGGCTGCGATCGGGGCGCCCGTGTTCCGCACCCACTACGCCCTGATCCGCCGCCGGACCCGGCGCACCGGTGCCCGCGGGGTGTCAGTGACTGGCGAGCAGATGTGGGATCTGCTGGACGTGGCAGGGAAGGTACGGGCACGTCAAGCCGCGGAGCGGGAACGGGTTGTGGTCGAGGCGGAGGCCGCGGACAACGTCATTCAGATGTGGCGGCGGAGGGCGTGAAGTTACCGACGCTATTCACGGGACGGGCGATCCTTCAGAGGCGGCTGAGTGGGAATGCTCCTTCGCCGGCGGAACCCCCGCGTGTGCGCGGGGAAGAAACCATGAACGTCCTGCCGCCGTCGCAGATGTCGGGAACACCCCCGCCTACGCGGGGAAGGTTGCCCATATTGCTTCGAGCAGTTCGTTGTCGTGGGAACACCCCCGCATACGCGGGGAAGGTCAGCATCCCTTCAAGCGTCCAGGACTCTTCGCTGGGAACACCCCCGCATACGCGGGGAACGGGCTTCTCCGCCACGATCGCGTCGGCCGAGTAAGGAACACCCCCGCCTACGCGGGGAACGGTGCATATTGCGGCCGGTGTATGCCTGCACGATGGGAACACCTCGGCCAAAGTCTCCGAGAACACGTCCGAATGCGAGAGTACCCCCGCCTACGCGGGGACGATATGGGCAGCACAACACCAGGCGGATCAGACCCGGGAACACCCCCGCCTACGCGGGGAAGGTGCAACGTTCGAGATGCCGGGTTGTGTGTCGTCGGGAACACCCCCGCCGACGGGGGAAGGCCCACGGTTGTTCGACTTGGCAAGTCGCCGGTCGGGACTACCCCCTGCGCGGGGAGGTCTCGTCAATCGTAATGTCGTAATACGCCTGACGGGGAACACCCCCACATACGCGGGGAAGGTGAGTTGTACTGGAAGGTGAACAAGGGCGACTGGGGAACACCCCCACTTGCGCGGGGAAGGGAGCTGGCGAACCATCGAGTTGGTGTCTGCGGCGCGAACACCCCCGCCTACGCGGGGAAGTTCCATCTCCACGCACACATCGCACTCGCGCTTGGGAACACCCCCGCCTGCGCGGGGAAGAGATCAAAAAGGCCAAAGATGGTCATCGCATCTTGGGAACACCCCCACGTTGGCGGGGAAGAGTCGATGATGCCGGTCATCTCATCCATAAGAACGGGAACACCCCCGCCGAGGCGGGGAAGAGATTTTTCCTTCCACACCCGACTTCGCATTGATGGGAACACCCCCGCATACGCGGGGAACAGAGAACCAGGAATCCAAGGGTAACGGCGGTTTTAGGAACACCCCCACATACGCGGGGAAGGTTTGAACAGCCGCGTTTCAATCTCGGTGGGCCAAGGAACACCCCCGCCTACGCGGGGAAGGTTCCGTCCGCAGAACGTCGCCGCTCGTTGCCGTGGGAACACCCCCACCTCCGCGGGGAAGGGTTCCGGATTTCGCCCAGGAACAACGTGTCGGAGGGAACACCCCCGCCTGCGCGGGGAAGGGGACACCGGCCAAATGTAACCGTGCGTGTTCGCGGGAACACCCCCGCATACGCGGGGAACGGTGAACCACACCGGCCGGCTGGTACATGCCGCCGGGAACACCCCCGCATACGCGGGGAACGGAGCATGAAGTCGGTCCCGACGGCGAGGTCGTAGGGAACACCCCCGCATACGCGGGGAACGGAGTCGCTGCGGTGTGTACGCGTAGCCGGCGTGGGGAACACCCCCGCATAGGCGGGGAACGAGATACAGGGTTTGAGTGTACGGATTATGAGTCGGGAACACCCCCGCATACGCGGGGAAGAGGCCACGAACGCGTGCAAGTGAACGTGTCAGCCAGGAACACCCCCGCCTGCGCGGGGAAGAGAAGATCATCGGGTGAAAATGCGGGTGCCACCCAGGACCACCCCCGCTTGCTCGGGGAAGGGAGCGTCAGCCGCCCTTCGTTCCAGATCGTGTAGGGAACACCCCCGCCTGCGCGGGGAAGAGCTGGGAGGCCCCTGTAGTTATCGCCGTATAACGGGAACACCCCCGCATACGCGGGGAACGATCCGAATGCGTTGAGAACAGGTCGATCTCCCCAGGAACACCCCCGCATACGCGGGGAACGGCGCACCGCGGCCGGGCCGACGCTGATCTACCTGGGAACGAACGACTTCGTGAAGCTGGGCACCCCCGTTACTTTCTTCGTAGCCCTTGATCGTGTAGTTATGTGAGGGTGTTGGCCTGTCAGGCCCGGCATGGTTCTTGCCCCCAGTCGCTCATGATCCGGGGGGTGT
>NZ_SOGQ01000051.1 GCF_004403465.1 Cryobacterium sinapicolor | reverse complement strand
CGGTCGACCCGCGCCTGGCCGTGCCGCACCGCGGCGGCCTGCTCGGCGTCGAGGCGCGCGATGCGGGCGTCCACGTCGGCGGCGGCCGCCCGGAGGCCGGCCGTGTAGCCGGCGGCGTGCCCCCGTGCCCGGGAGGCGCCGTCGCCCTCGTCCCACTCGCCCTGCAGGCTGGGGAAGGTCACGATGGAGAAGTTCGATCGGGCGGACTGCGCGTCAGACGACATAGTCGTCCTCCTCGGAACGCTGCACGGTGATGCTCCCCTGCGCCTCGAGGTCGCGGATGGCGCGCACGATCGTGGCGCGCGCCTCCTCGACCTGCGACACCCGCACGGGTGCCATGGCCTTGACCTCGTCGTCGAGCATTTCCCGGTTGCGCTCGGACAGGTTAGTGCGGATGATCGAGACCACACCGTCCGCGGAGCCCTTCATGGCGATCGCCAGGATGGCCGCGTCGATCCCACGCAGCACCTGCTGCACGTCTCGGTTCTCGAGCTTGACGATGTCGGCGAAGGTCAGCATCCGTGACCGGACCTCTTCAGCCAGGGCGGGATCGCGCGCGTCGAGTGCTTCGAGGAGGGCGCGTTCGGTCGCGACATCGGCCCGGTTGATGATCTCCACGAGCGGCTGGATTCCGCCGACGATCTCCACCGAGTCGCGGGAGGATGCGACGGCGCCGACCCGGGCCTTGAGGGTCTCGGTGACCACGCGCACGGCCTCGGGGGTGGCCGTGCCCATGCCTGCGATGCACTGGGCCACCTCGGCGCGCAGGTCGGCGTCGAGCCCGCCGAGCACGGCGGACGCGTGGCCGGGGCGCAGGTGCGCGAGCACGAGGGCGACGGTCTGGGGCAGTTCGCCGTCGAGGAGGGTCAGGATCTGCAGTGGTTCGGCGGCGTCGAGGAATTCGAAGGCCTTGCCGGCCATCGACGAGGCCACCTTGACCATGACCCCGGCGGCCCGTTCCGCGCCGAAGGATGCCTCGAGCAGGCCGATCGCGTAGGCGTGGCCGCCGCGTCTCGTGCGGGTGCCCTTGACGGTCAGTTCGTGGAACTCCAGAACGGTGGTCTCGGTCACGTCCGGGTCGACGCGGCGCAGCTGCACCATTTCCGCGGCGATATCGGCGGCCTCGGCCTCGGTGAACTGCTTCATCACCTCGGTGGCGCGCTGGTGCTCCATGTTCATCAGCACCACGGCGACCTTCTGGGTGCCGGTCAGGACCGGCTGGGCGTCGATCATGCCGGCTGCCGGTCATCCATCAGGCCGCGGAGGTATTCCGCGGTCTTGGCGGGATCCCGCTGGGCCATGTTGTCGATCTCGACCCGCATCCGGTCGGCGGTCGGCGGCAGGTAGGCCACGGTCGGCGAGGGGTCGATCATGATCGGCGCGATCGGCGCGCTGAGCGGGAACGGCATCTCCGGCGCGCCGAGCGCGGGCCGGACCTCCATCATCTCGTCGAGTTCGATCGCCTCGCGGCTCTGGCGGCGCGAACGCCGAGCGTAGAGGATGAGCCCCAGCACGAAGGTGCCCACGATCCCCGCGGTGATGATGGCGATGCGCATGATCCCGGCCAACCGGTCGGCGGCCGCCTCGGCTTCGGCCGCGGCGAGGGCGGCGGCGGCATCCGCCGCCGCGCCGCCGTTGAAGCTGACGACCTCGACGGTGACCGCGTCACCGCGCTGCGCGTCGATGCCGGCGGCGGAGGCCACCAGCGAGGTGACGTCGGCGACGTTGAGTTGGCCAACGGCGTCCGCGTTCACGGCCACGGAGACCGTCTGCCGGTTGATCTCCCCGGCCGGAATGGTGCGGGTCTCGGTGATCTTGTTGACCGCGTTGTTCTTGGTGGTGTCCTCGGAGGTGAAGGTTCCGTCACCCTCGGTGCCCGCCGGGACCGCGATGTTGTCCGGGCCCAGGACCCCGGCCGCGGAGCCGCCGGAACCCGTGTACGACTCGGTTTTGACGGCCTCGTTGAGGGCCGGGGCATCCGTCGGGGTGGTGAACGACTCCTCGACCCGCTGGGCCGACTGGTAGCTCATGTCCGCGGCCACGACGACGGTCGCGTTGCCGGGCCCGACGACCTTGTCCAGCATGGCCTGCACGGCGCCGCGCACGCGGTCTTCGTAGGCGCCGGCCTGCTGGTCGGCCGAGCCGGTGGCCCCCACGCCGACGGCCGAGAGAACGACGCCGGCGGAGTCGATGACGGCCACATCGGTGGGCGCCATCCCTTCGATCGAGGCGGAGGTGAGGTGCACGATGGCCTGCACCTGGTCGGCGTTGAGGGTGCTTCCGGTGGCCGTTTCCACGAAGACGGATGCCGTGGGGTCGCTCTGCTCCGACGCGAAAACGGTCTCTTCCGGGATCGCCAGGCGGACCGAGGCGTTCTTGACGCCCTTCATGGCCATGACTGTGTTGGCGATTTCGCCCTCGAGCGCCCGCTTGTACGTGACCGACTGCTGGAATTCGCTGGACGTGACGCCCATGGTGTCGAGCAGGCCGTAACCGCTCGTGCTGGAGGACGGCAGTCCGGCCGCGGCGGCCTTGAGGCGTTCGTCGTAGACGTTCTCCTGCGGAACCAGGATCGTTCCGCCGCCGTCGCTGAGCTCGTAGGCAACCCCGTCGGTGCGGAGCTGTTCGACGATGGTGTTGGCATCGGATCCGCTCAGCCCGGAGAACAGGGGCGTGTAGGCCGGTTTGGTGACCCACAGGCTCAGGGCGGCGATGCCCAGGGCGAGCACGGCGACGCCGATGATGGCGACGGTGCGCTGCGCGACGGAGAAGGAGCTGATGCTACGGCCGAGGCGTTCGAAGGCCGATGTGATCGGACGCGGCATCAGGCCTGCATCCTCATGATCTCGTTGAACGCGTCGACGCCCTTATTGCGCACTGCGGCGACGAGTTCGAGGGTGACCTGGGCGCGCGTCGATGCCAGGGTGGCGGAGTGGATGTCGGTCAGGTTGCCGGTCACGGCCTGCACCGCAAGCGTGTTCGAGCTGGCCTGCAGCTGCTGGAGGTTGTCGACGGCGCCGACCAGGGCGCTGCCGAAGGCCGAGCCGTCGGTTCCCTGGGCGCCTGGGCTTGCCTGCATGCCCTGCACGCCGGTGAGGTATCCGGTGCCGGTCACGGACTGGATCGGGTTGATCGAACCGATGGTCATCAGGAGCGTCCAATCTGGAGTGCGGCTTCGTAGGTCGTCTTCGCGCGGTCGACGACGGCGGCGTTGGCCTGGTAGCCGCGCTGCGCCATGATCAGCGCGCCCATCTGCTCGGACATGTCGATGTCCGGGCGCCGCACGTAGCCGGCCTCGTCGGCGAGAGGGTTGTTCGGGTCGAAGGTCAGGAGTCCCTCGGCGTCGCCGAGTGCAGTTCCGGCCGCGTAGGCGCCGGTGGTGCCCTGGCCGGCCTGCGCGACGATGTAGCGCGCCTGGAAAGCGTCACCGTCGGTGGAGGTGACCGTGTTCGCGTTGGCGATGTTGTCCGCCACGGCGTCGAGCCATTTGCGGTGCAGAGTGAGGCCGCTGCCGGCGATCCCGATGGCGTCGAGCGTCATCAGCTGGTCCGCATCGCGGAGCGCATGGCCGTGAACGGCCCGTTGACGGCCTGAGCCGCGAACTGGTAGCGCAGCACCGTGTCGATGTTGGAGAGGGTCTCGGTGTCGAGGTTGACGTTGTTGCCGTCGAGGCGGGTGGGCTCGAGGGAACTGGCCGTGGTGGCGACCGTGCTGCCGCTGCCGGCTTCGACCGACTTCGCCAGGGCATCCTCGAACGCCACGCGCTTGGCGTGGTAGTTCGGGGTGTTCACGTTCGCGATGTTGTTCGCAATGGTGCGCTGGCGCAGGGCCAGTCCGTCCAGGGCACTGGTGAGTGCAGTGGCGGTCACGGATTCAAGCACGGATTACCCGATTCGTCGTAAAAAACGAGTGCGGCCGATCCGTGGCCTGTGGTCGAGCAATCCCTGCTCGCTCGTAGCTATCGGCCGGTGGCCGAGGGGCGTTAGGAGTCGAGGCGAAACTTTCTCCCGCACGCTCAAAGCGGATTGCCGCGACTGTCGCCGCATCGGACAAGTGTTGCCGGCGCACGGGCAACAGTTGTCCGATCGGGCAACAGTTCGTGGCGGGTGGCGGGTGGCGGGTGGCGGGAGTCAGCCGGCTATGTCGAGGTAGACGGCCTGATCGGTGTGTTGGGCGGAGATGATGGTGCGCACGGCGGCGAGGTGCACGCCGGCGGAGCGCCGGGCATCCTCGATCTCGCTGATGAGTTCGAGCTGGCCGGAGATCAGGCGCCGAGCGCGCTTCTCGAGGTCGAGTGGCAGCTGGCCGAGGTGCTCGGGTGCACGCCACTGCACGCCGGTGGAGAATCGCTCCCCCGGGCCGGCAAGCACGGCGTCCCGGGCGCCGCAGCCCAGGCTCGTTTCGAGCTGGTCGAGCACGTCCAGCCACTCCTGGCGGGCGTCGGTGACGTCGCGTGGCCCCACCAGCAGCCTAGGCAAGACCGTACTCCCCGCCGGCACGCGCCGCGCTCTGGGCCGGCAGCAGCGCGGCCGCTTCGTGCCAGGTCTGCCGCAGCGGTTCGAGGAGGGCGATGGCCTCCCGGGTTCGGGCGACATCCCGATGGATGTTGGCGCTCATCAACGCGTTCGACACGTAGGTGTACAGGGCGAACAGTCCTTCGCCGCCCTCCCAGGCCTCCACGTTGAGCGAGGTCGACAGTTCGGAGACGATCGCCTGGGCGTGCAGGAGGTTCTCCGAGGCGACGGCCCAGTCCTCGATGTTCTGCGCGATCTCGGCGCGGCCGAGGTCGAGCAGCAACCGGTCGTAGAGCATCGTCAGCAGGCGCACCGGCGTCGCCGAGAGCACCGCTTCGCGGTTCAACTGTGCGCGCCGGGCCTGGGCCCCACCCATCATGCTCATCACTGCCATCATCATCCTGTGCTCGAGGTCGGGAGCCCGGCAACCTGGGCGCTCAGCCACGAGGACTGTGCCTTCAGGGCGCTGAGCTGGGTTTCCAGTGCGGTGTAGGTGCTCTGCAGGGTTGCCCGGCGGGTGGCCAGGCTGCGGTCCCAGTCGGCGATGCGGTCGCCGAGGTTGCGCACGGTGGACTGCTCGCCGGTGATCTTCTGGGTGAGCTGGCCGTCGTATTTGTCGGAGGCAGTGGTGGCGGCGGCCGCGACCCGCGTGGCGATCTCCGTCACGGCGGCCTTCACCGTGGTCGGGTCTTTGGCGAGGGCGGCCGCGAATTTGGCGGCGTCGAACTCCATGGTGCCCGATCGGGTGATGCTGATGCCGTACTCCGACGGGGAGCGCCCGTTCACGGGCATCGACGCCGCCGACAGGAGGCGCTGCTTGGTGTCGCGGATGGTGCTGTCGCCGGAGAAGACCCCCGCTGTCGTGCTGGTGACCCCGGAGGAGTTCGTGGTCGTGCTCACGGCCGAGCGATTCTGGATCACCGCGAAGATGCCGTTCAGGGAGGTGACGAGATCCGAGGCGGTCTTGCTGATCTGCGCGTCGTCGCGACCCACGGTGATGCTCACCGGGTCGGCCGACGCGGCGGAGACCCTGAGCGTCATGCCGGGCAGGATGCCGGCGAACGTGTTGGTCGCGGAGGTGACCTTCTGCTCGGCCAAGGTGCCGGCCCAGAGAGTGATCTCGGCATCCTGGGCGGCCTTGGTCTGGGTCATCGGGACGGGCGTTCCGGAGATGGTGACGCCCGCGGCGGCCCCGGGCCCGGTGGCCGTGAACTGCAGGCGGAAGCCGTCGGCTCCCACGGCGACCTTGGTCGCGGTGACGCCGGCGCCGGCCGCGTTGACGGCGGAGACCATGTCGTCGAGGGAGGTCGAGGCAGCCGTGACGGTCGTGACCGTGCCGTCGGCCCTGGTCAGGGTGAGGGTGGTGTCGGGCCAGACCGTGACCGGGCCGGACACCACGACCTGGGTCTGGGCGAGCTTACCGACGACCAGGTCGAGCTGGCCGGCGGCGGCGCCGGCCGAGGTGGCCACGGTGACGCCGGTGGAACTGCTGGTGGCGGAGTAGACGTCGAGGGCGGCCGGCTTGGCGGCCTTCGTGGCCAAATCGGCGAGGGCGGCGACCTGGGTGTTCAGACCCTGGAGCGCCGTGATCATGGTCTGGGCCGACGAGACCTTGGCCTTGAGCTGGGTCTGCGGAACCGCCTCGACCTGCATCAGCGAGTTGATCAGGCTGGTGGTGTCGAGGCCGCTGGCAAGGCCGTCGATCGTGGTGGCCATGTCGTCACCTCCTTCTCGTACCGGGTCGTGCTGGATGCTGCGTGGGTTACGCCGGTTCTACCGGTGAAACGTGAATGGCTGGTGGCGCCCGAGGGATGAGGTCCAGTTCATCTCTGGGGTCACCACCAGCCATAGTTCACCGTGCGGTCTCCCGAAAGTTTCAGCTCACCGGTTTAGCGGAGGAGCTGCAGCACGCCCTGGTTGGACTGGTTGGCCTGCGCGAGCATGGCGGTACCGGCCTGCGAGAGGATGCTCGAACGGGTGTACTTGACCATTTCCTCGGCCATGTCGGTGTCGCGGATACGCGAGCCGGCAGCGGTGAGGTTCTCCTTCGAGACGGCCAGGTTCTTGATGACGCTCTCGAACCGGTTCTGGTCGGCACCGAGCGAAGCGCGCGACGTCGACACGGCCTTGATGGTGGTGTCCAAAGTGCCAATTGTCGTCAACGCTGCGGCGCTGTCGGCGAACCCTGTGGCTGCGAGTCCAGAAACCGTTGTTCCGATTGCAGCGACATTCGTGAACGTAACCGCGATCTGGTCCGCGGTCGCGGAGCTCCCGGCCCCAACCTGGAAGGTCAGTTTCGTCTCTGTCGCGGGAGCCACAGGAGCGCCAAGCAGCTGGGTGCCGTTGAAGTTCGTGGACTCGCTGATTCGAGTCAGCTCCTTGCCGAGGGCGGTGACTTCAGTGGCGATCGCCTTGCGCGAGTCGGCGTTGTTCGAGTCGTTACCGGCCTGAACGGCGAGGTCACGAACGCGCTGCAGGATCGAGGTGACTTCGCTCAAGGACCCTTCCGCGGTCTGGATGACCGAGATGCCATCCTGGGCGTTGCGGCTGGCGACCGTGAGGCCGCCGACCTGCGACTTGAGGCCCTCGGAGATGGCCAGGCCGGCCGCGTCATCCGCTGCGCGGTTGATGCGGAGGCCGCTGGACAGCTTCTCCAGGGACTTGGACATGTCGTTCTGCGTGGCGGCCAGGTTGCGGTACGTGTTGTTGGCCGCGAGGTTGGTGTTGATCTGCATACCCATGATGAAATCCTCCGTGATTGGGTGGTGAGCGTCTGGCCATCCATGGCCTGACGTTGAGAGCTATCGGCCTCTGACGAGAACGCGTTAGCCGTTGACCGAAAAAACTTCCCGGGTTTCTGATCCGGCAGATCCGGCAGAGTCGAGTGAGTCCGACAGGTCCGTCGAACCGGCGGCATACGCCACTCCGCTCGCGGTGGCGAGGCCGAGCATGGCCTGATCGGCGAGGCGGGCCAGGTAGGCGCTGCGGCGGGCCGGCGCGATGCGGGACTCGGGCACGTATTCCACCTCGGCGTCGTCGGCGTAGTGCGTGCCGAGGCCATCGCGGAGCAGACGGATGGCCTCCGTACGCTGCTGGGACACGGCCGAGTGGGTGATTCCTAGCTCGGCAGCGATCTCCTTGACCGAGCGGTCGTCGAAGTAGACCTGCTGCACGATCAGGCGCATCCTCTCCGGCAGCGCCGCGATGGCGGCGTGCAGGTAGGCCAGTCGTTCGGCGGAGAGCAGCGAGTCGCCGGGCAGTTCGGTGGCGGAGACCAGGAACTCGGCGGTGGCGTCGTCGAGGGTCGACACGGTGCGCTCCGAGTCGGACAGGCCGGCGATCGCGGTCTCCCGGTCCACGCCGAGGGCCGCGGCGACCTCGTCTACGGATGCCGCACGGCCGAGGGCGCCGGCCAGCGTCTGCTGCACGGCGCGGGTCTCCTTGATACGGCGGCGGGCCATCCGGGTGGCCCAGTCGTTGGAGCGCATCTCGTCGGCGAAGGCGCCGACGATGCGGCGCCGTGCGAACGCGCCGAACGGAACGCCGAGGTCGGCGTTGTAGGCATCCGCCGAAGTGATCAGAGCGAGAGCGCCGGCCGAGGCCAGGTCGTCGCGGGAGAGGTGGCGCGCCTTGGCCCACGTCTCGGAGACGAGGTAGCCGACGAGGGGGAGGTTGTCGATCACCAACTGATTGCGGTCTACCCGATTCACACGAACTCCCTGAGGTGCTTGGTACCTGAAATAACCCGCTCAGTCGGCGAACCTGGCTGAACGAGTGGCCGGGTAGGCACTGGGACGTTGCGAGAAAGCAGGGTGTGGAGCTGGGTTTCGGGCCCGGGCCGGAGAACTGACCGGCCTCGTTAAAACGTAAAGGAGTGGTCGGTGGGTAAAAACGCAACGGTGCCCCCACAACGGGGCCAGGCACCCCCACATCGGGGCGGCTCCCCCCGCAACGGGGGGTCAGGCAGCCGGCATCCGCCACAATCGTGTCCCCGTTTTAGTGGACACGTTCAGGCGTGGCTGGCAGTCTGAATCCACACCGTGGCTAACCGGGGGCCGTCACCTGCCGATAGTCGTGGTAACAAGCCGTTGAGCTGCGCGAATCCGCGCGGACCGGCCGCACCAGACAACAGGGAGTTGGAGGAGACATGGGCGCCAATGAACTCTCAGCGTTGCTGTGGCGTGAGCGGGAGCTCCTCGAACTCCTCGTCTTCAAACTCGACGAGGAACAGCTGCTGCTGACCAACGGCAAGACCCGCTGGCTGCAGCAGGGCACCCGCGAGGTGGAGCAGGTGCTCGGCCATGTTCGGGATGCCGGCCTCGCCCGCTCGGTCGAGGTTGCCGCCGTCGCCCTCGAGTGGGGAACGACCGAAGACGCCACCCTGCGCGAGCTGGTCGCTCGCGCCCCCTCCGGCCCGTGGTCCGAGATCATGGCCGCGCACCTGAAGGCGATGGGCGAACTGACCACCCAGATCAAGGAACTGCGCGACGCCAACGAACAGCTGCTGCGCTCCGCCGCCCGCTCCACGCAGGAGACGCTGGCCGACGTGCGCCCGAACACGCAGACGTATGACGCCACCGGGGCCGCCGGCGCCCGAGCCACCGGCTCCCGACTGTTCGACCAGATTCTGTGAGGATGCCGCGATGAGCACGTTCGGAGGTCTCAACACCGCGTACACCGGCCTGGTCGCCGCCCGGCAGGGCCTCGACGTGGTGGGGCAGAACATCGCCAACGCCAACACGGAGGGGTACACCCGCCAGCGGGTGACGACCTCCGCGGTGGACGCGGCCGACCGAGTCGGTCTGATGAACTCCGGGGTGCTCCCCGGCCAGGGCGTCAGCGTCGACGGAATCGCCCGCCTCGGCAGCGCGTCGCTGGACGCCCAGGTGCGTGCCACCGCGGCGGTCGCCGGGTATTCGGCGGTGCGGGCCAACGCTCTGGGCGCAGTGGAGGCCTCGATGCAGGAGCCCGGCGAGAACGGTCTCTCCGCCCAGCTGCAGGAGTTCTGGGCCGGTTGGGGTGACGTGGCCAACGCCGCCGGCGAGACCGCACCCACCGGGGTGCTACTGGCCCAGGCCGGCGCCGTCACCACCCAGATCAGCCGGGGTTACCAGGCGGTCTCCACCCAGTGGTCGTCCGAGCGCGAGAGCGTGGACACCCTGGTCGCCGAGATCAACGGCGCAGCCGGCCAGGTGGCCGAGCTGAATGCGCGCATCCGTCAGAGCGTCGCCGGCGGCGGCAACGCCAACGAGTTGATCGACCGGCGCAGCCGGCTCACCACGACGCTGGCCGCCCTCACCGGCGGCACCCTCGTCGACCGCACCGACGGAACCGTGGATGTTCTCCTGGGCGGCAATGCGCTGGTCACCGGCGACACCGCCCGCCCGCTCGTCGCCCTCGGCGCCCGCACCCTCGACGGTCCGAACGGCCTCACCAGCCCGGCGGGCGCCACCAACCCCGTGCGGGTGGAGTGGGCCGACCGCGCCGGGGCGATCCCCGTGGACGGCGGCGAACTGGCCGGTGCGCTCTCTCTGCTCACTCGAGCGGATGCCTCCGGCACCGGCGGCGCCCTCGCCGAGGCCGCGGTGGCGTACAACTCCTTCGCCACGAATCTGGCCGCCACGGTCAACGGCATCTACTCCACCGGCGACAATTCGACCCTCCCCGGCGCCTTCTTCGGCTCGACGGGCACGGGACCGGCCGCACTGGGCCTGTTCGTCAGGCCGTCGACCGCCGCCGAGCTCACGACCGGGCTCGCCGCGAACGGCGCCCTCGACGGCTCCATCGCCGACCGGATCGCTCAGCTGGGGGCCGGTACGGCCGTGGACGGTGCCGGCAACCCCGTGCGGTCCCCCAGCATCGACTGGTCGAACGTCGTCACCTCGCTCGCCGTGACGACGAAGAACGAGCTGCGCCAGGCGTCCCTCGCCGACCTCACCTCCCGCGCCGCCGTGAACGCCCAGCTGTCGAATTCCTCCGTCGATCTCGACGAGGAGAACGTCAACCTGCTCATGTTCCAGCACGCCTACCAGGGTGCCGCCCGCGTGCTGACCGCCGTGGACGAGATGCTCGACACCCTGATCAACCGCACCGGACTGGTGGGAAGGTAACCCATGATCTCCCGAGTCACCACCCAGACCCAGATGCGCTCGGCGCAGACCAACCTGCAGGCCAACCTCGCCCGGATGGCACAGCTGCAGGAGCAGGTCACCTCGCTCACGGCCATCACGCGCCCGTCCGACGACCCGGCCCGGGCCGCCGATTCCCTCGCTGTTCGTGCCGAGCAGCGCGCGGTCACGCAGTATGCCCGCAATGCCGACAACGGCGACGGATGGCTGACCGCCGCCGGCACCGCCCTGGCGGAGGCCACCGATCTACTGAACCAGATTCGCGACCTGACCGTGCAGGGAGCCAACGCCGGCGCCCTCTCCCCGGCCGCGAAGGAGGCCATCGCGGCCCGCCTCGACGGCCTCACCCAGAACCTGCTCGCACAGGCGAACGCCGGCTACCTGGGCCGCAGCGTCTTCGCCGGGAATTCGGATGCCGGCGTCGCTTTCCGGGCCGGCCCCGACTTCACCTTCACCGGCACGGCGACCGCGAGCGTGGACCGTCGCATCGGAGCGCACACCACCGTGAAGGTCGACGCCGACGGCGCCGCCATCTTCGGCGAGGGGGACGCCTCGATCTTTGCCCTGATCGGCGTCATCGCCGACGATCTGCGTACCGGCACGAACGTGGGCAGCCACCTCGCGGCCGTAGACTTGGCGATGAAAACCGTGCTCACGGCGCACACCGATGTCGGTGTTCGCCAGGCCCAGATCCAGAAAGCCGGGGAGGCACTCGTGCAGCACACAGGAAATCTCGAGGCCCAACGCGCCGGAATCGAGGATGTCGACCTCGGCCAGGCCATCCTGGATCTGAAACTGCAGGAGGTCACCTACCAGGCGGCCCTCTCGGTCACCGCCCGGGTGCTCCAGCCGACGCTGATGGACTTCCTGCGATGAGCGCCGGCACCGTGACCGCCGCCCTGAGCTTCGTGTCCCCGCCGCCCGGGCTCGACCCGCTGACCGAGTTCAGCCTGACCGAGATTCCCGGCGCCGACGGTCTGTTCTCGCTGCAGTCCGCCGAGGACCAGCGAACCCGCCTGTTCGTGCTCGACGCATCCGTCTACCTGCCCGACTACTCCCCCGTGATCAGCGACGAGCACGCGGCATCGCTCGACCTGAGCGCGCCGGATGACGCGCTGCTGCTCGTGGTGACCAACCCCGGCGAAGACGGAACGACCGTGAACCTGATGGCGCCGATCGTCGTCAACGCCGTCACCGGTCGCTCCGCCCAGATCATCCTCGACGGTCAGGACTGGCCGCTCCGCGCCGAGCTGGGTGCCCGCTCGGCCTGACCTGCCTCGGCCCGAAGTGCACGGAACGGCGACCGGCAGAGAACCGGGCGGCGCCTCCGCGCCACCCGGGATCGGTGAGTGGACCGGCTAGATCGTCTGCGAGATGCAGATGAAGTTGCCTTCGGTGTCGCGGAACCAGGCCGATTTCATGTCGTCGGCCGTGACGACCCCGTTCACGGTCTTCATGCCGGGGATGTCGAATTCCTCGAAGACGACCCCGCGTTCGCGGAGCGTGCTCATCTCCGTGTCGAGGTCATCCGTGATCCAGCCCATCTGGGTGTTCTGGGCCGTGCCGGCGTTGCTGGTCTCGTAGATCTCGAAAACGGATCCCGACCCGACGTGGTAGACGAGGGTTCCCTCGTGGATTTCGTCGGGGTCGAGGCCGAGAGCGTCGTGGTAGAACGACCGGGCTCGCTTGAGATTTGCCGCCGGTAACACGGTGTGCAGTTCTTTCAGCATTGTGAAACGCCTCCTTGGTGGTGCAGATGATTCGTGGCGCGTGTGGAGGGATGAACGTGGAAGCCGCCGCGTATCGGGCAACCCGCGCCGCATCGGATGCCGTTGTGGGCGTGCTTCCGGGCCGGAGTGCCGGCCGCCGGCAAAGCGGTGGGCGCGAACTGTGGCCGGAACTCCGCGCCCAGCGGGGAGTGGTTGACTACACCGGTGGGCGTTGACTTTTCGCTTTTCCACCCCGAATATACGCCGCTCCACCTCGCGGCGCACCCTGTAGAACCCGGCGAACGTTCTACCCTGCGCCGGCTTGCATACCCTGCGCCGGCTGCCATACCCTGCGCCACGACCCCGGTGACCCGATCTCCGGAGCTTCGCCCGCGGCATCCGTCGCGACCGACGGCACTGACTGAGGAGATTGTCGCGACGCGCCGCTCACCAGGCGCCAAAACCGGCGTGTCCCGACAATCTCCTCATCTACGTGACATCGGACGCGTTCTGCCGGCCCCGCAACGGAGGCCCACCGGTTCGCCGAGACCGTGGCCCGTGACGCGGCCGGGGATTCAGCGAAGGCCGCACTGGCCAGGTGCCCCTGACCCGGTGGCGCTATGTTCTGCTGCCGGCCGGAACCCCGAAGGGGACCTCACCGACCGGGCGCCCGTTCGTCAGCGAGCCGGCCACGCTCATCCGTGCACCGGGCCGGCGGCGGGAACGGGAACCGGTGCTGGAGCCAGAGCCGGAACCCGACAAGCAGGTCCGGGCCCCGGGAGCGGATGAACCGCCACCGTTCCAAGGTTCTCGGCAGCCGGCGTTCTCGGTGTCGGACGCGCTCAGGGTCCGGTTCGGGGTTCGGTTCGGGGTCCGGTTCAGGTTCGGTTCAGGTTCGGTTCAGGTCCGATTCGGGGTCCGGTTCAGGTCCGGTTCAGTGCGCGGCGTCGACGAATTTCAACCCGACGACGCACCCCACCAGGCCGAGGATGAGCACAATCTTCAGCAGGGACGCCGGTTCGCCGCCGAAGATCATGGCGTAGAGCACGGTGAGCGCCGCGCCGATCCCGACCCAGACGGCATACGCGGTCCCGGTCGAGATGTCCCGCATGGCGACGGCAAGCCCGCCCATGCTGAGCACGAGCGCCACCGCGAACACGACGGATGGCCACAGTCGGGTGAACCCGGTGGACTTGCCGAGCGCCGTGGCCCAGACGGCCTCCAGAACCCCGGACACAATGAGAATGATCCACGACATGACAACGGCTCCCGTGGCCAGTCTTGTCGCGTGCCGGGTACTGAACCGTCGTCCGGAGCCGCGTCGCGCGGCCTCCGCCAAGAGTAGCCGTCGAGCCTGCGCAGATCCTGCACAAACGCCGGTATCGGAGGGGCGCGACCCGAGAAGCGGTGCGCCTAATCCGCGAGCAGGGCCGCCTCGAACGCCACCCAGGGCAGCATGGCGCACTTGACCCGGGCCGGGTAACGCGAGACGCCGGCGAAGGCGGCAGCGTCGCCGAGCACCTCCTCGTCGGGCTCGATCGTGCCGCGCGAGCGCAGCATCTCGCGGAAGGTGTTCAGCACGGCCCGCGCGGTGGCGACGTTCTCGCCCCGCACGGTGTCGTGCAGCACGGATGCCGAGGCCATCGAAATGGAGCATCCGTCGCCGGCCCAGGCGAACTCTTCGATCACGGCGTCGTCGGCAGGCTCGCCGGCCGACTCGGGCGAGCCGCCGGGTTCCCCGGCGCGCACACCGATGCGCACGGTCACCTCGTCGCCGCAGGTCGTGTTCACCTGGTGCGACTCGGTCACGCGCAACCCGGCACCCGCACCGGCAGGAGAATCGGCGCCAAGAGAGGCTCCGGCAGCAGTCCCGGCTGCCTCAAGCGGTGGCAGCCCGCCCGCCGGTGCGCCGTTCCGGGACTTGGCGTGGTCGAGGATGATCTGCTGGTAGAGCTGCTGCATGGCGCTTTGGGTCATGATCTCACTCCGAAGAACGGGGCCACCTCGGCCAGGGTCGCCAGGAACCGGTCCACCTCGTCGGTGGTGGTGTACAGGTAGGTGCTCGCGCGGGTCGACGCGGTCACGCCGAGCCGGCGGTGCAACGGCTGGGCGCAGTGGTGCCCGACGCGCACCGCGATTCCGGCCTCGTCGAGGTACTGACCGACATCGTGGGCGTGCACCCCGGCCAGGTCGAAACTGGCCAGACCGATGCGGTCGACTCCGGCGGGCGGCCCGAGCAGACGCACCCCGGGGATGTCCGCGAGCCCGGCCACGAGGCGTTGCCCCAGTTCGGCCTCGCGTGCGGCAACGCGTTCCATGCCGGTCTCGGTCAGGTAGTCGACCGCAGCGGCGAGGGCGATCGCCTGGGAGATGCGCTGGGTTCCGGCCTCGAACCGCTGCGGCGGGGCGAGGAACTCGGCGGTGTGCATGTCCACGGTGGTGATCATGGACCCGCCGGTCAGGAACGGCGGCATCCCCGCGAGCAGCTCGGCCTTGCCGTAGAGCACACCGATGCCGGTCGGGCCGAGCATCTTGTGCCCGGAGAACACGGCGAAGTCCACGTCGAGGGCGGCGACATCCACCGGCAGGTGCGGCACCGACTGGCAGGCGTCCAGCAGCACCAGCGCGCCCACCGAGCGGGCCAGCGCCACGAGCTCGGCGACCGGGTTGATGGTGCCCACCACATTGGAGGCGTGGGTGACCGCGAGCAGGCGGGTGCGGGCTCCGACGATACCCGCCGCCGCGCCCAGATCGAGGGTGCCGTCATCTCGGACCGGGATGAACCGCAGGGTCGCGCCGGTGCGCAACGCGAGCTGCTGCCACGGAATCAGGTTGGCGTGGTGCTCCATCTCGGTGACGACGATCTCGTCCCCGGCGCCGAGCGCGAACCGCTTCGCTTCCGGGCCGCCGAGCCCGAGGGACGCGTTCGAGAACGAGTAGGCGACGAGGTTGATGCCCTCGGTCGCGTTCGACGTCCAGACGATCTCAGCGGCCTGCGCGCCGATGAACGCGGCCACGGTCGCCCGGGCCGCCTCGAACGTCTCCGTGGCGCCGAACGCGAGGGTGTGGGCCCCCCGGTGCACGGCCGCATTGCGCTGCTCGTAGAACTCCTGCTCGGCCTCCATCACGCTGAGCGGGTTCTGCGAGGTCGCGCCCGAGTCGAGGTAGTTGAGCGGATGCCCGTTGACCAGCTGGTCGAGGATCGGGAAGTCGTTGCGGATGCGATCGACTTCCTCGTCCGTCAGCGGGCGAGCGTTCGCACGGGTGGACGGTGAAGCGGAAGACGTCATTTCTCCAGCGTATTCCCTCCTCCGGGCAATGCACACCGACCGCATCACACACCGATGATCGGTGCGGAATCCGGCCCTCCACCCGGCATTGCCGGCCCCGCCGACAGGTCGAGCCCGAACGTCAGTGCCCGGGTGAACTCCGTCTGCGGATGCGCGAACACCGCGCGGGTCGGCCCCTCCTCGATGATGCGCCCGCCCTGCAGCACGATCACCCGGTCGGCCAGCGCGAGGGCGTCGAGCGGGTCGTGGGTGACCAGGATGACGGACCGATCGAAAAGCACCCGGTGCAGCAGCCGTCGCTGCGCGGGCACCGCGGTCACGTCGAGCGCGGTCATCGGCTCGTCCAGCAGCAGCAGCCGGGGACTGGCCGCGAGGGCCCGGGCCACGGCAACCCGCTGAGCCTGGCCGCCGGACAGCCTCCCGGGCCGCCGGTCGGCGAGCTCGGAGACCTCGGCGGCGGACAGCCACTCGTCGGCGAGCCGCCGCGAGGCCGCCCGGGACTCCCCCGCGCTACGCGGACCGAACGCCACGTTGTCACGCACGCTCAGGTGCGGGAAGAGCAGCGGCTCCTGGGCCAGCAGCACCGTGCGGCGGGCGTGCGGCGGCAGGAACGTGTCGGGCCGCACGGCGCCGCCACCGCCGGCACCGCCGGCCGCCAGGTCGAACAGCACCTGCCCGTCGAGGGTGGCCCGGCCCGAATCGGGTCGCAGCAGGCCCGCGCACAGCTCGACGACGGTGGATTTGCCGGCGCCGTTGGAGCCGAGCAGTGCCACCGTCTCGCCCGGCGACACGGTGAAGGCGACCTCCAGCCCGCGCCGGCGCATCACGGCGGCCAGTTCGAGGGTCATGACAGTCCCCGCGGCCGATGCGTGGCCACCATCACGATCAGGGCCACGGCCACGAGCAGAAGGGCGAGGGCGACGGCCGCATCGGCATCCGTCTCCCGTTGCAGGTAGATCTCGAGTGGCAACGTGCGGGTGACTCCCTGCAGGCTGCCGGCAAAGGTGAGGGTCGCGCCGAACTCGCCGAGCGCACGCGCGAACGCGAGCACCGCACCGGCGACCAGGCCTGGCAGCACCAGCGGCAGCGTCACCCGCCGGAAGACCGTGCCGGGGGTGGCGCCGAGCGTGGCGGCGACCGCCTCGAAGCGCGCGCCGGAGGCCCGCAGGGTGGCCTCGACGCTCAGCACCAGGAACGGCAGCGCCACGAAGGTCTGCGCGAGCACGACGGCCGTGGTCGAGAACGCGATCTGAATACCGAGAACCTCGAAGGTCTCGCCGAGCAGTCCTCGGCGCCCGAAGGTCGACAGCAAGGCGATTCCACCCACGACCGGCGGCAGTACGAGCGGCAGCAGCACGACGGCGCGCACCAGGCGCTGCCCGGGAAACCGGCTACGGGCCAGGGCGAGGGCCATCGGCACGCCGAACACCAGGCAGAGCACGGTGCTCATCGCGGCGGTGCGCAGGCTGAGCAGCAGCGCCGCGACCGCCGCTTCGGACGTCACGAGGGCGCCGAACCGGGACCAGTCCACGCGCAGGGTCATGCCCACGATCGGCAGCACGATGAACAGTGCGCCGACGGCAGCCAGGATGAGCGTCCAGCGGGGCACCCCGAACGTCACCCGGCCGTCGCGGGAGCCGTCGGAAGAGCCGTCGCGGGAGCCGTCGGGAGAGCCGTCGCGGGATCCCGCGCGACGGGTCGTCCCCTCTCGGTGCGGTGCCCTGTCGCGGCGCCCCGCAGACTCACGGCGCGCCAAAACCGGCCGCCCCGAGCACGTTCTGACCGGTCGCCCCGGTCACGAACCGGGCGAAGGATGCCCCGAGCCGCGCCCGCTCACTGCCCGCCACGACCGCGATCGGGTATTCGTTCACGGCCTGATCGGCCTCGGGCACGGGGATGCCGAGAACCGAGTCGCCGGCGGAGGCGACGTCGGTCACGTAGACGAGTCCGGCATCCGCCTGGCCGCTCGTGACCTTGCCGAGCACATCGGTGACGGCGTTCTCCTCGCTCACCGGGGCGAGCGTGACGCCGGCGGCGGCCTCGAGCGCCGGCAGCGCGGCGCCGCACGGCACCTGCGGCGCGCAGACCACGACGTCGACGCCCGGCGCGGCGAGGTCGGCGAAGGAGGTGATGCGGGCCGGGTTGTCGGCGGGCACGGCGATCATCAGGGTGTTGGTGGCGAAGACCGCGGGGCTGCCGTCGACGAGCCCATCACGGCTGAGCTGGACCATATTCGACCGGTCGGCCGCCGCGAACACGTCCGCCGGGGCTCCCTCCCGGATCTGGGTCACCAGATCGGCCGAGCCGGCGAAGTTGAGTGCGACCGTCACGCCGGGATTGGCCTCCTCGAACCGGTCGGCCAGCTCGGTGAAGGTCTCGGTGAGGGATGCCGCGGCGAACACGGTGAGCGTCTCGCCCTGCCCCGCGGCGTTGTCGGTGCCGGGCGTTGCCCCGGCGGTTCCCGCACAGCCGGCCAGCACGACGGATGCCGCCGCCAGCCCGAGCGCGACCCGCACGCTCCGGGCCCAGGTCACGACAGACCCTTCGGGGTTTCAACGATCACGGTGGTGGCCTTGACCACGGCCACCGCCACCGACCCCGGCACCAGGCCGAGGTCCTGCACGGCCTCGGTGCTCATCAGGGACACCACCCGGTGGGGGCCGCACTGCAGCTCGACCTGGCTCATCACCGGGTCGCTCACCACCCGGGTGACCAAGCCGACGAAACGGTTGCGGGCTGAACTCACGGTCGTGGACGGATCGGCGGGCGACGACGCGTTCTCCCGGGCCAGCGCGGTGTCGCGGGCCAGGCGTGCCAGGTCGGATCCGTCGACGACCATGCGTCCGGCGTCGTCGGTGCTCGCGGCGAGCGCCCCATTGTCGATCCAGCGCCGCAGAGTGTCGTCGCTGACGCCGAGGTACCCGGCGGCTTCCTTGATCCGTATTTGCGACATGAGGAGCATCTTATTACCGCATTTGCGGAATAGACAGGGCGCGGGACGGAAACACAGCACCTGCAATGGGGCCGGCACGCGCAGTGAGGCAGGATGGAGCGCGTGACCGCCGCAGCGAACCATCCGTCGACTCCGTTCCAGCCAGCCGTGCCGACCGAACCGCGACCGCCCCGCACCGCGCAGGTCATCGTCGCCTCCACGCGCGCCGCGGCCGGCGTCTACCCGGATCGCACCGGACCCGTCATCGACGCCTGGCTGACGGAGCGCGGCTTCACCCTCGGCGAGCGCCGCGTGGTGCCCGACGGCGATCCGGTCGGCGCCGCTTTGATCGAGGCCATCGACGCGGGCGTGGACCTGGTGATCACCACGGGCGGCACGGGTGTCAGCCCGCACGATCTCACGCCGGAGCAGACCCTCCCGCAGCTCGACCGGCTGCTCCCCGGGCTGATGGAGGAATTCCGCCGGCGCGGCGCAGCATCCACCCCTCTGGCCGTGATCTCGCGCGGCCACGCCGGGATCGCCCGCGGGCGCACCCTGGTGATCAACCTCCCGGGCTCCCCCAACGGCGTGAGGGATGGCCTGGGTCTCCTCACCGAGGTGGTCGACCACATCCTCGACCAGCTCCACGGCGTCGACCACTAGCCCTGCCCGACTGGCCCCTCCAGCCCCCGCCCGAACGAATTCGACGGAGATTTTGGCCAGGCCGGCCCAAAACGGTCCCACAACGCGCGTTCAGCTCATAATCTCCGTCGAATTGGTTCACCACCGGGCGCCTCCGTACCTGTGCCCTCCGCGCACACGGGGCGGCTTGCCGTGAGGATGCCGCGAGCGAGCGCGTCGACTCGCGGGGCGCTCCGGGGCAGGCGGATAATTCAGGGTGTCGACCTGCACCGCGCGGTCGAGTGAGGGAAACGATGGACCTCAACACCGTGCTCACGATCACCTCCGCCCGTCACCGTGACGACCTGGCGCACCTCGGCACCCAGGTGGCCCCGCTCGCCGGCGGCTCCGACCTCTTCGCAGACCCGCAGACCCACCTGACCGGCCTGGTCGACCTGCAGACCCTGGGCTGGCCTGCCCTGACCCTGACGACGGATGCCGGCGGTCCGGTCACAGCATCCGACACCACCCCCGGCCTGACCATCGCCGCCACCTGCACCATCGCCGAACTCTCCCGGTTGGAAGCCGCGCCCGGTTGGACCGCGCATCCGCTGCTCCACCAGTGCTGCACCGCCCTCTACGGCTCGTTCAAGATCTGGAACGTCGCCACCGTCGGCGGCAATCTCTGCGCCTCCCTCCCGGCCGGCCCGATGACCAGTCTGGCCGCCGCCCTCGACGCGGAGGTGTTGATCTGGCGCCGTGACGGCAGCGACGAACGGATGCCCGCAGCGGCCTTCGTCACCGGCAACACCACCAACGTGCTCGGCACCGGCGATGTGCTGCGGTCCATCCACGTGCCGGCCTCCTCGCTGGCGGCCCGCACCGCCTACCGCAAGATCGCCCTCTCCCCGCTCGGCCGCTCCGGCGCCGTGCTGATCGGCCGGCTCGACCTGGATTCGGGTTTCGTGCTCACCGTCACCGCCGGCACCGTGCGCCCGGTGCAGCTGCGCCACGACTCCCTACCCGACGCGGCCACACTCGCCCGCGACATCGCCGCGATCGACTGCTGGTTCACGGATGCCCACGGCGCCGCCGACTGGCGCCGCGCCGTGAGCGGCGTGCTGGCCGAGGAGATCCGGGCCGAACTGGACAACGCCGAACCGGGCGACGCCGAACCGGGCAACGCCGAACCGGGCAACGCCGAACCGGACGACGCCGAACCGGACGACGCCGAACCGGACGACGCCGAACCGGGCGACGCCGAACCGGCACAGGGGGACCGCTCATGAGACTGCAGATCAACGGCGAACCCGTCGACGCGTCCCCGGCCCCCGGGCAGTGCCTGCGCTCCTTCATCCGCGACCAGGAGCATTTCGAGGTCAAGAAGGGCTGCGACACGGGCGACTGCGGCGCCTGCTCCGTGCTGATCGACGGCACTCCGGTGCACTCCTGCCTTTACCCGGCGTTCCGCGCCGAGGGCACGCAGGTCACGACCGTGGCCGGGCTCGGCCTGCCCGGCGACCTGGCCAAGGTCCAGCAGCGCTTCGTCGACGCCGCCGGGTTCCAGTGCGGGTTCTGCACCGCCGGCATGATCGTGACCGCGTCGACCCTGACCGAGAGCGACCTTGACGATCTCCCGCGGCTGCTGAAGGGCAACCTGTGCCGCTGCACCGGCTACCGCGCCATCGAGGACGCCATCCGCGGCGCCCACACCCCGGTCAACGGCTCAGCCGCCACAGCAGGCCCTGACGCCACAGCAGACCCTGAGAGCCGCCTCGGCCCGATCATCACAACCGGTCCACGCCCCGGCACGGTCGGCACCTCCCTGGCTGCCCCGGCCGGCGAACGCGTGGTGAGTGGGCAGGAGCCGTACACCCTCGACGTCACGGTGCCCGGCCTGCTGCACCTCAGCGTGCTGCAGAGCACGCAGGCGCACGCACGCATCCGTTCGATCAGGACCGACGCGGCCGCCGCCCTGCCCGGGGTGCACGCCGTGCTCACCCACGCCGACTCCCCCGCCACCCTGTTCTCCACCGCCCGGCACGAGGACCGCCTCGACGACCCCGACGACACCCTCGTGCTCGATTCGGTCGTGCGGTTCCGCGGCCAGCGGGTCGCGGCCGTGGTCGCCGACACCCTGGCCGTCGCCGAGGCGGCCTGCCGCCTGATCGAGATCGACTACGAGCCGCTCCCCGCCGTCTTCGACCCGCACACCGCTCTCCGGCCTGGCGCTCCCCTGGTGCACGGGGACAAGGACGCCGCCGCGAGCCGGCTGGCCGACCCGGCCCGCAACCTGGTGGCCGAGCTGCACGGCGAATACGGCGACATCGCGGCCGGACTGGCAGGCGCCACCCAGATCGTGAGCGGAACCTGGCAGACCCAGCGGGTGGCGCACACCCATCTGGAGACGCACGCGACCATCGGCTGGCTGGAGGATGAGCGCCTGATCCTGCGCACCAGCTCCCAGGTGCCGTTCCTGGTGCACCGGGAGATCTGCCGCCTGTTCGACCTCGACCCGGAGCGGCTGCGCGTGTTCACGGCCCGGGTCGGCGGCGGCTTCGGCGGCAAGCAGGAGATCCTGACCGAGGACATCGTCGCCCTCGCCGTGCTGAAGACCGGACGGCCCGTGCAGTACGAGTTCAGCCGCTCCGACGAGTTCACCCTCTCCCCGGCCCGGCACCCCATGCAGATCCAGGTCACCCTCGGCGCCGACGACGCCGGACGCCTGACCGCCCTGAAGCTCGGCGTGCTCGCCGACACCGGCGCCTACGGCAACCATGCACCCGGCGTGATGTTCCACGGCAGCTCCGAATCGGTCAGCCTCTACCGGGTGCCCAACAAGCGGGTGGATGCCCAGAGTGTTTACACGAACAACCTCCCGTCGGGCGCCTTCCGCGGCTACGGTCTCGGCCAGGTCATCTTCGGGGTCGAATCCGCGCTCGACGAGCTCGCCCGCACGGTCGGGCTCAACCCGTTCGATCTGCGCAGGCTCAACTCGGTCGGCCCGACCGACCCGCTCGTGGTCACCCACGTCGAGGGCCCGGACCTCATTTTCGGCAGCTACGGCCTCGACCAGTGCCTCGACCTCGCCCAGGCCGCCCTGGCCCGCGGCAACGACGCCGCCGTGCCTCCCGGCGAGCACTGGAAGGTGGGCGAGGGAATGGCCACCGCCATGATCGCGACCACCCCGCCGCGCGGGCACTACGCGCAGGCCTCGGTGAACCTGGACAACGTGACGCTCGACGCTATGGGCTACACCGTGCGGGTCGGAACGGCCGAGTTCGGCAACGGCACCACCACGGTGCACGCGCAACTGGCCGCCACCGCCCTGAACACGACTGGCGACCGCATCCGGATCCTGCAATCCGACACGGATGCGATCGGCTACGACACGGGCGCGTTCGGCTCCGCGGGCGTCGTCGTCGCCGGCAAGGCCGTGCTCGCGGCGGCGAACGACCTGGCCGGCACGCTGAAGCAGGCCGCGACCGACCTGCACGGGGACATCCCCGCCGACTCCTGGACGCTCGAGCCCGACGGCCTCCGCAGCGGGGAGACGTTCGTGACGCTGGCGGAGCTGGCCGGCAGGGCGGCGGCTCCCGGGGCATCCGTTCTCCGCGGTGTCGGCGCCGAAGACGGCGCACGGCGCTCGGTGGCGTTCAACGTGCACGCGTTCCGGGTGGCCGTGGACACGCAGACCGGCGAGGTGCGCATCCTGCAATCGATCCAGGCCGCGGATGCCGGGGTCGTGATGAACCCGGAGCAGTGCCGCGGCCAGATCGAGGGTGGGGTCGCGCAGGCGATCGGCACCGCGCTCTACGAGGAGGTCATCCTCGACGGCGCGGGCACCGTGACCACGAGCGTGCTCCGGAACTACCACATCCCGCAGCTGGCCGACCTGCCCGTGACCGAGGTGTACTTCGCGGAGACTCACGACGTGCTCGGCCCGTTCGGGGCGAAGTCGATGAGCGAGTCGCCCTACAACCCGGTGGCGCCGGCGCTGGCGAACGCGGTGCGCGACGCCATCGGCATCCGTCCCACCGAACTGCCGATGTCGCGCGACCGGATCTGGCGGCTGCTGCACCCCGTTCTCTCCTGAACGGGGTGCAGCGACGGGGTGCGATCCGCGGGCTACCGCTTCTTCGCCGTCCGCTCCTGCGCGTCGACGAGCACGGCGACCGTGCGGGCGGGAACGGTGACCGTTCCGGTTGCCGCATCCCACGTCGTTGTCTTGACGAGCGCATCCGTCCCGGCGGCCTGGATGCCGCTGAGGGCGTAGCCGCGCCCGGCCAGCTCGTCGAGCCGGATCGTCTGGGGTTCGGGGCTGGCGTTGAAGAGCACCAGCAGCCCGTCCAGTTTCTTGTCGACGTCGGTTCCCACGGTGTCGTCGACGCTCATCGCGATGACGCCGGGGGTGGCGTCCGGTCCGCCGGCCGGGAAGGTCAACTTCTGGTTGATCAGCTTCGCGTCGCCGAGCCGGAACAGCTCGGTCGACTGCTTGAGGCGCAGCAGGTCCTGGGCCTGGGCCGACGCGAACGTGATGTCGTCCGGCGTCGGCTTGAGGGCCGGGTCCTCGAGCAGTGGGCGCATGATGTCCCACTTGTCCTCGTTGGCGGCCGCCGACGGCAGGCCGACGCCGAAGTTGCTGGTCTGGCCGGTCCAGTCGATGCGGTTGAACCAGTCGCCCGAGTTGTAGCTGTCGCGGTCGAGCGACTTCGAGCGCAGCAGGTCGGTTCCAGCGTGCCAGAGCGATGGTGACTGCGACAGGGTCGCGGTGGCGAGCGAGAGGGTGTTCATGCGCACCCGGTCGCTCATCCCGGTGTCGGCCGGTAGCTTGAGGGCGAGCAGGTCGTAGAGCGTCTCGTTGTCGTGCGCGTCGACGTAGTTGATCACCTCGTCCGGCTGGTCCGCGTACCCGGCCGGCGACCCGTTGTAGTCGATTTCGTCGCCGCGCTTCACCGTGCCGTCGCTGGTGACGAAGCTGAAGGCGCGCAGGTTCGCGGCCAGGCCGAGCCGCACCAGGTCGCTGGCAACGCCGAGCCTGGCGAGCGCCTCCTCCGGGGTGCCGTTGATCGCCACGCCGTTGGGATCGGTGCCGAGCCCGGTGCCGAAGCCCTGCTGCTGCACGGTGCTGCCGTCGACCGGGCTGCCGCCGTGCACCGCGTCGCGCAGCCGGTCGTTGAACGTGCCGATGCCCGTTCCGCCGAGCTGGCCCTGCGTCGCCTGCTCGAACAGGGCGTTGTTCGCCACCTCGCCGAAGTTCCAGCCCTCGCCGTAGAGGTAGATCGCCTGGCCGTTCACGCCGTCCTTCTTCAGGGTCAGCGTGTCCAGGGCGTCCCGCACTGCCAGCAGGTTGTCCTTCGAGTGGTGGCCCATCAGGTCGAAGCGGAACCCGTCGACCCGGTACTCCCTGGCCCAGAGCACGACGGAGTCGACCATCAGCTTCTCGGCCAGTTCGTGCTCGGTGGCGATGTTCTGGCAGCAGGTGGAGGTCTCGACGGCGCCTTGCGGGTTGAGGCGGTGGTAGTAACCGGGCACGACCTGGTCGAGCACCGATTTCTCACCCTGACCGCTCTGCGCGGTGTGGTTGAACACCTCGTCGAGCACGACCTGCAGGCCGTCCTCGTGCAGGGCGCCCACCATGGTGCGGAACTCGGCTACGCGGGAGCCGCCGTCCGCGTCCACCGCGTAGGAGCCCTCCGGCACCGAGAAGTGGAACGGGTCGTAGCCCCAGTTGAAGCCGTCCTGGTCCCTGATCGCCTGGATGCACGCCTGCTGTTCCGGCGAGGCCGGCCCGAAGGAGGCCAGGTCGCAGGCGGGCACGGCCTGGAGGGCACGGTCCTCCTCGATTGTGGCGATGTCGAAGGTCGGCAGCAGGTGCACGGTGTTGAGCCCGGCAGCCGCCAGCTCGGCCAGGTGCCGGGTTCCCGCGCTGTCCACCCTGAACGCCCCATAGGTGCCGCGGAGCTCGTCCGGCACGGTGTCGTCGGAGATCGAGAAGTCGCGCACGTGCAGTTCATAGATCGACCGGTCGACGGCCTTCTTGATGACCGGCGACTTCGCCTTCTCCCACGCCGTGGGGCGGTAAGCCTTGTCGGCCAGGTCGATCAGCACCGACCGGGTGGAGTTGGGCGTCAGGGCCACCGAGTACGGGTCGGTGACCTGGTTCACCTCGATCGTCCCCGTCGTCGGCGCGAACACCGTGACCTCGAAGACGAAGGATGCGCCGGTCCAGTTCTTGGCGACGGTCGCGGTCCACGTTCCGTCATCCTGGCGCGTCAACGCGATGCGCTCCGGGTCGGCCGTGTCGCCCGCCGTCCAGACGAGCGCGTCGACGTTCTGCGCCGTGGGAGCCCAGACCGCGAGGGTGGGCCGCTTCTTCGACCAGGTGACGCCGAGTGTCCGGTCCGCTGCGGCGTCCGCGTAGAGGTCGTCGAGCACGCCGGGCAGTTGCACGCCCGTGAAGGCGGTGAGGATGCCTGTGGTGTCGTCGGTGCCGGACTGGGCCACCGCCAGCTGGGTGGTGAGCAGCCGTTCCACCTCCGACCGGTCCACACCGACCGGGCGCAGGGCCACGGACCCGGCGAGGGCCGGGAAACGCGCTTTCTCCGCGTCGGAGAGGCCGGCCGGGTCGTACTCGAGGGCGACCGTGTCACCCCCGGTCACCGCACCGTCGGCGACGGCCAGGCCGGCGGCCGCCGAGGAATGCAACGCGAAGCCGAGTGCGGCCGGGTCGGCATTCACGGGCAGCAGGTCACGCGGCCAGGCGAGAGTCTTCTCGCTCACCCAGTGCGCGCGCTGCGCTCCCGTGCCGGCCAGCGGCGGGTCGGTCACCGTGATCGTGAGCACGTGGGCGGCGAGGTCGTAACTGAACAGGGTTTCCTTGCCCTCGGTGGCCGTGAACGACAGGTTCGCGCCGTTCGGCACGCCGTCGGCGCCGTAGTTCTCGTCCCAGCCGAGGTTGTGCGCGACCTTCGCCTCGTACGAGCCGGTCGGCAGGGTGTTCGAACTCAGGGTGAGGATGCCGTCGCCGTTCACGTCCTGCAACCAGGTTGCGAGGCAGTCCGGTTTCCAGTCGCCGGGGCAACCGGCCTCCTCCTGGAAGGACCCGGCCGCGACGACGATATCGCCCGCGGCCGTGCCCTGGAAGAAGTTGTTGCGCGGGTCGTAGTAGAACGTGACCGCACCCCCGGTGGTGGTGTAGCTCACGTTGTCGCCGCCGGGAACGCCGCCGGAACCGTAGTTGAGGTCCCAGGAGCCGTTGACGGCGATCTTGTACTCGTAGTCGCCGGCCGGAAGGTCGAATGTGCCGGCGAAGATGCCGTCGGCTCGGAGGGTCAGTTTCGCGGCCTCGCAGCCGGGCTGCCAGTCCCCGGCACAGCCCATCTCGGAGTTGTGGCTGCCGGCGACCGTGACCAGGTCGATCGCGGTGTCGGGGGTGCCGGTGTCGGCGAGCGAGACGGTGTTGCCGACGGAGACGAAGCTGGACGCCGCGGCCCGCTGGCCGGCGGCATCCGTGGAGACGGCGCGGTATTCGACCAGGGTGCCCGTGGCGAGGCCGGCGGTGTCGTGGAAGACCCGCGGAGTGGTGTCTTCGGCGGTGCCGAGGCTGGTCCACTTCGTGTCCCCTGCGACCCGCCAGGCGAAGCCGGTCTCCTGCCAGGTCCCGTCGTCGACGGTGGCCCCGACGGGTGAGACGCCGGTAACGCCGGCTCCGGCCGCCGGGGCGGCGACCGTGATCGCGGCGGCCGCGGCCGGAGCGCCGACGGGTCGGTCGGCCACGAGCACCACCGATCCGCGGGCCGGCACGGTGACGGCCAGGTCGCCGGTGTCGCCGGATACTGCGGCCGCAGTGTCGCCGAACAGCACCGAGTAGGACGCGTCCGTGGTGAGGGTGGGGATCGTCACGGTTTTCGCCGCGGCCGAGTTGTTGACGGCGACGAGGTGTTCGATCTTCTCCGTGCGGTCGACCCGGCTGAACGCGTAGACGCCGGCCCCGGTGTCGGCGTAACGCTCGATCTGGGCGCCCGTCGCGAGGGCCGGGTGGTCGCTCCGCAGCGCGGAGAGCTCAGCGATCCGACTGTAGAGCGGCGCATCCGTCGCGAACCGGTCGACCGAACCGGCGGTCTCGCCGGTGATCAGCGGCTGGTTCGCGTACTCGGACACCTGGCTGGCGAACAACGACTGACGGGCGTCCTTGTCGCCGCCCGCGCCCATGAAACCCTGCTCGTCGCCGTAGTAGACCACCGGCTGGCCGCGGGTCAGGAACATGAGTTCGTGGGCGAGCACGTCGCGGGCCAGCGGGTCGTCGGTGCCCTTGAGGAAATAGCCGATGCGCCCCATGTCGTGGTTGCCGAGGAAGGTCGGCAGCGCGGAGGCGTTGGAGTCGGGCGTCGTGTAGAGGTCGTCGGAGGCGAACAACTGGCTGAGCCCCTTCGCGGAGTTGCCCGCGGCGAAGCTGGTCGCCTGCGACTGAAATCCGAAGTCCAGCACCGAGTTGAGGTCGGTCTTGCGCACATACGGTGAGGTCTTGGCTGCATCCGCGTCGTAGACCTCGCCGAACATGAAGAAGTCCGGTTTGCCGGCGGCGTGCGCGTAGTCGAGCACCTGCGTGGACCACGTCTCCCAGAACTCGAGGTTGACGTGCTTGACCGTGTCGATGCGGAAGCCGTCGATCCCAAGGTCGACCCAATCCGTGTACACGTCGACGAAGCCGTTGACGACGGCCGGGTTCTCCGTCATCAGGTCGTCGAGGCCGGAGAAGTCGCCGTCGAGGTTGCTCTCGCCCTCGAAGGTCGAGTCGCCCCGGTTGTGGTACAGCGTCGGGTCGTTCAGCCAGGCCGGCACCTTGGCTGCCGCGTCGGCGGCAGAGAGGTACGGCGTGTAGGGGAAGGATGTCGCGTCGAGGGCCGGGAATTCGTCGGTCCCCGCGTAGTCGGCCGGGTCGAAGGGCTCGCCGGCGGCGGTCGTGTAGGGCGACGTGGCCTTGTCGATGTAGGAGTACTGCTTCTCCTCGTTGTCGATGACGTCGGCGGTGTGGTTGGTGATGATGTCGAAGTACACCTTGATGCCGCGCGCGTGCGCGTCGTCGATGAGCGCCTTGAGCTCGGCGTTGGTGCCGAGGTGCGGGTCGATCTGGGTGAAGTCCGTGATCCAGTAGCCGTGGTAGCCCGCGGAAGCGTTCGCGCCCTCACCCTGCACGGCCCGGTTCTTGAACGACGGCGTCAGCCAGAGGGCGCTCGTGCCGAGACCCTCGATGTAGTCGAGCTGGGAACGGAGCCCGGCGAGGTCGCCGCCGTTGTAGAAGCCCTTGTTCGCCGGGTCGTAGCCGGACAGCAGTGGGTCGTCGCCGAGGCCGGCGGTGTTGTTGGCCGGGTCGGCGTCCTTGAACCGGTCGGTCATCACGAAGTAGAACTGCTCGTCGCTGCCGGGCTGGCGGATGGGCGCGGCCGCCAGGGCCTCGTCCTCCGCGGAGTAGGCACCGGCCAGGGAGAGTACCTCGAGGCCGACGCGCTTCCTGCTGAGGTCGAAGGTGAAGCTCAACCGGCTTTCACCGGCGACGGTCAGCGGGATGTTGTCGGCACCACCGTCCAGCCCGTAGGTCTCCTCCCACGTGTCGTTGAGGGCGACCTTGTAGTCGTAGCTGCCGGCCGGCACCGTGAACTCGGCGGACCAGACCCCGTCGACGCCGGTGGGCGCCAGCTCGGTGGACTCGCAGGTCGGTTGCCAGTCTTCCGTGCAGCCCAACTCGCGCTGCAGGCTGCCGACCAGGGCGACCGTCGGGGTGGCGGCGGCCGCGGCGACCTCGGAGAAGGCGAGACCGGAGAGAACGATCGCACCGGCTCCGATCGTGGCCACGATGCGGCGGATGGCCGGGCGGCGTGTAGCGGTGCGTTTCGTCAACAGTGACTCCCCCTGTCTCGCGCCCGGTGGCGCTGAGAACAACAGAAGTGACGCTACTCCGTCGCGTACCGCTTATGCAAGCGTTTGCACACGACGGGTCGGTGCTCGCCCCGACGCGGTGGCCGATCACGTCGAGTCCCGCAATACACTGAACCTATCAACGAACAAAGAACGGGCCTCTTCGTGACACCGTCCAGCCGGGTCTACCGCGGCCACATCTTCCACATCGCCGGATCCCCCACCGTGGCCGACGCCCGCCGGCACCTCGTATCCCTGCCCGATGGTGCCCTCGTGACCACCGATGCGGGCCGGATCGCGTGGGTCGGGTCGTTCGTCGACCTCCCTGCCGTCTACGTGGCCCTGCCCGTCACCGACAACCGGGGCGGCTTCATCCTGCCCGGCTTCGTCGACACGCACCTGCACTTCCCGCAGACCTATTCCACGGATGCCTACGGCGGCGGCCAGTTGCTCGAATGGCTGGACAACTGCGTCTTCCCGGCCGAGGCACGGCTGCACGACCCCGCCTTCGGCGAGCAAATCGCCCGGGACTTCACCCGCCGCCGCATCGCCGCGGGCACGACCAGCGCGCTGGTCTTCGGCTCCGCCTTCCCGCACGCGCAGGACGCCCTCTTCGAGGAATCGCAGCGGGCCGGGCTGCGCCTGGTCAGCGGGCGCGGCATCCAGACCGTCGGTTCCGAGCCCTCGCAGGCGCTGCTCACCAGCGAGGCCGCAGCTCTCGAGCTGGCGACGGATGAGATCGCCCGCTGGCACGCGGTGGACACCGGCGACCCGGCCACCGCGCTGCTCCAGGTGGCGGTGGTCCCGCGGTTCAGCCTGTCGGTCACCCCCACGACCCTGGTCGGACTCGGCGAGCTCTACGACGAGGTGCGTGGCCAGGGCGTGTACTTCCACAGCCATCTGAACGAGAACAACCGGCCGGGCACGGGTGAGATCGACGCCGTGAAATCGGTCTACCAGGTCGACACCTACCTCGACACCTACGACGGCCGGTTTCTGCCGGGGTCGGCACGCGGCGGGTCGAGCCTGCTGGGGCGGCGCAGCATCCTCGCCCACGCCGTGCACTGCGAGGACAGCGAGCTGGCGCGCCTGGCCGAGACGGGAACGAGCGTGGCGCACTGCCCCACGTCGCAGCAGTTCCTGGGCTCGGGCACCATGCCGTGGCTGCGCACGACATCGTTCGGGGTGAATGTGGCGATCGGGTCGGATATCGGCGCGGGCGACGAGTGGCTGATCTCCCGGGTGCTCAACGACTGTTTCAAGGTGCACCTGTCCGAGCCCGGAGAGGCCGGCCTGTCGTTGGACCCGGCCGTCCTGCTGTTCACCGGCACCCTGGCCGGGGCGCGTGCGCTCGACATGGAGGACCGGTTCGGCAACTTCGACGTCGGCAAGGACGCCGACTTCTTGCTGATCGAGCCGGACCGCTGGGAGCCCCTCGCCACGGTGCTCGAGCGCGGCATCCGGGCCGACGACGAGGAGATGGCCACCGACCAGACGCTCTTCGCGCTGCTGCTGGCCCTCCGCCAGCCCGCGATCGCCGGCGTCTTCGTGCGCGGCCGCCGCGTACTCGCCCCCGCCGGACGTTGAGCCCGCCGAACCGCCCGTTGGGCTTGTCGGACCGGTGGTCTCACCCCTCGAAACCGGTGGTTGGGCTTGCCGAACCGGTAGTCTCACCTCTCGAAACCGGTGGTTGGGCCTGCCGAACCGGTAGTCTCACCTCTCGAAACCGGGCGACTCGATCTCCAAACCAGCCCCGGTGGTTGAGCCTGCCGAAACCCGGCGAGTCGACCTCTGAAACGATCTATCGGCATCCGCACCCGCGCTACCTGAAAAGAATTTGGCGACACGCCGTCTTTCCAGGCGCCACAACCGGTGTGTCACGAAAATCTCCGCGTTTACGTCACAGTGCCCGCCATCGACGTAACTACATTCGTAAATTGAGCAAAACTCTTGACTTGGTACTCGAAGTCATTTACTATTAAGGCATGGCAGGAGCCCCCACTCCGCACCACCCCACCACCTCACCGCAGGCGGTGGCTTCCAACGTGCAACTGCCCCTCGTGCAGCTGCCCCTTGTGCAGCGACTGCAGCAGGCGCGTGATCTGGCCGCGTCCGTGCTTGATTCGGTCGCCTTCTCTCTTTTGAGCGAGGCGGAGGCGATG
>NZ_SOGQ01000016.1 GCF_004403465.1 Cryobacterium sinapicolor | reverse complement strand
TTGGCGAGTGGGCGGCTTGGCGGGCGGGTGGGTGGCTCGGCGGGCGGGTGGCTCGGCGGGCGCGCGGCTTGGCGAGTGGGCGGCTTGGCGGGCGGGTGGGTGGCTCGGCGGGCGGGTGGCTCGGCGGGGGAGAGGCTGCAGCAGAAACCGGATGCCGGTGTGCGGCATCCGTCTTCGTGCGTCGTGTTCTTCGTTCGAGCGGGCGGTGCTCGCGGCGGCGTCAGCGCTCGGCTTCGTCGAAGTCGTCGAGAACGGCCTGCTCGTAGGCAGCCTCGGCGGCGTCGGCCCTTTCCTGGGCTTTGGCGACGCGCACACTGATCTCGTGCTCGGACTTGCGCAGCCGCTCGGCCTCTCGTGGAGTGGCCGTGTCGAGCAGATCCTCGAGGGTGTCGGCGTCAAGGTGCACGGCGGCCAGCGCATCGACCTCGGACCGGGCGACGGCGGCCTTGCTCCGCAGGATGCGCAGCCGCGATTCCTGGGCGAACTGCCTGGAGAGACGGTCGGCGGACTGCTCGGGGGTCCGTTCGACGGGGACCATGCGCTGGTCCGCGTGGGTGGGACTGGTCTGGCTGGTGTTGGTCTGGTCAGTGTTGGTCTGCTCGGACCCGTGCTGGTTGGTGTTGGTCTGGCTGGTGTTGGTCTGGTCAGCGTTGGTCCGGCTGGTGTTGGTCTGGTTGGTGTTGGTCTGGTCAGCGTTGGTCTGCTCGGACCCGTGCTGGTTGGTGTTGTTCTGCTCGGCACCATCGCCGCGATCCGTGTTGCTCATTGTGCCTCCCTTTTTCCGCTGGCAGCCTAGCGCGCCCGGTGTCCGCGGCAAGGGGAGTGGCGGGACCCCTTGCTCGCCGAATTCGACCGCCAGTTCGGGGCGGCGGGCGGCGGGCGGCGGGCGGCGGACGCGGGGCCGCTGCTGCGCCGAGAGTCGCCGGTTCTGCCCAGTGTCGTCGGTAGAGCGGCGTCATTCGGCAGAAACGGCGACGCTGGGCGGTCATCAGGCAAGCGGCGACCGGCGACCGGCGTACCGGCGACCGGCGACCGGCGACCGGCAGGCGGCAGGCGGCAGGCGGCAGGCGGCGAGCGGCGAGCGGCGAGCGGTGAGCGGCAGGCGGCAGGCGGCGAGCGGTACCCGACCGCTACCGCCTGCCCGGGGCGGTGCCGGCCCAGGCGTTCCGCAGCAGCACGGTCAGGTCGTCGGACGTGACCGGGTGCGGGTTCGACGCGGGAACCGCCGGCAGGATCAGCTCCACAGCCCGGGCGATGTCCGACTCCGCAAACCCGAAGTCCCGCAGCGCAGTCGGCGCGTGCTCGCTGTTCCGCAGGGCTAGCAACCCCTCGACTGCGGAACTCGAGCCCAGGGCCGCGGCGATCCGCACCTCGGCCTCGGGCGCAGCCGACGCGTTGAGGGCCACTACATGCGGCAGCACGATCGCGTGCGTCTGCGCGTGCGGCAGCCCGAAAGCACCGCCCAGCACATGGCAGATCTTGTGATGCAGACCCGAACCGGCGCTGGAGAACGCGTTCGCGGACAGATACGCGCCGTAGAGGGCATCCTCCCGGGCGGCAAACGTGCCGCGGATGCCGCCGCCCCCCAGATCAGGATCGCCCCCGGCTACGGCGGGCCGGGCGACGATCCGCGGCAGGGCGCGCGCCAGCATCCGGATGCCTTCGGCGGCAATCAGCGCGCTGACCGGGTTCGCGCCCGGAGCCCAGAGCGCATCAACGCCGTGGGCGAGGGCGTTCAGCGCACTGGACACACCCAGCTCGCTGGGGAGGGACAGCGTCAGGGTGGGGTCGTAGATCACGGTTCCGGGCAGCACCCTCGGATCGAAACCCGTGGTCTTCACACCATTCTCGAACAGCCCCCAGACAGCGGTGGCCTCCGAGCCGGAATAGGTGGTGGGGACCGCCACGATCGACAGCCCGGCGGGGCGGTCGCTGCGCAGCGAGAGAATCTTGGACAGCCCGATCGCCGACCCGCCGCCGAGGGCGACGACCACGTCGATGTCGGCCGCCTGCGCCGCACGATGGGCGCGCTCGGCTGACTCCGCCGGAACGTGCTGCACGATCTCATCGAACACCACCGCCGCACGGATGCCCGCGAGCACCGCCGCGGACCGCTCCAGTTCCCGCCGGCTCGCGATCACCATCACGCGTGGGGTGTTGTCGGTGTTGGTGCCACCGGTTGCGCCCGGGGTCTCAGCGGCCTGGGCGGTGCCGGATGGGGTTGCGCTCGGTGTGCCTGACTCCTTGCCGCCGAGCTCGTCGTGCTTGTTGTCCTTGCCGCCGAGCTCGTCGTGCTTGTTGTCCTTGCCGTCGAGCTCGTCGTGCTCGTCGTGCTTGTCGTCCTTGCTGCCGAGCTCGCCGTGCTCGCCGAACTCGCTCAGCACCCTGGCGAGCAACTCCGCCGCGCGTCCGCTGCCGAACAGCACGCGCTGCCGCTGCGTCCGGTACTCGAAATCAAGGGCTTCCGCCGCGGGCTGCTCCCTCACGGCGCGCCTACGCGCGGACCTGCGCTTGGCGGGCCAGCCAGGATCGGGCGGCGGCGACATCCGTTGCGGCGATGCCGTGACCGCCGTCGCGCAGCTCACGCTCGACCTCGGCGCCGTGCGCGGTGAACGTCGCGGCGGCCCGGTCTGCGCTCGCGAGCGGGGCCATCGGGTCTGAGCGCCCGTTGAGCATCAGCACCGCGGTGTCGGCGAGGTCCGTCGTGAGCGTTCGATCGTCGAGTGGGAACATGCCCGAGAACGCGACGACCCGGTCGAGCGCCTTGGGGTAGAGCAGTGCCGTGGCCAGCGCGATGTTGGCGCCGTTGGAGAAACCGACCGCGATGATGCTGCGGTCGCCGAGGTCGTAGCGCTGCCGGGCCGCCGCGATGAAACCGGCCAGTTCGCCGGCCCGCATCACCACGTCGTCCACGTCGAACACGCCCTCGGAGAGGCGGCGGAACCAACGCAGCATGCCACCCTCGGTCACGCGTCCGCGCGGGGAGAGCACGGTCGCGGCCGGGTCGAGCGCGTCGGCGAGGTTGAGGGTCTCCTGCTCGTTGCCGCCGGTGCCGTGCAGCATCAGGAACACGGGCGCGTCGGCTCCGGCTGCGTCGGCTCCCGGCGCGTCGGAGCCCACGGATGCCGCGGGCCGGCCGGCCCGGAACACGTGCGGCCAGTCGAGGGCGGCCTGCTCCCAGGCGGCGGCCACGTCGCCGGCGGCCCGGTGAGCGGCAGCGCGATCGGAGTCGGCCTGGTCGAAATCGGGCAGGTCGAGGTCGGGCATCTCATTCATCGGGGCCGCCTACTGACCCGCGACGAGGGCAGGGTTGTTCTCCCTCGGCAGGGTGATCGGTGCGACGGCGCGTTCGATCTGGTCGCGGCTGGGCTCGAGCCACGGCGGCAGCTTGAGCGAGCGGCCCAGTTCGAGCAGCGGCTCGTCAATGTCGAAGCCCGGGGTGTCCGTGGCGATCTCGAACAACACGCCGCCGGGCTCGCGGAAGTAGATCGACGTGAAGTACTGCCGGTCGAGGATCGCCGTCACGCCGTAGCCGCGCGCGACGAGTTCCTGACGCCACTGCTCCTGCGTGGTCTTGTCCGGCACCCGAAACGCGATGTGGTGCACGCTGCCGCCGGCGGTCAAGCCGACCTGCCCGTTCGGGTCGGCGATGATGTCGACGATGTTGCCGGGAACTCCGTCGCCGGCACCGACCCGGATGCGGTCGGGGGTCTCCTCGATCACGTGCATGCCGAGGTCGCGGGTGAGCACCTCGACGGTGCCGGTGGGGTCGGCGACGGTGAGCACCGAGGAATGCTGGCCGCGCACCGCGTATTCGGCGGGCACGGATGCCGAGTCCCACGGATTGCGCGGATCAACCGTCGACGAGGCAACGAGATCCAACTGCAGGCCGTCGGGATCGCGCAGGGAGAGGCGTTCCTCGTCGGCGGAGCGGCGCACGAACTCGGAGTCGACGCCGAGTTCCTTGAAGTGGCCGGCCCACCAGCCGAGGCTGCCGGCCGGCACCGAGAACGCGGTGGACGTGGACTGCCCCGAGCCGGGACGCCCGCTGGAGATCCCCGTCCAGGGGAAGAAGGTGAGCAGTGAACCCGGACGGCCCGCGTCATCCCCGTAATAGAGGTGATAAGTGCCGGGATCGTCGAAGTTGACCGTCTTTTTCACGAGCCGCAGGCCGAGGCCGGTCACGTAGAAGTCGATGTTGCGCTGAGGTGCACCGGCAATCGCGGTGACGTGGTGCAGTCCGGAGGTTTGCGGGGTCATGGGTCCCTTTCTGGCGGGGAGTCGGTCGGTATCGGTCTGTCGAGGGGGTCGGCATGCGCGGTCCGACGTGCGCAGCCTGCCCTGCATAGGCTGCCTTGCGAAGACTGCCCTGCATAGTCTGACTTCACGTCGACTTCTATGCAAACACATGTTTCTGTGGATTCATTCCCAAACCCGCGGAAGGGGCACTCTCGACCGGAAAGGTGACACTCGCGAGTGACCTCGGCAGACGGATGCCCGTTCGGGACCCGCGGACTACTCGCCCGGACCGAGATCCCAGGAGCGCTCCGGCAGTTGATCGAGCCAGTTGCCGACCGAATCGCTGTTCACCAGGGAGACGCTGCTCTCGGTGGGCCGGGCCCGCTCCGGCGGCACGGCGGACAACGCCTCGGAGATCGGAGAGGAGATCGGAGAGGAGATCGGAGCCGAGACCGGAGCCTGGCCCCCTGCGGCGCGGACCGACCCGCCCGGTGGGTCACCGGCATCCGTCGGCGCTTTCGCACCCGCGTTCCCAAACATCGAACCCCCCTCAGTCGGCACAGCAAAGGTGGTCACCGGGGTCCGGGGCAACAGTTTGACGCTACGCTCGCGGAGGAATCGCCGTCAAGCATTTCGGTAAACGGATGCCGCCGCGAACCCGGTCGTACCCCGGCACCGCCGGCCTGTGCCCCGGCACCGCTGGTCTGTGCCCCGGCACCGCTCGCCTGTGCCCCCGCACCGCCGCCGTCCGGAGGCCTACGCGCTGACGCTCTCCCCGGACTCCCTCCCGGAGGCCAGCGACGGCCGCAGCCGGGCCAAGGCCTGCAGTTCGATCTGCCGCACCCGGTCGTAGGACACCCCGAAGTGGGCTCCGATCTCGCGCCGGGCCTTCCGGGCCTGGCCGCCGAGGCCGAACCGCATGACCAGCACGCTCGCTTCGCGGCCGGGGAGAAGGGCGAGGTGGCGGCCGAGGCGCTCCAGCATCAGGGTACGGCTGGTGACGTCGCAGGGGTCGAGCGCCTGGGCATCCGAAATGGTCTCGCCGAAGGGCACGTTCTCGAGGCCGCTGCCGAGATCGGCCCAGACCGGGGCGTCGATCGACCGCGGCTGGCCGGCGCGGTTCCGCAGCTTCACAATCTGCTCCGTGCTGAGCCCGCTGGCCTCGCTGAGTTCCGCGGCGGTGCCGTCGCGGCCGAGTCGCTGCCGCAGCCGGCGCTGCACCTGGTTGAGGCCGTTGAGCACCTCGACCTGGTGGGCCGGGAGACGGATGGTGCGGGCCTGGTCGGCCAGCGCGCGGTGGATGCCCTGGCGGATCCACCAGGTGGCATAGGTCGAGAACTTGAAACCGCGGGTGTGGTCAAAGCGTTCAACCGCCCGGATCAGGCCGAGGTTGCCTTCCTGGATCAGGTCGAGGAGGTCGAGTCCGCGACCGGCGAAGTGCCGGGCCACCGACACCACCAGCCGCAGATTCGCGCAGATCAGGTGATTCATCGCCTGCCTGCCGTCGGCCGCGAGCCAAAGAAGCTCCTCTCCGACCTCGACCTCGACCTCGACCTTGACCTCGACCTTGACCCCAACCCCGACACAGCCGGCGACTTCGACTTCGACTTCGACCTTGGCCCCGCCACCGCCCCCGACCTCGACTTCGAATCCGAATCCGCCCTCGACCTGGGCCCCAGCTCCGACACAGCCGGCGACCTCGACACGGCCCGACCGCAGCCGCGAGAGCCGCTCCTCTGCGAACAACCCGACCTCGATGCGCCGGGCGAGCTCGATCTCATCCGTCTTGGCCAGAAGCGGCACCCGGCCGATCTCGTTCAGGTAGTCGCCCACGGAATCGATCGAGGGGCGTCGACGGGAACGACTCGCGGCGGTGGTCATGCCGGTACCGTATGTGCGGTCCGGCGCAGAGATGCCACGGCCGACGCGGCATGTGCAGAACCGCGGGAGTAGCCCACCTGTGCAGGAGCGCCGCCCACCGTCGGCCTCGAATGGGGAGTTTCGCGCGAGGCCCAGATCGACGATGATGTACCGGCAGAGCCGAATCGAGTGGAGGGACGCGATTATGAGTGACGCAGAGTCAAACGATTCCAGCGAGAACTTCCGGCCCCAAGGCGACAACGGCGGCACGAACGGCGGCACCGACCACGCGACGAACGGCGCCACCGACCACGCGACGAACGGCGGCACCGACGGCGGCACCGACGGCGGCGACACCAATGCCGAGAGTGACCTCTATTCGGAGGACGACGGTGAAGTCGACGGCTACGAGGTGTACAACCCGCCGGCGGACCGCTTCCTCACCGCCCAGATGTGGTGGATCGCGAGCGAACTGGTGCGGCGGCATCCGCATCTCCGCATCTCCGGGGTGGAGGTCGACGAGGCCGACCGTCTGCTGATCGTGCACGACGAGCAAGACGGCATGAGCGTGCAGTGGGACCTCGAGGGCGGCTGCAAGTTCCTGGTCGACGGGGTCGTCAACAAGATCAGCTGGATCCAGATGCTGGCCGCGCTCAGCCCGCACGCGATCGTCAAGCGCATCGAGGTGGCGACCGGGCTCGGCATTCCGAAGGTCACACCGGCCACGTCCGCCCGGGCGCTGACCTACCGGGTGATCGCCAGCGCGCTGGCCACCGCGACCAATGACCGCTACGAGTGGTACGCGGTTCCGGCGCCGATGCTGCACGACGAAGATCCGGAGGACCCCGGATGCGAGTACTTCCGCGACTTCCCCTCCACCGTGCGGGCGCGGGCCGAGTATGTCGCGATGACCCTCGAAGAGTTCGAGTCCGGCGGCCGCAGTGTGTACTTCTTCCAGCCGTTCTGGGCGCTGCTCTGCGACCTCGAGCCGATCGCCATCTTCGACTCCGCCGGAGTGGTGCACACGGCATCCGGCGCCACGCCGCTGATGCCCCTGTATGACGAGCTCGACCGCAAGCTCGCGCTCGTGACGGCGCGCGTGCTGGGAGACTACTTCCCCTGACCCGCGCGAGTCGGGCTGCGTGGCTCGCGAGCCGCGCTGACCCGCACGAGCCGGGCTGCGTGGCGCGGCGCGCGAGCCGGCCAGAGCGCGCCGGGCCGCGGGGAGTTCGGCCTGCTAGCGGATGCTGCCGAGCTGGGTGAGCTTCGCGTGCAGGATCGAGTCGCTGGGCTCCACCACATGGGTGCCGTCCGGGAACAGGATCACCGGGATCTGGGTGCGGCCGCTGATCGCGTGGGCGCGGTCGGCGCCGTTCTCCACCAGCAGGAGGTCAACGTAGTCGTAGTCGACCTCGAGTGTGTCGAGCAGTTTCTTCGAGCGGCGGCAGTCGCCGCACCACTCCGCCCCGAACATGGTGAGGCGCTGGGCGTCGGACACGGGAGAGGAGGCAAGGTCGGTCATCCGATCATCCTAGGTCGGCACCCTGATGAGCCGCGACGGATGCCCGCTCCAGCCGATCAGCGTGCGCCTCGTTTTGGGGCGGCGGCCCCTCTTCGCCGCGCTCCAGAACCCGGTTTTTGCGGCGGGCCGACTGCTACATTCGGTCTAAGCGGAAACAGTTGGGGGACTGAATATGCAGTCAGACCAGGACGCCGCACACGACCTAGGGGAAAAACCGGCCATCGACCTGCCACCACCAGCAGCGCCTCAGGCAGCTTCGGAAGCGCCAGAACCAGCGCTCGAACCAGCGCCAGAACCAGCGCTCGAACCCTCGATTGACGAGCTGCTCGCCGAGTGCGAGCGCTCCAGCGCCGGCGGGCGCCATCTCGACGGTGTCGCGCAGGCCGAGGCGGTGCTGGCCCGGGCGGGCGCGACGCTGCTGCAGCAGGCGCAGGCGCGGGGAATCCTGGCGCTGCACCGGCTGCGACTGGGCGACTACGAGGCATCCGTTCACCAGGGACTGTTGGCGCTGGACTTCTTGAACGGCACCGATGACCTGCTTCGGCAGTCCAAGGTGCACTGCACCCTGACGCTGGCCTACAGCGATACCGGGCTCTACGAGCCGGCGCTGCGTCACGCGCTCGCGGCGCTGGAGACCGCCCGCGGCAGCGGCAGCGCACTGGCCGAATTCTGGGCGCTCAGCCGTTCGTCAATGGTGCACGAGGGCATGGGCGAGGCCGAGCGGGGTCTCGAGCTGGGGCGGCAGGCGCTGGCCCTGGCGCGCACGATCGATGACCCCGAGGCGAGCTTCGTGGGGCTCAACAACCTCGGCGACAGCCTTCTGGAGCTCGCACAGGCGCAGAAAGCGCAGAACGCCCAGGCGCAGAACTCCCAGCCGCAGAACTCCCAGGCGCAGAACGCGCAGATGAGCCTGAATCAGGCCCTCCTGCTCGTGCGGGAGGCCGTGGCCGTGGCCCACGCCCAGCGGCACAACTTCTACGAGAGCATCGCCCGCACCAACCTGGTCAGTATCCTGATCGAACTCGGCGAGCACGAGGAGGCCCGCGAGCAGGCCGGCCGGTCCCGCCGCCTGGCGAAGGCGCACGGGTTCCGCAGCCTTGAGGAGAACAACGACGCTCAGCTGGCCGAAGTGGCCCGAGCCGAGGGTGACATCGACGGCGCCACGGCGATGATGAATGCCCAGCTGCTGGTCGCTGCCCTCGACGACGACCCGGCCCTGCACATCAAGCTGCAGCAGGCACTGTTCGAAATGCACAAGGAGTGCGGCCGGTTCGAGCAGGCGCTCGAGCACGTCGAGATCCTGCACGCCCTGATTCTCAAGCGCACGACCGACACGGCCGGCATCCAGTCCCAGATGCTGATCAACACCTTGGGGATCGAGCAGGCGCGCCACGATGCGGAGCGGTCGCAGCTCGACGCGGCGCGGCTGCGCATCCGTGCCGACGATCTGGACGTGCAGGCGAACACCGACCCGCTGACCCGGCTGCCCAACCGCCGGGCCCTCGACCGCCGGCTGCCGCGCCTGATGGGCCGCTCCCGCGACACCCGGCAATCGATCTGCGTGGCGATGATCGACATGGACCACTTCAAGCGGGTCAATGACGAGCACGGACACGCCACGGGCGACCAGGTCTTGAACGCCATGGCGGGCCTGCTGCGCGCCGTCACCCGGGACAGCGACATGGCCGTGCGCGTGGGCGGTGAGGAGTTTCTGCTCGTTTTCGCCGACACCTCCCTCGAGTGTGCCGAGCAGGCCTGCGAGCGCCTGCTGTCCTCTGTGCGCGGCCACCACTGGGAGGCTCTGGCACCCGGTCTGGCCTGCACCGTGAGCGTCGGTCTCGCCGAACTGGCCCCCGGCGAGACCGTGGCGGGCTGGCTGGCGCGCGCCGACGCAGCCCTGTACCAGGCCAAGGATTCCGGCCGGGATCAGCTCGTCACGGGCGCGGTGCTGTCGGCGGTGTGAACCGGCCTACGGATGCCCCGGCCGGTCTCCGGCCCTCCCGCACCCGCTAGATTTGTCCCGGGGACAGGGGAAACATGACGACGAAGGCACCCACCATGGGGGATCAGCACGCCGCCCGATCGGTGATCGAGGAGCTGCTCCGGCAGCAGAGCACCACCCCGAAGCGCACCGGCCTCGGCCGGTTCTTCGGCGTCTCGCCGCTCGGCCTCGACAGCGTCAGCTGGTATCTCGGAGCGAAGGGCGAGCTCGCTGTGGGCCAGATTCTCGCCACCCTGCCGCCCGAGTGGACGGCCTTCCACGCCGTGCCGATCGGCAAGAAGGGCGCGGACATCGACCATGTCGTCATCGGCCCCGGCGGCCTCTTCACCCTCAACACGAAGAACCACCGTGGCAAGGGCGTCTGGGTGGCCGGCACCACGCTGATGATCTCGGGGCACCGGGTGCCGCACCTGCGCAACGCCGAGCACGAGGCCGATCGGGTCACCAGGCTGCTCCGAGAACGGATGCCACGCCTCGCCGCCGCGCAGCCCGTCATCGCGCTCGTCGACCCGAAGTCCCTGACCATCAAGAAGACGCCCGAACGGGTGAAGGTCATCACCGCCGCCGGTCTGCGGCGGTGGCTCCTCGCCCAGCCCCTGGTGTTCGGTGCGGCCGAACTGGCCGAGGTCGCCGCGATCATCGACGACCCGGCCACCTGGCCGACCCCCGTCTTCCCGCCGACGGAGCAGCCGCTGGCCGTGTTCCGGGCCCTCGACGCCGAGGTGCGCCAGGCGCACGCGCGCAGCACACTGTGGAAGCTGAGCGGCATCGGCGCCTCGGCCGCCGCCGCGCTGATGGTGGTTCCGCCGCTGCTGACCGTGCTGATCAACGCCTACCTCGGCGGGGTCGACACCCCCTGACGAGTCGCTCCTGCCGGGGTGCCGGGTCCGGCGTCGAACGAATTCGACGGAGATTTTCGTGCTGGAGCCGGTTTTGGGTGCTTTTTCGGGGCTATAAGGCACTTTTCGAAAAAATCTCCGTCGAATTCGTTCGGGCCGTAGAGGCCGCCGGGCCGCAGGCCGACAGCGGGTGAGTCACTGCCCCGTGCCCCTCCCTGCCCCTCGAACGAGGCGGCGACGGAGACAGCGTTTCGCCCGTAGGCTCATTCCGGGGGCGTGAGCCTCGGCGGGGCCCGGAAACGGGCGTGCCAGAGCCGGACTTCACGGACTGCACCACTGCACGATCGCACGGGGGAAACGCTTGAAACTGACGTCCGCACAACTGGACCGCGCCGCCGGCGTACTGCTGGGCATGGCCTGCGGTGATGCCCTCGGCGCCGGCTACGAGTTCGACCCGCCGCTCGCGAGCGACGCCTCGGTCACGATGAAGGGCGGCGGCGGGTTCGATTGGGCCCCCGGCGAGTGGACCGACGACACCTCCATGGCCGTGCCGATCGTGAACGCGATCGCGGCCGGCCACGACCTCCGCGACGAGGCCGTGCTCGACGAGATCGTGGCTGCCTGGGCCCTGTGGGCCCGCACGGCACCCGACGTGGGCAACCAACTGCGCGCGGTGCTGTCTCGAACCGAGCCCACGGCATCCGCGGTGCGTGTCGTCGCCCGCGCCCACCACGACCGGCACGGCCGCAGCGGCGGCAACGGTTCGCTCATGCGCACGGCTCCGGTCGCGCTCGCCTACCTCGACGACCCGGTGGCACTCGCCGCCGTCGCCCGCACGATCAGCACCCTCACCCACTTCGAAACGGATGCCGGCGACGCCTGCGTGCTCTGGTGCCTGGCCATCCGGCACGCGGTGCTTGAAGGCACCCTCGACGTCCGGGTGGGCTTGGACGCCCTGCCCGCCGACCGTCGCGCGCTCTGGGAGGCGCGCTTCGTCGTGGCCGAGGCCGGCGTTCCGTCGGACTTCAGCCGGAACGGCTGGGTCGTGGAGGCTCTGCAGGCGGCCTGGTCGGCGATCGTCCAGCCGCGGAGCGCGTCCGGCGGTGCGTCCGCCGCGGGCACCGTCTCCGCCACCCCCGCCGGGCACCTGCAGGACGCCCTCGAGATCGCCGTGCGCGGCGGCCGCGACACCGATACGGTCGCCGCGATCGCGGGCGGGTTGCTCGGGGCGCGCTACGGTGCATCCGCGGTCCCCGCCGCCTGGCGCCGTATCGTGCACGGTTGGCCGGACGGCCTGCGCGCCGACGAGCTCGTGCGCCGCGGTGTGCTGGCCGCCCGCGCGGACGGTGGGCGGTCCCGCCGCAACCCGGCCGTGCTCGACCGTCGAGCGCGCAAGGACCGGCTCGCGACCACCTGGCCCACCGCCGACCACCTTGCCTACGCCAGCTCCGGCCACATCTCGACCCTGGTTCGGCACCCGCACGATGACGGCGTCTGGCTCGGCGCGGTCGGAATCCTTGACGATCTCCCGGCCGAGATCGACGCCGTCGTGTCGCTCTGCCGGGTCGGTCGCAGCCAGGTGCCTGAGCGCATCCGGGTCGAGAATCGGGTCGCGGTCTGGCTGGTCGACGAGGTCGATCCGCGCGCCAATCCCAACCTGACGTTCGTGCTCGAGGACACGGTCGACGCGATTGCGGCGCTGCGGGCGGAGGGTCGCACCGTGTTCGTGCATTGCGTGCAGGCGATCAGCCGCACGCCCACGGTCGGCGCGCTCTACGCCGCCCGGCACCGAGGTGTGCCGATCGAGCAGGCGCTGCGCGAGTTGACGGATGCCCTCCCGCACGCCAGTCCGAACGCCGCGTTCGTGCGCGAGCTGGTCCCGCGGCCGCTGCCCGCGCCGCGGCCCGGAGCCCTGGCCATACAGCCCTGAGCCCTGCCGCACAGCCCGGAGCCCTGCCGCACAGCCCGGAGCCCGTCTGTCGGGGCACCAGCGGCCATGCACCGATGCCGGCTGACCGCACGTACTTCTTCGATGACGTGAGCGGGGACTTGTGAGTCAGCGGGGTCTTCTCAGTCAGCCTGATTTGAGTTGATGCGGTCGCGCCAGCACCACGAATTCCCAGTCGGATGCGCCGGCGCGCGCCGCAGCATCCGTCACCACCCGCTCGGGCCTGAGCTTCGCGGGGGTGCTGCACTCCGAATGGATCAAGTTGTAAAGCCTGCGGTCGACCGACTGGTCGTTCGCTCTCGTAATCGTGGTGTCGGTGGGCATGGCGGCGCTACTGTCTCTGTCCACCCAGTGGGATCAGTCCGGCGTTCCGCTTGCACCGGAAAGCGTGATCGGCTGGGTCGCGGTCAGCGGCGTGGTCGGGGCATTGCTGCTGGAGCGGCGCGACGCGTAGGGCGCCTCAGGCCGAACACCGCGAGAACCCCGACCCCATCGGAATGACGAGGTCGGGGTTCTCGCTTCAGGGGGAGCTGCTGCTCAGCGGGTGACCGTCAGGAAGACGTCGCCTGACTCGAGTTGCGCGCCGGCCGTGACGGCATCCGCCAGAGTGATGTTCTCCAGCTTCTGCTCGAGGATGATCACAGGCACGATCGGGTTGCGGCCGGTGGCCTCGATGGCCGTCACGTCCCAAGTGACGATGACGTCACCGGCGGAGACGTGGTCGCCCTGCGTCGCGCGCAGGGTGAAGCCCTCGCCGTGCAGTTCGACGGTGTCGATGCCCAGGTGCACGAGCACGCCCAGGCCGTCGGGGGAGACGATCACGAAGGCGTGCGGGAACACCTTGAGCAGCTTGCCGCTGATCGGGGCGATGGCGTCGACCATCCCGCGGGGCGGGTCGATCGCGGCGCCTGGGCCCACAATGGCCTGGGCGAAGGTGGGATCCGGCACCTCGCCGAGCGCCACGGCGCGTCCGGGAACCGGGGATAGAACGACCACCGGAGCGACCACCGGAGCAACCTCAGTGGTGCTCACCGGCACGGTCGGGCTCACAGCAGGTCCTCGATGTCCTCGGCCAGATTGTCGGCCTCGGGGCCCACAACGACCTGAATGATCGTGCCGGAACGGAAGACTCCATGCGCCCCGGCGGCCTTGAGTGCCGCCTCGTTCACGACCGCCGGGTCGGTCACCTCGGTGCGCAGCCGGGTGATGCACGCCTCGATTTCCACGATGTTGTCTTTTCCGCCGAGGGCGGCCAGGATCTGCGCGGCTTTGCTAGTCATCTTCTCTTCCTTCTGTGGTGGGCACTGCGACGGGCTCATCGACTGCGGTTCTTTCACGGGCCCGTACTGCTCGCGGGATTGACAAGTGGGGTGTTGTGCCATCATGATCGAACTATTGGATCGTACCAGTACGAACCACTGAGCGGAAGTGGTACGAAGCAAGTGCGGTCTGAAGTGGGCCGGAACGATCGGCGACGGAGAGGAAACGCCATGAGACGGACCCAGGACGAGAGTTCAATGCTCGCAACCGGGCCAGTGTCCAAGCAAACGCAGTTGCGAGCGATCCTGCAGGAGCTGATCGAGAAGACCCTGGCGCCGCACGCCGCGATCCCGCCCGAGCGGAAGCTGATGGCGAAGTACGGCGTGAGTCGATCGACGGTGCGTGAGGCCATCCGTCAGCTCGTCGAGGAGGGTCTGCTCTATCGCATCCAGGGCAAGGGCACCTTCGTGGCGGGCGAGCGCGTGCAGAGCGATCTACACCTGGCCTCCTTCACCGAGGACATGCGCCGGCGCGGCCTCGTGCCCGCCACGCTCCTGCTCTCCACCTCTCTGATCGAGGCCCCGCTCGATGTGCGGGCGGCCCTCGGCCTTGGCGCGGGCGCCCGGGTGCAGGTCGTCGAACGCCTCCGGCTGGCCGGTGGCACCCCGATGGCCCTCGAGTGTGGCTACTATCCGGCGGAGCTGTTGCCGAATCTGGGCGAGCACGACCTGACCCGCTCCCTCTACGCGACTTTCGCGACCGAATACGGGCTGCGCATCGACAACGCCGAGCAGGCGGTGTGGGCGGATGCTGCGGGTCCCGAGATCGCCGAGACGTTGGGTGTCACCGCGGGGGCGCCGCTCATCGTCTTTCGACGCACTTCGTCGGCCGGGTCGGCCGCCGTCGAGTACGTCACCTCGTGGTACCGCGGAGATCGCTACCAGATCCACATGACCCTGAAGCTCCAGCACCAGCTGTGACTTTCGGCCCGGCATCGGGCCCCACCCATCACACCCATCACACCCATCACAGGAGGAAATCCATGTCCAGCATCACCGTAGACGCCGGGACGCGACGAAAAATACCGGGCCTCGGCCAGGCTCAACGAGTCGGCCGCAGCCTTATGCTGCCCATCGCGGCGTTGCCCGCCGCCGGGCTGCTTCTCCGCATCGGTCAGCCTGACCTGCTCGGCGGCATCCCGGGCTTCGAGACGGGCGGGGCCGTCATCGCCTCCGCCGGCGGGGCTCTGTTCGGTGCCCTCCCGCTGCTCTTCGCGGTGGGCGTAGCGATCGGCTTCGCGAAGAAGTCCGACGGCTCGACCGCCCTCGCGGCCGTGGTCGGTTATCTCGTCTTCTCCAAGGTCGGTGAGGCGATGTCGCCTCTCGTGCTGGGGTTGCCGGCCAAGGGTGACCCCCAGGTTCTCGTCGATTACAGCGTGCTCGGCGGCATCCTGATGGGTATCGTCTCGGCCGTCCTTTGGCAGAAATACCATCGCATCTCCCTGCCGAGCTATCTCGCATTCTTCGGCGGCCGTCGCTTCGTCCCGATCATCACGGCAGTGGTGGCGCTCGTCCTCGGTGTCCTCCTCAGCTTCGTGTATCCGGCCTTCGCCGGCGGATTGACCGCCTTCGGCGATGTCGTCACCTCCAATGACATCTGGGGTGGTTTCCTCTACGGCACCACCAACCGGCTGCTCATCCCCGTTGGGCTGCACCACATCCTCAACTCCGTGGTCTGGTTCGTGATCGGCGACTACAACGGCGCCAGCGGCGACATCGCCCGGTTCTTCGCCGGCGACCCCACCGCGGGCTCCTTCATGACCGGGTTCTTCCCGATCATGATGTTCGCACTGCCGGCCGGCGCCCTGGCCATCTGGCACGAGGCGAAGCCCTCCCAGAAGAAAATCGTCGGCGGCATCATGCTCTCCGGTGCCCTCACGGCCATGCTCACCGGCGTCACCGAGCCCCTCGAGTTCTCGTTCATGTTCGTGGCCTTCCCCTTGTTCGTCATCCACGCGTTCCTGACCGGAACGTCGCTGGCCCTGGTGAACGCGCTGGGCATCCGCGACGGCTTCAGCTTCAGCGCGGGGCTGTTCGACTACGTGCTCAACTTCGGGCTTGCCGAGAAGCCGCTGCTGCTCATCCCGATCGGTCTGGCGTACGGCGCGATCTACTACTTCCTGTTCCGCTTCGTGATTCGCAAGTGGAACCTGAAGACCCCTGGCCGGGGCGACGACGAGGTGCCCGACGCCAGCGCGCCGGACTCCGCCTCCTCGACATCGGTCTAGCACCGGTCCAGTCCCACTCGTTCATCCCGCACGGATGCCGGGGGTCACCGGTACAGCACCGCTGACCCCCGGCAGGCACGAGAAGCGCATCACCTGTACACAATCCAGAATCTGGAGCTCGAAATTGGCTGAAGTAGTTTTTGTAAAGAGCGAGGCGGCGGCGGGAACGCTCGCCGCGGCATCCATTCGGGCACTTGTCGCCCGGAAGCCCGACGCCGTGTTGGGGCTGGCCACCGGCTCGACCCCACTCTCGGTGTATGCGGCGCTCGCCGCCTCCCTGGCCGAGAACCCGATTGATGTCTCCCGGGTGCGCGGCTTCGCACTGGACGAATACGTCGGCTTGCCCGCCGACCACCCGGAGAGCTACCGCTCGGTGATCACCCGGGACGCCGTCGTGCCGATCGGTCTCACCCCCGGGAACATTCAGGTGCCGAACGGCGACCTCGCCACGATCGAGACCGCGGGCCTCGACTACGAGGCCGCCATTCGCGCCGCCGGCGGCATCGACGTGCAGATTCTCGGCATCGGCCGCACCGGGCACGTCGGGTTCAACGAGCCGGGCTCGTCGTTCGCGTCGATCACGCGCATCAAGACCCTTGCTGAGAAGACCCGCGTTGACAACGCGCGGTTCTTCGCATCCCCCGATGACGTGCCGATCCACTGCATAACGCAGGGTCTGGGCACCATTTTGCGGGCTCGGCACCTTGTTCTGCTGGCCTTCGGAGAGGAGAAAGCGGAGGCAATCGCCGCCGCCGTCGAGGGGCCGATCACGTCGAGCAAACCGGGATCCGTCATCCAGCTGCACCCGCATGTAACGGTCATAGTCGACGAGGCCGCCGCCTCCCGGCTCGAGAACCTCGCGTACTACACGTACGCCTGGGCCAACAAGCACGCCTGGCAGGGGATCTGATGCTCGTCGCTGCCGGCTCCCTGATCGCGCCCGATGCGGTGCACAGCCCGGGTTGGGTGGACATCCGTTCGGGGCTGATCGTGGGTTGCGGGGCGGGGGAACCGCCCCGCAAGCCTGACCACGTCTTCGCGCAGAGCACCCTGGCGCCCGGGTACGTCGACATCCACACCCACGGCGGGGGCGGCAGCAGCTTCAACGACGTCGACACCGACGCTGCCGTGGCGCGGATCACCGCGACCCACCTGGCCCACGGCACCACCACGATGATGGCCAGTCTCGTCACCGCTCCACTGGACGAGTTCGAGCGCGCCGTGGCGGCCCTGGCCGGGCTGGTCGAAGAGGGAGTGCTGGCCGGAATCCACCTGGAGGGGCCGTGGCTGAGCCCAGTCCACCGGGGGGCCCACGACGAGAGCCTGTTACGCGAGCCCGACGCCGAGACCGTCGATCGGCTGATGCGGGCCGGGCGCGGCTGTGTGCGCATGGTCACCATCGCGCCGGAACTGGAGGGCGGACTCGCCGCCGTGACGCAGATCGTGGGCTTCGGGGCCGTGGCCGCAATCGGGCACACCGACGCGAACTACGACATGACCCGGCAGGCGATCGCAGCCGGGGCCACGGCCGGCACACACGTGTTCAACGCGATGCGGCAGATCCACCACCGCGAGCCCGGGCCGGCGCTCGCCCTGCTGGAAGACCCGACGGTCTTCGCCGAGCTCATCGCCGACGGCGTGCACCTGCACCCGGCCATAGTGCGGTTCATCATCGAGAGCCCGTCGCGGCCCGTATTCGTCACGGATGCCATGGCCGCCGCCGGCGCGGACGAGGGCGATTACAAGCTCGGCGCTCTCGCCGTGAGCGTCGTGGACGGCCAGGCGCGCCTGGCCGACGGCACGATCGCCGGCAGTGTGCTGACCCTGAGCGCGGCCGTGCGCTACGCCGTGCACACCGCCGGTGTACCGCTGGCCGTTGCGGTGCGGGCCGCAACCCAGAACCCGGCCGATCTGATCGGTCTCCCCGACCGTGGGCGGATCGCAGCAGGCCACCGCGCCGACCTGATCGTGCTCGACGCGGAGCTGCAGGTCACTGCCACCATGCAGGCCGGGGTGTGGTGCGCGGAGTAGGGCACTCCTCGCGCCCTCTTCCGTGCCCGGCCCCAAACGAATTCGACGGAGATTTTCGGTAGAACGTGCCCAGAAGTGCCATTTTGGGGCTGTGGAGCTAAAATCTCCGTCGAATTCGTTCGCAGGATCCGGGGTGGCTGAGCAGATATGCCTTGCCGTGGTCGGCCCCCGAAACGGATGGCGGGCCTCTCAACGGATGCCGCTACACCCCGAATGCCATCCGCGCCCCGAGCGACAGCATGACTACGGCGATGAAACCGTCGAGGATGCGCCACGAACGCGGGCGGGCGAAGAACCGCCGCAGATGGCGGGCCCCGAATCCGAGGCTGAAGAACCACACGAAACTGCCCGTGATCGCCCCGGCGCCCCACCACCAGCGGGCGGACTCGCCCTGCTGGTTGGCGACCGATCCGAGGAAGATCAGGGTGTCCAGGTAGACGTGCGGGTTCAGCCAGGTGAGTGCGAGCATGGTCGCCACCGCGACCCTGGTGCTGATCGGGATCGGCGAGGCGTTCGCCACCAGGGCCCCCGGTTTGAATGCCCGCACGGCGGCGAACAGTCCGTAGGCCAGCAGGAAGGCGGCCCCCACGATGCGGATCACGATCAGCGCCACTGGGGTCTGTTCCACGAGCAGTCCGATGCCGAGGATCCCCGCGAAGATGAGCGCGGCATCCGAAACCGAACAGATCAGCACCGCCGGCAGGATGGTGCGGGTGCGCCCCTCGATTCCGAGCCGCAGAACGTAGGCGTTCTGCGCGCCGATCGCCACGATCAGGGCGAGCCCGGTTCCAAAGCCGAGGAGCGCGGGAAGAAGGGTGGTGGCGAGGTCCATGATGGCAAATTTAGGAGACGTGTCGTATGTAGTACAGCTAAAGTTTCGTAGCATACCTAAGCGAGGCTAATCATGGCATTCCAGTTGGACCACCTGCATACCCTGGTCGCGCTCGTCGAAGAGGGCACGTTCGAGGCGGCGGCGCAGCGGCTGCGGCTGACGGCATCCGCTGTCTCGCAACGGGTCAAGGCCATGGAACAGGCGGCGGGTCAGGTGCTGATCCAGCGGGTGAACCCGGTTGTGCCCACCATCGCCGGTGACGTGGTGCTGCGGCATGCGCGTCAGGTGCAGTTGCTTGAGAGCGACCTGGCCACCGAGCTGGGCGCGGGCCTGCAGACCGGCGGCCGTACCTCACTGGCGTTGGCGGTCAACGCCGATTCCCTGGGCACCTGGTTCCTCGATGCGCTCGTCGCCGTGCCCGCCGACAGCGGCGTGGTCTTCGACATCTACCGCGAAGACCAGGAGCACACCACCTCGCTGCTGCGTTCGGGCACCGTGATGGCTGCGGTCACCTCGACGGCGGAGGCGGTGCAGGGGTGCAGCTCGGCGCGGCTGGGCTCGATGCGCTACCGGGCTGTGGCCAGCCCCCGGTTCGTCGAGGCCTGGCTGGGTGGCACCGCCGACCCGTCCGGTCCAGGCCTCGCCAAGCCAGGCCTCGCCGAGCCAGGCCTCGCCAAGCCAGGCCTCGCCAAGCCAGGCCTCGCCGAGCCAGGCCTCGCCGAGCCAGGCCTCGCCAAGCCAGGCCTCGCCGGGCTCGACACCGCCCCGATGGTCAACTTCGACCGTCGCGACGACCTGCAGCACCGGTTCCTGCGCGGCATCGGCGGGCGGGCCACGGATGTCCCGCGTCACCACATCCCCACCTCCGCCGACTTCGCCCGTGCGGTGGTGCTCGGCCTGGGCTGGGGGCTGCTGCCCGAGCAGCAGTGCCTCACGGAACTCGGCGACGGCCGGCTCGTGGAACTGGCGCCGGGACATCCGATCAATGTGGTGCTCTACTGGCAGCGCTGGAACATCTCCTCGCGGCTGCTAGACCAGGTGACGGATGCCGTGGGCCGAGTCGCCGCGGCCAGTCTTCACCCGTAGGCGCTCGCCCGCGGCACACGAGCGCGTTTCTCCGTGCTTCATGGGAGTAGCCTGAAAGAGCGCTGGCGGTCTCGCTGAGGGCGGCAGGGCACTTCTCAGAGGAGAGAAAACATGTCTGTCAAGCCACTCAAGGTCACCGTCACCGGAACCTCGGAATCGCCGACTAAGCTCGCCGTTTCCGTGCGGGATTTCTCGTTCATCATCGACGAGCCCGCCATGTTCGGAGGTGAGGATGCCGGTCCTAACCCGGTCGAATACGCCTTGGCCTCCCTCGCCGGCTGCATGAATGTCGTCATCCACCTCGTCGCCACGGAGCAGGGCGTTGACCTGCGGTCGTTGCGGCTCACGGTCAAGGGCGAGCTAGACCCCTCGCGGTTGATGGCGCTGCCCACCGAGAACCGAGCGGGATTCGCGGGCATCGAGCTCATCGCCGAATTCGATTCGGATTCCAGCACAGCGCAACTCGACGAGGTGCTCCGACTGGCCGGGCTTCGCTGTCCGGTCTCGGACAACCTGGGAAACGCAACGCCCGTGATCGTGCGGCTCGCTGCCCCGGCTGAGCTGGAGGCAGCCCTCGTCGTCGGGTAGCGACGGAGGCTGCGGCCTGGCCCCGCCGCTACCGCACCTTGAGCAGGATCGGCGCGGTGGGGCTCGCCTGCTGGAGTTCGACAGTCTGGTGCCTCGACTTGAGGAACTCCGAGAACTGAGTGAAGCCCAGCGCACGCTCCTGGAACGTCGGGTCCAGCTGCTGCATCGTGCTTTTCAGCGTGGCGGCATGTTGCCATTCCAGGTCGTTCGCACCGAGGTCTTCCATGGCGCGCAGGAGCAGCGCCGTCGCCGCTTTCCTGGCCTTCGGGCTGGGATCGACATCGAGCGCCGCCGCAGCAGACCCGGCGGGCTTGGCGATCGGGGGTTTCTTCGGCGACGCCTTTTTCTTCGCAGCGGGTTTGGCAACGGATGCCGTGACACCCGCCGCCGTCTTCGCCGCCGGCGTGGTCGAAGCCGCAGATTGGGCGACGGATGCCGTTTTCACCGTGGCCGCCTTCGTCACGATTGCAGCCACAGGAGCGACCGCCGCCACCCCCGGCAGTGAGTCATAGTCAACAAACCTGTCGCAGGCCGCGGCGAGCGCGCTGCTCGTCGCGCCGGACACCCCGATGCCGACTACAACGCGGCCCAGCTGCTTGCAGCGCTGCACGAGCGGGATGTAGTCGGAGTCGCCGGCGACGATCACGATGTGGCTGAGGTCATCCAGCCGGAACAGGTGTTCCATCACATCGATGGTCAGAGCGATGTCGGCGCCGTTCTTCAGCGTCGCCACGGTCGGGAACAGCTGGGTGAGGTTGACGGCGCGATCAACGAGATGCCGCCGGTGGCGCGCATTGACCGGCGCCGACCAGTCCGCGTAGGCACGGCTGACCGCGATCGGCCCGAGGGTCGCCGCGTAGTCCAGGATCGCCCCGACGTCGACAATGGCCTGCTGGATGCGCAGGGTGACCTCGGCCCCGGGCGTGAACGACACGCGGCTGCGAACCTTGTCCCGGGTGAAGGCGCCGTCGCCGTGCAACTGGTTGTAGCGCGAGATGACGATGTTGTCGAAGTCGAGATAGACGCCGACTCGGGGCTGAGACTGCTCAGACATACGGATGCTCCTCCAGGGTCGATCTCCAAGACGAGCGTCGTGCAGGTCCCCCGGTTACAGCATCGCGGAAAGTCGGGCGGGCATGCAAACCCCCGTGCGGGATCCGCTGTCCGGTCCTCCACAAAACGAGTTTGACCAGCTTATTCACACCCCTGAGAAACCCTCGGGGAATGTCAGTGGTACCCCGTAACGTGAGTGCCATGACTACCTCGGTGAGCACCTCCCAGTCGCAGCTCGGCTCGCGTTTCGACGAGATCGCCGCCGTCGACCGGGGTCTCGCGCGGGGCTTCGCCCAGCGGGCCGAGATGATCGACGAGGCCCGCCGGTTCAGCGAGACGAGTGCCGCGAGCACTCCCCGCCGACCGGGCTCCCGGTGGGAGCCCGACGAGATCGCCCGGCGCGAATTCTCCAGCGAACTCGCCTGCACCCTGCGCATCCCGGAACCCACGGCCGTGAGCCTGATCGCCGAGTCCCGGGCCCTGGCCGAAGACCTTCCCGGCACCCGGGCAGCGCTCGAGGCCGGGGAGATCAGCTACCGGCACGCTCAGGTGCTGATCGGTCAGGCCTGCTCGGTGCCCGAAGCGGCGCTGCCCGACTTCGAGGAGGCACTGCTGCCGTCCGCACGCACCCAGACGGCGGCCAAGCTCAAGCACAAGGCCCGCGTGCTCCGCGAGCGGCTGCACCCGGAGTCGATCACCGCCCGGCGGAAGAAATCCTTCGCCGAGCGCACCTCCTATATCCAGGCCGAACCCGACGGCATGGCGACCCTGACCCTGACCACGAGCGCCGACACGGTGCACGCCATCTTCGCCCGGGCGAACGACGCCGCCCGCAGTCTGATGGGGCCGGGGGAGCAGCGTACCCTCACCCAGGTGCGCACCGACGTGATCAGCGACCTGCTGGTCGACGGTGTGACCCCGTCCGGCATCGGCAAGGGCGTGCGTGCCACGGTTCAGATCACCGTCCCGGTGATGACCCTCCTCGGCCACAGTGAAGAACCCGGCTACCTCGAGGGCTACGGGCCGATCGATCCCGACACGGCCCGCGACCTGGCCTCGCGAGCGCCGAGCTTCACGCGCATCCTGGTGCATCCCGAGACCGGAGTCGTGCTCTCGGTCGGACGCGAACGCTACAAGGTGCCCAAAGCGCTCCGACGGTTCCTCCGATTACGCGACGAAACCTGCCGTTTCGCCGGCTGCAACCAACCCGCTCGCACCGCCGACCTCGACCATACCCATGAGTGGCAAGATTTCGGCCAGACCGCCCACGACAACCTGGCCCATCTCTGCCCGGGCTGTCACGCGCTGAAGTCCGAGACCGGGTGGACGGTGAAACAGGAACCCGGCGGCATCCTCACCTGGCATTCACCCACCGGGCGTCCCTTCGTGACGGAGCCGGCCACCCCGATCGCCCCGCCGGGTGATCCATCGGCTCCTTCCCGAACGGCGAGACCCGCCCGGCCACCGCTGCCCGACGACGCCCCGTTCTGACCAGTCCCGTTCTGACCAGTCCCGTTCTGACCAGTCCCGTTCTGACCAGTCCCGTTCTGACCAGTCCCATTCTGACCAGTCCCGCTCCGACCAGTCCCGCTCCGACCAGTCCCGCTCCGACCAGCACGGATGCCCGACCGCTCCCAGTGGTGATACCTCGCCGCGATCGGTCGGGTCGGGTTGGGTCGGGTCGGGTCGCGTCGCGTTGGCCGGGAGCGCCCGAGCCTAGTTCGGAGGCGCAGCCTGGGCGCACTCCTTGAAGCACTGCCCGTCGCTGGTTACGCTCGCACAGATTCATCGCACGAGCCCGGTGGGCTCGCAGGGTGCACGAGGAGGCAGGTTCCAATGAGCGACACAGTGACACTCGAAGTGCTGCAGGGCTTTCTGGATGCCTTCAATCGGCATGACCTGAACGCCGTCATGGGCTACTTCGCCGACGATTGCGTCTTCTACATGCCCAGGGGTGCCAGGCCGCGCGGCGATAGGTTCGTGGGCAAGGAAGCGGTCAGGGCCGGGCTCGAGAAGAGGTTCGAGGGCATCCCCGACGTGCACTACGGCGACGACCGGCACTGGGTGTGCACCGACGGCGTCAACAACGGCGGTGTGTCCGAGTGGACGCTGACCGGCACCTCGACCGCTGGTCAGCAGATCGAGGTTCGGGGGATCGACCTGCTCGAGTTCGACCACGATGGCAGGATCACCCGCAAGGATTCCTTCTGGAAGATCGTGGAGTGATGCCAACGGCGCGTTGCCAGTGTCGTGTCCACGAGCCCGGTGAACCGGGCCGAGTAGGTCGCAGAAGGCGGCGGGGGTGAAGGCCGCTAGAACCACCTGATTGTGGCCGCACGGGGCGAGTGCAGCCGGGAGGGCTGACACAGGTGTCCGGTGCGGCCACGATTTGGCGGCGCGGAGTGCTGGCTACAGCGCGGGCTGGGTGACCGTGTTCATCTGCAGGGTGACGGCGGTCTGCGAGAGCAGGCGACCGTTGACCGTCGCGCCGGTCTTCACCGCGATGAGCGACTTGGAGAGCACGACGCCCTCGAAGTGCGCCGCCGTGCCGATCGACACGGAGCCGGCGGTCTGCCAGAACACGTTCTTCGCCTGTACGCCACCGGCGAGGGTGACCTGCTTGGCGCCAGCCTCGCTGATGTTGCCCGCGACCTGGAAGATGAACACGTCGTTCGGGCCACCGGTCAGGGTGACGTCGCTCGAGATGGTGACTCCGGTGTTCCACTGGTAGAGGCCCGGGTTCAGGGTGAGGCCGCCGATCTCACCGGCGCCCAAGTCGATTGCGTCGGCCTGATCGCGGCTGACGGCATCCTGGTAGGCGATGCCCATATCGCCGACGACGGTGGTCAGGTAGGCCGGGTCGGTGACCGCGCAGGCCGGGCCGGCGGCGTCGACCGTGTAGATGATGCCGGTCTGCACTTCGCCGCAGCTCAGGTGGATGGCGGCACCCGTGATCGGGCTTGCGCCGACGTTTCCGTTGACGGCCGACGCGTAGACATCCGTCACACCAGTCTGGGAAAGAATGGCGAAGGTGCCGGCGGAGCCGAGCGCGATCGGCGCGCGCACGGACCCGGTGGGCACGGCTGCCGACGCCGGGGTGGCGCCCGCGGTGGCGAGGCCGGCCGTGCCGACGCCTGCGATGGCGACTGCGAAAAGCATTGCCGGCAGCCAGCGACGGATTCCGGAGTGTGGTTTCTGAGTGAAAGTGGACATGGTGATTGCCTTTCCCGTGAGACACATCCGCGAGCGCGGACGCGAGGGCAGGGCCGCTGAACATGGCGGTCCCCGGAACGATGGCCGGGTTTCGCTCACTGGCGGAAGTGTGCCGGGAATGCACCTCTCCAGCCGCGCAGGAATGACGGGCATCGCGCACGAGAAAGTGCGCCCCACTGAGCTGGAATCCAACGAATCGAATCTGTCTAACCCCAGACTAGGGGCAATAACTGCGCCCCCGGACACGGCGCGTGGCGTTCAGATGAATAGCTCGCGTCGCTGAAGAGTCACGTGCCACTGAGGGAGAATATCTCATTGACCAGCCGCTGCAGCGACCCTGCAGCGACGCGAACCCCTCGGGCTTGCGAGTCACCGTGGCTTCATCCAAGTAAACGTCCCGGCGAATCTCGAGCATCACCGAACTCACCCGCGCATCGCCGCGGTAGTGCCTGAGCGGCACCTATGAGTAGTCATCGATTCTTCGACGGCGGCGTGCCCGTTCTGGGGCTGCAGTCAGCGGCGCCACGCCCGCTAGATTCGACCCGGGTAAATCGGGGGATCTTTCCGCTGGTACCTGGGCGCCGTGGGCGAGATCGCCGTCGGTCAGGTCCTCGCGACCCTACCCGACGAATGGGGGAGATCGATTGTCAAACAGAGACATAAATACGCCGCGGCAGTCAGGGCGACGGGTTATTGAGGGCGCTCTCGTTTTGTGCCTGATCCTCCCACTTTCGGCGTGCTCAGGCCCGCGCCCGGATATCCGAGAGGAGGCCATGTTCGAGGCTCGGATCACCATAGAGAAGGTTTCCGCCCTCTCCGTCGAAAGCGCCATTGGCCACAACCTCGACAGCTACTTGGCTGCGGTGTCCACAGGAGACGTCTGGCCCAAGCCGGTGTTCGACACAATCCGCGAGGACACAGATGAACAGACCCCCGCCTGGGCTCGCGGAGCGGCGTTCGGCGCGGTAGTCGATCGATCAGGGTCCTATCCGAAGGTCCTGGTTAGCTACGCCGCATCGGGGCAAAGCTCCACCGGAAGTGGATTCAACTCGAGGGTCGCCGACGTGTTGGTCTGCGTCAGCATCCAGGTCGAATTTGTGGGCGACCGGGTTGACGTATTTATGCCGCCGTCTATCGCTGCCGTGGAATGCCCCGCCGACGTAAAAAAGTACTTTGGCGGAAACGAAGTGGTCACGCTTGAGGAAGTGTTCGCGGCATCACCATGACGTTGGCGGCGGCCCAAAGTCACCGACGTTAATTGGCGCCAACCGGCATGGGGCCGTCGAGGCTCCATAGTGGGGTGCGCTGTACGGAACGGAGAAGCCGGGCAGTTCCTTCATAAGTTGATTGCAGAGCGCGTTGATCACACGCACCTGCGGCTCGTCTATTCGGGTCATCTGGTCGTCGTGAAATGCTCGGCCATCCGTCGGGTGATGTCTGAAGCCTAGATGTGACGGTGCATCTCTCCCAGAAGCGGATCGCCCCCAACTGGGGACAGTTGGGCCCGTCGCAGGCATTCTGGGCGATGTCGGCGGACCTAGGCTGACATTAGAAATGATCGTCAAACAGTTGGGGGACTGAAGAATGAGCCCGGATTCTTTTGGAGCGCTGCTATTCGCCTACGTCGGGATCATGGTGATGACGGTGTTTTTGCCGTTCGTGGCGTCGTTCCTCTTGGACGGCGTTGTTCAGGTGCTGCGGGGCAATGGTTTGAAGTTCTTCCTTGCCGCTCTCGGCCTGACCGTGCTCTTCGCGCTCGCCGGGTACCTTCTCTGGCAGTACGGGATCAACAACCCGCCTTTGCCGTCGTCGACCCTGGTGAGCATGGGGACCATGGCGCAAATGCTGCTGGCATTTTCGACAGCCCTGGCCCTGGTCGCGTTTGTGAGTCGCACGGCCAAACTCCTCTGGAAAACTCGGCGAGCTGCAGCGTGATGGTCTGTTCCGCCCAGCACGGCCACCCGTGAGCGACTCTTCCGCAGCGCAAACCTGGCGCCCATCAGCCCTCGGCAAGCGGGTCACCAAGTCCCGGGACTGGCGACTGACCCTGACCGGCCCCGAGCTCACGATCATCGTCTACGGTGAGCCTGTCGCCCGCGACATCGGCTCGTTCGGCGGGCTGACCGTGACGCCGGGTCGGCTCTGGTCACACCTCGTACTGGAGCACCCGGATCGTCGTTTCCGGTTCCGCGGGATCCCGAACCGGCGTGCGGCATCCTTCTCTACCGCCTTCACAGCGGCGCAGGCCGAGGCCGCGCACGCGCTCAAGCTGCTGCAGCTCGTCGACGAATTCGACCAGGCCACCAACCAAGTGCGGCTCTTCACCGAAGCGCTCGCCACCGCCGTCGCCGTGCAGCTCAAGACGAACGGCTGGCTCACAACCGAGTTCTCCGCCTACTGGGCTGCGCGCAAAGCCGCCGTCGGCTTTGGCCAGCTGATCGACGACCCCGATCTCCAGCCACACATAAACGAGCTCTCCGCGGTGGCCCGTGAGACGGTCAAGATCTGGGGGGAGGACTTGCCCGCGTTCATCGTCGCCCAGAACGAGCGGCACCTTGCCGCCGAGCTCGACGACTGCCAGGACTTCTTCGACACCGTCGAGAAGTCACCGCTCACGCCCGAGCAGGCGCGCGCGGTCGTCTGCTTCGACAACCGGATGCTCGTCGTCGCCTCAGCCGGATCCGGCAAGACCTCGACGATGGTTGCCAAAGCCGGCTACGCGCTGCACCGCAACCTGATTCCTCCCGACAAGATCCTGATGCTGGCCTTCAACAATGCCGCGGCGAAGGAGCTGGGCGCGCGCACCCAGGAACGCCTGGCGCCGCTGGGGCTCGACGCCGACGGGGTCGTCGCTAAGACGTTCCACGCGTTCGGCCTGGAGATCATCGGGAAGGCCACCGGCCGAAAGCCGTTGCTGGCGCCCTGGCTCGAGGGTGGGGGAGACATCAAGCAGCTGGGGCGGATCGTCGACGGGTTGCGCGCCGCCGACCCCGGCTTCCGCACACAGTGGGATTTCTTCCGGGCAGTGCTCGCTCGTGACTACCTCGACTTGGACGGGGAAGCAGACGACAGCGCGAGCCGTGAGGCATCCGTTTTCCGAACGGCTCAGGGCGAGGTCGTGAAGAGCGCGGCGGAGCGGATGATCGCTGACTGGCTGTACTTCCACACCGTCGACTACATCTATGAGAAGCCCTACCGAATGGACACCGTTGATCCCGAGCACGGTCAGTATCGACCCGACTTCTACTACCCGAAGATCGACGTCTACCACGAGCATCTGGCACTCGATGCTGACGGCCAGTCTCCCTTCGACGGCTATCTGGACAGTCTCCAGTGGAAGCGAGGCTTGCACCGGGAGCACGGCACCACGCTCATCGAGACGACGATGTCTGAGCTGTGGAGCGGAGCGGGACTCCACAACCTGGCTCAGGAACTTACCCAACGCGGCATCCAGCTGCACCCGAATCCCGCCCGGATCATCGCGACCCAGACGCCCACCGAGAACGCGCGCCTGCTCGGCACCTTCCGGAGTTTCCTCACCCACGCGAAGAGCAATCGGCTAAGCGACGACCAGCTCCGCGAACGCCTCGAGGAACTCACCGAAGGGCAGGTGCGCTTCCGCGACGCCGCGTTCCTGCGCCTGTTCGCCCCGATTCGGCGCGAGTGGGACAAGCAGCTCGCCGCGGAGGGCTGCATTGACTTCGAGGACATGCTCAACCTCTCGGCCGAGCATTTGGAGGCCGGCGACTGGGAGAGCCCCTACGAGCTGGTCATGGTCGACGAGTTCCAGGACGCCAGCCACGCGCGGGCCCGGCTCGCCCGCGCCCTCGTGGCCAAGCCCGGGCGCCACCTGTTCGCCGTCGGTGACGACTGGCAGAGCATCAACCGGTTCGCCGGCGCCGACCTGTCGGTAATGACCCATTTTGAGCACCTGTTCGGGCCGAGCGAGGTGCTGAGGCTGGAACGCACATTCCGGTTTCCGCAATCGATAGCGGATGTCTCCAGCAAGTTCGTGCTGCAGAACCCCAGCCAGCTGGTCAAGAGGGTCGTGTCCTCGACCGCGGAATTCCCGCCGACGATCAGTGCCGTCTCGGTCGACACCGACACGGCCGTGAAGGCGGCCATCCACCACCGGCTGAAAGCGCTGCACACCCAGATCTCCCGGGGCAGAATCCCTCAGCCGGTGGGCGTCAAGGTCACCGTGTTCGTGCTGGGACGCTATCGCCACCAGAGCGACTACCTGCCGGACTGCCGCGACCTCAATGACCTGTTGGACGTGAAGTTCATGACCATCCACGCCTCCAAAGGCGCCGAGGCGGACTACATCGTCATCCCGAGCATGGTCTCGGGCAAGTGGGGCTTTCCGAGCACCATCCCGAACGACCCGGTGCTGCGTATCGCTATGCCCGCCGCCGAAGACTTCAAGCGGGCCGAGGAGCGGCGACTGTTCTATGTGGCCATGACCCGCGCCCGGCGGGGCGTGCTACTGTTCACCGTCAAGAACCGGGAGTCACCCTTCCTGATGGAACTGATCCGGGACAACGGGATCATGCGCACCAACGCTATCGGCGAGACTCTTGATTCCGTCGTCTGCCCCCGGTGCGGCCGTGCGTTCATGGTCGAGCGCACCAGCAAGCGCGGGCCGTTCCTGGGCTGCCGTCGGTATCCGCGGTGCAAGAGCACGCTCGCGCTGACGTGAGCCCGGCCGCGACGGGTCGTAAATGACCTCAACCGGGCTGCCATCCCGGTATCCAATTCCCTGGGGGCGGCCTAGCGTTCGAGCTGTCCGCGTCAACCCCGCAGTCCCCGCACTAGGAGGAGGAATCATGACCGCGAACCCAGCCGGGGTAGCCGGCATCCGCGTCGAGACTGCGCGCGACATCGAGGCGACCGGAGACCCCGGCGCTGTGGACCGGTACCTCATTGACAGTGCTGACTCGGGTGGAGCTATCGCGGTCGTGGAACACCTGCTGGCGCCGCGAACCCTCGCGGCACCGATCCACCGGCACAGCCGGGAAGACGAGTACAGTCTCGTGCTTGCCGGGCGGCTGGGCGTCTTCGAGGAGGGCGACGAAGTCGTTGCCTCGCCGGGTGACTTGGTCTTCAAGCCGAGGGGTCGCTGGCACACCTTCTGGAATGCCGGCGACGAGCCGCTGCGGGTGCTCGAACTGATCGTGCCGGGCGGAATCGAGCAGCTCTTCCGCCAGCTGGCCGAACTGGGTGGCGAGTACGACCCAAAGACGCTCCCGCAGCTGGCGGCTGGGTATGGCTGCGATGTGGACTTTGAGTCCAGCATGGCCCTGGTGCAGCGGCATAAGCTCGTGTTCTGAGGCGCTGGCGACCACGCACAGCGCAGGCGCACGATTCTCGCCCAGCCCCAGGTTGTCCCGGTTCGGGGCGTCGAAGATGGGTGCTTTGGACCCGGATTAACATGACGCCGAGTGGGGACGCCCGGCCGTGGGCTCGTAAACCTGACTCACCGAACAAGCTCAGGCCTTTATGCCAAGCTCTGGACGGAGAGCTCGCCGACAACCGCATCTCCCGCGGCCGAATGCGGGGTATCGCGCCGCATGACGTGACGTCGGTGAGGCCAACTGGGGCACTAGGCTGACGGCTGCAGCAAACGCAGGTCGCTCGACATGCCACGTGCCCCTAGTACTACAGTCGCGTTTATTTTTGGCTGTATCGGCGTTTTGATCGGATTTTTGCCCCGAATCCTGTTAATCATGACGGGTGAACGATGATATTTGGGTGGCAGAG
>NZ_SOGQ01000002.1 GCF_004403465.1 Cryobacterium sinapicolor | reverse complement strand
TGAGGGCCTCCGTGGCATCGACTTGAGTGTGGTAACCCAATCGATACCGGAGGTCCTCACCTTTTTAGCTCACGCCACGCTCACAACCTCCGTGGGAAGAACATCTAGCGGGCCTCGAGCAGCTCGGCCACCGGGTTCGACGTGGAGACGATGGCCGCATGCACGACCCGGTTGCGACCATCGCGCTTCGCCACATACAGGCGCACATCGGCGGCGCGCAGCAGGTCCGAAATCTGCTGGCCGTCGGCGGGCGCCACGGCAACCCCGAGGCTTGCGGTCACCGGAAGCGTACCGGTGATCGACGACCAGTCGTGATCAGCGATGGCCCGGCAGACGGCGTCGAAGCGCAGGTGCGCCTCGGTGGCGTCGATCCCCGGCATGATCAGCAGGAATTCCTCCCCTCCCAGGCGCGCGGCGATGCCGTCGGCCGCGGATGCCGCGGCGGTGATCAGAATGCTGCCCACTTCGCGGAGTACGGTGTCGCCGACCTCGTGCGACAGGGTGTCGTTGATGCGCTTGAAGTGATCGAGGTCGACCATGGCGATGGCCACGCTCGGCCCACCCTCCCGCACACGCATCAGCGCCGCGCCGAGGTGCTCGTCGACGAACCGGCGGTTGCGCAGTCCGGTGAGCGGATCACGCTCGGCCAACTCGCGGTACCGCTCGCTCTCCCGGCGGGACTCCGCGGTCTGATAGACGGCCTCGAGGATGCGCCCGCGCGACTCATTCTCGCTCGCGCCGAGCGCCTCGGACTGCTCGTGGAAGTGCCGGTACGCCTCGAACGCGGCGCGGAAATCGCCGTTGGCGGCGTGGATCTCGGCCTGTTCCCGGGCCGCTTCCGTCGACCATCGAATGAGCCCGAACCGTTGGGCCAGCTCGCGGCACCGGTCGATCACAGTCTGCGCCTGGTGCAGCTTTCCCTGCGTGCGGTAGATCACGGCCAGGGTGACGAGGGCCGCGGCGGAGCCGTCGGGATGCAGATCGCCGACTTCCGGGTCCATCGCCGGCAGCAGCTTCGCCTCCGCCTCGTCCAGCCGCCCCGCGGTGAGGTAGACGCGTGCGACCGTGTCGAGCGCGTACATGCCGATCTGGCGGTCACCCACCTCGGACAGTCCGATCAGTTGTTCAACGGCCGCGAGGGCCGCGGCCTGGTTGTGGGCCAGGTACTCGGTGTAGGCGAGATTGTTGAGGATGTTGTAACGGATGATGGTCTCTGGGTCGTCGATGACCAGGCGGAGGGCATCGTCGTAGCGGCGACGCGCCTCATCGAGGGACCCTGCCGAGCCGAGCGCGTCGGCCAGGCACTTGCGGGCGGCGGCTCGCATCAGCGGAACCTCCGAGTCCTCGAGCAGATCGTTCGCGGCGACGGCATGCTCCAGGGCCAGCGCCCGGTCGCCCACCATTTCGAAGACCGAACCGAGAACGTCATGACAGCGCGACTGCAGGGCGAGTTCGCCGTGTTGCTCCGCCCAGCTCAGGATCTGCTGCACCTGTACGGCGATCTGTCCCGGATCTCCGCGACGGATGCGCACGGCCGCGACGACAACCAGCAACCGGCGTGCGGTGGCGCCGTGCTCTCCCTCACCGAGCTCGGCCAGCCAGGCCTCGGCGTCCTCGAGGGCGACATTGCGGTCGATCCAGTACTGACGCTCAACGCGCGCGAGGCGGGCGTCGATCGGATCCTGCCCGGTCCCCGCCACTCTGACCTGCTCCCTGACAGGCCGAATGCTGACCGTGAGAAGTCCGTCGGATTCCGCTGTGAAAGCGAGCCGAACACTGTCAAACGTCAGCCTATCGCGGGGCGCCCGCCCGGTCGGGCGGTTGGGGACCCCCAGCCTGAGGGGGTCGATCGGGAGCTACTCGCCGCGCTCGCCTTCGCCGGACTCCGACTCGCCGGGTAGCGGGCCGAGGGCGCTCATCAGGTCCGCCGGCGCGGCCTGCATGACGTGCGGACCGGCGATGTCGAAGAACACCATCTCGAGCACCTGCTGGTGCACGGTGAGGAATTCGCGGAGCCACTGCGCGTCGCCGACCATGACCTGCGGATCGACCTCGTCGGGCACCATGCGGGCGTAGTTCTCGGCGGAGGAGAAGAGCAGCAGCATCCGTCGGTCGGTGCCCTCGCGCCCGAAGACCCGCACCTGCTCCGCCTGACCGTTGACGACCAGCTGCGGAACGATCATCACGTCATTGCGGAGGGCATAGGCCACGGCGACCACATCCTGGGCCGCCAGAGCGGCGGCGAGGGCAGGGGAATTCGTCGGTGGAGTCTCTTCAGTCACGGCTTCCATTCAACCAGTTGACGCGGTGCGGTCCCGACATGCGCACCTCTGGAGAGCCATGCCAGGAGCGATCGGGTCTCGACAAGCTCGACCACCGGGCCGCTCGACCACCGGGCGGCTCAGGAGAGGAAGAACTGCTTCGGGGTCGCCGACTCGATGCCGTCGACGGTCACGCTCAGGTTGTATGCCGCTCCCCCGGCCGGCGCGGCGTCGCGGGTGGCCTCGCCGCAGGTCTCCGGGCTCGAGCGGCTGCGGTCCCAGACGATCGCCTCCCCTGAGCTCACGGGCTCGCCCGGCTGCAGGGTGACGTCGGCGTCGCCTGCCTCCTGCTGGCAGTCGGTCGACGTCCAGTAGACGTCCGCGCCGCTCGAGACCGTGAAAACCTGAGTCGCCGTGCCCGCGTTCAGCACGCACGGGACGTCGCCGATATTGGTGACGCTGAGCGACAGCATCGGCTCTGCCCCGGGCTCATAGCTGACCGCGTCGGTGGTCGCTTCGACCTGCACGGATGACGGGTCGCACGCGGCCGCAGCCGCCGCCGGGTCGGAGACGGAGGCCTTCGCCCCCGTCGACGCGGCCTCGGCCGCGGGCGTCGGCGTGCTGCCCGGCTCGCCGGCGGCCGGGCGCACGAGGGATGAGATGACCATGATGAGGAGGGCAAGCACGATGAGCAGGCCGAGGCCCACCACGAGACGACGGCGCCAGTACACCTTGCTGGACTGGGGGCCGACCGGATGTTTGATCGTCGACATTACCCAAGGCTAACGAGGTCTACCGGCGCCGCCGCCAATGCCGCGCGTGTCGCGTGCGTGTCGGACCGGAAACGCCGAACCGGCGCGGCCGGCCTCGAGAGGCTCGGTTCCGCGCCGGTCCGTTTTCTTCCGGGCGCTCCTACCGACCGCGCTTCACCTTCTCGATCTTGATCTCGGTCCAGCCGAGCACGTCGCCGGCCTCGTCCTGCACGACGAGCTTGTACTTGCCCGCACGAATGTCGGCCGACAGGGTCGTGCTGACCTCACCCTGCGCGTTCACCAGCAGCCAGCCGCCCTGGTTGTCCTTCGGCTTCGACTGCAGCGACACGTAGACGAACTCGCCCGCCAGCTGCGCTCCGACGTCGACCGTGACCGGGGCGCCCGCGGCATACGTTGCCGCGTCGGTGTCGATCGCGTCCTTGAGCGCCTTGGTCAGCGCCTTCGGGCTCGCGGTGACCGGTTCGGTCGTCGGCGCCACCGGCACATTGACCGTGATCGGAACCCGCACGATAGTGCCGGACTCCGTGGCGGTGAGCTCGAGCACGCTGTTCGCCGCAGCATCCTGAGGCACCGTGACGGTAACGGTCGCCGTGCCGGTCGCGTCGATGGATGTCGTGCCCAGGCCGGCACTGCTGCCCGCCCAGAGCACGGACAGCGCCGTGTTCTTCGGGGCTCCCAGCGAGCTCAGGTTCAGGTCGCCCACGGTGAACGTGACCGAGGCGCCACGTTCGACGGTCTCAGTCGGAACACCCGTGACGCTGGCTTGGCGGGTGGCGAACGACGGCGTCAGAGGGCTCTTGGCCGTGATGTAGGAGATCCAGGCGTCTCGGTCGACGAGACCGGAGTCGCGCGTTCCCGTTCCGTTCTTGAACTCCCGGAAGTTGTCCCCTCCGGTGAGCAGGAAGTTGAACGATCCGACCCGGTAGGAGCGGGCCGGGTCGATGGCCGACCCGTCGATCCAGATGCCCGTGATGCGGTCGCCCTCGGCCCGGCTCGCGTCGAACGTGTAGTTCACGTTGTCGGACAGGCCCAGCTGCAGGAACGGGCGGCTCGGGATGTTGCCGGCCGCGTCCCGCTGCCACTGCTGCTCCAGGACCTTCTTGAACTGAGCCCCGGTGAGGCTGGTCGTCCACAGGTTATTCAGGAACGGCAGCACCGCATTGGCCTCGGCGTAGGTGACGACGCCGTCCGGCGAGTACCGCAGGTCGGCGCGCATGCCGCCGGGGTTGACCACGCCGATTTCGGCGCCGCCCTTGAGCGGGTCGGCCAGCGATTCGCGCAGCGAGTTAGCCACCAGGGTGCCCATCGCCGATGGTGCGGCCCGGTTCTCGGTGCACGGTGCCGTGCCGCCGAGGCAGGCGCGGGTGATGTCGGCCGTGAACGAGCCGATCGGCTGGTTGCCGATGACGGCCGCCTGGGCGAGCGCGGCATCCGTGATCGTCTTCACCGCGGCGACCCGCGGATAGGCGGCGACCAGCGTCGCGTCGGCCGTGACCGAGCGCTTGACGTTCTGGTTCTTCACGGTCGTGGTGTCACCGGAGGCGATGTCGTAGTTCAGAACGACCTGGCCGATGTTCTCGCCGTAGTTGCCGGTCTGGAGCACCGGGCGGGTGACGCCGGCGGCCGCACCGGGCAGCTGAGCGTTCCACGCGTACTGCTTGTGCGTGTGGCCGGTGAAGATCGCGTCGACCTCGGCCGAGGTCTGCGTGACGATCTGGGCGAACGCACTGTCGGTGAGGGCGAGCTCCTGCTCGAGGCTGGCACCGTCCGGGGTTCCCGCGCCGGCCCCCTCGTGGTACTCGGCGATCAGCACGTCAGCTTCGCCGTTGGCCGGGTCACCGTCGGTGAGCTGGGCCGAGACCCGGTTGACCGCGGCGACCGGGTCACCAAAGCTCAGGCTGGCGATCCCGTTCGGCGAGACCAGCGCCGGGGTCTCCTCGGTGACGGCGCCGATCACGCCGACCGAGACGCCGTTGACGTCGAAGATCGCGTATTCCTGCAGCGCCGGGGTCGTCGTGCCGAGCAGGTAGACGTTCGCGCCGAGGTAGTCGAAGTCGGCTGCGTCGGCGACGCGGCCGGTGAGATCCGCGAAGCCCTGGTCGAACTCGTGGTTGCCGACGGCCGAGGTCTTCAGGCCGAGCGCGTTCAGCACGTCGATGGTGGGCTTGTCGCCCTGCGACGCCGAGGCGAACAGCGAGGCGCCGATGTTGTCGCCGTCGGAGAGGAACAGGGTGGCCGCGTCCCCGTATTCCGCGCGGAGCTGCTCGATCGTTCCGGCGAACTTGACGGTGTTGGCGTCGATTCGGCCGTGGAAGTCATTGATGTTGAGCAGGTTGATGTCGACGTCGGTGGGGCTGGCGAGGTTCAACCCGACAATCGCCGGGTCGTGGTCCGACGAGCGGAACGGGTCGGCCACGTAGAAGTCGGTGACGTTGTTGTTGTACCGGCTGTACTCGAGCGCAACGGACTCGACCGAGTTGATGTTCCAGACGTCAACATCGGTTACCGCGGCATTCGCCTCGGGCGACGCGAACACGTGGTCGAGCGAGCCGACGGCGCCTCCGAACGCGTAGGTGTACTCGCCGGTCTTTGCTTCCTGGCTGAGGTAACCCGCGTCGGTGATGACCTTGATCGGGTCTTCCTGGTCGTAGGCGTTGAAGTCGCCGGTGAGGAAGACGCGCGCGATGCCGGTGCTGGCCTTCAGTGAGTCGGCGAATCCGACGAGCGCGGTCGCCTGGTTCACGCGGGACAGGTTCGAGGCGCCCTGGCCGTCGCCGGTGTCGGCATCGGCTCCGGTTCCGGAGCCCTTTGACTTGAAGTGGTTGACGATCGCGAGGAAGCTGCTGCCGGCGTCGCCGACCAGCTGGAACGCCTGGGCCAGCGGCTGGCGGGCGTTCACGAACGCGGCATCGTCGAAGATGGTCGAGCCGCCCACGGTTTCGACCGCGGCGGTCTTGTAGATGAATGCGGTGCGGATGACGTCTTCGCTGGCCGGGAGAGCTGCCGGCGAGGGAACGAAGCCCCAGACCGGACTGCCCGCGTCGGTGTTCAGCGCGGTGACGAGGTTGGCGAGGGCGAAGTCACGGTCCTTGCCGAAGCGGGCCGAGTTCTCGATCTCTTCGAGGGTGACGACGTGGGCGTCGAGGGCGTTGATCGCCGAGACGATCTTCGCCTGCTGCCGTTCGAAGCTGACCTGGGTGGCCGCGCCGCGGGCGCCGCAGCCGCTGTTGACCGTGATCGGCGTGCCGGCCCGGTCGCTGTAGTAGCTGCAGCCGGTGATCGAGTCACCGGTCGTGGCGAAGTAGTTGAGCACGTTGAAGGTGGCCAGACGGATGTCGCCACCCACGGCACGAGGGGCTGCGGTGCGGGTGTCGCTGAAGGTGGCCGGCTGAACCGTCGCCGCGTTCGCGGGAACCAGTTCGGTAATCGGCTGGAACTTCCAGGCGTTGTTGCGGTAGTCGAGGACGACCGGCGTGGTGAAGGTCACGGCCGCGCCGATCCGCACCGGGGCGGTCGTCGAGAGGTACGGAACGGGCTTGTCCTTGTTGATACTGGACAGGTAGTTGGTGGTGGCGCCGTCGTCGAGGGTGACCGCGCGCGCCTTGTTGCCGGCAACGGCCGCAGTGTACGCGTCCGTTCCCGGGCGGGCGGTGACGGTCGGGCCGACGAGCGGGGTGGCGCCGGCCGCGAGGCCGATCTCCCCGTACTGGTTGGTCGTGTAGTTGTTGGTGACGGTGAAGTCACCCTGCGGGGAGACGATCATGCCCTCGAGGGACTCGCGTGCGGCAGCCGTTGACGGGAGGCCGACGGTAGCGGGGACCGGTGCGACGATCCCGGCCTTGTCCAGCGCGGTCACGTCGCTGAGCGCGGTGACTGTGATCTGGGTGAGGCCGAAGAACTCGGTCGCGGTGCCGGTGACGGAGACGTGGTCGCCGGCCGCGACCGGGGCGGCCAAGGCGTTCGTGTAGACGAAGAGCCCGTCGGAGGCCGTGTGCGTGGTCAGGTCGACCGCGCCGCCGGTGCCGGGGGTCTGCAGGTAGAAGCCCCTGAAGCCGCCCGTGGGGTATGCGGCGGTGACGACGCCGGTCGTGGTGACGAGCTTGCCGGTCTGTGCGCCGGCATCCGTGACGCCCTGGATCTCCTTGATCGCGAGGGCGGTGGCCGGCGCGGGCGGAGTCGTCGCGGTGGGCGTCGGGGTGGGCGTGGCCGTCGGGGTGGGCGTCGGGGTGGGCGTGGCCGTTGGGGTGGGCGTGGCCGTCGGGGTGGGCGTGGCCGTCGGCTCGACCGGGGTGGCCGCGGTCTCACCGGCGGCGTTCGTCGGGGTGGGAGCAGCAACGGTGAAGTCGACCGAGTTGACGTCGGTGTCCAGGCCCGTGGCGCGGGTGAGCGCGGTGGTGACGGATGCGGCGGACGCCACCGTGGTCTCGTAGGTCAGCGAGGTGCCGTAGCCGAGCACATCAATGACGCCGGGGGCGTTGAGGAGGGATCCCGTGGCTGGGGCAGTCAGCTGCGTGGCCTGGTTGGCGAGGAAGAGGGTTCCGCCGCCACCGGCGAAGGAGAAACCGAGGGTGGCGTTGGGGGTGGGCAGCGCCGCGCCGTTGGTCGAGTTGGCCGTTCCCTGCACCAGGTAGTACCCCTTGGCGGGGATCGCGCCGCTCAGCGCGAGCGTGCCGGACGGGTTCGCCGCACCCGTGGCCGATCGGTACTGGAGCGAGGTGCCGTCGAGGGAGACGGCGGCGTCGGTGGGGTTGTAGAGCTCCACGAACTTGTTGAGATAGGTCGCTCCCGTGCTGCCACCGTTCAGGTAGGCCTCGTTGATCACGACTCCGGTGCCGCCGACGTCGGCGAAGGCCGGCAGGGCCACGAGGGGGCTGGCGACCAGCCCCATGCCCAACAGAGCGGAAAACGCAAATTTCAGACGGCTGTTTGGTGCAGGCGACATAGGGGTTCCCTCAATATTCAACGATCGACAGTGATCGCCATGCTACGGAGGCGGTGTTGCCGCTGTGCTACCTGCGAAGTAACAATTGGTGAATTGGCGCGTTCTGCTCAGATGAGCATGAATGGGTGAAACTACCCTCACATGAGCGGCACGCGATCGGGTACAGTTCGCTGTGCCGTGTGCACGCGGCGTCCGGAGCTGCGGCCCGGTCGGAGACGGTCAAACGAGCCGCTTGACCATTCGGGTGTTGCCGAGCGTGTTCGGCTTGACCCGGGCCAGGTCGAGGAATTCGGCGACGCCCTCGTCGTGGGAGCGCACCAGCTCGGCGTAGACGACCGGATCGACAGTTTCGGAGCCCATGTCCGTGAAGCCGTGTCGGGCGAAGAACGGCACCTCGAAGGTCAGGCAGAAGAGGCGGCGGAGGCCGAGCTCGCGGGCATCCACTTCGAGCCGGTCCATCAGGGCGTGGCCGACGCCGTGGCCGAGCCGGTCGGCGGTCACGGCGAGGGTGCGCACCTCGCCCAGGTCCTCCCACATCACGTGCAGGGCGCCGCAGCCGATCAAGGCGCCGTCGGCATCCTCGACCACCCGGAATTCCTGCACGGCCTCATAGAAGACGACGCTTTCTTTGCCGAGCAGGATGCGCTCCTGCACCAGCGGCGCTACGAGGGCCTGGATCCGGGGCACATCGGTGGTGCGTGCCCGGCGCACCGAAAACTCCTGCATTCGCTGCCCGCCACCTCTCGGTTCACTCATACCAAACATCCAAGCCATCAGTCTAGGCAGCCGCGCCGTGAGCGAATTCGACGGACATTTTGCCGGACCGACCCGGTTTGAGCCGAAAACAGGCCCACGGGAGCAAAAACTCCGTCGAATTCGTTAGGTGGCCGTGGCCAGGCAGGGCCGGGCGAGAACGCACAAGGGCCCGGCGGATGCTCCGCCGGGCCCTTCCTAACGGGTCACCGCTACTCGCTGGTCACCGCGAGGTCGGGCGAGCCCGGCCCCGTTCCGATCGCGGCCGTGGTGTTGACGCCGACGCCGACAGCGGAGGCGCGCACCGTCGTGGTGAAGATGTACTCCCCGCCCACGTAGTCCACGTGCACGTGGTCGCCGGCGTTGAGCTCGCCCTGCAGGATCTTCTCCGACAGACGGTCCTCCACCTCGCGCTGGATCGCGCGGCGCAGCGGCCGGGCACCGAGCGCGGGGTCGAAGCCGACCTCGATCAGGTGCTCCTTCACTGCGAGGGTCAGGTCCACGGTCATGTCGCGGTCGAGCAGGCGCTCACTCAGACGCTTGATGAACAGGTCCACGATCTGCAGCAGTTCCGGCTTGGTCAGCTGCGGGAAGACGATGATCTCGTCCACGCGGTTGAGGAACTCGGGCTTGAAGTGCTTCTTCAGCTCCTCCTTCACCTTCCCGCTCATCCGGTCGTAGCCGGTCGACGTGTCGCCCTCGAGCTGGAAACCGACGGGCGCGCCGCTGATGTCCTTGGTGCCGAGGTTCGTGGTCATGATGATCACGGTGTTCTTGAAGTCGACGACGCGACCCTGGCCATCCGTCAACCGGCCCTCTTCCAGAATCTGGAGGAGCGAGTTGAAGATGTCGGGGTGGGCCTTCTCGATCTCGTCGAACAGCACCACGGAGAACGGCTTCCGGCGCACCTTCTCGGTGAGCTGTCCGCCCTCTTCGAAGCCGACGAACCCGGGAGGAGCACCGAACAGACGCGACACCGTGTGCTTCTCGCCGTACTCACTCATGTCGAGCGAGATCATGGCGGCCTCGTCATCGAAGAGGAACTCGGCGAGCGCCTTGGCCAGCTCGGTCTTTCCGACGCCGGTGGGGCCGGCGAAGATGAACGAACCGCTCGGGCGCTTGGGGTCCTTGAGACCGGCACGGGTGCGGCGGATGGTTTTGGCGAGCGCCGAGATGGCCTCTTCCTGACCGATGACGCGCTGGTGCAGGGCCTTCTCCATGAAGACGAGTCGCGAGGACTCCTCTTCAGTGAGCTTGAAGACGGGGATGCCGGTGGCCTGGGCCAGGACCTCGGCGATCAGGCCTTCGTCGACGACGGCGGTCGTCTTGACGTCGCCCGACTTCCACTTCTTCTCGAGGCGCAGTCGCTCGCCGAGGAGGTTCTTCTCCTCATCGCGCAGGCCGGCGGCCTTCTCGAAGTCCTGCTCCTCGATGGCGGTCTCCTTGGCGGCGCGTACCACGGCGATCTTCTCGTCGAATTCGCGCAGCTCGGGCGGGCTCGACAGGATCGACAGGCGGAGGCGGGCGCCGGCCTCGTCGATCAGGTCGATGGCCTTGTCCGGCAGGAACCGGTCGGAGACGTAGCGGTCGGCGAGGTTCGCCGCGGCCACGAGGGCACCGTCGGTGATGGACACCTTGTGGTGCGCCTCGTAGCGGTCGCGCAGTCCCTTGAGGATGTTGATGGTGTGCGGCAGAGACGGCTCGGCCACCTGGATCGGCTGGAAACGGCGCTCGAGCGCGGCATCCTTCTCGAAGTGCTTGCGGTACTCGTCGATCGTGGTGGCACCGATGGTCTGCAGCTCGCCACGGGCGAGAAGAGGCTTCAGGATGCTGGCCGCGTCGATCGCACCCTCGGCGGCACCGGCACCGACGAGGGTGTGGATCTCGTCGATGAAGATGATGATGTCGCCGCGGGTGCGGATCTCCTTCGTGACCTTCTTCAGGCGCTCCTCGAAGTCACCGCGGTAGCGGCTTCCGGCGATGAGCGAGCCGAGGTCGAGCGAGTAGAGCTGCTTGTCCTTCAGAGTCTCGGGCACATCGCCCTTGACGATGGCCTGGGCGAGACCCTCGACGACGGCGGTCTTGCCGACGCCGGGCTCACCGATCAGAACCGGGTTGTTCTTGGACCGGCGGGACAGGATCTGCATGACCCGCTCAATCTCCTTCTCGCGCCCGATGACGGGGTCGAGCTTGTTCTCACGGGCGGCCTGCGTGAGGTTGCGCCCGAACTGGTCGAGAATCTGGCTGCCCGCCGGACCGCTCGCCTGCTCATTCGCGCCGACCTGCACCTGCTCCTTGCCCTGGTACCCAGAGAGGAGCTGGATGACCTGCTGGCGCACCCGGTTCAGGTCGGCGCCGAGCTTGACGAGCACCTGGGCGGCAACGCCTTCACCTTCGCGGATGAGGCCGAGCAGAATGTGCTCGGTGCCGATGTAGTTGTGGCCGAGCTGCAGTGCCTCGCGCAGGCTCAGCTCGAGAACCTTCTTGGCGCGCGGCGTGAACGGGATGTGACCCGTCGGCTGTTGCTGGCCCTGGCCGATGATGTCCTGCACCTGCTCGCGCACGGCGTCGAGGGAAATACCCAGGCTCTCGAGGGCCTTGGCGGCAACGCCCTCGCCTTCGTGGATCAGGCCGAGCAGGATGTGCTCAGTACCGATGTAGTTGTGGTTGAGCATCTTGGCCTCTTCCTGGGCCAAAACAACGACGCGACGAGCTCGGTCGGTAAATCTCTCAAACATGTGATCGCTCCCTTGGCGCCAGGGCAGTTGTGGCGCCGATACATCGAGAGTAACGAGCGAACCCTGAAATGACTGCCTCTGTTCGCCGCAGGCGTGACGGATGTCGCCGCGCACCCGCGCCGACCTCGATGCTTGCGGTCGATTTCGGCAGGTATGCCGGGCGATCTCGACCGCAAGTGCCGAACTCGGCGCATGGCTCCCGTGAGCCCGCGCGCTCCTTGCGAATCGTCCCGTAGTCGACATAATGACTCGGAAACGGTGGCGAGGGAACGCGCCGGGGGCCGTGACCATCGCAGGTGAGAGGCGGAGGCAATGGACCAGACGGGGAATCCCGAGACGGAAAGCACGGAAGCGGCGCTCGCCCGTCTGGTAAACGAAAACGTGAGGCTCCGGGAGCTGCTCGACGCGGCGGAAACCGACGCCGCGGCGAGCGCCGAGACCGTCCCGCTCCCCGGCCTCGCGGCCGCGATCGTTCCGCCGCCCTCCCGCCAGCGCTGGCGGGCGTTCCTGGCCGTGGTGCTGATCGCCTTCGGTGTTCTGCTGGCCCCGGTGGCGGTCGTGTCCCAGTGGACCAGGAACGTCGTGACCGACACCGACACGTTCGTGGCGACCGTCGCGCCCCTGGCCGAGGACCCGGCGTTCCAGGCGTTCCTGGTCACCGAGATCGTCACCGTGGTCGAGGAGCAGGTCGACATCGAGGCTCTGACGACGGACCTCTTCGACGGACTTGCCGCCCTCGACCTGCCTCCGCGGGCGCAGAACGCGCTTGCGCTCCTGGAGGGCCCCGCCGTCGAGGGGGTGCGCTCGCTGGTCCGCACGTCGGCGGAGCGGGTGGTCGCCTCGGATGCGTTCGCCACCGTCTGGGAAGAGTCACTGCGGCTCAGTCAGACGCAGATCATCTCCGCGCTGGAGGGTGACACCTCATCGGCGCTCGTGATCAGCGACACCGGCGAAGTCGGCATCCAGCTCGGACCCATCATCGCGGAGGTGAAGCAGCAGCTCGTGGCCCAGGGCTTCGGCCTGGCCGCCGACATCCCGGACATCGACCGCACGATCCCGATCGCCCAGTCGGATGCCCTTGTGCAGGCCCGCACGGCCTACCAGCTCCTCACCGTGGCCGGCACGGTCTTGCCGTGGGTGAGTCTGCTGCTCATCGCGGCCGGCGTGCTCGTATCCCGGCGCCGGTCTCTGGCCCTTATCTGGGCCGGCCTCACCCTCGGTCTCTCAATGGCCCTCCTGGCCCTCGGAGTCTCGGTCGGCCGGTTCTTCGCAGTCAATGCCCTGTCACCCGAATACCTGCCGAGCGACCTCGCCGGCACGGTCTACGATTCCGTCGTGCCGCTGGTCTACGCCTCCGCTCTGTCGGTGGGGCTCGCCGCGATCACCGTCGCCATCGTCGCCTACCTGGGCGGGCCCTTCCGCGGCGCGATCGCGGTGCGTCGCCTGGTCACGGACGGCTGCCGGCACCTGCGCGCCAGCGCGGCCCGCAGCGGGGTGACCACCGGCCGGTTCGGCCTCTGGCTCTACCGGGCCCGCCGCTTCATCCGGGCGGCGGTCGGCATCGGGGCGGCCGCCGTCGCCATCTTCTGGCGCCCGTTGACCCCGGCCGTCATCATCTGGACCGCAGTACTCGCGCTCATCGTGGTGCTCCTGATCGAACTGCTGCAGCGACCGCCCGGGGAAGTGGCGCCGGTGCCCGCGGCCGCAGCGGAGGCCGGGCCGACGGAGCCGGCCGCCCGCAGGAGCACGAGCACGAGCACGACCGCCGATCTCACCGAGACGGCCGAGCTTCCGCCCCCAACGGGGAACGCGACGGTCCCGATCGGTGCCGGTCCGATCGCGGCCGGTCCCACCGGTGCGGGCGCGCCCCCGGTCAGCGCGCCCCCGGTCAGCCGGGACGACGCCGACTAGCCGAGCTCCGCTGGTTCGACTCCCGCGTGAGCAACCGGGAACGCGACCCCGCCGAGGTCATCGCCATGGCGTGCCGCCGCACTTCGAGAACCACCGCACCTCGAGAGAGTCAATCTGTGACGAGTCACTGGGCGAAGACGGTGGCCAACTCGTCCCAGTGTGTGGTCGCTCGGGGTGAGACCATGTTTCGCCGCATCGTCCAGGCCCGGTTGCTTTTAAACCCGGCCAGGCCAAGCCCGAGGGTCTCCTGACCGTATTTCGCCGTGATGGAGTCCAGCACGTTCCCGGCGGCGAAGGGGGCAGGGTTGGTGTCGAAGATATCGAGGGCGGCGTGAGTGTCGCGTGAGGAGAACTCGTGCAGGCTCACCCCCACGCGCACGTACTGACGGTCCGATTGCAGCTGCGGGCCGAGCGCCGTGATTGCGGCCCGGTACATTTCGACCGGGTCGTCGGTGGGGTCGGGAAAAGCGAGGGAGACGGCGTGGGTCACATGTTCATCCTGGAAGGGCGAGGTCGATGCGTAGCAGCGCATGAGTCGGGCCAGGGAGTTCTGCTGCCGCAGCCGTGCGGAGGCTCGCTGGGTGTAGACGGACAGCACCTCCTTGAGTTCGGAGACCGTGCTGATCGGTGTCGCGAACGATCGCGAGAACTGGATCTGATCCCTGTCGGCGTGCATTTCCTCCAGCGGCAGGCAGTCGTTTCCGCGGAGTTCTTGCACCACCCGCTCCTGGACGACCCCGAAACGTCGCCTGACACGCGCTGCGTCCGCATCACGGAGCTCGGCTGCCGTGTAGATGCCCAGGCCGATCAGCTTCTTCGCGGTCCGGCCTCCGATGCCCCACACCTGACCGACCTCGACGGACTGCAGGATTGAAGTCAGCTGGGCAGGCGCGTATGCCGCCAGGTTGCAGACTCCGAGGAGCGCCGGAGCGGTTTTTGAGCCGCGGTTGGCGAGCTTGGCCAGGGTCTTGCTCGGGGCGATCCCGATGCTGACCGGCAGACCGATCAGTTTCTTCGTGGCGACGCGGATCTCACGGGCGGCGGCGGTCACCTGCTGCGGAGTGCCGGTGAGCCGGATGAAGCTCTCGTCGATCGAGTACACCTCCTGGGAGGAGGTGTAACGGCCGAGCAGTTCGACGGTCCGTGCGGACAGGTCGCCGTAGAGCTCGTAGTTGCTGGAGCGGGCGATGACGCCTCTCGCGGTGGCCTCGGCGGCGATGCTGTGCCAGGGCGACGCCATGTCGATGCCGAGTGTCTTGGCTTCCTGTGAGCGCGCGATGACGCATCCGTCGTTGTTCGACAATACGACGACCGGTTTGCCCTCGAGTCGGGGATCGAAGATCCGCTCGCAGGAGACGTAGAAGTTGTTGGCGTCGACGATCGCGATCGACGGCAGGTCAGACACGGTGCAGGCACCGGGTGACGACGCCCCAGATGGTGAGTTCGCTCATCTCGTCGAGCACGATGTCGGGGTAGGCCGGGTTCTCCGGAACCAGACGGATGCCCGCCTCATCGATCCTGAGCCGCTTGATGGTGAGTTCGTTGTCGACTACAGCGATGACGACGCTGCCGTCGCGGGCGTCGAGGGAGCGGTCGACGATGATTTCATCACCGTCGAAGATGCCGGCGCCCGTCATGCTGTCCCCACTGACACGCACAATGAACGTCGCCGTCGGGTCCTGGATCAGGTGGCGATTCAAATCGACGGGCCCGTTGTAGTAGCCGGTGGCCGGTGAGGGGAATCCGGCGTGCACGGCCTCCGGCGCCGCCCGGGCGAAGTTCTCCTCGGAGCCGTCGTCGTCGCCGTCGCCCGAAGTCACATCGACGATGGGGTTGAACGTGATCATGTGCGTTCCTGACTCGGACGGGTTGGCCTCGTGTGTGCGTGACATACCCAGTCTCTCAGGGAGCGGTGACACTGGTGCAGAAGAAGTGGTCGGTAAGAACCTCACCGCCCAGACCAGCGGGAACGGATATAATCAGGTTATTGCCCCCCTCGTGGACAAGTCTCTGACACCGAAAATTTCCGGTGGGCGCTTCGCCGTTGGCGATGTGCGTCCCGGATGAATGAAACATCTGTCCTGCTGTGACGTGACGTCACTGACTCGCCGACAGGTTGTGAGTAATCGAGATTGGAATCAAAGCCATGACACGCACAGAAAACGGGAAAGTAGCACTCGTCACCGGTGGCGGGCAGGGAATCGGGCAGGCGATTGCCGAGCGGCTCCACGCCGACGGCTTCAAGGTGGCCATCGCCGACTTGAACCTTGACACCGCAGGCGCAGCAGCCGAATCCCTCGGGGGCAAAGATGGCGGAGCAATCGCACTGCATGTCAATGTTTCCGACCGGGACAGCGTGTTCGCCGCGGTCGCGCAGACCGTGATCGAGCTGGGGGGCTTCGACGTCATCATCAACAACGCCGGTATCGCCCCCACGTCTCCGATCGAGGACATCACCCAGGAGAGCATCGCCAAGATTTTCTCCATTAACTTCAACGGCGTGGTGTGGGGCATTCAAGCAGCCACGAAGGCGTTCAAGGAGCTCGGCCACGGCGGAAAGATCATCAGTGCCGCGTCCCAGGCAGGTCACGTCGGGAACCCCGGCATCGCGTTGTACTCGGCGACGAAGTTCGCCATCCGTGGCCTCTCCCAGACAGCGGCCAGGGACCTTGCCCAATTCGGCATCACGGTCAACACTTTCGCCCCCGGCATCGTGAAGACGCCTCTCATGGAGGAACTGGCGAAGAAGGTCGCAACCGACGCGGGCAAGTCGGAAGAGTGGGGCTGGGATCAGTTCACGAACGGCATCGCCCTCGAACGACTTTCCGAAGCGTCCGAGGTCGCTGGTGTCGTATCGTTCCTGTCCGGCCCCGACTCGAACTACATCACCGGGCAGTCGATTCTCGTTGACGGCGGGATGGTCTTCAACTGAGCGGGATGGTCTTCACCTACGCGGGATGAGAGCCGTTCCGGCTCTCCCCTGAAATCCGGCGCCGCCCATGGCAGCGCCGGATTTCTCTCTCTCCGGATGCCGTCGCGCCTGGCTAGTCGACTGCTCGAATCGTCCAGGAGGCACGTGTTGATCTTCCCGGCTCAAGGACGTTCAGGTTCGTTCCAGAGTTGAAAGCATCCGGCGGACAGGTCATCGGTTCGACGGCTAGTCCAATTCTGTCTATCGAGGGTTCGGGCTGGTCGGCCGTGTGAACCTGAACCCACGGGCATTCGCGGCCCCAGCTCAGTTCAACTCCACTGCCCGCGATCGTCGTCACTCGAACCGTTACCTGGCCGTCAGCGTCGCGGTCGAAGCCAGTGAAGGCGTGGTCGATGAACATGTCCTTGATCGTCCGTGGGGTGCGAAAGTCAAAGGCGACCAGATCTTCAGCATTGACGTCACGGATGCGGATGGGGACGAGACGGTCAGGAGTCACGGTCAGTATTCGCCTGGCTGGGAGATGAAGCGTCCAGTCGTCGACGTGGCCTTCGCCTGCAACGAGGTAAGGGTGCGGAGCGACGCCATAAGGGGCGGCATTCGGGCCGGCATTCACTGCCGTGACTGCCGTTCGAAGGCCCCCGGCGTCGAGCGCAAAATCCACCTCCAGCGTCACCCGGTGGGGGTATCCAGGCTGCGCTTCGACGGTTGCCGCCAGGACGAGCCGATCCGTCGCCTGCCTGACTACGGCAAAGTTCAGCCAGGACGCGAGTCCATGGAGAGCGTGTCCCCTTAGCGGCTCGGTGATACTGAGCTGTTGCTCGACGCCTCCGAATGTGTACCTTCCATCCACGACTCGGTTCGGCCACGGTGCCAGGATGGCGCCGCGGAAGAATGGCCGCACCTCCTCGGCGTCGAACGGCACGATGAGGTTCCGTCCGAGATACTGCAGCGACCGTACGCTCGCACCGATGCTCGCGATCGAGGCGGTGTAGCCATGAGCCTCAAGGACGAGTTGGGTTCCCGACAGCGACGTGAGAGACATGGGAAACCAATCAGTGGAAATACATGGAATTTCAGGTCAATTTGGTTACTCGGGGATCAGGACCCGAGGAATGTCGGCGTGCCATTCGGCCTCGGCAACGTGCAGACCGCGGTATGTGTAGTCCTTGTCCCACCCGTGAAAAACGAGATAGTCCTTGCCATTCGGGCCGAAGACCAAGTCCTGGCCGCCGGGGCCGCGGTATAGACCCCCCGACCCCTCAGTCGAGAGGATCGGAACCCTTTCCTTCACCCACGGGCCGTTGATTGATGCAGCCGATGCAGCACCGACTGCGTACCGGTCGTCTCCGTAAGAGTTCGCGGAATAGAGCATCACGAGTCCTGAACCTCGGGAAACGATGGTGGGAGCCTCGATAAGGTTGCCCTCCCAATCCTCGGTTTGCTTCAGCATCCTGATCGGATCACCCGTGACGCTGAGCCCGTCGTCAGAGAGCGTGGCCGCCTGAATCCAGGTGTCGAGGTCGCAACAGTTCCCGTCATTCTTCCAGACGAGGTACAGGACGTCGTCGATGACCACGGTGCTCGCATCGATGGCGCCCCCTTCATCTTCTGGACAGATGATCATGGCGTCGCCCTGAACGGTGAACGGTCCGGCCGGGTCCCTGGCCGTTGCCACACCGATGCACTGCAGCGTTGGCGCAAAATTCGTCGCCGTGAAGTACATGACGAACGAATCATCGTCGAGTTTCGTCACCTCAGGTGCCCAGGTCTTGCCCGGAATAACCCAACTCGGGAGATCCGGCAACGCGTCGGGCAGCACCTCCCAATCGAGGAGATCGGTGGAGGAGGCGACCTGCACGTTGCGGTTGTTGTCGTTAGTGGCATAGGCGAAGTACGTGCCGTCGACTTCAACTACATCAGGATCAGCGAAATTCGCGTTGAGCACCGGGGCGCCTGCTGCGACGGACGCCGGGGGTGCCGATTGTTCAGCAGCCGTTGCACAGCCACTCACCGCGAAGACCGTAATGACGGCTACAGACACACCTGCCAGGGCTGCGCTGCGAGCAGAATTCATCGCGGTTCTATCCCTTCACGCCTGAGCGCGAAACGCCCTCGATGATGAAGCGCTGGAGGAAGATGAACAGCGCCAGCACAGGCACGCTCGCGACAACCGCGCCGGCCATCAGGAGGTCGTAGCGCACTGCATTTGCGGACTGAAGCGTGGACAATCCAGCGGGCAGTGTTTGCACCTCCGGGCTGAACAAGACGTAGACGGGCCAGAGGAAGTCGTTCCAGTTGCCGAGGAAGGCGAGTAGCGCGAGTGTTGCGAGAGCCGGTTTGGCGAGCGGTAAAACGACCTGCATGAAGATCACGAATCGGTTCGCCCCATCGAGCCGGGCGGCCTCCTCCAACTCGATCGGCAGGCCGACGAAGAACTGTCGCATGAAGAACACTCCGAATGCGGATGCCGCTGTCGGAATGATGATCGCGACGAGCGAGTTGAGCCACCCCAGTTCGCTCACGATGAGGTAATTGGGGATCACGAGGATCACCGGCGGCACCAGAAGCGTCGCGACGATGATGACGAAGACGAAATTCTTGCCCCGAAACTGCATTCGTGCGAGTGGGTATGCCGCGAGTGACGCCGTGATGACGACAAGCGTGGCATTGAGGGCCGCTGCGACCATGCTGTTTGCGAACCATTGCAGCACCGGAGTCGAGGTCCCAGGGGCGAGGATGGACGCGAAAGCTTGCAGAGAAATCGGATTGGGGATCCACGACGGTGGAATGGCCGTCGCGTCAGCCCGGGTCTTGAGGCTGGTCACGATCATGAAAATGATCGGGCTTATGAACGCGATTGCGATCGCGCCGAGAACGACGACCCGAGTGATTGTGCCACTCCGCCGGCGTGCACGGCGTGCACGGGAACCGGCACTGATCGTGGTCGTAGGAGCGTTCACGATCGCACCTCCTTTTTGAGCTTCTTGGGCTGTTTCTCGCGAAAGACGTAGAAGACAAGCGCACTGATCGCCATGAGGAAAACGGTCAGTACATAACTCATGGCTGCAGCACTACCCATCTGGAAGTTGCGCAGACCAGCGTCGGCGATCTGGTAAATTGCCGTGCGCGTTTCACGTCCGGGGCCACCCTGAGTCATGAGATAGGACTGGCCGAACATGTTGGCGGAGGCGAGGAGGGTGATGATCGTGATGAACGACAGGATGGGCTTGAGCCCGGGGATCGTCACGTTCAGGAACTGCATCCAGGGTCCGGCCCCATCAACACGTGCAGCCTCATAGAGTTCGATCGGGATGTCCTGCAGACCGGCAAGATAGATGACTGCGTTGAATCCGAGCGTCCACCAGACGGTCACCCCCACGAGCGCGACCCAAGCCGCCGGTGTCGTTGTTGTCCACGCGGTGTCATCCGGAAGCCCGAGGAGTCCCAGATAGTGGTTCACGAGCCCGATGTTGTTGTCGAGCAGGTATCGCCAGAGCACCGAGATGACGGCGACGCCCAGCACGTAGGGGGCGAAGTAGATGGCTCGGAGAAAGTCCCGGCCGGGAAATTTCTTGCTCATGAGTAGAGCGACGGCAAGCGGGACGATCAGCAGCAGCGGCACGCTGAGCACCGTGAAGATTCCGGTAGCCCGCATGGATCCCCAAAACGGGCCAAAAACCGTCGATCCGGGCGAGAACAAGGAGACGTAGTTGTCGAGGCCGACAAAGGGTTTATTCGGCAGCGTGTAGTCCCAGGAATGAAGACTGATCCACACACCGAGAACTGCCGGGAGGATGACGAAGCTACCAAAAAGCAGCAGATAGGGGGCAAGAAAGAGCCAGGGTGTGGCTTTCCCCTGCTGCCGAGTGCCTGCTTGCTCGCCACGTTTCTTCTGCGACTCCTGGTTTGAAGCCGAGGGGCGGCGCGCCCTCCCCGTGGGGAGGACGCGCTCACCAACCTTCGTCGACATCCGTCAGTCCCCGAACGAGGCTTTGTTGTCGTCCATGAGCTTCGTAGCCGTTCCGGCGGCTTTCTTGAGCGCCTCACTCGGCGACGTCGTTCCCTGAACTCCGTCTGCGACTGCGATTTCGAGGGTCTCGGCCTGTACCCCACCGATTCCGGGGATGGGCGGCAAGAAACGCATCGAGTCGATCGTCTCAGCGATTGCTTCCTGCGGCAGGCCGTCGAGAGCGCCCGCATCGCGCACCGACTGACGAGCCGGGATCATGCCAGAGCCTGCCCACTCTGCGGACTGCTCACTCATCCAGGCGATGAACACCTTCGACGCATTGACCTTGTTCTTGTCGGCGTTTGCCTGGCGGGGGAGGAAGAAGTTATGGGAGTTGGCCCAAACGGCATCCGTTTCGCCGATTGCAGGGATCGGAGCAACCGCGTACGGGAGGCCGGATTCGGAGAGGTCGTTGATCTGCCAGATGCCGTCCCAGGTGATCGACGTCTCACCGTTCTTGAAGGCGACGTACTGCGAGTCAATCGCAACGTCACCCGGGCTGTAGCCATCGTCCACAATGGAGCGCTGCCACTCGAGAGCTTTCACTCCGGCTGCCGAATCGAACGTGGCTCCGTCATCGCCGTACGGTTCACCGTCGTTCTGCCACAGCAAGGAGAGGTTCATCAGATGGCTCGGCCATCTCGTCGGCATCCAGAACGGTGTCTCATAGCCGGCCGCTTTCAGCTTGCCGAGCGCATCCTGCAGGGAAGCGGCGTCGGTCGGGGCCTCTTCGATTCCAGCAGCGGCGAAGTGTTCGGTGTTGTAGTACATGGCCAGGGAATGCACATCGAGCGGAATGCCGTAGCGGGCATCCTTGTAGACGCCTGCGTCCCAGACTTCCTCGGTGAAATCATTCGCTGTCAGACCCAGGTCGTCGGCGAGATCATCGATCGGTATGATGACGTTCCGCGCGGCATTCGTCGCCAGCTGGTCGAGGTGCATCACGCCGACGTCGGGACCTTCGCCGGCGGTCACCGCGGCGGGGAGACGTTGGTAGAAGTCGGTCCACTGCATCGTGTTCGAGACAACCTTGATGTTGTCATGCTCAGCATTGAAATCGGAGACCATCTTCTCCATGAAGGGGCCGTCGCCGCCGGTGAATCCGTTCCAGTAAGACAGCTCCACTTCGGGTCCGGTGTATTCACCAGTGAAGGGCTCACCCGCCGCCTGTCCGGTTCCGCCCGCCGAACACCCGGCAAGTACCAGCATGAGTGCTGCACCGAGAGCGGTGACCCCAAACACTCGCCGCCCCAGGAAGTCATTCTGCTTCATGATCGTTCGTCCTCCTCATCGAAAACATCGCTCCGCGACCTACGCGCGCAGCGGACCGCCCACCTCCCGCACCGATTGGAACGGCAAACGAGCGCCTTCCGTCAATGTACAGCGCTAGAAACGTCTTTGTCTAGTCTTCGCGGATCCGCGCCAAACACCGTTTCCAGCGCCTCGCCACAGTCGCCTTAGGATGGACCCGACCGGACTGGACGGGACAAACATGGCAAGGGTGCGACTAATTGACGTGGCGGAGCTCGCGGGCGTGTCCATGAAGACCGTCTCGAACGTGGTTCACAACTATCCCCACGTGGCCCCAGCACTTCGCGAGAAGGTCCAAGCAGCCATCGACCAGCTCGGCTATCGCCCCAATCTCACGGCGCGGCGTCTGGCAACCGGAAAAACCGGAATGATCGCCCTGGCTATCCCCGAGATCGACCACCCGTACTTTTCGGAACTCTCCCGCCACATTGCCGAAGAAGCAACGCGACGCGGATACCGAGTGATCATCGAGCAGACCCTGAGCGATCCCGTCGTGGAACGGGCAGTACTCAGCGATCGGGAGGCCGGCCTGGTCGACGGCGTGATCTTTCACCCCGTCCGCATGGGATCCCTCGACATCGCGAAGCTCGATGCCGCCACTCCGCTGGTATTGCTCGGCGAGGCGGCCATGCCCGTCATGACAGACCACGTGATGATCGACAACGTCTCCGCCGCTCTCGATGCCACGCGGCACCTCCTGGCGAGAGGATGTCGGCGCATCGCTTTTCTCGGAGTCATCGCTGCGGACATCACTGGTTCGACGAATCAGCGTCTTCTCGGTTACCAACAGGGCCTACTCGAGGCCGGGGTTGAGCTGAATCCCGAGCTGGTCTTCACTGCGTCGGAGTTCACGGCGGAGGCGGGCCTTCGTTCGGTCGCCAAGGCACTTGAGCGCGGGGTGCGCTTCGACGGCGTGGTCTGCCGCGACGACCGGTTTGCGATCGGAGCACTGAAAACTTTGCACGATTCCGGCCGATCGGTGCCCGGAGATGTGGCCGTGGTCGGCTGGGACAACACCTTCCTGGCCGCATACACGTCCCCGACGCTCACCTCCGTGGCTCCGAGGAAGACCGCCATTGCCAGGGCTGCTTTCGATCTGCTCGAGGAGCGAATCGCTGGGTACCGTGGGGTCGGCCGCCACATGATCGTGGGGCATTCGCTCGAGGTGCGCGAGAGCGCTCCCCTCGCTCCTTGACACCGTAGATGCCACCTGGACTTTACAGCGCTGTAATTTGGCGGCATGATTGCGGTATGTCGCCCTCTCTCCCGATTTCTGCCAGTGCTCAGGGTGGCGTTTATCCCCGCCCCCAACTCGTTCGCCCGAATTGGCACGATCTCGCCGGCGAGTGGGCATTCGAACACGACGATCACGACCTCGGCAGAAGTGAGAAGTGGTTCGCGAACGCTGCACACCTCGGCCGGGTCATCACGGTTCCATTTCCGCCGGAGTCCGAGCTGTCCGGAATCGGCGATCCAGGCTTCCACCCCGTTGTCTGGTACGCCCGCCTCATCACACCTGAGGACGTAGCCGCAAGTGGTCGGTCCAGCACCCGCGACCGGGTCGTCTTGCATTTCGGGGCGGTCGACTACCGCGCATCCGTGTGGGTCGATGGTCAGTTCATCGGATCTCACGAGGGCGGCCAGACGCCGTTCTTCTTTGACATCACCGAAGCTCTGTCTCCCGACCAGAGCGGCCTGCTCGTGGTTCGTGCCGAAGACGACCCCCACGACGTCACTCAGCCTCGGGGCAAACAGGATTGGCTTGAAGATCCGCACGTCATTTGGTACCACCGCACCACGGGGATTTGGCAACCGGTCTGGCTCGAGTCCGTGCCAGACCAGCGAATCGAGGCACTGAGTTGGACTCCGAACGTACCGGCCGGGAACGTCGCGATCACGGTGGACCTGACCCGGCGACCGGCAGCTGGCGTAACCGTTCAGGTGAAACTCTCCGTCGCAGGCGAAACCCTCGCCCGGCAGTCGTTCTCGACCGTGGAGCCGCGATCACTTGCAACCATCCAGATTGCTCGACAGGCGAACGGTCAGGCCTTCGAGGCTCTCCTATGGTCGCCGGAGAACCCGCAACTGATTGACGCGCATGTCTCGATCATTGCTGACGACGGGAGCACTCTCGACGAGTCCTTCTCCTATTTCGGGCTTCGCAGCGTCGGTGTCGCGGGCGGCAGGTTCCTGCTCAATGACCGGCCGTACTTCGTACGCTCGGTGCTGGAGCAGGGCTACTGGCCGCAGTCGCATCTCGCTGCGCCTTCGGCCGAAGCTCTGCGAGCCGAGGTAGAACTCATCAAGGCGCTTGGGTTCAACGCAGCCAGAATCCACGAAAAGGTCGAGGACCCCCGATTCCTCTACTGGGCGGACCGGCTCGGCCTGCTCATCTGGGGTGAAATGGGCAGCACCTACGAATTCTCTCCGGAGGCAGTGTCGCGAGTCACCCGCGAATGGACCGATGTGGTGCGCCGTGACAGATCGCATCCGTCAATCGTGACCTGGGTTCCCCTGAACGAGAGTTGGGGCGTGCAACAGATCTCTCACGACGTCGCCCAGTTGGACTTCGCCCAGTCGCTGTACCACCTGACTCGAGCGCTCGATCCGAGCCGTCCCGTCATCTCCAATGACGGCTGGGAACATGCCATTTCTGACATCCTCACAATCCACGACTATGCCGGCACTGCCGAAGAACTCGACGCCAACTACAAGGACATGGACGCCATCCGTGCCCTCGTCACGGGCATGGGCCCAGCCGGCCGCCGCCTGCAGCTCCTTCCTCGCGAGGTCGAAGGCCAGTCGATCATGGTCACTGAATTCGGCGGGGTCAGCTTCGCGCCCGACGCCGCTGATGACTCTTGGGGCTACACGACGGCAACGAGCTATGAGGACTTCGAAAATCGGGTGTCAGGTCTCGTGGGCAGCCTTCGGGACAGCCCGATACTCTCCGGCTTCTGTTACACCCAGCTGACGGACACGATGCAAGAGACCAATGGGCTCACTGACGAGAACAGGAAGCCCAAACTGCCGATCGCCGTCATCCGCAGCATTGTGTCAGGCGAAGACGCGCCTCTCCCCCCAGTGACTGTGGTCGCTGCTTCGAGTCTGCACTCAGCCACCGGGTGACGACGACGACCGGCTCCGTGAACCGGTCGCAGGGACTGCGCGCCGGATACTGAGATGGGACGTGCAGTTGTGTCTCCGCTCGAGCCACAGCGAGTCACGCGCCGGCCATAGACACCGAGCCGCCACGGTGCGAGCACCCCCACGGACGCACCCCTTCACGAGGGCGACGACGCTCGCACGGTGATCCGATCGAGCCGTAGAACGGATAGACCATGAATGCCGTCGAAGCATCCGAGGCCGTTGCACTGGCGAACGCCCAAGCCTCCCGGACCGTCCCGTTCTCCGACCTCCGCCACTCCGACAGCGCCCGGCGCGGGCTCATCTCCACACGCGAGCCGGGTACGGGCGACGCCGATTTCGCAATCGTCACCTCGTGACCCGGCGGGGGAACGCGTGCCCATGACAACCGCGGTGGGAGCGGCGCCGGCGTTCGCGGTCGGCGTCACATTCCATGCGATTCCAGCCCATGGCCCGCAGCTGGACTAGGCGATTGCGCGGCCGCGGCGTATCCCAGGACCTGGGCGCCGGGCTCGTGCACGGCCTGGTGAGCGTGCCGGATGGGTTGGCTGCGGGCATCCTCGCCGGGGTGAACCCGGTTGCGGGGCACTACGGCTATCTTTTCGGAACGGTCTCGGACACGGCGGTGCTGACCGCGGCCGGCGCGCAGAGTCGCCTCGCGAACCTCACCGCAGGGGCGGGCATGGGGGTCTCCATCCTCCTGTTCAGCGACTTGGTCGGCTACATCGCGACACCATCGCTGGCAGCCTTGCTCGTGCTGATCGGCATCCGAATGTTCAAGCCCGACCGACTGCTGATGATGTGGCGCAGTCGGCGGGTTCGGTCGTGGTGCTGCGTCTGCGCGGCACCCAAGACGTCAGGGCATCGGCCGTCAGGGCATCGACCGTCAGGGCATCGACCAGGAACCGGTGCAGGCTTCCGCCACGGAATCGCACTCCCTCAGCAGCCGCCGCTTCTCGTCAGCCGAGAGCTCTGCGGTCGCGAGGGCGACCCGTACCGCGGCGACACGGTCCTGGATCGCCACGCCGTCAGGACCGGGCCCAACCACCCAGCTGAGTTCACGCAGCATCCGCACGGCGCGTTCCGCGGTTCTCGGATCATCCAGCGCATACCTGACCATTTGGCGCATCACCTGGTCCACGAGGTTCTCGAAGGTCGGATAGTTCAGAATCACCCGGGGCCGGGCCCGCTCGTCGACGTAGAGCTTGGGTCCGGTCTGGCGGGTGGCGAGGGTGCACAGAACGGCCGAGATGTGCCCGAGGGCGTGAACGGCCGTGGTCGGGTCGTTGATTCCCGGCGAGAGCGCCCGGCTGGCGACGTCGAGCAGCTGCTGGAGGCCGTAGCCGGCATCCCAGGTTGACGTTCGCTCGAACCCCTTCGACAGGCTCCCCGTGAGCCCGTCACTCAGATCGATCAGCCGCTGGCCGTCGAGGGCGCGCCCATCGGTGGCCCAGGCCCTCGCGAACGGCACTCCGGAAATGAGCGAATGGCCGGGCACGGCGTCGATGACGACGAAGGCGTCCGCCTTGACCGCGGCAGCACAGGCGGCTGTGGCATCGATGCCCAGCAGGAACCCGGAGACAGCGCTTTCGATCAGCACGGCCCCTGGCCCCGAACCGGCCAGATCGACCGCTCTGGCATCCTCGTCGCGGGGAAAGATCCGGTCGATGGTCTCGTCGGCCTCGTCATGGACATCCCGCATCATGGTCTCGACCCGGATCTGCGTTGCCAGGTGGGCCAAAAAGAACACCAGCGCGATGACGCTCGCCAGCGTCAGCCCGAACCCGACGGTGACGGCAATTTTCGGCACGAACCCCTCCCCCTCGCTCGTCTCCGCACGGATGCTCCGCAGCACCGTGAGCGCGAACACGAACGTCGCGAGGAAGAGTGCCAGCGTGTTGTGAACAAACGTGTCACGCGAGAAGGTGCGCAGCAGACGGGGCGAGAACTGGCTACTCGCGAGCTGCAGAGTCACCACCGTCAGCGAGAACGTGAGCGAGGTGACCGTGATCAAGGATCCGGCAATGGTTTGCATCACCGCCTGAGCGGCCTCGGGGCCACCACCGAACAGGAGGCCCGATAGCACGCCCGGCAGCTGATCCTGGAGCTGCCGGTCGAGGTAGGGCACAAAGTGGCCGAGAAGCACCGCTGCCAGGGTCGCCGCCAGAGGCACGGGCCAGAGCTGCGTACGCAGGGAATCCCTCAGGTTGCCGCCGCCGGTCTGCGGGCTCATGACCCGTTTCCCGGCTGGTCAGCGTGCCGATCGAGCCGGATCGAAGTGCGAATCATGCCCTGAACGATAGTGCCCCGCCCCGCAGTCAGGCTTGAACGAACCGCCGGTGTCCGGAATGGCGTCCCTGCACGGGGAGTCGGGCGGGGACACGTTCCGCCCTCGCCCCGAACGAATTCGACGGAGATTCTGCCACAATCGGCCGAAAATGCTCGAAAACCCTCTGCGTCAAGCTGCTTGTGAGTCACTTCACAAGCAGTAGGAGGCAAGGGAATGTCGATCAGCCCGGGGTTCAACGCGGCGGAGATCCGCGAGTTCGTCCATG
>NZ_SOGQ01000004.1 GCF_004403465.1 Cryobacterium sinapicolor | reverse complement strand
GGCTCGCGCCCCGGCGGCGGCACCGGCTGCCGCGCCTGCCGCGGCGCCGGCCGCGGTGCGCGCGGCATTGCCGGCGGCGGTACCCGCGGTGGTGCCTGCCTTGCGTGCGCTGCGGGCATCGCCCGCCTGGCGCTTGGCGGAGGCCAGGTCGAGCCGCAGACTGCGCATCGCCGCACTGACTCCCGACCGCACCTCGTCGGCCAGTCGCCGCACAGAGTCGGCAACCTCGGTTTCGAGGTCGTGCAGGTCACCCTGGCGGGCCTGGAGTTCGGCGCGGCCGGCGTCGGTGATCTCGTAGACGGTCTTGCGGCCATCCGTCGACTTGGTCACGAGCCCCTCTTCTTCGAGCTTCGCCAGTCGAGGGTAGATGGTGCCGGCGCTCGGGATATAGGTTCCGCCGAAGCGGTCGCTGAGCGCCTGGATCAGCTCGTAGCCGTGCCGCGGCTGATCGGCGAGCAGGCTGAGCAGGTAGAGGCGGAGGCTGCCGTGGGCGAAGACGGGGGTCATTCGGTGGCCTCCCCGTCGGCGCGGGCGTCGCTCGGTTCGGTATCGGCGCGCTCGCCGGACTGGCCCGCGGAGGCAGGCGCGGACGCCGGCTCGACGCTGCGACGCACCACCGTGATGTCACCAGACACCGAGTTGGCCTGCAGTTCGAGCCAGCTGCCCTCGAGGCCGCCGGCGCTGGACTCGTAGCCCTTGCCGAACGTGCCGCGGATGGTCTGGTCGTCGAGCTGCAGCGTGCCCGAGACCGTGTTCAACCGGTAGCGGGTCGTCACCTCGGCGCCGAGGCGCACGGTGAGGTTGCCGCTGACCGTGTTCGTGTTGATGGAATCGGGGGTGCCCTCGATGTCGAGGAACACCTCGCTGTTGACCCCGTCGAGACTGAAACGACGGATGGCCCCGCTTGCCGTGCAATCGCCGGAGACCGTGTGGGCGACGATGCTGCCTTCGAGGCCGCGCACCGACAGCTCGCCGTTCACGGCGTTCAGCTCCAGGTCGCCGGTGACGCCGTCGACCACGATGTCGCCCGACACCGTGCTGAGTCGGGCGCCGTTCGTGAGGCCCGCGATCAGGGCGTCAGCCGAGATCACGCCGAGCTTCAGGGCCACGTCGCGCGGGACCATGATGCTGACGTCCGCCTTGGCGGTGCCGCGGAACGAGGCGAAGACCTCGATGAAGTTGTCCCAGCGCAGCTGCGGGTGATCGATTTCGAGGGTGTCGCCGTCGATCGAGATCTTGAGGTCCTTGCCGGTCACGCTGTGCACCTCGATGCGGGTGCCCGGCTCGTCGTGGCCGATCACATCGATCTTGCCGCCGATCATACCCACCTTGAGCGTGCGAACGACCTCGACGTCGATCACCTTGGCCTGCCCGGGGGTGACCAGCCATTTTTCCAAAGCCATGGAATTCTCCTTTTCGGTGCGGCATCCGGGCAACGGATGCCCACCACCTATTCGCGATATATCGCGTCCAATTGAGACTCACGATATATCGCGTATGGCAGGTCCACAAGCGCGGGCGCGAACTCCCAGCCGGGGCTCAGGTCTCCGGCTCGGCATCCGGCCCGAGGCGGACGGAGCGCTCGGCGGACTCGATCGATTCGACCGGGGCGGCGCGCACGGTGAGCAGCGGGATCGGGGCCTTGTTGGCGATCTCCCGGGCCACGCTGCCGAGGAAGCGTGAGCGGCGCTGCCGGTGTGAGCCGAGCGCGAGGAGGTCGTAGGCGCCGGAGCCCGCCCGGCGCAGGATCTGCTCGACGGCACCCCCGGTGGCCCGGGTGCTGAACGGGTGCACCGCGAGGGCGGCGAGTTGGCTGACCGCGGCGGACTGGATGCCGGCGGCGATGCGGTCGAGCTTCTCGGGCAGAACGTCGAGCGCGATTTCGTAGTCGAGGACCGTCAGCAGCGTCACGGTCTTCAGCCGTGCGCCGAGCAGTAGCACGGCCGTGACGGCGGCGTGGTCCGCGGCCTCGGAGCCGTCGATGCAGACGAGCACCCGCACGTCCCCCTCGAGGGATTCCCCGGGAATCACGGCCGCCTCGGCCAGCTCCTCCCGCTCGAGGTAGACCGCCAGGCCGGCCAGTGCGATCGCGAAGGGGCCGGCGGCCACGCCAAGGACTACCCAGATCGGGGCGTCGTGCCCGCGGCGGATCATCACGAACGCCGAAGCGAGTCCCACCAGGACCCAGCCGACCGCCACCAGAAGCGGTGTCACCCACACGCCTTCCGCCCACATGCCCTCAGCATTGGCGGCCCGTGCCGAACCCGCAAGGGTCTGGTCGTGGGCGACCCGGGACAGCCGTCGGCCGGGTCGGACGCGGCCGCGTCAGTAAAGGAAGATCGGCAGCCACTCGCGGGTGTGGGCGTGCACGATGACGAGGAACACGACGGCGTCGAAGAGCAGGTGCACGATGACCACGTAGGTCAACGATTTGGTGAGGGCGAACGTGTAGCCCTGCAGCAACGCGAAGGGGAACGTCATCAGCGGGCCCCAGCTCTGGTAGCCCAGTTCCCAGAGGAACGAGGTGAAGATCACGGCCTGCAGCAGGTTGGCCTGCCAATCGGGGAAATGCCGTCTGAGCAGCGCGAATGCTGTGCAGATGAAGAAGAGTTCGTCCCAGATACCGACGAAGCCGACGCCGACGAACAGCCGCGCGATCTCATCGGGGGCGGTCACGGTGGGCCAGTTCTGGTACGCGCCCGAGCGGATGAAATAGGTCGGCAGGATCAGGTAGCCCAGCAGCAGCACGAGCGGCAGGTACCATTTCTCCACGGCTGTCCAGCGCTGGCCGGTGCGGATCGGGAACCGGATGGCGTGGTCGCCGAAGGCATAGCGGGAGAGCAGGTAGGGCACGAGCACGGCCAGGGTCAGCACGGTGCCCATCAGTGCCATGTTCGGGTAGCTGATGTCGGCCTTGACCGAGATGGTGCTGACGATCAGGAGCCCGATCGCGAGCAGGAGCAGGTCCTTGAACAGGGCTCGGTCGATCAGGAAGGCGAGCCCCACGGCCACGGCGAGCAGTGCGTAGCCGGGGAGCGGCTCGCGCACCCCGAACAGCAGCACGGCGGACGCGGAGAGCAGCGCGGCGGGGACGAGTCCCCAGGAGGCGCGCGGCCGCATCCGTGCGGGTGGTGTTGCCGGACCGGAGCTCGTGCCTGAGTCCGTGCCGGTGCTCGCGCTCGTGCCTGTTGTCCGTTTCGCTGACTCTGCCGCGCCGTCGCCCATGGAATATGGTACCGAACCGGCCCCGGGAACGGTCGGTGAACTAATTCGACGGAGATTTTCAGGACCTGAGGGTTTTTGCGACGTTCTAGGCCAGTTTTCAACCGCGGGTTCGAGGTGCACCGCCTCGAGGAGCGTCCGGGGCGTCCCACGATCGTCGGCATCCGGCGCGGCACCGCCGGGGGAGGGCGCTCCCTGATGCTCAACGGGCACCTCGACACCGTCGGGGTCGTCGGCTACGCCGGGGATCCGTTTTCGGGCGAACTGCGGGATGGCCGCGTTCTCGGCCGGGGCGCCTTCGATATGAAGGGTGGCGTCGCGGCGATCCTGGTTGCGGCGGCGCGGGCGACGGGGGCCAGCGGGGCCGGGGCATCCGTCCTCGCCGGGAGCGTCGCCGGGTTCCGATTCCGGCTCACCCGGCTGGTGGCGCGCGCGGCCTTCGAGGCCGATCCGGAGTGGCCGATCGTGCGCACGCTCAGCGCCCACGCCGCCGCGGTGCTCGGGCGCCGTCCGGATGTCCAGGGCGAGCCGTTCTGGACCGACGCCGGACTGCTGCACGAGGCCGGCATACCCTGCCTGGTCGTGGGCGTCGACGGTGGTGGAGCGCACGCCGACGCGGAGTGGGCGGACGCGGCATCCGTCGACGCCCTCACCGAGATTCTGACCCGCACGATCGTCGACTTCTGCGCGTAGCCCACGCTTTCGGGTGCCAGTCTGCGGCTGCACAATCCGGGAGAGCGCGTGAATCGTCGGTTTGACCCCCTCCAACCGACGATTCACCCGCTCTCGCGGCCGAGGCCTGGTTCGCGGGGCCCGGTGGTTCACCGGGCGCCCGGTCAGTTCGCGGGGCTGTCGATCGAGGGCTCGGAGGGCGGCACGGAACCCTCGAGGGTCTCCTCGAGCCGAGGGTCGTCGGCTGGGGGCAGGGTGATGGCGAAGATCGGGATCGTCCAGTGGCAGAGCGGTCCGACGAGCACGGCGAAGAGCACCGTGCCGATGCCCACGTTGCCGCCGAGCACCCAGCCGATGCTGAGCACGGTCACCTCGATGCCCGTCCGCACGATCCAGATACGCCAGCCCGTGCGCTTGTGCAGGCCCGTCATCAGCCCGTCGCGGGGGCCGGGGCCGAAATGCGCACCGATGTAAAGGCCGGTGGCGATCGCCAGCACCAGCAGCCCGGCCGCGAACAGCAGGATGCGAACCCAGAGGTCCAGACCCGTCGGGATCAGCCAGAGGCCGACATCCGCCGCCGGCCCGACGAGCAGGGCGTTCAGCACGGTGCCCACGCCCGGCTTCTGGCGCAGGGGAATCCAGATCAGCAGCACGACGCCGCTGATCAGGATGGTGACCAGTCCGAAGCCGAGCCCGGTGCGGCCCGAGATGCCCTGGGTGAGCACGTCCCACGGGGCCACGCCGATCTCGCCCCGCACGATCAGCGCGATCCCCAGGCCATAAAGGAACAGGCCGATGAGCAGTTGGGCGAGGCGACGGGTCATGGAAGTCCACACTATTGGTCCGCTGTCACGTTGCCGATCGATGCTGCCCGGCGGCGCGGATGCGGCCCTCCACGGCCCGACAGCTTTGCCCAGCCGCTCTGCCCGGCCAGCCGCTCTGCCCGGCCTGCCGCTCTGCCCGGCCTTCCTCTGCCCAGCCGCTCCGTCCGGCCTGGCTCTGCGCGGCCGCTCTGCCAGGGCTGGCTCTGCCCGACCGCTCGGGTGCCGTCCGGGCTCAGTCCTCCAGAACGAACGTGACCTCGATCACGACGTTGAACGAGGTGATCTCGCCGTCGGTCACCTCCACCTTCTGCTCCTTGACCCAGGCACCGGAGACCCCGCGCAGGGTCTTGCTCGCCCGGGCGATTCCGGCGGCGACGGCATCCTCGAAGGATGTGTCGGACCGGACGCTGAGTGTCGTTACGCGTGCAACAGACATGGTTGCTCCTTATCGTTGTCGTTCGGGTTGATGGGGCTTCTTGCGGGCGAGGGTACGCCCCTTCGCCGGCCTCGGCCCGAACGAATTCGACGGAGATTCTGCCGGTTCTGACGCTGCCGGACCCAAAACCGGCCCAAAATCGAAAATACTCCGTCGAATTCGTTAGGCAGATTTTCGCTTGGCAGATCGGCAGCTACGGATGCCCCCGGCCGGGAAGTCTGCACTCTCTGCAATGAGATACTGAACGGGTGCATTTTCTCGCTGTCTTGAGCATGAAGAACCGGGCGCTGATCGCGCTGATCACCATCGTCGTTGCCATTTTCGGCAGCCTCGCCCTGACCAGCCTCAAGCAGGAGCTGATCCCCTCCCTGCAGTTGCCGCAGCTGGTGGTCTCGACGAGCTACCCGGGCGCCTCGCCCGAGGTCGTCAACGACGACGTGTCGACGCCGATCGAGACGGCGATCCAAGGCATCGCCGGCCTCGAATCCACCTCGACGACCAGCAGTACCAACGCGTCACTGGTCAGCGCCACGTTCACCTACGGCACCGATCTGGTCAAGGCCGAATCGCGTATCAGCCAAGCCATTAATCGCATCAAGTCGACCATGCCGGAGAACCTCGACCCGCAGGTGCTCTCCGGCAGCATCGACGACTTCCCGGTGCTGTCCTTGGCCGTGTCCGGCGGTGACTCCGAGACCCTCGCCGACGACCTCAAGCGCAGCGTGCTCGGCGACATCCGTGACGTGGAGGGCGTGCGCGAGGCGGCCCTCGTCGGCGACGTCGGCCGCCGCGTGACCATCACCCCGGATGCCGCGAAGCTGGTTGAACGAGGCCTCACCGACCAGGACATCCGCAGTGCGCTGCAGCAGAACGGGTCGCTGATCCCGGCTGGTTCGCTGACCGAAGCCGACACGACCCTCTCGGTGCAGACCGGCTCGAAGCTCGGCGAGGCCGAGGACATCGCGGCGCTCCCGATCCTCGCCCCGGTGCCCGGCGCGGGTCTGACCACCATTGGCGACGTCGCGAACGTCACCCTCGGCGAGAACCCGGTCGCGAGCATCTCCCGCGTCGACGGCCAACCGGCGCTGACCATCTCGGTCACCAAGGTGCCCGCGGCGAACACGGTCGACGTGTCCGAGGCCGTGCGCGCGATCCTGCCTGACCTGGAGGCGGTCGTCTCCGGCGCAACCTTCACTGTGGTCTTCGATCAGGCGCCATTCATTCAGGAATCGATCGACGCGCTCACCGAGGAGGGTTTGCTCGGACTGATCTTCGCCGTGCTCGTGATCCTCGTGTTCCTGCTCTCGGTGCGGGCGACCCTGGTCACCGCGATCTCGATCCCGACCTCGGTGCTGATCACCTTCATCGGCCTGCAGGGTGTGGGCTATTCGCTGAACATCCTCACCCTCGGCGCCCTCACCATCGCGATCGGGCGCGTCGTCGACGACTCCATCGTGGTGATCGAGAACATCACCCGCAACCTGGTCGAGGGCGCCGACCGTGCCGCGACCATCGTGCGCGCGGTGCGCGAGGTGGCCGGGGCGATCACGGCATCCACCATCACCACCGTCACCGTGTTCCTGCCGATCGCGTTCGTCGGCGGCTCGACCGGGGAGCTGTTCCGGCCGTTCGCCCTCACGGTTTCGATCGCCCTGCTCGCGTCGCTGCTGGTGTCGCTGACCATCGTGCCCGTGCTCGCGTACTGGTTACTGCGGCCGGCCAAGACGGTCGCGCCCGCCGCGGTGGTTGAGCCTGTCGAAACCCTCCGCGCGCTCACTGCCGAGGTCTCGCCGGCATCAACCAGCGCGACCAGCGCGACCAGCGCGACCAGCGCGACCAGCGCGACCAGCGCGTCCAGCGCGACCGCCGAGCCCGCCACCGCCTTGCGCCGCACCCGCCACAACGGCACCGCGGCCGCCCCGGCACTGGAGCGCCCGAGCCGTCTGCAGACCGGCTACCTCCCGGTCATCCGCTGGACCCTGAACCACGCCGTCGCGACGCTACTCGTAGCGGTGCTCGTGCTCGGCGGCACGGTCGCCCTGGTTCCCTATATGAAGATCAATTTCCTCGGCTCGAGCGGGCAGACCACGTTCCAGGTCACCCAGACCCTGCCGGTTGGCACGAGCCTCGCCGCGCAGGACGACGCCTCGACGGTCGCCGAGAAGACCCTTCGCGGCACCGAGGGCGTCGACATCGTGCAGGTCTCCATCGGCGGCGGCAACGCCCTGGCCGCTTTCGGCGGCGGCGGGGTGTCGTCGAGCACCGTGACCTACTCGATCACCACCGACGGGGAGGCCGACCCCGACGAAGTTCAGGATGTCGTGCGAGACACGCTCACGGCCCTTGACGGCAGCGGAGAATTCTCGGTCTCGTCCGGCGGCGGGTTCGGCGGGTCATCCGATGTCGCCGTCGACGTGACAGCGGCCACGAACGCCGACCTGCAAACGGCCACCGACGCGGTGCTCGCCGCGGTGGAGGACCTCGACGCGATCAAGGAGAGCTCGAGCAACCTGGCGGCCTCACGCCCCTACATCGCGGTGACCGTCGACCGGGATGCCGCGGGCGCCGTCGGCCTGAGCGAGCTCGCCCTGGGCACGCTGGTGTCGCAGGCCATGCAGCCGAGCGTGATCGGATCCATCGTGATCGACGAGACGACCCTGTCGGTATATCTGCAGTCCGACGCGCCGCCGACCACGACGGCGGAGCTCGCCGCCCTGACTATTCCAACCCGGGCCGGGCCGGTGGCCCTGGACACGCTGGCCACGGTCGAGCAGGTGGAGGGGCCGTCCACCCTCACCACGACGAAGGGACTGCGCACGGCGACCGTGTCCGCCACCCCGAACATCGACGACCTCGGCGCGGCGAACGCGCAGATGACGGCCGCCCTGGCCGACACCGATCTGCCGGAGGGTGCCACGGCCACGCTCGGCGGGGTCACCGCCGATCAGACCGAGGCGTTCGAGCAGCTCGGAGTGGCGCTGCTGATCGCCATCCTGATCGTCTACATCGTGATGGTCGCGACCTTCCGGTCGCTCCTGCAGCCGCTGCTGCTGCTCGTGTCGGTACCGTTCGCGGCGACCGGCGCGATCGCCCTGCAGGTGATCACCGGCATCCCGCTGGGCGTTCCCTCGTTGATCGGTGTGCTGATGCTGATCGGCATCGTCGTGACCAACGCAATCGTGCTGATCGACCTGGTCAACCAGTATCGGCGTCGGGGGCAGTCGGTGCAGGAAGCCCTGGTCAACGGGGCGTCCCGTCGGCTGCGGCCGATCCTGATGACCGCGCTGGCCACGATCTTCGCGCTGCTGCCGATGGCGGCCGGCCTCACCGGAACGGGCGGTTTCATCTCGCAGCCGCTGGCCCTCGTGGTCATCGGCGGACTGGTCTCCTCGACCGTACTGACCCTGGTGGTGCTGCCTGTGCTGTACTTCCTGGTCGAGGGCGGCCGGGAGCGCCGGGCCGAGCGGCGCGAGCTGCGCGCATCCGTCGGTCCCATCTCCGACGTCTCCCGCGCATGACTCCTGCGACTCGTGAGGCGCGCGGCGATCGGCCGCGTGTTTCCGCTGCGGACGCGCGGCGGGCGGCCGTGAATCTGCAGGAGTTATGCGCGCCACTCTGCGGCTAACTCAGGAGAATCGGTGTCAGCGGCCGCCGTCGTCCCCGGAATCACGGAGCGGATACCGCGGCCTGGACCGGATCTCCTGAGTTAGCCTCGGATGTGACCAGCCCAGGACCTTCCGAGTCCGGAGCTAGAACGTGACCGGGGCCGGGGCCAGCGGGCCGGTGCGCACGAGCACCGTGCTGTCGTCGTCGCAGCCCTCGATGGGGTTCGGCGTGGGCACCCGGGTCGCCGCGTCCCAACCGGGCAGGGTCACGTCGAGGGCGCCGACCGGCACGAGAGGGCAGTCGTACGCGCCGGCTTGGCCGAGGTGGAGCAGGCTGTAGGCGGATGTCCCGGGTTCGAGCACGACGACCGTCACCGGGTACCAGCGTCCCGGCTCGGTGCCGGAAGCGGAGCCGACCGGCTCACCGGAGGCGGAGCCGACCAGAGTCGTCACCGGGTAGCCCTCGACCGTGCAGGCCGCTCCGCCGGTGTTGGTCAGGCTCAGGTTCCAGAAGAACTGGCCCATGCCGCTGTCCTGCGGCCGTGACTGCAGGGAGAGGGCCAGGTCGCCCGGGCCGCAAACGGTCGGGTCCGCCGCGATGGCGGGAGCGGGAGTCGCGGTCGTGGACGGCCGAGCGGTCGCGGTCGCGGACGGCCGAGCGGTCGCGGTCGTGGACGGCGTCGGAGTAGCCGTCGATCCGCCGCCGGGCGGGGCTGAAATCGAACCCGCGCATCCGGTCAGCATCAGGACCGCCACCGTCATTGCCGCTACGCATCCCGGCCTCGCTGCCGCCAACCGACTCGTGCCCTGTATCCCCGTCATGGCCTCAGTTTCACACGGTAAAGGCCCGGAGGCGTGCGGGCCGCCGTCTCAAACCGCCGAGGGGAGAAACTCGACCATTCCTGACTTAGACTCAATCCCAAAAGGGGGGTCCGATGACCAAGCAGTTTCCGAAGTTCCTGAACGCACGCTACCGGGTGAAGAACGTGATCGGCCGTGGCGGAATGGCTTCGGTCTACCGGGCCACCGACGAGCGTCTGGGGCGGGATGTTGCGATCAAGATCTTCGAACTCCGCGCCACCGACAAGCCCGACATTCAGCGCCAGCAAGCCGAGATCAACGTGCTGGCGAGCCTGAACCACCACAGCCTGGTCACCCTGTTCGACGTCGGCGTGGACCGAACCGACCCGGACCACCCGCAGATCTACCTCGTGATGGAGCTCGTCGACGGCATCGACCTGCGCCGGCGGCTCGACGGGCATCCGATGTCGACGCGGCACATCGCCCAAATCGGTTATGACCTGGCGGAAGGGCTCGACTATATCCATGGCCGTGGCGTCATCCACCGTGATATCAAACCCGCGAACATCCTCCTCGCGGAGTACAGCTCGGATTCCCGCGCCCGCGCGCGGCTGACGGACTTCGGCATCGCCCTGTTCCCGAACAGCGCTCGGATGACCAACCAGGGGATGACGACGGGCACGGCCGCCTACCTCAGCCCGGAGCAGGCCCGCGGTGAAGACGTCGGCCCGGCGAGCGACATCTATGCGCTGGGGCTCGTGCTCCTGGAATGCTTCACCGGCGAGACCGCCTTCCCCGGGGAGCCGATCCCGTCCGCCCTGGCCCGGCTCCAGCGCGACCCGGTCATCCCGGAGGAACTCGTCCCGGAGTGGCGTCATCTCCTGTCGACGATGCTGGCCCGTGAACCGGAGCAGCGTCCGCCGACGGCGGAGGTCGTGCTCGCCATGCACCAGGCCGTCATCGCGGAAACCGGCCGTCATCGCGGCGCCGAGGAGCACCATCTGGTCAGCGACGAACGCATCCGGCTGCAGGAGGTCGCGCGCCTCGATATTCTCGACACTCCCGCCGACGGCGCCTTCGACCGGATCACTTCGCTGGCTGCCCGGCTGTTCTCCGTGCCGATTGCGATCATCAGCATCGTCGACACCGACCGCATCTGGTTCAAGTCTCATCACGGCCTTGAGCTGACGGAGATTCCGCGCGATCCGGGCCTCTGTGCCTCGGCGATCATGTCCGACGGCCCGTGGGTGGTGGAGGATGCCCGCGCCGACCCGCGCGCGCTGGCCAACCCGCTCGTGGCCGAGAAATTCGGTCTGCAGTTCTATGCCGGGGTTCCCCTGACCACCCGCAACGGCTACAACCTCGGCACAATGTGCGTGATGGACTTCAAAGCGCGCGTCATCACCGCGGCGGAGCTCCAGACCCTCGCGGATCTCGCCGCCCTGGTGATGAGCGAACTCGAACTGCGGTTGGAGAGCCGGCGCGTCGCACGCTGATCAGGGGGGATGGGTCCCGGAGCGGGACGACGACTCCCGAGACCAGGGTCACCACCCCCACCTGTGTGTGCTGATCAGTGCCGTGTCGCCCTCGGCAGCACCCTAGCGGTTATATCCGCTTCTCCCGAGCGTGGCCAACTCAGGAGATCCTGCGCGTCGGCCACGGAGCGGGGAGCGGCGCCGCGGAATTCCGGGGCGCGCGGCACCGCGGCCGGCCAGTGTCCTGAATTGGCCACAGTGGGAAGCGAGAGCCTTCAGTCAGGCCGGGAGCGGTGACGGGCTGGGGACGCCGGCCCGCACACCCTGCCGCCAGACCGCCCAGGTCAGCGGCACGCCGGGGCGATAGGCGAGATGGGCGACGGATGGCGCGTCCAGCACCTGCAGGTCGGCCCGCCCGCCCACGCGCAGGGCTCCGACCGCGTCCGAACCCGTATCGCGGCCCAGTGCCCGGGCGCCGCCGCGGGTCGCCGCCCACACCGCCTCCTCGATCGTCAGACCCATTTGCAGCACCGCGGTGGCCACGCAGAAAGCCATCGACGTTGTATACGAGCTGCCCGGATTGCAGTTGGTGGCCAGGGCGATGCTCACGCCCGTGTCGAGCAGCCGCCGGGCCGGCGGGAACGGCTGGCGCGTGGACAGGTCGCAGGCCGGCAGCAGGGTCGCCACGGTGGTCGAGCCGGCGAGGGCGTCGATGTCCGCCGGCTCCAGGTGATTGCAGTGGTCGACGCTTGCCGCGCCGAGCTCCACCGCGAGCCGCACCCCGCCGCTGAATCCGAGCTGGTTGCCGTGCAGTCGTAGGCCGAGCCCGGCGGCGCGGCCGGCCTCGAGCACCTCCCGGCTCTCCTCCAGGTCGAACGCGCCCACCTCGCAGAACGCGTCGACGAACTGGGCGTGCGGCGCCACGGCGGCGAGCATCGGACCGGTGACCAGGTCCAGGTATCCGCGCCGGTCGATGCCCGGCGGCACTACATGCGCGCCAAGGAATGTGACGATATCGGCGACGGATGCCGCCACCCGAGCCGACCGCGCCTCGCTCGCCACGTCGAGGCCATAGCCCGTCTTGCACTCGAGGAAGGTGGTGCCCTGCGCCTGCGCCTCCCGTCGCAGCCGGCTCGCCGAGGCCAGGAGCTGCGCCTCGGTCGCGGCGCGGGTGGCGGCAACGGTGGTGAGGATTCCGCCCGCCGCGTAGGGTTGCCCGCTCATCCGGGCCTCAAACTCCGCGGCTCGGTCGCCCGCGAATACCAGGTGCGTGTGGCTGTCGACCCAACCGGGCAGAGCGGCCCGGCCGCCGACATCCGTGCGGAGATCGGCCGCCGGTGCCTTCGACGCCGGGCCGATCCACGCGATGCGACCTTCCGCGATCACAAGGGCGGCGTCGGTGAGGCGCGGGGCGCCATCGGTCTGGGTGGTCAGCTCGCGGATGCCGGTGATCAGCTCGGTCGGTTCGGGGGTCACGGTCGTTCTCCTGACGCGGGGGCAGCGGTGTCGTGGAGCGCGGCGAGGGCGTCGCGCAGCAGGATCTCGGGTCGCAGCTCGCCCGGCAGAGGCTCGCCCTCCGCGCCCGAGCCGCCCTCCGCGCCCGAGCTGCCCTCCGCGCCCGAGCCACCCTCCGCGCCCGAGCCGCCCGGCACCAGCACCCCGGAGTCGGCCACGACCCGACCGCCCACGATCACCCGGCGCACATCCGCGGACGTCGCGGTCAGCGGCAGCTGCTCCGGCAGCGATCCGGCCGTGCGGATGCTGTCGCCTGCCACCTCCACCAGGTCGCACAGGTCACCGGGCGCCAGGCGCTGCCGGTCGAGCCCGAGCGCGGCGTAGCCGTTGTCCGAGGCCGCCGCGAGCAGTTCGGCGGGCGTGAAGCGGCCGCGCCGGCCCGATGTCAGGCGCTCGCCGGCCTCCAGGCCGCGCATCTCGAGCAGCGGGTCGATGACGGCGTGCTGGTCCGAGCCGAGGGCGATCCGCGCGCCGGCCCGATGCAACCGCAGGGCCGGCCCGATCCCGTCGCCGAGATCGGCCTCCGTGGTCGGGCAGATCACGACCGTGGCTCCGGATGTCCCGATCAGCGCCACATCCTCACTGGTGAGGTGCGTGGCGTGCACGACGCTCAGGCGCGGCGTGAGCGCCCCGAGCCAGGCCAGCACCTCGGTCGGGGTCCGGCCGTAGGCGGCCCGGCAGTCCGTGTTCTCCTGCGGCTGCTCCGACAGGTGGATGTGCAGCGGAACCGTTCCGGGCAGCCCCTCGAGAACCTCCCGCATCGCGGTCGGTGTCACCGCCCGCACGGAATGGATCGCGGCACCCAGGGTCACCCGGGCATCCGCGCCGGCAGCGCTGCGGGCATCCGGGCCTCCGCCGGGCGCATCGCCGTCTACGAGGCCGGCCACGGCAGTACCACCGAGCGCCGCGCGCAGCGCGTGCCACCGCGCCAGCCAGGCTGCCGCCGACCCGTCGCCGAAGGCGCGCTGGGCAGGGGCGAGGGGCGCGCCGACCCCGCCGTCCAGATAGAGCGTGTCAAGCAGCACCAGACGGATGCCCACCTCCTGCGCCGCGGCTGCCAGCGCCAGTTCCATGGCGTGCTCGGTGGGGTATTTCGCGCCGCCCGGCCGGTGGTGCAGATAATGGAACTCGCCGACCGCGGTGAAGCCGGCGACCAGCATCTCGGCGAAAACCGCCCGCGCCAGCAGGAAGTAGTGCTCGGGGTCGAGGCGGCCGGCCACCCGGTACATGGCCTCCCGCCATTGCCAGAAGTCGCCGCCGGCATCGTGGGTGCGGCCCCGCAGCGCCCGGTGGAACACGTGCGAGTGCGCGTTGGCCAGCCCCGGCAGCACGGTGCCGAGCCGCACGTCGCCGGGCCGCGGCCGGCAGTGGGGGGTGACCGTCTGGATGCGCCCGTCGCCGCCGACCTCGAGCCGCACTTCGGGCAGGGCAACCCCCTCGACCAGCGCCAGCGCGCACCAGAACGCGGACGCGGGGCAATCCGCCGACCCTGGCCCGGGAGCGGCCGTCGGAGTAACAACCGCTGGAGTAACAACCGGTGGTCGAGCCTGTCGAGACCGGATCCCGCCCCCGCTCACAGCAGGCTCCGCAGCAGGGTCTCCAGGGCGTCGATCCCCGCCACGCAATCCGCCACCTCGGCGAATTCCTCCGGGGAATGCGAGACCCCGGTGGGGTTGCGCACGAAGAGCATGGCGCTCGGCACACTCGCCGCGAGCACGCCGGCGTCGTGACCGGCGCCGGTCGGCAGGGCCGGCACACGAGAGCCGCCGAGCACCGCCCGGAACCGCCCGACGAGATCAGGGTCGAACGTGACGGTGCCGGTCCACGATTCCTCGGTGACGGCCACGGAACATCCATTCACCGCCACGGCCGCGATCGCGGCCTCCTCGATCCCGGCGACCAGGGCGCGGGTCTCGGAGTCGCTGGGCGCGCGGGCGTCGAGCCAGGCGTGCACGGATGACGCGATCACGTTGGTTCCGCCGGGCACCACCTCCAGGCGGCCGACCGTGGCGCGCGAGCCGGGGTGGTTCAGGGCGGCATCCTGCACGGCCACGATCGCGCGCGCGGCGGCGACGAGCGGGTCGCGGCGGCCCGGCATCGGGGTGGCGCCGGCGTGGTTGCCCTGGCCGGTCACGGTGAGGCGCCAGCGTCCATGCGCCAGGATCGACGACGCCACCGCCACCGGCCGGCCCAGGTCGACCAGGCCGCGGCCCTGCTCCACGTGAAGTTCGATGAAGAGGCCGATTCGGGCCAGAGCGTTCGGGTCGGCGCCAAGGTGCGCGGGTTCCAGCCCGGCGCGGCGGGCGGAGTCCGCCAGGGTGATGCCGTCGGCGTCGACGAGCGCGCGGGCCCGATCGGCGTCGATGCCTCCGGTCAGCAGCCGCGAGCCCAGGCAGGCGATCCCGAACCGGGAACCCTCCTCCTCGGCGAAGACGAGCACCGCGCAGGGGCGTGACGGCGTGAAACCGGATGCCTGCAGCCGCGCCACGGCCTCGAGCGCACTGACCACACCGAGGGGGCCGTCGTAGGCGCCGCCGCCGGGAACGGAATCCAGGTGGCTGCCCGTGACCACGGCATCCGGTCCCGGCTCTCCCCACCAGGCCCAGAGGTTGCCGTTGCGGTCGGTCTCCACGCCGAGCCCGAGGCGCCCGGCGCGCTCGGCGAACCAGGCCCGCAACTCGAGATCGGCGTTCTGCCAGAGGTGCCGGGAGTAGCCGCCGCGGCGGGCGTCCCGGCCGGTGTCGTCGATCTCGGCGAGTCCGGCGAGCGTGCCGTGGGCGAGCTCGCTCATGCGCACGCCCCGCCGCAGGTGCCCCTGCTCACTCGGTTTCCCACATCGGCACCCGCAGGCCGCGCTCCCGCGCCACCTCTTCGGCGCGCTCATACCCCGCGTCGACGTGCCGCATCACGCCGGTGCCGGGGTCGTTGGTCAGCACCCGGGCGATCTTCTCGGCGGCCAGCGGGGTGCCGTCGGCCACGATCACCTGGCCGGCGTGGATGCTGCGGCCGATCCCGACGCCGCCGCCGTGGTGGATCGACACCCAGGTGGCGCCCGACGCCGTGTTCAGGAGCGCGTTCAGCAGCGGCCAGTCGGCGATCGCATCCGACCCGTCCAACATCGCCTCCGTCTCCCGGTACGGCGAGGCGACCGAGCCGGAGTCGAGGTGGTCGCGGCCGATCACGATCGGGGCGCTCAGCTCGCCCGACGCCACCATCTCGTTGAATTTCAGCCCGGCCAGGTGCCGTTCCTGGTAGCCGAGCCAGCAGATCCGGGCCGGCAGACCCTCGAAGTGCACCGTGTCCTGTGCCTTCGTGATCCAGCGGCGCAGGTGGTCGTCGGCGGGGAACAGTTCGACGATGGCCTTGTCGGTGGCCGCGATGTCGGCCGGGTCGCCCGAGAGCGCCACCCAGCGGAACGGCCCCTTGCCCTCGGCGAACAGCGGGCGGATGTACGCGGGCACGAACCCGGGGAAGTCGAACGCCCGCGTGCAGCCGCCCAGCTCCGCTTCCGCCCGGATCGAGTTGCCGTAGTCGAAGACCTCGGCGCCGACATCCTGGAAGCCCACCATCGCGGTGACCTGCTTCGCCATGGCTGCCCGGGCGCGCTCGGTGAACTCCGCCGGGTTCGCGGCCGCGTAGTCGTGCCACTCCGCCACGGTGACGCCCTCCGGCAGGTAGGCCAGCGGGTCGTGCGCGCTGGTCTGGTCGGTGACGATGTCGATCGGAACCTTGCGCTCCAGCAGCTCGGCGAACACGGTCGCCGCGTTGCCGACCACGCCCACCGAGAGGGCACGCTTCTCGCTCTTCGCTGCGAGCACCCGGGCGACGGCATCGTCGAGGTCGGGTGCCAGTTCGTCGAGGTAGCCGTGCTCGACCCGGCGTCGGAGCCGGGACTCGTCCACGTCGACGATCAGCACGGCGCCGTCGTTCATGGTCACGGCCAGCGGTTGCGCGCCGCCCATCCCGCCGGCCCCGCCCGTGAGCGTGAGGGTGCCGGCCAGGGTGCCGCCGAACCTTTTCGCGGCCACGGCGGCGAAGGTCTCATAGGTGCCCTGCAGGATGCCCTGGGTGCCGATGTAGATCCACGAACCGGCCGTCATCTGGCCGTACATCGTCAAGCCGAGGGCCTCCAAACGACGGAACTCCGGCCAGGTGGCCCAGTCGCCGACCAGATTGGAGTTGGCGATCAGCACCCGCGGCGCCCACTCGTGCGTGCGGAACACGCCGACCGGCTTGCCGGACTGCACCAGCAGCGTTTCGTCCTTCTCCAGGGTGGTGAGCGTGCGCACGATCGCGTCGTAGGCCTCCCAACTGCGGGCGGCCTTGCCTGTGCCGCCGTAGACCACGAGGTTCTCCGGGTGTTCGGCCACCTCGGGGTCGAGGTTGTTCATCAGCATCCGCAGCGGGCCCTCGGTCTGCCAGCTCTTCGCGGTCAACGTGCTGCCGCGGGCGGCGCGCACGGGGCGGGATTCGGACATCACTGTCTCCTTGAGGTTCGGGGCGTTCTGGGCGTTCGGGTGAGTCGGGGTCGGTCAAATCGTGGGGAGGGTGGTAACGGTACGGCCGAGCCCGGCCGAGACCAGCCCGGCGGCCTGCGCCAGCAGCGGGCCGTAGCGACGGATGTCCGCGGGCGCCACCCGGTAGCTCGGGATGACCAGGCTCAGGGCGGCGACCGTTCTCGCTTCCGAACGGATCGGCGCGGCCAGGGCCGTGAGATCCGTCTCGACGCCACGTTCGACGACCACGTAGCCGGCCTCGGGGGTGCGGCCGGTGAGCACCTGCCCGGCCGCGGAGCCTTCGAGCGGCACGGTGCGGCCGACCCAGCTTGCGTGGCGCACGGAGTGGGTGCCTTCGACGATGGCGAGGTAGAGCCCGGTGGCGTCGTGGCCCTCGACGCTGAGGTAGACAGATTCACCGGTCTCGGCGACGAGCCGCTCCATCGCCGGGCGGGAGAGGGTGACCAGTGACTCGCTGCTGAGCGACTGGGCGCCGAGCTGGATGATGCGGCCGCCCGGCCGGTAGGCGCCGTCATCGGTCTTCCGCACGAAGCCGCGGGTCTCGAGCGTGCGCAGCAGGCGCAGGGCGGTGCTCGGCGCGAGGTCGACGGCGCGGGAGCTCTCCGAGAGGGTGAGCCCGTCGGAGTCGCAGATCACCGCGAGCAGGTCGAGGGCGCGTTCCACGGTGCGGGTGGACGATTCGGCCATGGGTGCTCTCCGGGTGCTGGTGCGGGTAGTTGTGTCACCTAGTAAAACGCAACTGCCATCTAATGGCAAGAAGGGGCCAAGAAATTCCATCCGCATCGTTCACCGTCGGTTCGGGGCAGGGGCCGGGGTGCGCACGGGATAATCAGGGATGACAACTGCGCTGCTGGCCCTCGGGTCCGAGGAGTTCGTGCTCCTGACCACGTTCCGCAAGACCGGCGACCCGGTGAGGACCCCGGTCTGGATCGTGCCGGGCGACGGCCGGCTGCTCGTCACGACGGGCGGCACGAGCGGCAAGGTCAAGCGGCTCGGGCACACCGCGCGGATCGAGCTGACCCCCTGCAACGCGCGCGGCGCCGTCCGGGCGGGAGCCGGGACCGTCACGGCCCAGGCGTTGGTGCGAAGCGATACCGAGACGCTCGCCGTCCTGGACGCGGCGCTGCTGACGAAGTACGGCCTGAAGTACCGGGCCATCCGTGCGTCCCAGCGCCTGCGCCGGTCGACGAGCGAATCGGTGGCGCTCGTCATCACGGCCGGCTGACCGGCCGCGGCATGCCGACGGATGCCGCGGCATCCGTCACGGGGACTCAGCCGAACCGCACGCCGCGCTGCACCAGGAACGGCTGCGCGTCGACGGCGGTGCCATCCCTTCGCACCTCGAAGTGCAGGTGGCAGCCGGTGGCGGATCCGGTGCTGCCGATGCTCGCGATCACCTGCCCGGCGATGACCGCCTCGCCCGGGCTGACGAGGGTCTGGCCCTCGGCCAGGTGCGCGTAGCCGGTGGCGATGCCGTTGCCGTGGTCGATCAGGATCCAGTTGCCGTAGGTGCCCAGAGGTGCTGCCGTGGCCACGACCCCCGCGCTCGCCGCGTAGACGGCCGCCCCGCACGCCGCACCGATGTCGGTGCCGCTGTGGAAGTCGTCGACCTCGGGCAGTGGTTTATCGGGCCGGGGACCGAAGGCATCCGTCAGGGACCCGACCGAGGGCGCGGCCCAGCCCTCGCTGCTGAGCTGGCCGCGGAGCCGACCGCCGAAATCGTCGGCGCCGGCCGCGGGCGCCGGGTCGGGCAGTGGCGTCAGGGTGAGGGCGACTGGCGTGCTCGCTGCGAGCTCGGCCACCTCGGCGGCGGCGGCATCCAGCTCCCGCTGGGCGTCTTCCATGGTCAGGCGGGTGTCGCTGAGTGGGATTGCCTCGATCACGGCTCGCAGCGCGGTGTCCTGGTCCTGCAGTGTTTTCTCGCGCTTCGTGTCCGCGTCGACGCGGCCCTTCATCTCGTCGAGGCTGTTCGTCAGCTTCTCCAGGGCCTCGAGCGTGGCGAGCCGGGCGAGGAGGTCGGTGCCCGTGCTGTTGCTCGCGAGCAACACGTCGACGGCCTCCGGCCCGGACTGCTGCAGGGTGGCGCGAACGAGGGTGGCCAGAGTCCGGCGGGATGCCTGGGCCGTGGCGGTGGCGGCGGTGCCGAGGTCGCGCACCCGGTCGGCCTGCATGACGGTGGCGTCGTAGTCGGCCTTGGCGCCGGCGTAGGCCAGCCGGGCCTTGTCGTAGGCAGCTTGTGCCCGGCCGGTCCGAGCCAGGGCAGCGGAGTAGGCGGCGGAGTGCTGGGCGGATGCCCGCGCGGCGACGGCCCGCTCGGCGCTGCGGATGCGCTCGGCGCCCCGTGCGGCCGCGGCGGACTGGGCGGCGGCGGTTGCGACCGCTGCTGCCGCGGCTTGCCCGGCCGAGGCTGATCCAGTGCCCGTGGTCGGATCTGCCGGTTCCGGTGCCGGTTCCGGTTCCGGTGCCGGTTCCGGTGCGGGTGGCGGAGCCTGTGCAGGCGCCGGCGGCGAGGCGGCGGATTCCGGATCCGTGGGCGCGGACGGCCCTCCGCCGCTCAACGGTGGTGTGGTGGGTGTGGTGGGCGTCGTTGGCGGGGTCGGCTCGCCGGTCGGCTGGGAAGGGGGGACCGGAGTCGGGTCGGGCGTGGGCGTGTTCGTCGGCGCGGGAGTGTTCGTGGGCTCGGGGGCGGGCGAGGGAGCCAGTACCGGTGTGGGAGCCGGCGCATCCGTGGGGCAGGGCGCTGTAGCCGGGTCGTCCGCGGCAGCCGGGTCGGCCGGGGTTGCCGGGACAGTCGCGTCAGCCGCCTGCGAGGGCAGGGCGGGCATCGCGGGAGCGGCTGGTTCCGCGGCCGGCGGGGCATCCGTCGGGAAGGGTGCGGCACAGGGTTCTTGGACGTCGGGGGTTGCGACCGCCCGCCCGGCTGCCGCGGCCACGGGACTGTCGTCCGCGCGGGACGGTGTGGGTGCACCGAGAACCGTGAGAGAGACGATGATGGCGGCGGTGAGTGGCACGGTGAGTCGGCGCCCCGCGAACGTGGGCAGGGTGGGGCGTCGACGGTCTCTCGAGGTGAGGTTCATGAGCCTCCGCACTGCACTGTTTCAGGGCATCGACTACGGGCATCGACGAGCAATTCCGGGGCGGTTGCAACGGGTTAGCGGGTGACATCATGACATGGGCCCGAGGGGCCGACAAGCGATTGACGCGGCCCGGATCCCGTACCGCCCTGCGCTGCCTGCGGGGCCTCAGGCGAGCGGTCCGACGACGCCCGCCGCGGCATCCCGCACCGCGCCCGACGCCACAAGTTCGACGATCGCTTCGATCTCGGGGGAGAGGAACCGGTCGTGGCCGGGGCCGTCGGCCACCGTGCGCACGAGGTCCCGCACCGCGCCGGTGGCCGGGCCGGGAACGAGCGGCGCGCGCAGGTCGAGCGAGCGTGACGCCGTCATCACCTCGATCGCGAGCACCCGGCCCAAGCCGTCGATCGAGTGGCGCAGCTTGCGGGCGGCTGCCCAGCCCATCGACACGTGGTCCTCCTGCATGGCCGACGACGGGATCGAGTCGACGGATGCCGGCACCGCCAGCCGCTTCAAAACCGACACGATCCCGGCAGCGGTGTACTGCGCGATCATCAGCCCCGAGTCGACGCCGACCTCGTGGGCCAGGAACGGCGGCAGCCCCTTGCTCCGGGCGGCGTCGAGGTGCCGGTCGGTGCGCCGCTCGCTCATGCTCGCGACATCCGCCGCGATGATGGCGAGGAAGTCGAGCACGTAGCCCACCGGGGCGCCGTGGAAGTTGCCGTTGGAGAGCACCCGGCCGTCCAGGGTCACCACGGGGTTGTCCACCGCGCTGGCCAGCTCACGGCCGGCGACCAGGGCGGCGTGGTCCATCGTGTCCCGGGCGGCGCCGTGCACCTGCGGGGCGCAGCGGAGGGAGTAGGCGTCCTGCACGGTGGGGTCGTCCGGGCCGGCGTGGCTGGCGAGCAGCGGCGAACCGGCCAGCAGCGCGCGCAGATTGGCCGCGCTCGCCGCCTGACCGAGCTGGGGGCGGAGGGCCTGCAGGTCGCCGGCGAAGGCGGCATCCGTGCCGAGGAGAGCCTCGACGCTCATGGCCGCGGCGATGTCGGCGGTCGTCAGGAGTCGTGCCAGGTCGGCGAGGGCGAGCACGAGCATGCCGAGCATGCCGTCGGTGCCGTTGATCAGGGCGAGCCCCTCCTTCTCGGCGAGCACGACCGGGGTGATGCCGGCCGCGGCCAGGGCCTCACCGCCGCCCATCAGGGTGCCGGCCGCATCCCGCACCCGGCCTTCGCCCATCACCGCGAGCGCGCAGTGCGCGAGCGGCGCGAGGTCACCCGAGCAGCCGAGCGAGCCGTATTCGTGCACGACAGGGGTGATCCCGGCATTGAGCAGTGCCGCATAGGTTTCGGCTACGACGGACCGCACCCCGGTGCGCCCGGTCATCAGGGTCGACAGGCGCAGCAGCATCAGCGCGCGCACGACCTCCCGCTCCACCTCGGGGCCGCTGCCCGCGGCGTGCGAGCGCACCAGGCTCGCCTGCAGCTGGGCCCGGCGGTCGCTCTCGATGAACGTCGTCGCGAGCGCCCCGAAACCGGTCGAGATGCCGTAGTGCGGGTGCACGTCCTGCGCGAGCGCCGCGATGATGCGCCGGGTAGCGGCGACGCCGTCGAGGGCCTCCGCGGCCAGCACGACGGGGGCGTCGTGCCGGGCCACCGCGGTGATGTCGGCGAACTCGAGCGGGCCGGTGCCCACGGTGACGGATGTGCTGGCAAGGTTCATACTCCGATTCGACACCAGCCGGGTGGGCCGCACGACGGGTTTAGGCTGGGAGCTGTCCGGGATACCGGAGAGTTGGCTGGTGCCGTCCGCTGTTCACGGAGAGGAGAGGCGCATGACCCCGTCGAAGGTCCCGGCGGCGCACGGCACGCTGCGCATCCTCTCGCATCTGGCCACACAGCGCGGACCCGTGCCGGCCTCCCAGATCGCCACGGCCCTCGGCCTGCCCCGCTCGACCGTCTATGACCTGCTGGCCGTGCTCGCCGACCAGGGTTTCGTGGTGCACCTGCCCGAGGAGCAGCGCTACGGCCTCGGCCTGGCGGCCTTCGAGCTGAGCTCGGGCTTCTCCCGGCAGCAGCCCCTCTCGCGCCTCGGCCGCCCGCTCATCGCCGCGCTGGTCGACCGGATCGGCGAGAGCGCCCACCTCGTCGTGCTGCACGGGCGTGACGTGATCTACCTCGTCGAGGAGCGCGCGCCCCGGCGCCCGTCGCTGGTGACGGATGTCGGCGTGCGCCTCCCGAGCCACCTCACCGCGAGCGGGCGCGCACTTCTCGCGGCGCTCCCGGCAGCCCAGCTGCGGGCGCTGTACCCCAACGCTGCCGCCTTCGCCACGCGACACGATCGGGGACCGCGTGCCACGGCGGAGCTGCGCATCCTGCTCGAGCAGGTGCGCCGTGACGGGTATGCCCTGGAAGACGGCGAGATCACCGAGGGGATGGCATCCGTCGCCGTGGCCGTGCGCGACCATGCGGGCTGGCCGGCCGCGGGCGTGGCTGTCACCTTCCCTCGCGAGCGCATCCCCGAAGCGGAATGGCCGGCGCTCGCCGCGCAGCTCGGGAGCACCGCCGCGCAGCTCTCCCGGCGCATCCGCGGCACGTAGCCGCGGGGAGCGCTAGGGTTCTGCCATGGCTGCCACCTACCGCTCGGTTGAGGAGTTCCTTGCCGCCCAGCCGCCCGGTCGCCGCGAGGAAATCGAGGCGCTGCGACAGATCGTGCTCGGCGCGCATTCCGGGCTCACGGAGCACATCAAGTGGAACTCGCCGAGCTACGTCTGGAACGGCACCGACCGGGTGACCGTGAACGCGCACGGGAGGGGCGTGCGCCTGATCCTGCACCTCGGCACCGGGACGCCGGAGGACAAGGCCGCCGCGCCCACGTTCGACGGCGATCCCTCCGCACTGCTGACCTGGCACTCGAATATCCGGGCCAGTCTCAGCGTCGCCGACCTGGCTGACATTCTGGCGAAGCGCGACCAGATCCGTGACGTCGTGCGCCGCTGGCTCGACACCGCGAACTAGTCGCGCCCGCGCCCGCGCCCGCGCCCGCGCCCGCGCCCGCGCCCGTGCTCGTGGTCGCCGCCGCGCCCGTGCTCGTG
>NZ_SOGQ01000076.1 GCF_004403465.1 Cryobacterium sinapicolor | reverse complement strand
AGTCGGGGTGATGGTTGTCGATTTCCGTCCTCGGCTGCACAAATTCTGCACTCGCATGCACTGCTCATTCACGCCAACACGGGCTTGGCTCTGTGCCCATGAGGGTCCGTCTTACGGGACGCCTTTCAGGTCTAGGTGCGTGGTAGCAGCAGGAGGAGAAACGACGGATCCGTCGACCGCCTACTCGGGGGTCCTAGCTACCAGGGCGTCAATTTAGTCTCCACGTCCAACGGACCTCGGCCAGCTAGCCAGGCCATGAATAATCGCTGCTCCCGGGAAGTGCCGAGCCGGTCGGCGGCGCTGGCAAGCAACAACGGCAGATCCCACGCAACGTACTCGTCCGGCCAATCCAAACTGGTGTAGCCAAGACCGAGATCGACATGGTGCATCTCCACTTCACGGAGCCGGTGCGCCGGGCAGGCAACTACGCCGTAATCACCTCCTCCGAGAAAGTGGCCATTGGGCCACCCAGCAGCCGCGCACTGGGCGAAGACCTCCTCAAGATTCGACATGCTGGACCGAAGGTCAGCGATGATTTCCTCGGCTTGCCTGCCAGCTCCGTTATCAATCTCGCGTCGGCGCTGTTCTTGGCCGTTTGCGTACTTCGGAGCATCATGTCCGCGAAGCGCTCCCGAGAGGCGACGCGCATGAGCGTCGGCGTTGCGAGCAAGATGTGTCAGGACATGTCCGACGGTCCAGCCGGCTAGAAGACTCGGTGCTCGGACATCCTTGTCCGACAGTTGCGCCACGCGACGCAGCAAGCGCGCCTGCCCGTCAGCGCACAGTTGGAATGCTCGTTCCGGGTTGCTCTCAAGATCCACGAAGTACGGCTCCTCTTTTTGGGTCACGCGTTGTCAGCCTGCCATCCCACCAGTCCACCATCCTCATTGCTCGGTGGCCAAAGTCCTGTTTCGCCTCGACGAGGATCGAATCGAGCTCCCGCTTGCGGGCTCCGGATCTGGGCGTGCAGGGCCGCGCCTGGACTTTAGGAATTCAATCGAGTTCCGCCGATTCGGACGTTTCGTTCCCCCGCGGACATGTGTGTAGTGAGAGCATCACTGACGGGGAGACGCACATGGATGAAGAAGAACTGTTCGGCCGGTTGGCGAACTCAGCACCCTCGGTCGCACCGCGAGACGATCGGCTTGGTATCGCCATCGATCAGGTCGTCACGGAGAGCCGGCCGGTACATCGCCAGCGCAAGCGACTGTTCGTTGCTGGGGCGACGCTGTCTGTCATGTTGGTGGGCGGCACGTCAGCCGCCCTCGCGTCTCAGCCCCTGCTCGAATGGTTGGGGTTCGCCCCGGACCAGAGCATCCAACACGTGAATGCCAACGGCGACTATTGCGCCGCTGGAATGATCGTGCGCCCGGAGGGCGTCCCGAACGATGACGCGTCGTTCCTGGCTGCCAAAGATATCTTCCTCGGCATCGACTTCAACACGTTGAAGATCCCGGACGCCATCCGAAACGATTACAAGTACTCAGCGGCGGCAGCCTCCGCCAAGGCTGAGGAAATAGCTGAATACAACGCGGCACACCCAGAGGCGACCCTTCAGCCGGCACTCCCGGATCCGGAAACCGACATGCTGATCGATACCGCCTACACGCTGATGACGGACGGGCTGAAGGCCAGGGGCCTCGACGTCGGCCACTTCTCCCTCGAGGGCGCCGGAACCTGTGATGAGGTCTCTCGGTGACGCGGGCAGACCGTGAGAACCATTTGGAGACTCTCATCCGCGCGAACGCTTCCGACCTCCTTGCCTACCTGGAACGGCGAATCGATCCGCGCGCAGATGCAGCTGATGTCTTGAGCGAGACCTTCATCATCGCGTGGAAGAAGGCCGGTAAGGCCCCGTCCGACGAGATCGGCGGTCGCATGTGGCTGTTCACGATCGCCCGCAACGTGCTCCTCAACGCTCGCCGGACGGCGCGGCGGCGGTTGGCTGCCACCGATCGCCTGCGATGGGAACTCGAACAATCACAAACAGGAACGGACCTATCCGACGCCACGGCGGTGCGTGCTGCGGTCGGGAAACTACCGGCGGACCTTCGCGAGCTCATTGAACTGGTCCACTGGGAAGGATTCAGCCTCGTCGAAGCGGCCCAGATCACCGGTATCACTGCGTCAACAGCACGGTCACGGTACGCGTCCGCGAAAGGGCGACTTCGCACTGCGCTGGCCTTCGCTCCCGAGGAATCCCTCAGCTAAGCCTCGATCCACCGGTCAGCCTGGCTGATCCAGGTCCTCGCCGATTGATTTGAGGTTTCTGACGGTGGGCATGGCGGTGCGGCCGGCCTTGCTGCCGATGGTGCGCCGAAGGTGGCCGACGAAGCGACCATGGTCCCAACCGCCAAACGGCAGAGCAGACTGCCCGCACAAGGTTGGTCAGCGGAACACGGAATGCTGCCGGGTTGTCCTCCGGGCGCCGACCGCGGACGGTCGGCACTCGCTGAAAACAGGCGTTACAAGCCAACGACTCCGAATGGATCCGACAGACATCCCTAGCCAGAAGGCGCAGATACAGCCACGTCCATTTCTCACGAGATTGAGTCATCTTGTGTACAGAATTCCCCAGATCCAGAAGACCGCCACGAACGTCGAGAGCAGAAGGCCGATACTGAGCCGAAGCCAGATCGGACGAAGCCAAGGAGTGAGCGCCAGGGCCGCGAGTATGAATGTTGCGGCGATGATTGCGGCTTTAACACCATTTGACGCGCTTGGTGAAGCCAATCCTCCAGGGTCGCCAAGACACCGGTCGATCCCGCATCGTTCAAATCGCGCCAGTGAAACCGCCACGTATCCGGGCGCGAAAGCGAGGGGCAACGTCCAGAGGAGGTGCAGGCTGCGTCGGGTGAAATGGCGCCGCATGAACCGAGGGCAAGGCTTCGCTTCGAGCGGCTCTGTCGACATGCCGCAAGAGTAGAGGCAGCACGCCACGTTGTCCGGCAAGCTGGACCCCCGAGACCGAATCGTTCGTTGAGCGCTCCCTCCATCGAGCATTGCGCGGTGGGAGACTGTCGGCAGCTGATGCTCGATGGAGGGTGCGATGCGTTCATCTGTTCCGATCCCAGGGAACCCCTGGCCGCACGACATGTTGATTACCGTCGAGGACAATCCGCACGCTCTTGTCGACCTGCTCTGGATCCGGGAGGCCTGGAATCTGCAGCCAGCTGAGACCGATCTCCCCCCTCTGCTCTCCGACGAATCCGTCAGTACACATGCTTGAACGGAATTGTCAGACAGAACCCAGACCTGGCAGAACGCATGGTCCTCCATCTGGGAGGCGTGCGTGCACCATGCCGGGATACTTCACGATGAAAACATCTTCGACCAGCTCAGGGGAACCGGCGACGGGTCGATGGAGCGCGCCGAACTCCTGAAGTCGCTCATAGGGCCATCATGGCGCGACGATTTCGGGGACGAAGCCTTCACGGACCAGTACGAAGTCTGGAATCAGACGAGGGTCGCAGCCCAGTCAGAACGTTTCCACCTCCCCCTGAACGAAGAACCGGAGCGCGTGTCACTCACTGCCCTCATCCCCGCATGGCGCGCCGGGCTGAGCAAGATCGTGAGCATCCCGTGCCAAGGCTCATACACGCGAGTAATTGGACGCCACGCACTGCTCGTGACAGATGAAACCCGCGGTGACCCCCGACGCTACAGCGAAGCCCTCAAACAGTTTCGGTGAGGGTTCCGCAAAAGAGTTCGGGACTGCGGAGGGGTGACGCTGAACCCAGTAGCATCAGCGCAGGGGGAAAGTTGACTGATCACGACGTTCTTATGCGCCTGAGGCGGGACAAGGGTACCCAGGGTGACCGCAACCGCAAGCGCGGAATCGTGCGCTTCTTCCGCGACCTTCTCGTCATATTTTTTGTTGCCCTGCTCATATCGTTCCTGATCAAAACATTCCTCATACGCTCTTTCTATATCCCTTCGGGATCGATGGAAAACACCCTGCAAGTCAATGACCGGATCATGGTCAACGAACTCGTCCCCGACCTCATCACCATCGCTCGTGGCGATGTGATCGTGTTTACGGACCCCGGCGGATGGCTAAGTGCAACCGAACAGGGCACAGTCGAGGCGGGCAATCCTGTAGCCGATGGCATCCGATGGTTTTTCGCCGAAGTGGGCCTGAGCGCACAAGAAACGAACGACCATCTCATCAAACGCGTCATCGGCCTACCCGGCGACAAAGTCGCCTGCTGCGACACCACAGGCCACATCACCGTCAACGATGCGCCTCTCAGCGAGCCCTACCTCAAAGCATCTTCCGGGACGACGCGTTCTCCTGAGAAGTACTTCACCGTGACAGTCCCCGCAGATTCTCTATGGGTCGAGGGCGACAACCGCGATAACTCGGCAGATAGCAGGCTCCACACCACCACGCCCAGCAAGGGTTTCGTGCCCATTGCCAATGTCGTCGGGCGGGCGTTCGTGATCACCTGGCCCGTCGGTCACTGGTCCTGGCTCGACAACTACCCGAACACCTTCCGAGGGACTAGCCAGGACCGATGATGCCCACGACTCTGGGTTTCGTCGGATGACCGAGGGTGATGTCCGATAGCCGTTGGTTACTCGGCGACGGCGCGAGGACTCTGCAACCCCGCATAAGTTGAACAAGGAGCAACGTTTATACCCAAGATCACTCAGGAACACGGCTCTACCTCTGGAGGCAGCTTGCGCACGGTGTCGCTCGTCGGTCTGGCCGTGGCTGCCGTCGGCATCCTCGCTGGAGCGTTCGTCGCCGGGCCAATCTTGGTACCGGCAGGAATCCTGGCGATAGTCTTCTTCGGCATTCTTTTGGTAGCTCGAGCGAGGCGTGCTGAGGGTTCGCTCGTCGTCTCCCGCTCGTCGGACAGCATGCCCAAAGGTACCGGACGCACCAGTTCGATCATTGGGCTAGCTATCGCGGCGGCGTTGGGCGTAACGGGCGTCGTAATGGGCAGCGCCCTAGTTAGCACCCTGACGCAGCGTGGGCTGGTAGCCGACGCGACCGGCACTGTCGGCTACACAACGGATGCAGAAATCGTGTTGGGCCTTGTCGCCTTCGTGCTTTTTCTCGTAGCGATAGTCGCTACGCCGATCATGATTGTGCGCCTCGTGCGAAGTAGTCGCAACTAGCAAGCAACGCAACAATTGCAGGAGTGGCATCTGGGTATCGCGACCAGATGCCAATCCTGCGTCGTATGTGCAGCGCGATACTGAGCGTGCTGCGCACGTGCTGCAGTGGCTGGTGGAAAGGCGTGCCCCAAGAGCGTTCCCGTGCGAATCCTGGACAGGATCAGCTGCTGCTCCCCCGTTTCGCGGAAAACGAGTGCCGGCAAACGTCCCTCTTGCGGGCGGCCAACTGTCGCTTGGATGCAAAGCGCATCTATGTGACAAGCCCACTTGTCATTTTCCGCGCATGACAAGTATGCTTGACATATGAGAAGTGCGCTCAAAGAACTGCGAATCGAATCGGGGCTTTCGCAGGCTGCACTCGCAAGCATCCTGAAGGTTTCGCGTCAAACCATCAACGCGATCGAGACCAGTCGGTATGACCCGTCTCTGACTCTTGCTGTGCGCATTGCCCGCCATTTCAATCGGCCCGTAGAGGAGATTTTCTATGTCGAGGACTGACCGAGCGCTAGCTCTCAATATCGGCGTCGTGGTTGCCACAGTGGTTGCCGCCGCCGCACTCATTTGGGTGACGGGAAACGTGGTCTTTCTGATCGTCATACTGGCGGTGGCAGGCAGTGCAACATGGAACATCATTCGCATTTTTCGCCGGCCGGACGAAGCGTCGGACGTGGACCGGCTCAACTCGATGAAGTACCTCGATGAGCGAGATCGATCGCTTGCCCTGCAGGCATTTGGGATCGTCGGGATTGTCGCCCTCGTGCTGACGGTCGTCACGGTTCTCGTCACGCTATTCACAGATGCCCTTGGTGCGGAGTACATCGCGCTCGTGCAATTCGTCGTCCTGTTCGGGTCTTGGGCCGCAGCTAACAGCTATGTCACGCGAAAGCAGCAGTAGGCATCATCTCGACGCCCGGCGGACGCCGATGAAGGCGTTTAGCCGTCCGCTCCTATGGTTTCCCAAACGCCACTCCCCGAGACTTTGAAACTTCGGCGGGTTGGCGCCGAATCTGCGTCCATGGACGTCCCGCTTACGGACGGCCTACGGGAGGGGTGTGCACAAGTCGACCTTGGGGTCACCTCATCCGCTGTCCTGCCGATGAAGTCAGAAAGATTGCCGGCCCCACCAGTAACAACTGCGCTCAACCAGACATGTATAGGTATGGGATTGAAACCAACAGGTGAAAGTAGCGCAGCTCGATTTGGGGAACTGTACGACTGCACGTATGCCGACGTGCTGCGATTCGTGCGGCGCCGAGCCGGTCCGGACTCGGCAGAAGACGTAGCTCACGAGGCTTTCCTCGTGGCCTGGCGCCGACTGGAGGACGTGCCGGTCGAGTGCCACGCTGCCCGTGCCTGGCTGTTTGGCATCGCGAGAAACTGTCTGCTGAGCGATTTGCGCGGGCACGCCCGTCGCAACGCACTGAGCGTTCGGATCGCGTCGGAAACCCTAACAACGACGGATCCAGACGACGGTCTCGCCCTGCGTTTAGACCTGGTCACGGCGTGGCACCAGTTGCGGGCCGACGAGCAGGAAGTCCTCTCCCTCGCCATTTGGGAGGACCTATCTTCCCAGCTCGCGGGGCGCGTCCTAGGAATTTCCTCAGCCGCCTACCGAATCAGGCTCCACCGAGCGCGCGCGAAACTGCGCCAGCTGTTGGACACCGCGACTTTCCCGGCATCTACCGCCGACTACTTAGTAACGGAGCGAACGATATGAACGACGACAAGATCATCACCGCACTGCGATCCCTCGACCACGCTCCGCAGCTACCCCTCGACGAGACTGGACGTCGACGGGCGGCTGCAAGACTTCAGCAAATCCTCGCCACAGACCCCAAGCCCGACGTACTCACGAGCCAGGTCACGCGCCGCTCGTCAGCCATTCGGTGGGTCGCCATTCCCGCGGCGATCGTTCTCGTCGCCGCTGCCGCTGCCGTCATCCCGGGCCTTGGTAACTCCGAGTCCGCGTACGCATCTTGGACCCCTACGCCTACGTCGATTGACGCAGCCGAGCAAGCCGTTGCGTTCGCCGCGTGCCTGAGCGCTGGAGTCACCGCTTCCTCCCCGGAAATCGTCCTCGCCGAACGGCGAGGAGAGTGGGTCGGCCTGGCATACACCAGCGCCAACGGGCTGACGTCTACGTGTCTCACTCACCTTCCGGTCGGCAGTCCTCATGCCGACAATGTAATGACTGGATCAGCCTCTGACAGTGACGCGATAGTCGCCGGTGGACAGCTCTCTGAGGGCGCGATGTCGTCCTACTTCAGCCGGGGCCGTTCCAGTCTCTTTGCGCAGGGAGATGCCCCCGCCCTGACCTTTGTCTCAGGGGACGTGGGCGAGGACGTCACGGGTTTGACGATCAGAACTGCCGATGGTCTGTCCGTCCAGGCAACTGTCCATGAAGGACGATACATCGCGTGGTGGCCAGGAAGGGGCGGTGCACAGGGAGATGCTCAGCCCGTCCTCACCTACGACATTGCCCTCTCTGACGGAACTGTCCTCAAGGATGCTGAGCCCACAATGCCGCAGTGAGAATCCGCTGGCCCGACGTCGCATCAACTCCTTCAGCAGTCAGGCGTCGCCCAGGCGCTCGCTTCATGCTCGACCCGCCGCCCGCTCCCCCTTACCGCGGGTCCCAACGCGGTTCTTGCAGTTCTGCGAAACAGTGTCCCGATGAGGGTTGGGGTCCGCGACGTCAGATTCACGACTGGGTTGGTGCTGGTTCCTCGGCCGCTGTGGGAATGTTAGCGAATGGGGGATTTCATACCGGCTTGCCGACCTTGCGAGGCTAGCCCGGAGCTTGGCCGATGAGTGCGCGCGGCTCGATTGGGTCGATGATGGCGGCCACGCTCGTCTCCCGGGCGCTCGGTTTCCTCAAGGCAATTCTGCTCGTAGCCGCGATCGGCGGCACGAGCGAGGCGGTCGGTGGGCAAACGTTTGAAATCGCGAACTCAGCACCCACTTACCTCTTCGCCCTGATCGCTGGCGGCGTCCTGGGCGCGGTGCTGGTCCCGCAAATCGTTCGGAACTTACACGACGGCCCGGCTGGCCAGGAAAACACGGACCGGCTCCTCACACTCGTTCTAGTGGGCGGGGCCGCGGCCACAGTCATCCTCACCCTGAGCGCTCCGGGAATTGTCTGGATCTACGCAACGACCTGGTCGTCGCCGTGGCGAGGACTCGCAACGTCGATGGCGTACTGGTGCCTGCCGCAAATCTTCTTCCTGATCGCATTCGCCGTCCTGTCCCAGGTCTTGAACGCGCGCGGTGTGTTCGGCGCCCCGGCGTGGGCCCCCGCAGTCTCCAACCTGCTGGGGATCAGCGGAATCCTGGTCTTCCTTTTCCTCCTGCCGACCGGGTTGGGCACGGTGGACTCGTGGAGTCCCCTGATGATCGCCGTGCTTAGTGGCTCGGCCACCTTGGCCATCGCTATCCAGGCTCTGCTGCTCCTGATCCCGCTGCGGAGAATCGGGTTTCGGATCCGGTTTCGCTGGGGCTTTGGTGGTCTCGGGCATATGTCGACGCTGGCGGGCTGGACTCTTCTCGGCGTCATCGCGGGCCAGGCTGCGTACCTGGTCACGTCCAACGTCGCCAGTAGCGCCGGAAAGACCCTCAACCAGTTGGGAGTCGACGGCCCCAGCCTGAATTCCCTCTCGATGGCGTACCTGCTGATGCTCCTGCCCCACGGGATCGTCACCGTGTCGCTGACGACAGCCCTCTACACACGGATGAGCGGATCCGCCGCACGAAATAACCTCGCCGAGATTGACGTGCTCTCCACCCTGGCCACCAAACCAGTCGCTTACGTCGCGATCGCCGCCACTGCAGCCTTCGTGACGCTGGGCCCGCTGATCACCGAGGTGCTCTTTGGCAAGCCGATCATTGGGCACGTGCTCCAGGTTCTAGCGATTGGACTTGTCGGGTTCAGTCAGGCCTACGTGCTCAACCGAACATCCTTCGCGTTGCAGGATGCCCGCGGCCCCTTCGCCACTCAACTCGTCATCGCCGGATTCTCTGCCGCCGGCGCCGCAGTAGCGCTCCTCCTTCCACCTGAATTCACCGTGCTCGGAATCGCAGCAGGAATCTCCATCGCGAACTTCGCCGGCTGGCTGACCGCGCACCTGTCGCTACGGCGAACACTCCGAAACCGCGGTCACGTCCCCGCCGGTCAACGGCCCCTGGCGCTCGGATACGCCCGACTGCTCGCCGCGGCCGTAGTCAGTACCGCTGCCGGGTTATCACTGGTGGCCTACACCGGCACGCCAACAGGATTTGTCGGCCAGGCCGCCCTTCTGGCGGCCGCGGGTACAGGCGTTCTGACGGTCTTCATCGCGGTGAGCTGGATACTTGGCGACCGAACACTGAGCGACCTGCGCCGAAGGTAGCCACCGCAGCGGTCATGGTCCCAACCGCCCACACGGCAGAGCAGACCGCCCGCAAAGGGTTCCCCATAGGGGGCGACAGCGGCCGTTCAGTCCCTGGAGCGGCGTTCAGTCCGAGGGCGGCGGGACCGAGGCGCCGCCGCGCAGCGCCACCCGGAGGTTCAGCTCGTCGCCGGCCTGGAGCTGGCGGCTGGTGAGCGGGTTGAGGAAGCCGAGGTCGTCGTCCGTGATGCCGAAGCGTTCGGCGATGTCGTTGAGCGTGTCGCCGGCGACCGCACGGTAGGAGAGCGGGGCACCATCGGCTGAAGCGGTGGCGCCGCCAGCTCCGAACCGGGCGCCGGTGTCGACGGCGAGCAGCCCGGGGCGGGTGTCCGGCACGTCCCAGGTGATCGTGCCGACCGCCCGGGCAGTGAGCACGCAGCCGTCAGGATCGGTCGTGCTCGGGGCGGTCTCTGTGATGACGGCGGTCAGGTAGTAGCTGGGGTCGCCGCGGGAGAAGTCCCTGGGGCCCATGCTCAGCCCGGGCTGATCGGCGTCCGTGGAGAGGTTGCCGAACGAGAAGCTGTCCGTGTCGGCCAGGCAGGTCGTGGTCTCCGACCAGGGGCTGAAGAACAGCTGCAAGCCTCCGGGGACGTCCGAGTGGAAGTCCTTCAGGGCGACGTCGAATCCGCCCCCACCCGCCGTGACGACGACGGTTCCGGAGATGGTGTTGTCTCCCGAGGTCGACGTGAGCTCGGCTGTGCCGATGACACCGTCGGGGATTACAACGTCGGCCGCACGGTCGGACGGGGCCGGCGCATCAGTGTGGACGGCCGTGTCGACCGGTGGAGTCTCGGTTGTCGGGGGCGAGCAAGCCACCAGTCCGAGCACCAAAGCAATACTCCCCAGAACAGATGTCGCCAGTCGTGGCATCAGGTCCCCTCCCCGCCGAGCCCAGTATGGCAGTCGGCCGCATCGCCGGTCCAGCCGCGGGCCCGACGGTCGAGGTGGCTCGTCCGAAGTCGCTATCGCACGCACCGATCGCTCTGTCTGAATCGGCACTGCGAAGGCTCAGACCAACCGTTCAAAGTTTCCCGAGGTTTTGACGCTCAGGTCTCGACGGGCTCCGGTTCAGGGCTGGGGGTCTGGGCTGGCGTCTGTGAGTGACCAGGCCGTGACGGACACGTCGCCGCCAGCGACGATGTCGAGGGTGCTGGGCCAGGAACCGCGAACCAGGCCGGGATACAGCGCCGCGTAGAGCGTGTAGGTCGTGGGGACATCCGCTGCGGCCATGGCGCCCCAGCCGAGCCGGGCGATGGCGTAGCCGCCGGCCGGAACCACGATGGGCACGGGGCCCTCGTCGGTGGTCATGAACGTTCCGCCGTGCACGAGGGTGACGTCGAGGGCCGACCCGCTCTCATCCGCGAAGGCGAGGTCGGGGTAGCCGCTGAGGGTGCACGGGGAGTCGGTGAAGTTCATCGCCTGGATCGACAGAGTGCGGTGCCCCATGGCCGCGTCCGGGTCTCCGAGTAGTAACGCCGCCTGGTCGGGCGTGCACCAGTCGGCGGCGGGATCGGCCGCTGCGGGCGCGATGGTGGGCGGCGGCGTGACCGGGACATCCGGGTCGGGCACGGAGCCGAGGGTGTGCCCATTGGCGCGGGCGTTCTCCGCCGCCGCAGCGAGCCGCGCGGCCCGACTCCCCGCACCGGCCGCCAAACCGGAAAGAATCACGGCGACGACGACGATGCTGCCAAGAACGGCGAGCGGGCGCGTGCGCAACGGGCCGGGTGCGGCCGACGCCGGGACGGCATCCGCGCCCGGCTGAGCCGGGTGGGCCGGTTGGGCGCGCACCCTTGCGCGGCGCATGGCGAACAGGGCAGGCAACCACCCCCAGGCGATCCCCCAGTACCCGCTGAGGAGAACGGACTCACCGGCCGGGTCGAGCACGAATGCGGCGCGGGACGGCGGGAATGCCGCAACGATCGCGCTGATCACCCACGGGAGGGTGGCGAGGAAGCCGGTCAGAACGGCCACGAACCAGAGTGCGAAGAACCGGGCTGTGCGAGATCCGTCGGTCCGGTCGACGATGAGGCGCGCCAGGAACAGGTAGATCATGAAGACTACGGCGGCCGAGGCAAGAGGGGCGAGCGCGATCCACGGCCAGGACCAGAACCAGACGCTGCGCGTGATCGTTTCCGGCAGGAGGTGCTTCACGAATGCGTTGGGGACCAGAGCGAACCAGGTCAGGAAGCCGAATCCGCCGGCGCACACGACCCACCACGCGGTGGCGACGGACGCAGGAATCCAGAAAAATGGGCTTTGGCCGGGCCTTGTCATCCCCAGAGACTACTTCACCGCCGGGCAGGCATCGCACGCAGTTACGGGCACATTGGCCGTACGGGTTCGACGATCCAAGTGGTTCCGCACAAGGTTTCCGTGTTGGGACGAGGATCCACACCGCCCATGGAACGATGGCCACATGGCACTTGGGTTACATCACATTGAGATTTGGGTCGATGACCTCGACAGCGCTCGAAAATCTTGGGGCTGGCTTCTCGCGCAGCTCGGATGGTCGGTCGATCAGGAGTGGGACAACGGCACCTCTTGGCGATGCGGCGACGTCTACCTCGTGACCACACGACCGCCGGCCCTCTCCGGCGACACCCACGACCGAAGGCTCCCCGGATTGAACCACGTCGCGCTTCACGGAGGCGCCCCGGCTGACATCGACCACTTGGCTGGAGAAGCATCAGGCCACGGCTGGAGCTCCCTGTACGCGGATCGTTACCCCCACGCAGGAGGCCCCGACCACTACGCCGTTTACCTCGAGAACGAAGCTGGCTTCAAAGTCGACGTTGTGGGCGCATCCTGACCCAGTAAGGGTTCGGCTGGCGGCACGAGGGCTATCAGTCTGCCTGGCTGAGCACCTCAATCAATTGGAACCGCTCCAGCACGACGAGCGTTTCGTCATCGACCGTGAAGTTTGGGTTGTTGAGGAAGTTACGCATCTCTGTGCTGTGCCAGAAGGCTTCGTGACCGCGGCGCCAGGCGGCCACGGAGTCGAATCCTTCGCCCTCTTCGCGCGCATGCTCGAGGCCGACGTCAGCAAGTCGGACAATCTCGACCGAAACCGTCTGGATAGTCGCCACCGCGGCAACGTTTGAATCCACGACCGTTTGCATGTTCCCGATGATCGGCAGCGGTTCGTCCTCTATCGAGTACTCCACGAGTGTCGAGCTGGTGGAGGTTTTCGTGCCGGCCAGGATGGCGGCGACCAGCCGATCCCGAAGTGGGCCCGGAAAACCGAACTCAGCAATCTGGAATTCGCCGTGGTTAGCCATGAGGCGATTTTAGGTCCCGAGGCTCGCGACCCTGAGCCGTAAGGCGTTCTCGATGCGGGAAGACAGCGACTGTCGACGTCGGTATGGACGAGCTGTGCAGACGAGTACGGAATCTGACACCTGTCCGAGAGCGTCTTGCGAACGATCGTTTTCGGCCATCATCCGATTCACACCGCGATCAGTGATTACTCGGTATCACGCCCGTCGAGATCGGTCTCCTCCCACGCCGTCATCAAATAGGCCGAGTGCGGCGGCGAAGCGGAAGGCGTGCACATCACTCGTGCCGTCGTGCCGATGGTAGGGAACTGGGACGCCTGTTCCGACCCGGATCAGGGGTGGGACAAACAAATGGCGGCAACGCCGCGACGGTTGTGCGGGCGAGTACGGAAGTTTGTGCAGGCGACTTCGGAAAATGACCGTTCGGTGCCACCATCCGGCGTGGCGTCGGAATCACTACCGCGTACCGCGTAGTAGTGTGTGATGCGTCAGAGGAGATACATGGACACCACGCAGCTACTCAAAGGAGTGCTCGACGTCGCGGTGCTCGCCGTGATTCAGGAAGAAGACGGCTATGGCTACGACATTGTGCGGCGCCTGCGCGCTGCCGGCCTCAAGGAGGTGGGAGACGCCTCGGTTTATGGAACCCTTCGGCGCCTCTATACCGCGGGTGCATTGTCAACCTATGTCGTGCCCTCCGATGGCGGGCCGCACCGCAAGTACTACGGAATCAACGCTGAGGGACGGACCATGCTTGCCGAACAACGAGCTAGCTGGACTCGGTTCGCCAACACAATGTCACTCCTCCTCACAGAACAGCACCAGCCCACCGCCACCATCCGCACGATTGGGGATAAGTCATGAGCACGACCACTTCACCCACCCTGGCCATTCGTGATTTTGCCGCTGCCGTGCGCGCCGCGCTCAGCGACCTTCCCAGTGAAGATGTCGAAGAACTCACGGACGGACTTGAAGCGGATCTGACCGAACAAGCCGAGGATCTCGATGCGCCGGGTTTTGATCCGGGCGATGCTGTCGGCTACGCCGACGAGTTGCGGGCCGCGGCCGGGCTACCGGTTCGGGGAAAGCCGCGGCTGGCATCCGCCTGGACCGCCAATGAACTTCGCACCCGGGCCAGCGCACAGCGATCGAACCTCGCCCGAAAGGCACGATCGACAGTGATCGGCTCGCACACCCTGGACTTCTTCATCTCACTTCGACCGTTCTGGTGGGTGCTACGGGGCTGGGCCGTCTACAAGGTCATCTCGGCTCTGGTTATCGACACCAGCCTTGCCAGTACTCTGCCGTCGAGCGGCGTTGAGTGGGTTCTGCTCCTACTATTTGTCACCTTCAGCGTGCAATGGGGACGGGGACGATGGCTGCCCTGGTCATGGCTGCCACCGCTTAGGACACTGGTCAGTGTCTGCTCGATCATCGCGCTGCCATTTCTTCTTGTGCTCGCCACAGCGTGGAGCAGTTCGGCCGACCAATACGTGGAGGACTACGTTCCACAAGGTCTGCTACTCGACGGTAACCAGGTCTCCAATGTGTTCGCCTATGACTCAGACGGTCAACCACTGACCGGCGTGCAACTCTTCGACCAGGATGGAAAACCACTCACGACCGTCGGCGATCCAAACACCACACCGTGGGTTGCCACATACGGCGCCGACGGGACGGAGGTCCTCTTGGTCCCCAGCTCCGACGTACCGGGGAGAACCGGTTGGAACGTTTTCCCCCTCAACAAGGTCGACTCGGTGGACTACAACTCGCAACCCAGTGGCGAGCCTGACCTCTCCACCGCTGCTCCGGCCGTGCCACCCTTTGCCCGAGTGCGGCCCCTCACACAGCAGACGCCGTCGCCAACGGCCCCGCCGACTCCCGCTCCCTCTGCAACGCCGCCCGTCGCTCCCGAACCGAGCGCCACACCTACACCAAACTCCAACGGAGACAATTGAACGAGTCACCGCAGACCAATCCCGCACCGCGAAAGATCAGCCCATCAGCGATCGACCTTCCGCCAACTCAACCACTCGACATCACCGCGTGGCTCACATTCGAACGAGACAACGAATAGTCCTCGCGTCGCTTCGAGTATGGATTCGCTGTCGCTGGATGACCAACGACTGACCACGATGTGTCAGGGCGACTCCAAGAGCCACACCGGCGGGTGTCAGAGAATGAAGAAGACCGACGTTGTCTGACATAAGTTCCAACTGCGATCTGACGTCCAGCTGGGGTACGCCCTAAAAAAGCCTCGCAACGAGTGTCCGATTGGCGATCCCCTACCAAAAAGCCGAACTTATCGCGTTCAGCGTTCGTCTTGCGAGCTGCTCCGGATGTTCACTTCTGGCCAAGCAATCGACGGCGTATTGCCCCGAACGACGACGCGGTCGTAGGCTCACGCTAAGTAGGGCACTCAGGTGTCCGCGAATCGAGGGGTGGTCGACGTGGAATTCAGTGCTCTTTTTTGGTGGAACTTCTGGGTGGTAGTCCAGGTTCTCGTTCTGGTTGGGGTCGTCGTGGCACTGGGGCTTTTCATCCGCTGGGGACGGCGCAAGAGCGCCATTCTTGAGGCGAGCCATCCCACGGAAGGTCACGGGCCCGCTGCCGGTAAGTAGCCAGTGCAAGTCCCCGTCGACCTGCCGAGCCGCGTCACAATGATCCCCGATCGCGTCCGACACCTCATGCGAGGACCAACAGCCCGCGGGTGTTTCTGCATCCGCGCACCATCCTGAAGTAACCAAGTGATCGGAACCGTCATGGACAGTCAAGCCGTATTCGCAGTCGTGCTCGCATCGGTCGTTGCCGTCGTCTACGTCGCGGCAATTGCCTATGCAATGATGCAGATTGCACGAACCAACGACCTGTCAGGCGTGGAGAAAGCCATCTGGATAGCCGGCGTCGTGTTCGCCCCTTTACTCGGCGCGCTCGTCTGGTTTTTCGCTGGGCCACACCCATTCGGCCTTCGACTGACACGCCAGGTTCGATAGACCTCGACCGGGATCCGCGGGCGCAGTGAGGGTTCCGCTGCGGGCTCGGCACGTAATCAGGCTCGTGGCGCAGTTGTGTCTCGTGGTTTCCCAGTTGAGCGATCCGTGGTCATCGGTTGGAGCCATCGTGGGATGGTTAGCACGGGTGAGGCGCCCTAATTCAGGGATTGGCGAAGAAGTGATGGAACCATCGGACGCTCTGCGGACACTTCATAGTATGAGCGCGAATGAGTGACGACGAGGTGTACTGGAGCAAGGCGGCGGCCGGCGATGGCGATGCGTTTGGGGTGATCTTCGATCGCCACAGGGCCCGGCTCTATCGCCACTCGCGCGGTATTGCGCCGTCGTTCACCGATGCCGACGATGTCGTCGCTGTCACGTTCCTCGAAGCCTGGCGGAAGCGTGATGCTGTTCGGTTCGTGGACGGGTCGATGCTCCCCTGGCTGCTGCGTACGGCTACGTTCACGGCCGGCAACCTCACCCGGGCCACCTGGCGCTATCGTGCCGCGTTGCACAGGCTCCCGGCCGATGACCATCAACCGGATCACGCCGACACCGTGGGCGACGGCGATGCCCTCACCGCGTTGCGGCAGCTGTCGATCCTGGATCAGCAGGTGATCACGCTCTGCGTTATCGAAGGCCTCACCATCGATGAGAGTGCCCGGGTTCTCGGAGTGAGAGCGGGCACCGTCAAGTCACGCCTCTCACGTGCGAAGACTCGGCTCCGTGACCAGTTCGAACCGCGCACCGTATTTCGCTTAGAAGGAGCGACCGATGTCCACTGAACCGACCCAGTCCCTCCGCGATCAGGAACTCCGGCGAATGCTGGTCGCAACCTCCTCCGCGGAACCCGTGCGCCCCCGACGACGCAGCGCAGTCATGGCGTCGATCGCGGCCTTCGTCATGGCCGGCGCTCTCACCGGAGGCGCCGTGTCTGCTGTCGCTTTGAGTGCGGACGATCGGCCAGCCACCGTCAGCATCGACGAGATGAAAGACCTTGTCGTGTACGACGACGCCCAGTTGTATGGGACGCCGTTCGTGCTGAGCGGTCAAGGCACTACGACGATCCAACTCGGCGACGCTCCTGAGGGCGCCAAGCAGATCGCTGTTGCGTTTCATTGCGACGATGCAGGTACCTTCCGTGTTCTCGTCGACGGTGAGCTGCAGGGAGAGAGTAAATGCTCCGAGGAAGACACCGCCTACACAAACGGAGGGGGATATTACTCAGTCACCGGGGACGGTGATCACACCATGACGATTGCCACGGCTCGCTCCAATCGCTTCGTCGTCTGGACATCGTGGGCCAATCGCGCCGCCGCGCCTGAGCCCTCCGCGGCACAGAACGCCGCGCTCTCCGATGGTGTCGTCACGGAAACCGAGTACCGGGATGGCTTCGCCCGTTATGACGGATGCATGATCAACGCCGGCTCTCCGCTCGTGGGGGTCGATCAAAGCGGGACCCTGATCAAGTATTCAAACACCGGCGACTCTGTTACTTCTGGGGTGGAGGGTCGCTGCTACGCGCTGGAGTTCACCCTCCTGGACAGTGCCTGGCAAATCCAGAACGAAGATACGTCAGAGACGGCCAATCGCATCGGCGCGTGCCTCACCGCACGCGGCATCACACCAGAACCGACGATGGAAGGCCGCAAACGACAGCTCGACGCAATCCCTCTAACCATCGATCAGTGCCTTACCGGCCCTTAAAGGTCCACCCCGGCCCAGGGCTGGCTTTCAACGCGTCTTTCCAACAGAGACGCGTTGGAACCGCCAAAAATCACTCCCCCCGAGACTTCGGAACCTCGACCATTTGGTGCTGGATGTGCGTCCGTCGAATCCGTCTTACGGGACAGCGGAGGAGCTCACGCGTGACCGCAGAATCTCTTCAGCAGCGTCTGAGCTGATGGCACTTGGGAGACGCAAGGACGATCTTGTACTTGTGTCTACTGGATACGCCCTGGCCTCCCTCGTAGAGTGACAAATACGCGCCGCGCGCTGCGCGATCGTTCAGGCTCTCGACGCCGAGACGCATACGATCTAGAGATCGGGGCACCGCATGACGCAGTCATGTGGCCATGCTGGGCTATGGCAAAGACTGGGGGCAATCCTGTCCTTCCTTGCCAAGGGCATCGGTGCCGGGCTGTCCTCGATCGCCACCATGACTTTCGGAGGCCGAGCTGCCCCAGGCGACCTGCCAACATCGCCGCCGGCGAAAGAGTATCGACCGTAGACGACCCGCGCAGCTGGCGCACTCAGCAGGCCCAAACTTGGGACTGTCCAAGATCAGCGGATGTGCCCTACGTTCAGGGTCATGGGAAGTTAGGAGAGAAATGCACCCGAACCGAAAACGGATCGTGAAGGCAGCGGTAGTAACGCTTGGTTCCTTCGCCTGCATCTTTCTGGGCCTTCTAGGTTGGGTCACGGCCTACGTTGAATGGTCGTCCCAGAATGTACTTGATGCCAGCCTTCTACTTCCTAGCGTGCTGATTCCGACCTTCTTACTCATCGTTGGCATTCTGTCGGTCGTGAACTTCATTCGAGGCGTCCGCGAGGCAAACAAGCGGCAGTCCTAGAGGTGCTGCAGCCTAATTGCGGCAACATTCGAGAGGGATGCCGCCCGGTCCCAGGGGATAGCCTGAGCGGCAAGTAGCACCATCGATGATGTGGGGGCACAAGTGGACGATCAGCAGGCAGCGTTTGTGGAGACATTCCGCCGGTTCATGGACGAACTCATCCTCGTCCCTCGTCCGCAGGCGGAGGAGCGCACCCCTTTGGGCGAGCTGGTGCAGGACTTCCTGCAGAGGGATGTCTCTACTCTGCCGATGGTCACGGAAGACGTCGCGACGCACCGCCTGGTCGATGCGGACATCGCCCTTGACGAGCTCAGCGCCGGGTCTGCCTCACCGGTGTTCGGTGTTACCGGGGGTCAGCAGCGTGAGCACTCCTCCTTCCAGGAGCTGATGAGCAGCCCCTTCGTCCGGTTTGCGCCCGGTCCGGTCGACTACGTTTCCGTTCCCACAGGCCCGGATTCCGAACGCCAGGTGGTCTCATTCGGTGTTCGTCTGCTGAGCGTGGACGGGCATCGGGTGGCCGTACTGCAGCGCGGTGCCCGGCCCGAATTCGGTCGTATCAGCGCCCGACTGGAAATCCTCTCCGAAGACGAGGGCGGGCCCACGGCATTGCTGGGCGCGTTGCGCCGGCTCATGCTCGAGCGCAGCGTGCTGCGAGGACAGGTTCTCTCTTTCAGCGGCAACGAGTACGGCCCGGGCGCGGCTGGTGTCAATTTCCTGGCACGCCCCCATGTTCCGGGCGACGAGGTCATCCTTCCCCCGGGAGTACTCGACGACGTAGCGCGCCACGTGGTCGGGATCGGAGAGAACCGGGAGGTGCTCCGCGCCGCAGGCCAGCATCTCAAGCGCGGCGTGCTGCTCTACGGCCCTCCGGGCTCGGGTAAAATACTGACCGTCCGCCACCTGCTGAGCGAGACGCCCGGCATCACCGCCGTTGTGCTCGCCGGCAACAGCATACAGTTCGTTGCCCAGGCGGCCGAGCTCGCCCGCGCCATGCAGCCCGCGATCATTGTCCTCGAGGACGTCGACTTGATCGCGGCCGATCGCAACCTCTCAGTGGGGCCGCAACCGCTTCTGTTCGCCATGCTCGACGCCCTTGATGGTCTCGACGGCGATGCCGATGTTGCCTTTGTGTTGACCACGAATCGGGTCGAAGTGCTGGAGCACGCCCTTGCCGATCGTCCCGGCCGGATTGATCTGGCTGTCGAAATCCCATTGCCCGATGCCGACGCCCGGCGTCGCTTGTTTGAGCTCTACGCCGGCGATCTACCGTTGACTCCAACAGCCATAACGGATGCCGCTGCATGCGCCGAAGGCGCCACGGGGGCCTTCGCGAAGGAACTCATGCGCCGCACCGTGCTCCTGGCGGCCGAACAGGGCCGACAACCAGCAGACGTCGATCTGGCCGCTGCCCTCGACGTCCTGCTCAAGACCAGGGACAAACTCACGCGGCGACTGCTCGGCGTCGACCACACGGCGCCCCGTTGAAGGTTCGGCTTGCGCGCCCCAGAGCAGAACAATTCAGCCTCAACCCGTTGGAAACCACCCCGCGGATTACAACCCGGCCCGAGGCCAATCTCGTCGAACCGACGGCGGCGATGATTGACTGATCAAGTGGAAAATGATGAACTGAATCCGGTCACGGTGTTCATACGTGAGCTGCCCAGCGACTCGCTCCCGGCTGACATGCACCAGGAGATGGCCGTCAGTCTGGTCTGGGAGGACCGTGCTCAGGTTGCGCTCCAGGAGCACCTCGCGCCAGACGTCATCGCACTGCTCGTCCATGATGCCGAGGCGACAGTAAGACACATGCTCTACAACCTCCACAGAGACATCCCCTCGGCCCTCCTGGAAGCGGTGCTCGATCAACATCCCGAGGATGCTCCCAAGATCGCCTTACAGATCAACGCACCACTCACCGCACTGCGCTTGAAGCCTTTCAACTTTGCCTCCCCCAACGACATTGACCGGTATCTCACCGGGACCGGAGCCGACACAGACCGAGCACGCGCATTTCGTTCGATCCCCAAGACGTCCGACAACGGATCCCTCACACTGGACGCCCTGATGCAAACCATCTCCCGCTGAGGGTTCGGCAACAGGGCCTACGAGCTGCACCAGCTCCGCACCGAAGTCGCCACCCTCCGGGACAAGGTGTACGCCCTCACCCCTGAGGTTGGGTGAGGCCGGGGCGGTTCGGACGCACTTCCAGCGACACCTGCTGGGGCTCGTGCGGTCGGTCACTCACCCAGACCTGGTAGTGGTACTCACCGCGGACGCCGTACAAGGTGCAGACCCCCGTTTCGGAGAACGCCGTCGGCGGCCGCTGGCAGGTGCCCTCCACCGAGAATCTGAGGCCCGCGCCCGTCGCCATGCGTTCCAAGTCGTGGACGCTAACTGGGGTGTCCGTCACCCACCGCCGGGAGATGCTCGGGCACGGGTTCGTGCTCATACACAGGAACTGTTCGCGGCGAACCATGTCGTTCACCTGCTCCCAGTCGGCGGGGACAGCCAGCTGCGCGGCCTGCTCCACGATGACTTCGGTGACCCGTTTTTCCAGGGCGAACACCACGAGAAGCGCGGCGACACCCAAGGCCATCAGCCCGGCCGCGACGGCACCCAGAACCTTCACACCATCCCCCAATACACTCCGCCCCGCCGTGCCTGCAGCGTAGCGCGCAGGATGCGCAGTTGTCACCGCGTCGCGGGCCCACGTTGCCGGGCGGAAATCACAGCCGACGTGGCCGTGCACGGCTCACCGCGTAGGTGGGGCAGAGCGGCGCCGCCCGCTGCACCTCCGGCTTACGGGACTGGGATTTTTTCACCGTGGTTTCGTTTGATTCGCGGGCAATGCTCCCGGCAGCAGCGCAGTGATCAGCGCGGTGAACAGCGGGACACCCAGTCCGATGATTGCGAGCTCGGTGTAAGGGAGGTCGGCGCGTGAGGGGAGAGCAAACGAGTACCCGACCACCACGAGCGCCCCGCAAAGAGTGCCAGTGACGGCCCCTATGCCGACGACGAACAGCGAGTACCAACCGTTGATTCTCCGGCGAAGAGTTCGCGTGGCGCCGAGCACGGCCAAAGTCCTATCGATCTGACGACCTTCGGCTCGGGAAAGTCCGATGGATGCGATTGCGATCGCTGCTATCAGCCCTGCAGCGATCAGTACGGCACCCCAGTACCAGGCGCGATCACCGGTGCTCGGTCCCATTTCTGCTTCGAGCCACAAATCCCCGGGGAAGCCGCTCATATCGACGCTATTGATTTTTTCGAAGGTCAGGCCAGGTGGAGCCTGAGCCAGCGCGCGGGCCGGAACGGCCGCGAGTCCCGCCGATTCGGCGGCCGCCGGGCTGATGAAGATGCCATATCCCAGGGGGTGGTCCATGGGGACGGTGGTGCCGGCGAGACGTACCGAGTTGAGTGGCTGACCCTCCGGCAAGAACTCGTTCGGCTCGTCCTCGGCAACGAACTGGTTTGCACCCCACCATTGAATGGTGACGGTGCCATTGGCAGCAAGGTATCGGGGCTCCAAAACGATAGCCGTGCGGTCACGTCCCGCTGAGTGGTGGAGTTTCTCAACACCGTGCGGGTCAGCTGTTTTAGTTTAGGCGGCGGCGAGTTCGGGGAGGATCACCGCCTCGTCGATGACCTCGAT
>NZ_SOGQ01000090.1 GCF_004403465.1 Cryobacterium sinapicolor | reverse complement strand
CCTCTGCCACCCAAATATCATCGTTCACCCGTCATGATTAACAGGATTCGGGGCAAAAATCCGATCAAAACGCCGATACAGCCAAAAATAAACGCGACTGTAGTACTAGCCCGTCAGGACGGCCGACTTGGACGTGCTCACCGAGCGCGAGATCGAAGTGCTTCGCTCGGTCGCCCATGGGTGCTCCACCGCGGAGATCGCCGCTGGCCTTTTCATCAGCTATGCGGCCACGAAGACCCACGTCCGCCTCCTGCTCACCAAGCTCAGCGCCAGAGACCGGGCTCAACTCGTTGTGCTCGCCTTTGAGAACTCGAATGTCAGCCCGGAGACCCCTGACGCACGTCGCCACAGCTGAACTGATCGTCGCAGCGAGCGCGTCGATTGCGTCGGTACCTTGTGCTACAGTTTAGCTTGTATTGCAAGGAACCCGGTATCGCATGATATACGCACGGAACAAATGGAGGAAGCACGTTGGCTGTTCAGGGTGAGGCGATACCGTCTCAGCTGCGCAAGGGCGTGGTCGAGCTGGCCATCCTTGCCATGCTGCACACGGGCGAGGCCTACGGTGCGGAGATCGTCGACCGGCTGTGCGAGTACCCGGGACTCGCGATCAGTGCGGGCACCGCGTACCCCTTGCTCTCCCGTCTCAAGAAGGCAGAACTGATCACCTCTGAGTGGCAGGAGTCGCCCGTCGGCCCGCCGCGCAAGTATTACCGACTGTCGGCCGCGGGCGTGCTGGCGTTCACGTCGATGACAAAGGTCTGGACGGCCATGAAAACGGATATGGATGATCTCTTGGGGATGAGCGCCACAAATGACTGACATCCCTTCTTCGGATCTGTCACTCGGTGACGGTTTCCCTCCCGCCACGGCCGCTCTACTCACCGACTATTTCGACCGGCTCCGCGGTGCCGCGCGGGAAGCGCGAATCGACATCGACCGGGACTCGCTTGACGAGTTGGTCGCGCATGTCCGGGATCGCCTCGAAGGCTCCGATCGCTCGCTGGAAGCCGTGCATCGGGTGCTGGCCGAGCTAGGCAAACCAGAGGCACTCGCGCGCGCCTACGAAGCCGACGCATCCGACGATGACTTTGGTGGCGACGAACGCTCACTCACGGGACTCTTCAAGGAGCCGCGACCGCGCAGAACTGGTGCGGGCACGTTCCTGGGGTTCCCCTACGACATCAGGCCGCCCACGTCGGAACGCTTCGCCAGTAGGGCGTGGAATCCGGCGGATCGGCGGATGCTGGTGCCCAAGGCGCTGGGAATCGGTTGGACGCTCAACTTCGGCGCGCTCGCGGTGAGGGCGCACCTCGTGAGACCGGATGACGAGGACGTGCCCTTCGCCGAGGTGCCCCTCCGTGTCGTCGCGGCGACGATGCTCGTGCCGATTGCACTCCTCACTGCCTTTGCCGTCGTCGCGGCTGCGACCTGGGCGGGCCTGCCCCCTGTCGTCCCCTCGCACTGGGGAGTCTTCGGCAAACCTGACGGCTATTCGGACCGAGACGCTCACCTCGTCCTGCTCTCCGGCCTGGCCGCCGTGCCGGTCGCCGCTGCCGGTTGGGTTCACCTGGCCCGGCGCTCACGGTGGAATCGCGTGAGTGCCTCTGCGGTGAGCCTTGCGCTGGCAACCGTCGCGCTCACGATTCTGGTGCAGACGGTGTACTCGGTGCGTGTCGGGGCCGGAATCTGGCCGACCTGGGTTGGCATCTGCTGCGCTGTAGCGCTGCCACTTGCCCTGCTTGTTGGCGTCTCCCGAAGCGGCCGCGCCGCTGAGCAGCGTCGCGACTTTGCCGCGAAATCGAAGAAAGGCACAACAAAATGAACGTCACCCTGTCCTCTCTGCCGACCGGAGCGTTGATCGCCCTGGCCGCACTCGCGGTGGCACAGATCACCCTCGACGTCATCGCCCTGGTCGATCTCTATCGGCGGCCCGCCGCCCGAGTGGCCTCCGGCAATAAATGGGTTTGGGTGGCGGTCATCCTGCTCGCGAACCTGATCGGAGCCATCCTCTATCTCGTGGTGGCCCGCAAGCCCGCCGCGGTGGTCGAGCCGTCCACTGCCGCCCGCGCGCCGTCGGTCAGTCCCGACACGGTCGCCGAGGCGTTGTACGGTTCCCACCCCGACGTCGGTTCGCGATGACTGCCGCGATTCGCGTCACCGGGCTGACGAAGACCTACGCCCAGCACCGCGCACTGGACAATGTCGACCTTGTCGTCGAAGAGGGCTCCATTTTCGGTTTCCTCGGCCCGAACGGGGCAGGCAAGACGACCCTGCTCCGAGTGCTGACCGGGCTCGCCCGGTCGACAAGCGGCGTCGTGCAAATCCTCGGGCACAACGTCACTGCGGTGGACGACTCGATCCGCGCCCGGATCGGTTTTTTGCCTGACGTGCCCGGCTTCTACGATTGGATGACAGCAGAAGAATTTTTGCGGTTCGTCGGCCGACTCTTCGCGATCGATCGGCGCACCCTGGATGAACGCGTCCACATGCTGCTCGACCTGGCCGGACTGACGGACGTGAGGACCACCATCGGCGGCTTCTCCCGCGGCATGAAGCAGCGCCTCGGCGTGGCCCAAGCGTTGATCAACGCGCCCCAGCTGCTACTGCTCGACGAGCCCACGAGTGCGCTCGACCCAATGGGACGCCGGGACGTGCTCGACATGCTCACCTCCCTTCGCGGGCGCACCACCGTATTCTTCTCGACGCATATCCTCGCCGACGTTGAACGCGTCTGCGACACCGTAGCCATTCTCGACCACGGCCGCGTGGTCGCCCAGGGACCGATAGATGAGCTCACGTCCCGGTACGCCGAACGCAAGGTGATCCTCGAGGTCACGGATGCCGCGGGCCAGCTCGGGCAGGACATCGCGCGAGAGCCGTGGGCGGCATCCGTCGCCGTGGGACCCACCGGAGTCATCGAGATCACCGTGAGCGACATGGACGCGGCCAGACGCACGATACCGGCGCTCATCGCCGGGCGGAACACCGGGCTGCGCCGGATGGAAGCCGGGGAGATGGGGCTCGAAGAAGTCTTCGTCAGCCTGGTCGGAGGGGGAACGAAATGATCGGATTCGCGGCGTTCGCGCAGAAGGAGATCCTCGAGATCGTGCGCACCTGGCGGGTCTGGGTGCTCCCGGGCATCCTGCTGTTCTTCGCGCTGACGGGACCGATCATGGCCCGCTTCACCCTGGAAATCATTCACGCGCTGGCCTCCGAGCAGCTCGGGAACTTCACGCTCCCCGACCCGAGCTACGTGGACGCGTACACCGGCTGGATCAAGAACCTCTCCCAGACAGCACTCTTCGCACTGATCATCGTCTACGGCAGCATCGTCTCCTCGGAACGGCGGAGCGGAACCGCAATACTCGTGCTGACCAAGCCCGTGTCGCGTGGCTCATTCATCCTCGCCAAGGCGACCGTGCACTCCGCCTTCCTCGCGGTTCTCGTCGTCATCGGCACCGCCGTCACCTGGGGTCTGACTGCCGTTGTCTTCGAGGAAGCCCCTGGCCCGGCACTCTGGTCCGCGGCACTGGCCTGGCTCGCGTTCGGTATCCTGTTCATTGCCCTGATGACATTGCTGTCGGTGCTCATCGCCCCCGCCGCCGGGGCCGCGGGCGCCGGGCTGGGCGCGTACGCGCTCATCTCGATCGCCTCACTCTGGACACCACTGGGCAGGTGGTCCCCGGCGGGCCTCACCACCATTCCGACCTCGCTGGCTCTCGGCGAACCCGTGGATGCCTTCTGGCCGGTGTGCACCGCCTTGCTGCTCGCCGCGGCCCTTTTCGCGCTCGCGGCGGCTGCCTTCCAGCGGAATGAGCTGTAGAGCCGGGCAAAGCACAATGGCCATCCAACGGATTCTTGCGTGAGTTCGCTCGATGCATTGCACCTGGCGGCAGTCTCCTCGTCGGCTTCTTCGAGGGCGACGCCGTTGTGCCGTTTCCGCACGCCGTCACCACTGCGTATTTCTGGCCTCTCGGCGAGATGAGCGCACAGCTCGAGACCGCAGGATTCAAGGTTCACGAGGTGCACACTCGAACCGATCCGGGCAAGCGACCCCACGCCGCGATCATCGCCCACCGAACCGACACGTCAATCGTCTCAGCAGGTCTCGACTAGCGGGAAACTCCGATTCCGCTTTGTCCACGGGAGGGGAAGCGCAGCCGTCAAAACGGACTTTTTCATGGACCAATGCTGAACGGTCGGCAGTCAGCGCGCGGTGAGATCGTGAAACGCGAGACTCTGCGCCTTTTGAGATCGAGCTGCTTGGCGGTTCAATCCCTTGCACCAAGATGGATACACCCGGAATCCCCGCTTGCCAGGTGCCTGCCTCGTTTGCGAGATCCCGAGTGATGCCAGTTGCGCCGCGGTGAATTGGAATACGCCGAAGTGGTCTAGCTCTTCCACAAACACATGAAGGCCAACGGCGCGGTCATCAACCCCGAATGGGGCAGTGGCGCCATCGTCCAGCCGTCGCCAGAGGGCAACGAACGCACCCGGTTTGGTGGGGGTGATCCGAGCTGTACGGAGTCGCCACAGGCCGGACTCGAGCAGCACTATCCCCGACTCGTAGTCACTGCTTTGCGCTTCCGGAGTGATGGTCTGCGAAACGCTTTGCGGGAGTTGTAGCAGATCCAGGTATCGGTGGAAAGCTGAGAAGGCCACCCGATAATATTAGTCAGCTTCACGCCTTCCCTTGATGTCCAGAGGTCGACCCTCATGTGGGCATCTGCGTCGCGTCTGTTCGCCAGACCGCGCGGAGGATTGCGATGGTGTCTCCGAGGGTGATGAGTTCCTCCTCGCTTGCTTCGGCGAGGGCGCGGGCGTGCTCGATGACTGACTGTGGCGCCCGGGATGCCCCGGGGGCCACGCGGGTGCCGGCGGCGGTGCGGGTGACGATGAGGCCGTCTCGTTCCAAAGACTTGTAGGCCTTTGCGGCGGTGGCTTGTGCGACGCAGAAATCTCTGGCGGTTTGGCGGACGGTTGGCAGGCGTTCGCCGTCGCCGAGTTGTCCGGAGCGGATCGCTCCGCGGAAGAGCGCATCGATTTCATCCGCAGAGCTCGGCGTGGTCCCGGTCATCGCCGTGGTCCGGTGGTCGAGATTTCATGTTCCGGTGTTGCGAGGCGTGAGCGTCGTGTCGCGAGTGCGGCGCGGGCGGTGTCGACAGCAAGGCGGAGTAGGAACGCGACTCCGCCAGCCTGGAGTGCATAGCCCAGGAGGTTCATGGGGCGGGCGATCGCGTCGTAGCCACCGGCTACGAGAATGCGCGGGTAGGACTGATTGTCGGAGACCCATTGCTCGTCCAATCCGACCAGTGCTTGCCCGGAGGAACCGGTGTGCATCCACACGGCTCCGAGTGTTGTGATGAGTCCACCGAGCAGGATGAACGTGAACAGTCGAGCGGTTAGCTCTCGTTCCGAGCGCACGCTGGAGGCGGTCGATCGGGCGAACACGGGCCGGTTGGCGTCCGTGTGCAGCACGGCGAAAAAGACGGTGCAGGCCAGTGCGAGCGCGACGAGAGTGGCGAGATGGTTCGGCCATCCTGCCCCGGACAGGTAGCCGTACCCGCTGTTGAAGCTCATGTAGATCGGGAGGTCGGTGTAGTCGGGAACGTTTCCAAAGAACGGTCCGTCTTCAGGTGCGGTCCGGGCGATCGCAATCTGCCACAGTGCAGTCAGCGCGAGCAACGTCGCGGTGATCCCGGAGATCCAGAGCAAGGTACCAGACGCGAACGCACACCACGGGCGTCGCGGAACAATTGAACGCTCACCCGGCGCGGGAAGGGGGATCCGTCGAAGAGCTGCGGCCGCCGCACCAACGGCCAGTGTCGCCGCGAATAGCGGCGCCGGCCGACGCCACCAGCCGTCATACCCGGATACGTCAGACGTCGACACGGCAATCGCGCTAACCGCCGTCGCGACGACAACCACGAGCAATGAACCCGCCACTCCCGCCCAGGTGAGAGTTGCCGTGCGCCTCCCGGTCTGGGGGAGTGAAACCATCCGCCGTGGACGAACCCACGACAGAGCGAAGAGGACCAGGCCGAAGGTGATGGCCACTTCCAGCGATAGCAGGTCTTGAACGGCGTGCACGAAGAGAAAAAGGATGTTCATCTAGGCCCCCAGAAGATCAAATCCCTCGCGAGCATCGCGAGCATTGTGCTGTAAAAGTAGCACAAGATTGTGCTACTGAAACAGTGCAAGTTGGCGCGGGGGAATTCGTGTCCGATCGGCGAACCCTCAGCGGCACGTCCGCCCGACTGATGGCATCCGTCTCCGGACCGAGGAGTCCCGCCACTGTCGCAGCCCATTTCAGGTGAATGCGCCCAACGCTGTTACTAGTGGACGTTAGGAGGCAACATTGACGAATGGCAGACGATGATGACGTAGAGCTGGCGCTGATTGAGGCGCAAGATGCTGAATACCGCAGGACGTTCGTGCCGGCGGTTCCACTTCCTGATGACGTGCTTCGCGCGGCTGCGGGGTCCGACGACGTTTCTGTCAGGTGGCAGCTTGGTGGCTACCCATTTGTGTTGCCGGCTGATGTGTTTCTGGCTCTGATCGATGACCCCGAAGTAGCGGTTCGGGAATTCGTAGTCAGGCATTGGGCGGCGACAACGAGTCAGCTCGAGCTCGCGCTGGCGCTGCGGCCGGAGCTCGAAGAGCAGTTGACTATCCACGATCACGCACCGCGCAGGTTGATGGACCGTCGTCCCATCGGCGTCACTGATGGCCCGCTGCGGCAGCGCTACCTTGATCAGCACGGCGCGAGTAACGCTGAGCGCAGCAGGTTTCAGTCGTTGTGCGACGACTACGTGAGGGATGAGGAGCTCACGGTGACTCTCGGAGATTTGTGGGAAATCGTCCACACGGGGTGATCAGCCGGAGACAACCGTCAAAGAAGGATCCACGCTCGTCATCATTGCCTTTAGCGCGCGTACCAGAGGCCGAACCCTCAGCGGGAGATGTTCTTCTGTCCCCTCGATCGTCTATTCGGTGAGTAGCAGCAGTTTCTTCCGATCAGCCAGTAGACGATGTTTGCCGCAGAGATTTGAGCGCGACTCCGAGCACGGTGAAGTCCAGGGGAAGAGTTAACCGCCGCGGGTATGGGCTAGTCGACATCACTTTGGTGTCTGATTTCGTCAAGAATCCTTTGTATGCGGTGCCCAAAGTTCACAGGCACGTTGTCGGGCAGTTCTGTTACTGGCCACCAAGCGACATCCTCGCTCTCACCGCTGGTGGACGGGGCTAGGTCTGTCCTCGCGATTGCGCCGAAGCCGACGTCCCAATGAACGCTGCACCGTGTAAAGCCGACACCCAGGGCGTGCCGGTCGACATCGAGGATGGCGCCGACAGGGCGGATGTCGTTGATGCCACCTTCCTCACGGGCTTCGCGGAGGGCTGCCGAGGCAACTGATGTGTCCGTTGCCTCGACGTGACCGCCAAGCTGAACCCAGAATCGACCCTTCTTATGGAAGCAGAGCAGGACCTGGTCCAGATCGGGGGTGAAGACAAAACAACTCGCAGTCACGTGCTCCGCACTCCCGTCGCGATCCAGTGCAGACCCCGGAGAGGCACCGACGAAGGCGACGTACTCGTCGCGAAGCGCGCCCTGGTTATACCCGAGGGGTTCCCATGCGTTGAGCGTGTCAATCAATCTGCAGGAACGACCGGGAAGATATGTGCAGCGTTGACCATGACCCCACCCTACTGAGACACCTGCACGTCGGCTCACAAACCCAACCCTGAACGGTTGGTCTACCTGTTTCCAGTGGCGGTTCAGGCAGAATGATCGCATGTCGAGAAACGAGCCTCCGTTGCGCTCGGTGAGCCAGGATCCCGACGCGCCATTTCTGCCTCGGGATGTGTGGCCCGCGACGCTGGCCCCGATCGCGCAGCTCCTCGATGATGGACTCGAATTGAGTCCAGTAACCGTATTCGTCGGCGACAACGGAGTCGGCAAATCGACTCTCGTTGAGGCCATCGCAGGTGCCTACGGCATGGGACCGGAAGGAGGATCGACCGGCTCCAGACACACCACTCGCAGGTCCGAGTCCACCCTCGCCGACCACCTGCGGTTGAACCGTGGTCTCGGCGCCGGCCGGGGCGGCTTCTTTCTCCGCGCGGAAACGATGCATGGGTTCTTCACCTATCTGGAGGACAACGACGGCGGGAACGACCCCGTGTTCCACGAGCGCTCGCATGGCGAGTCGTTCCTCGACCTTGTGGGTGCCCGGTCTCGTTACCCGGGCTTGTGGATCCTTGATGAGCCGGAATCAGCGCTTTCGTTCACCGGATCGCTTGCTCTGCTCAGCGATCTCCGGGACATTGTTGCCGCCGGTGGGTCTCAGGTGATCCTGTCCACTCATTCACCGATTCTGGCGTCAATACCCGGTGCGGAGATCTATGAGGTCGGGCCATGGGGATACCGTCGCTGCGTCTGGGAGGATCTCGACCTGGTTCGGAATTGGCGATCGTTCCTGGACGATCCGGAACGGTATTTCAGGCACTTTCGCTGACTTCGACGCATGCAACACTCGTCGTCACGCCGCGGCTGGATTCACTGTCCTTTCGCGGGAACGTACGACGGACCTCCATGGATGCGCACCAATTCGCCGAGGTTCCAAAATTTCGGGGGAGTGGCAGTCGGGAACCGTAAACGAAGCGCTCTCCGAGAGAGCGTACCGACGTATGGCAGCATGTGCCCATGCCTCCCTTCGCGTTTTCCGAGTCAAAGCAATTCGTCGGAACTGACCGCGTTGGTCTCTATGCAAACGTGGGGTGGTCCGCCTACGCGAGGGACCCGGATTCTCTCCTGCGCGCTGTGGAGCAGTCGTCCTACGTCGTGTCGGCCAGGAACTCGAGCGGGACGTTGGTGGGGTTGGCCCGAGCTATCTCCGATGACGTGTCCATTTGTTATCTCCAGGACATTCTTGTGAGCTCCGATCAACAGCGATCCGGGATCGGAAGGGCCTTGGTGGAGCGAGTCCTGGAGCGATACGTCCGTGTGCGACAGAAGGTGCTCCTCACCGACGATGGACCAGGCCAACGCGCCTTCTCCGAGTCCATCGGCTTCATCGAAGGGCACGACTTCGGGCCCACGCCCCTGCGCGCTCTCGTCCAAATCGGGAGTTAGTCCGGCGTAGATATCGTCGGGCGGGAACCTCCTGCGGGCGGCTTTCGCCATGCTGCACCGGCCGATGGCGCACCTCCCGGTCTGGTAGTTATCGTTGGAAGCTGGCGGATCGTGGCTCTGCCCATTCCGGCTGGTCTGCTCCCCACGGGCGGCCGATCCACCGGTAGCGATTCGGACCGCCGGTAATGCTGATCGCGGGTGCGGCACAGGTGACGGTTCCTTCTGACGTTTCCGCTTTCACGGTCTGGATCTCGCATGGGCCGGCTTCGGTTGGCGCGGAATGAGGCTGAGCGAGTAGTTCTTGAGCGACCCGGGCCAGTGAAATGTCGACGGTCCACCCGTGCCCTTCGAGGTGTCGACGTCGGAGTGCGGACATGATCCCGGCGGCAAGAAGGTACCCGGCGGAGTGATCCAGAGCTTGGGCAGGCAAAGCACCTGGTCTCCCGGTGCCGTCAGCGTGGATCTGGGCGATGCCGATGGCTGCCTGGACGATACTGTCGAATCCGCGGCGCTCGGCCCAAGGTCCGCTTTGCCCCCACGCGCTCACCCGGCCGATAACGAGCCCTGGATGGCGGCTGTGGAGTTCGACCGGCGACAGGCCAAACCGGTCGAGGCTGTTCGGCCTGTATCCCATGACAACAGCGTCGGCATCCGTCAGCAGCTGGTCGAGGCGGTCTCGATCTGGTTTGTAGCCGAGGTCAAGGAGCGCGGAACGCTTCCCTTGCCCGGTATCGAGGTGCTGCCAGGGGAGTTCCGGCATGCCAGGGCTGTCGATGCGCAAAACATCTGCCCCGAAGAACGCGAGACTGCGAGTGGCCACCGGCCCGGCTATGACCCGGGTCAAATCGAGCACCCGAACGCCCTCCAGCGGTGCGTAGCTGTCGGCCGACCCCAGGCTGTGGAGGGCTGACTCTCCGCCCTGCTGCACCAGGCTGATGAAGGGTTCCGTTTCGAGGGTTTGCGCTTGAGGATGCCCTCTCCAACTGCTCGGGCTGCGAACCGCGCTCATGACGGCGCCAGAGTCTGCGGCTTCATCCTCCAAATCGAGGGCACTGCGGCGCGAAATCGCGTGAGCGACAGTCTCGGCGGTGGCGGGACCGTCCAATCTCAGAAGTGAGCGTAAAGCCGCTTCGTGGTGGGGGTAGTTGGCGTGAGTGCGAACCCAGCCGTCGCTCGAGGCAAAGAATCCGGACAGGGGAGCCCACGCCGGCGCAGGGTTCCCGTTCCACCGGAACAGTTGGTCGCTCCGGTAGGCGCCGGCGACCAGTTGCGGCGCAATGTTCACCTGCGGAACATCGCTCGCTTTCGGATCCCGCATTCCCATACGGACAAGGTGCAGCAGCGAGGCCATGAGCTTGGTCGCCGCGATGCTGTCTGCGGCAAGATCCCCGACAGGCAATGGCGACGAAAGAGGCACCGGCCCGGGCGAACGAAAACGATCGGCCAGCTCCGGAAGTTCCGCGAAATCCGAAAGAAACGTGCTGAGGAAGTTGCCCATCGGTTGCCTCCCACGCCCTCGACCGTTCACACGTGGGCGTGAAACCAGGCGATCATCGGTGGCCCCACTTTATCCCCACGACACGGATTTCAATTGCTGCACTGAGGGGCCGATCACCACGGGACGGAATCAAAAATGCAGGAGAGCCTGCGCTACTCGCCAGGCCAGCCGAGGAACCCTGAAGGGCGAATCCACCGCCGAGTTGACTACGTCTTCTCAGCGGTTATGACGATCAACACGTTGGCGCCTGTGTTTGGTGAGCTGATGAGGGCTCGGTCGGGTGCGCTCAGTAGGTTGCCCTGCGCGGTCACTGGTGACACAAGCCTCGGGGAGCGCCGACTGGGAATGAACGTGAGCCGACTATTCCGAGGACCAGAGCGCGAGTTGCGACCAGCCTGGGGGCACGCCCATTGACTCCGCAGTCAGATAATCAGAATCGGGGAAGGCCTGAATGAGCTCGACTACGCGGGCGGGCCATCCGCTATCCGGGTCAATCGAACGCAATAGGTAAGCCATTACCGCGAGGGCGTTGTACAGGCCAAACACCTGCTTCGCTGCCGTTGCCTCCTTGAGATGACCGAGAAGAGGAACCTGTGTGTGGGTGGGGCGTGCGGGTGCGCTGACGAGTTTGCGGTTGAAGAGGCGTGCATGGTGCGCTGAGACGTTCCGGACGTAGTTCAAGCTTGAAATCCAGCTGCTCATATCTTTCTTAGATGGTGCCGCGTAGGCAGTTGCGATTTCGGTCGCTATCGAATTGTTCAATCCTGAGTAGAGTCGCCCAAGTTGCCCCAGCTCCAAGATTTCGGTCAGGGCCCAGATGGGCATTTTGTCGTTGTACTTATCGCGAAAGTGCGCAACGAATGCTTCGTCAGACTCTGACTGACGCGCATTCACGCGCTCGAGCCACTGCTGGTGCTTGCTCGGCGTGGTGTCGCCCGTTCTGGTGTCGGTCTGCGCCTCAGTGAATGAACCCACGAAGTTGGAGGGATCAAGGTGAGCGAACGCCGATAGCCTGCCGAGTACATACCCGACCTGCATGCGAAAAGATATTTCGATTCTTTCGATGCCGTCAAGGACGAGCAGCCGCAGGCGACGATCAAAATCTATGAGTGTGGCGGCGTAATCGACCGAGGTTCCAGAGCGATAGTGGTTGAGGATGCGGACCCGACGTCGGCCTTCATCATCCACGTACGCTTCAGATTCGCGAAGCGGGTAGAGATAGCCAGTGAGGCGGTAGTAACCAACGGCTTGGAGTATCTGCCGGCAGTTCTCTGGGTCTCGCACTTCGACGCCGCGAGACGCGAGTTTGGCCATTTGGTCTTCAAGCGACAGCCATTTTTTGATGTACTCAGCCACGAGTCTCCTGGTTAAAGAAAATCAGCCCGAGCCGTGAGGCGAGCGGGCTGATCGTGATGAGATCACCGTACCACAGCCAGCCTGCAGCGCCTTGGAAACGAATCGAAAGCTCGTCCATTCAGAATCGCGATCGCGGAGCCTCGAACGGATCCCAGTGCTCGGATGTGTTTCTTGGAGGAACCGTCTATGCGACAGACCGCCCGCGGCGGGCCGGCGTGCGAGTCGGTCAGGCCGGGGTGAAGTGCTTGCATACCAGCGTTTCAACCACGTCGACCGCTTGCAGGTCAGGTGGAGGATCCTGCAATCTGTCGCAGTGCACGCACGTGCGCGTCGAAGGCGGATCGCCCCGTCCGAGTGAGGGTTAGCCAGGTGATCCGGCGCGCGTCACCGCGGCCTTCGGATGCGACTTTGCTCGAAGTAACGTATCCGCTTGTGGCGAGGGTCTTCAGGTGCTTGGAGAGCGTGGCGTCCGACACTTTGAGCGCGTCACGGAGCACGGCAAAGTCAAGATGGTCGACCGGGCGTAGGAGCCCGCAGATGCGCAGCCGCACAGGTGCATGGATGGTCTCGTCGAACCTTGTTTCAACCACGGCGCAATTGCTCCACTGCTGATCGATAAGCGACACCGGCCAGCCAAGTCGTCGCCGCGAACGCGATCAGACTGGTGAGTGTGACAGCCCATTGCATGCCGAACGACACGAGACCGAGAGAGACGCTGAAAAGCACGAGGCAAGCGGCAGCGATCGCAACTATCGCCCAGCCGGCACGCGTGCCCATCTTCCGAAAGCGGACGCCAGTCTCGCGGCGGATCAGGTACGCGACCACGAGCGTGCCGACCAAGGCTAGCCAACCCGACGAGGGCGGTTCGTAGTTCTCGCCGGGATTGGTGGCCGCCGCGGCCGATACCCACCACGCGCCCACACCTCCGAAGGCGGCTAGCAGGACCCAGGGTACGTGCACGCTCGCGGCAAGGCGTTCCCGGTCGGTCGACAGCGTGTTCAAGCTGGCTGCGGCTTCGTCTGGTGAGGGATCCTGAAACTGATTTTCCATAGTGGAAAGTGTAACAGTCTCTTTCCATGTTGGTAACTGACCGAGATGCGGAAATGGCCGGCCCGGATTGCATCCGGCCGAGTCGGCGAGTTCTGCGAAAACGCCCAATTCGTTCTCACGCTCGTGACGGCCTGAAGCGATCAGCGTGAATATTCGCCGATGCTATTTGCGGATCCAAACTCGGATACCGCTCCAGCGGTCAGGATCACAAACAGGCCATCCGCCTCCTCGCCCAAGCGCTCCCCGAGAAGAGAACCGCGGCAAGGGACTTGGGTTGACTCTTGGAAGCGAAGACTCTCACCTTCTACGGGGCGAGTCATTCACTGCCCTCATACGGGACCTTCATGGTGCACAGAATCCACCGCTAGGCCTTCGTAGCCTTCGCGGACCAATATGGCCCCGAACAGGGGTATTGCTTATAAGAACCTATCTTCCTATAGTTGCGTCCTTGGCACGCAGACGACCAGGTACTCTCTTTCCGATCGAGGTGGACATTATGGAGAGCGGGCTCACGCTCCAAGCGAGTGAGGGCAGCTTCTACGGCTTCGCCCTGGCGAAGCAACTCTCCTCCCATGATGGTTTCGCGCTCACGGCTCACGGCACGCTCTACAAGGCGTTGTCTCGAATGGCGGAATCCGGCATCCTCGAAGCCAGCTGGGAAGACCCGGCCAGTGCCGAGTCCGAGGGACGGCCCCGACGCCGGTTGTACACCGTGACGGCGGAAGGTTCACGCGCCCTGGTCAAGGCGCAGGCGGAAACGAACCGCAAAGAGGCAAACGTGCCTCGGATCGCACAGGCAGGGGCGACTTTCGCATGAGCGTGTTGACATCTACGCCCTACCATCACGCCGTTCACCGGGTCTCTCGCTGGTGCTCGTGGTACACACGCAAAGTTGATGCCGAGGTCGCCGCTGCTCGTCGCGACGAACTCGCCTCGGACCTGTATGAGCACGCGATCTGGGCCGATGAATCGGGAACAACGCCGCGTGCGGTGGCTCGCGCAATCCTCAGTCGTGCGCTGCGGGGCGCACCTGCTGACCTGAGCTGGCGTCACGCGCAGCGAAGGCAAGTCGCCCTGGCGGACCCGACCGGCTTTCGCCGACACCGGGTCGAGGGCGCCGTATCGGCGCTCGTTCTGGTCGTGGCTTCCGCCGTGCTGGGCTGGGGTCTCTTCGTGCTCACCCGGATTGCGCTCAGCGTGATCGGGGAACAGATCCGGCCGGGCTCCGCAACCGCACTGACCATCGCCTCGTCTACTGTCCTCGCTGTCGGCGGACTAGTGCTGCTGTCTCGGCGCCGGACACGTGTCCTCGGCGCGCTCGTCATGGTGCTCGCTAGCTTTGGACTCGTTCACTTCGGCCTTTTTCAGCTCTACTCCCTCAGTGTCACGGTGGGTGCCTTGACCTTCACGATGCCAGGGTGGGATCTCGCCAGCAACAGCCTCATCGCAGGGCTTGGCTTGTTCTTCACTGCGGCAGCGATCTGGTGGTGGCCGGAACACCGGACCGCCCCTGCCGACACCGGCACCCGAATCAAGACAATTGGAGAGATGGCTCGATGAAGAAGAAACTCGCACTCGGAATCGGTTTGGCCGGAGCCGGGCTTCTGGCCCTCTCACTGACTGTCTTCGGGATGGGCGCGGCGGCGACGCTCAATCCTGCAGCCCCGGACTCACCATCCGTACGCGCGGCCGAAGCCGCCGTCGTTCCTGCCGAGGCTGTTACCCCCACACCACCCGGCACCCTGGGCACGTCGGTGACGTCGGAAGCGGGCGCTATCGAAGCTGCCGACAACGCTGATCCGATGGCATCCGAGGCGTTCAAGGCGATGACCCCCGATGAACAGGCCAACGGCAGGGAATGGGTGGAGACGCAGACGATCACGGCCGCCTGCATGAAAGACAGGGGATTCGTCTACACCTTCGAACCGTTCTGGGAAAGAGACAGCGCTGTGCTTCCAGTGATGTGGGAGGACACTCTTCCAACCTCCGAGCGGGCAGCCGCCCGCCTCGCACTCGACGGTGACACCGGAGGCGGCGCCGACTACCACTGGGACGACGCTGGATGCTGGGGCTACGCCGTCCACGTTATGGGCAACGACAACAACCACTGACGAGCCGCTGTTCCGGGGGAAACAGGTGTGCCCAAGCGGTCGATTCCAAGGGGGGCCGGTTCATTGGCCGGTCGGGAGGTTAGTTCGTGAGAACCAGTGAGTCCGCGAGACGGCGTGGCAGGCAGTTGGATCAGCCAATCCGGCATGGACAGTTGACGCGTCGGGGGCCGTGGCGGACGGTAGCGAAAACGCTTGGGTTCACCTTAGGTGTCCTTCTGGTCAGTGGGGGTTCCGTTGCCGCGGTTGCCACCTGGGACCTTGCGAGCAGTGTCAAGCCTGGCGTTCATCTGGCCGAGGCGCCCGGAGACAAGGCCGCTCCCGGCACGGAGGTGAGCGCGATCGCCGGCGGGGTGAACCTGCTATTGACTGGCACTGACACCCGCACCGGCCAAGGCACGGCCTTCGAGACCAGCGTCGTGTTGGAGGGTAGCTCCGGCGCGGAAAACAACGACGTCACAATTCTGCTGCACATTGCACAGAATCATCAGAGAGTGAGCGTAGTCGGTTTTCCCCGCGACCTGATGCTGGCCGTGCCCGCGTGCCCGCAGCCGGACGGCGGAACCACACCGGCATCCAGCCGGGTGATGCTCAACACAACTCTGTCCCGTGGCGGCCTGTCCTGCGTAGTGCTGACGATCGAAAAGCTGATTGGTATCCAGATTCCCTACGCCGCTCAAGTCAGCTTCGACGGTGTAACCGCCATGTCCGACGCCGTCGGAGGGGTCACTGTCTGCCTGGCAACACCGGTCAACGACCTGTATACGAATCCGCCGCTGCACTTGGCGGCCGGCCAGCAGACTCTCATTGGTGCGGACGCTCTCTCGTTTCTGCGCAGCAGAAAGGGTGTGGGCGATGGCAGCGACCTGGGTCGGATCAGCAACCAGCAGGTCTTCATGGCCGCCTTGGCCCGGAAGGTCGTAAGCGGCGGCGTCCTCGGTAACCCGATCGCGCTGTTCTCCCTGGCTAAGGCCGTGACCAAGAACATGGTCCTCTCTGACACGTTGACGAATCCGACGACCCTGGTCCAGATCGCTGTCGCGCTCAAAGACACCGGTCTTTTGAACATGGTTTTCCTGCAGTATCCCACCGTGTCTGACCCAATCGAGTGGGGACGGGTCATCGCCGAGTCAAGCGCCGCCGAAGTTCTGAACATGGCGTTAGTCGCGGATCAACCATTGCAGCTCACCGGCGACCCGGGACCAGGGGCGGTACTCGCGAGCAGCGCACCGGTTGTCCCCGGTCCCCTGACAAGCGCGACCCCACAAGCCACCTCGACGTCGCCACCCGTGTCAACGCCTGCGGCGGCCCCTGCTCCCGCTCCGACTGATGCGGTGCTGCCGACCAGCGTCACCGGACAAACCGCAGCCGAGCAAACATGCACGAAGGACAACTAGTGTCCAGCGCAGTTAGTTCGTCGTGGTGGTCGTTTGTTAGCGGCGCCGAAGTTCCGAGGCCTCGGGGGAGTGGCGTTTGGGAACCCCTGCGCGACGGATCCGCGGCCAATCGGGCCGATTGCCGAGCGCCCAGATTCTGGGTCAGTGGGGGGACCGTAGCTGGTCGCCCGGTTGGAGCGCCGTGCCGGCTGCGCACCCGAGCTCTCCGGGCTGAAGCAGAATCTTGGGAACCTGCAACACCTGCACGCCGCCGACGTCTCGTTTCACGAGCAGGCAGTCGTCCCCATCGCCCATCGCGAAGCCGATGTCGCCGTCGACTACCGTCGCCTCGGGATCGAACGCGACCTCACGCTCACCGGTCGGCTGCGGCATCCGCTTGACGATCTCGGCGACTATGTCGTCAGCGGATGCCGCGGAAGGCGCATTTGTTAGCACCTCGACGACGAGAGCCTCCGCTCCGTCGGGAAGAACGTCAACCAAGCGGGTGTCGACCGGAGGGGGGATGCGCTTTGCGTCCGGCGGGCAAGCGATGTCGTGGGCGACCGCCGTGTCGTCGCTCCATTCGCCGGGCTCGTCGGTCGCGACGCCCCAGAAATCGAACTGCGACTCAAAGCAAGCGACGTGCGGCCCTTCGTTCGGGGTGGGCTGTATCGTCGCACGAAACTTCAGCGCTCCAACTGGTTCGCCGTGGATCGCGCCGGGATACGGTTCGTAGCCGATCAACTCGACTACGGTCGATTTCTCGGTGTCGGTGTCAGCCCAACGGGCATAGTCATCGATCACGTCCGTCCCCTCACGGTAGAGACCCCGAGAGACGTCAGCGACTGCCTTGCGCGCCGACACTTGTGACACCGCGTCCGACGCCGGGACTGCTCCCGCGCAACCAGTAAGCGTGCCGCACACCGCCAAGGACAACCATGCGACGGGGCTCGGACGGTGCCGGTTCGAAACGGAATGGCGCACGTTGTTGATCAAACCACAAGTCGGCCGGATGTTGTTGCGCGGGAGATGGCCCACATCAGCACGGCGTCAACGCCGAAGGCGAAGTCAAGCGGTAGTAATCATGTCATCGACAGTACCGCGGCTCCCCGCCCGCAAGGGGAACGTCAACCGTGACGGCTCTGAAGACTCGCCGCTCGGCGTCCCGCGCAGCGTTTTCTGTCGTGGCATGCGTACGAGCAGAAGCAGCTGCAGGACGGCACGAACTACGGGCTGTGCGGATTGCCTGTGTCGGGATTCACGATTAGGAAGTCGCCGAGCTTTGTCCATCCTGCTGGGATGACATCGTTGGCAACCACTAGTCTTGCGCTCCCAGTCCCAGAACCACCGACAGCCATGCGCGTTGCATTCCTATCGGACCCGCAACCTGAATTGGCCCCGTACCCTGGATTCACGAGTATCAGGCAGAAGCCGGGAAGATTGGTTTCGGGCTCGACGTACTTCGTGACGAAATAGCTGATTCCAGCGTGATCACCGACGTGACGGCTGGACCCGGCGTCGCTCGTCAACGGTTCAGCAGCGGTGGGGAGAACATCCTCGGGACCACCGTCAGTTGCGAGAAACTTTCGGATCTGCGAGGTCGTGTCATCCATAGCGCACCCGGTAAGCGCCAGCGCGGCCGCGCATAGCAGCGAGCCCCATCGAATTCTTGCATCGACCATTGCACCCCGACTCAGTCGTTTGATCGAACGGTACCATGTGGGCGTGCTGCTCCTCGCGGGCGACCGGCCCCAAAAGGGGACGTCCACTGACGCAGATTCGTCGCCGATCCGCAGAAGTTCCGAAGTCCCGGGGGAGTGGCCTTTTGAAACCCTCAGCGCGCCGGTGCCGCAGGTTGATCCCGGTGTCGAGCCCAGGGAATCACTCTTCGGGGTTGACGATCAGGAAGTCGCCGAGCTTCGTCCACCCGTCCGGGATGATGTCGTCGGCAACCACGACTCTGGCGCTGCCCGTCGCGGAGCTGCTAACCCACAAACGTGTTGCGTTGACATCTGATCCGCAGCTTGAAGCTGCACCCTCCGACGGATTGGAGATCAGGAGGCAGTAGCCGGGTGCCCCGGAGGCCGGATCGATGTGCTTCGTGAGGAAGTAGCTGACGCCAGCGTGCTCGCCGACGAAACGGCTGGATTCGGGATCGCTCGTTGCGTCTGCGACCCCGGGCGGGAGCACGTCGTCCGGGCCGCTCTCGGCGGCCAAGAAGCCTCGGATCTGCGAGATCGAATCATCGGGTGCGCACCCGGTGAGGACCAGCGCCGCCGTGCAGATCAGTGCGCCCGCCCGAACCCTTAAACAAACCATTGCCCACGCTCCAGTCCTGTTGTCTCCTGACGGTACTGTGTCGCGGCACCAAAGATGATGACATCCACGGCCGGTTCTTGGCTCGCCTTGACCGGAGCCGCGTTCGATGAACGAAAGTCCGGGCCGCCAGCCAGCTGCGGAAGTTTCTCCGTCTGGGTCAGTACCCGAATCTGCTGAGGCGGTGCTGGTCGTTACGGTCGATACTCTTTCGGCGGCGGGGACGTTGGCAGGTCGCCGGGGGCAGCTCGGCCTCCGAAAGTCATGGTGGCGATCGAGGACAGCCCGGCACCGATGCCCTTGGCAAGGAAGGACAGGATTGCACACAGTACTTGCCATAGCCCGGCATGGCCTCGTGGCTGAGTCATGCGGTGCCCCGATCTCCGAGTCGTGTGCGTCTCGGCGTCGAGAGCATGCACGATCGCGCAGCTACTTCACGCGCGCATTTGTCACTCTACGAGGGTGACCAACGTGTATCCAATAGCCACAAGTACAAGATCGTCTTTGCGTACCCATAGTGCCACCGGTACCGACGCTGTTGAAGACATTTCTGCCGTCACGCGTGGGCTCATCCGCGGTCCCGATAGCCGGACGTCCATGGACGCAGGTTTGGCATCAATTCGCCGACGTCCGAAGTCTCGGGGGAGTGGCGTTTGGGAACGCTCTTTGGGGCGTTGCTATATCCCGGGAGCCTCGAATCAAAAGCTGGGATGAACGGCGGTCCGATCCGACTCCTGGCAATTTTTCCGGCCCTGATCATCGTGCCAGCCCTCCTCGTGTTTCCATCTGCGAGGTTGGCCATGCTCGCGATCGTCCTGGCGGTCACCGTGACAGCAAGCGTCATCGTCATCTTCCTCACCGCACGGGGGTTCCGCAGTACCCGTGTGCTGAGCACCTGATCTCCCTCAACGACTGGAATACTCCTCAAGGGGTAAGTGGCAATTGGGAACCCCCTACGGAACGATTGCGTGTGCGTCCTCTTGGGTGCGAAACAACAGCACCGCAAAGAGCCCGAAGACGGCGGCGCCCAGCCATCCGCTTATGCCTCCAAGTTCTGGTGCCACGAATAGTGTGCTCACTCCCAGCAGGATCAGGACCCCGGCCAAAACCGCGAATAAACGCATGCCGTAGAGCGAGATGAATACGAGATAGTGCGCTCCAACAATGATGAGCGCTGCGGGGAAGAAAAGAACGGGCTCGTACATGCCGAGGGCGATTGCAATCAGCATGCCGAGGGGCACTGTGAACGCGCACTGCATGGCCAATGCTGCTGATGGATGCCCCTTCGGTAGCGCGATTGGGCCGCCCAGCATCTTCATAAGGAGAGTGCTCAGCGGGAAGATCAGCATGCCGCCAAAGAAGAGCGCAGCCATGCCAGCAGTGACGGAGCCCCAGGTGAAGACCGCGCTGGCCACCGCCCAGATGACCGCGGACACCAAAGGTCCGAGGAATCCAGCACGATAGATGCGACGCACATCGGCCTGGGCTTGTGAAACTTCCATGTCATCCCCAATGATCGAGCGATATAGCAAACCGCAAATAAGGATAGGGCAGGGCAGCGCCCCACGCCGAGCATTGCGTATGGGCCGCTACAGCACCAGTCAAACGCCCGTAAACGAACTTTGTGCGGGCATTTTTCTGTGACCTGTAGGTTGGCTGTCATGCCCAAGGACCGCACACCGAGGCGACTGCCGGTCATCGCCGCCGCGGGTGGAGTTGTCCTGCACTTCTTTGTCAGCGTTGCGCTGCTGCTCATCCTGATTTCTGCGGCCTACGGCTTCGCCGGCTCAGTACCCGTGGCGGCGAGGTGAGCAGCATCGATCAGCTCCATAAGCTCGGCGCGAGTCCGTCCCTCGGAATATTCGCGCTAGCAATGTTCGGTCTACTGGATTTCGTGCTGACCGTGTTTTTGCTCGCTGTGCCACGGACTCGGCAATGGGCGTTCGTCGCGCCAGTCACGGCGATCGTGACAAGTGGACTCGTGGCGTTGCTGTCGATCCTTGCGTTCCAACCCCCTGCGCCGGACATCGGCGGCTGATGCCCAGCGGCCATGATGCGAAAGGACCCCGGCCGTGGTATTGGGGCGTGCCAGGCAAGCACCAAGGACGTTTCGGCGGGAGAATGGGGACTAACGGGAAGTGGCTGACTAAATGGTGAGATCGTGGCTCGAAAGACGGATCGCGCGCGCCGAAGCCGAGCGGGCCATTCTGCCAATTAGTGACACGCTCCTGGACGAAATCGGCCCAATTGACCTCACCGAGGAGAACCATGAATCGGAAGAGCGCTGGCAAGTAGCTTCGGAACTCAGTGGGGTGACCCAGTGTTTCCGGACAGTCCTCCTGAATTCAGGATTGGATAGACAAATGGAACACGAGAAACACAAGCACTTCAGCCCGGAGTTTCGGGCTGCCGCGGTG
>NZ_SOGQ01000005.1 GCF_004403465.1 Cryobacterium sinapicolor | reverse complement strand
GTCGGCAAATTTGATGGACTCCTCGGCTGCGTAGAGCAACGAAACGAGAGTTTCGAAGTGATGGAAATCGGCGGCGGTTTTCGCTGGACCACCTTCACAGCACTTCGCGCGCTTGGCATCGCGACAAAATCCGGAGCCACCCGGCTGGTGAACGCATGACCGCGCTCACTCCTGTGCTTGATCCGATGAATGGTCTCGATCACCGGCCGGCGTTGCCACGCTCTGTCACGCGTGCCAGCGAACTGAAACTCGCCACCCTCCTTGCTTCACTTCATTACATCAGCGTTGGCACATGTGCCGTTTCTGCGGCCACCTGGCAGGTCAGGGGCCCCCGCGTCGGCGTGGACTCGGTCTCGGTGCTTCTCGGTTACATTCAACGTGTCGGGGACACTTTCGAGGCGACAAATCTCCTCCGGCCGCTGGAAAGCCGTGTCGCGTCCACGCTGGCCCAGGCTGCCGAAAGCATCACAGCCGCGGCGGCAACGAAATGAGCGCTGAATCCCAAGCACCGACGACCTTCTCCCCGATCTCGCCTGTGCGCACCCCGGTCAACGCACGCAACCGGCGCGACTCCGCGGATGCCTTCGGTGACTACTTGCGTCGCATCAGCCGAGGTCCCCTCCTGAGCGCGGCGGAGGAGGTCACCGTTGCCCGCCGCATCGAGGTCGGCCTATTCGCCACTGGGAAACTCGCCCACGGGGTTGATGACCCCGAACTGTCCCGGGAACTCGCGTGGCTCGGCCACGATGGAGCGCGGGCGAAGAAGGATTTCATCGAGGCCAACCTGCGTCTCGTCGTCAGCATCGCCAAACGCTACTCCGGCCGAGGAACACTCATCATGGACCTCGTCCAGGACGGCAACATCGGCCTCGTCCGCGCGGTCGAAAAGTTCGACTTCACAACCGGCTACAAGTTCTCAACCTATGCCACGTGGACGATCCGCCAAGCCATCCACCGCGGCATAGCTGACAAGTCCCGCCTGATCCGGATCCCCGTCCACACCGCCGAGGAGCTCAACAAGATCAAGCGCATCCGCCGGGACCTTGCGAGTTCCCTCGGGCGGGAACCCACTGTCAAGGATCTCGTGGCTGCCACCCAGCTCCCGGCAAAGGAAGTGTCCCGGTTGCTCGACTATGACCGCGAACCCATTTCCTTGGATATGCCGATCGGTGATGGCGTGGGTGACATCTCCGAACTCATCCAAGACTGCGACCTGCCCGAGCCCGAGGAATACGCGACCCTCACCCTGCGCCGGGCCGATATCAACTTTCAACTCCGTCGGTTGTCGCCCCGGGAACAGGCAATCTTAACTGCCCGGTTCGGACTCGACGGCGACGAGCCGCACACCCTCGAGCAGGTCGCCGCCCTCCAAGGCGTCACTCGGGAACGCGTCAGACAAATTGAGAAACGCGCCCTCGCGCTCCTGCGGGTACCCCGACTCGAACATTACCTCTACGACTAACCTGGCGAGGAAGCGCAACCCCGAGGTCGGTTTCCGGTCCTGATGGGCAGCCCCGCACATCCGAGGTTGCTGCGAGTCGTCGGGGTGCTCGTTGGTTCAGGATGTCCACCAAAACTGCTGCTTCACTCATGTCGGGTTCATTGGTGACGGTCAGCAAGGTCAGACGACGGTCGATGGCCACAACCTCTAAGCGCTTGGCGCGTCGCCCCGGAAATCATCCTCGCTTCCAGCCTCCTCGTACATCCTGTCGGCACGGACACCCGGCTTCTTCTCATCGATGGACAGCCTCGACATTGGGACGCCGGGGTGCAGCTTGGCCGATATGACGCGGCCGGATTAGTGTTCCGTCCAGCATCCCAGGATGGCAGTAGCTACTTGATACGAGAATGCGGTTCGGGTGACGCCATGCGGCCCGACCTTATCCGTCAATTTACTGGCGTCAACTTGTAACGTCATGTTGTCTTTGACAAAGACGACCACGCCGTCTGTGGTTTCGTAAGCAGGTAATCCCAGATTCGCGAGTCCTTCAATGGGTTGGACTGGGGCAAGGGTTTCTTGCATTGTGTCGAAGTAGCTGCGGGCGGCCGCTGCGTCCGAGGATTCCTGCACCGAGATCACGAATTCTCCATCCGTCAGATGGTATTTGCAGGTGTATTGGCGTGTGATCCAGCTGTCGACGGAGTGTGGCGGGGTGGCGAGAGCCAGCGCACGTGTGATGTTGTCGCGTGTTTCGGTGCCACAAATCATCTGTGATGCTGCGGACGGTCCTGCCCCACCGCTGCCTGCCGAGCTCGACTGCGGAATCGGGGAGGCCGATGTGCCTGGCATGGACATTCCGGGCGCCATTGTGTTTACGGCGCCGGAGGAGGTGGTGGCGCATCCAACCAGCAAAGCCGTGGAAGCCAGCGCGGTCGCAAGCACCCAGACGCGCCTGTTGGTCCGCGTCTCAGTCGTACTACGCCGCACGGCTGGACACCAAACTGGCGTAGACAACAACGTTGTCTGGGTACGTACGAGTGATTTCATTGAACTCTCCACCGCAGGTGATCAATCGTAGTCCCGCATGATCGGTGTTGCCGTAGACGGCAAACTGCGGAAAGTCATCTTTCGGGTATTCCTCCACTCCGTCGACAACGAATACCGCCACTGTCGCATCGGCTCGGGTAACCAAGATCTCGTCGCCCGGACGCATCTCGCCAAGTCGGTAAAACACCGCGCGCCCCTGCACCCTGGAGTCGACATGACCCACGATGACGGAAGGTCCGATCGCGCCAGGGGTGGGCGAACCGGTATACCAGCCGGCCGGAGAGGCCTCGTCCAACGACGGCGTCTGCACCGTGCCGTCAGGATTCTGTCCCAATTGCATCAGGACAGAGTCCACTTCAATCGCGGGGACGTTGATCTGGGTGGGCTCGGAGGCGGTCAAGGTCGGGCCGACAACCTGGTCAACTCTCGGAGTCGGCGGAACTGAGATCGGCTCCGGTAAGGGTGTAGCGGAGACGGACTCCGGCGATGGGGCCGACACGGCAGCCGAGGCTGGCGGTCGTGGAGGAGGAGGGTTGCCCCACAGGGCGAAACCGGTCGCCGTACAGCCGATGGTGAAGAGCAGAACCGCCGCCGCGGTAGCCAGACGGCTACCGCGGCGACGCTTTTCAGCCGGGATAATCACCGGGGATCAATCCGATCTCAGCCTCGGGCGGTGAGACGTCGACGAATCATCACCGCGCCACCTGCCGCGGTCAGAGCCCCGGCACCGAGGGCGAGAAGGCCCATGTCAGCACCGCTTGACGTGCTGCCACCACCGGTTTCCACGCCACCGTCAGGCATGTTCGCCTGCGACGCGCTCAGGGCGCCGCACAGAGCCGGCGACGTTGCTGCCAGGGGCAGACTCGGAACCAAGTCACTCTTTGCGTCCTGTGCTGCTTTCGTCAACGTAGCCGGGTCGAGCCCGTGGACCACCACAACCGCCGTGCCCGCCTCTAGCGAGGCCGCTGTGGCGGCATCCAAAGTGAAGGTTCGGTTGTAGTCGTAGTTTGCACCCATCCCGGCAAGGGTCAAATCAGTTCCGGCCGCCGGACTCGTGTCGCCACTCGTAGACAACGTTGTGCCAATCTCTCCGTAGGACGGCTGGCCTTCGGTCGTGCTGATCACACCATCTCCATTGGTGTCAGCTGCCGTAGTGGGACATTCCCCCTTCGCGCCGATGTGGATGTGCTGTACGTGCGGGTACGGCTTTCCGTCGAAGGTCTCGGCCAGACCCGTGACGGTCTGGGTGACTGTGGCCTGGTCACCGGAAACCTCAACGGAAACGGTGCCGCTGCCGTTGCTGCCGTTGATCGCATCGAGCGTCCCCTGGTAGGACGCGTCACCAGTGGCTGCAAAGGCTGGACCACTCGTCAATACGGCGACACCTAAAGCAAACGCGGGCACACACCACAGTGCTGTCTTCTTATTCATCAAAATTCCTTACTAGGAGGTTATGTCGAAAACATGCTCGGAGAAAAACATGCAGAAGTACAAGGAATCGTTGACGTTTGCTCAACGCAACCCACGCAACTACGGGCCAGCAAACCAATACGACGTCTTACCCCTGGATACTTTGCGTGAACGGCCTTCTTGTCAAGAACCAATCTGAGGCGACGTGAACAGACCCAGGCGAGCATCGTCAGAGCTTCATCGAGCCAATCTGCAAGCGCCACCCACGAAGCCGTGCAAACAACAACGCTGACGGAGTGGCTTCGCTACCGAGCTCATACCTGGTTAGGTCGTGACCCACGTCTCAGCAAAAGTCTCTCGGAATCGCCGATACGGGGACGTGACCTCAGCGCCTCCAGCGAACCCCGGAATCTCAAGGTGCGGCGATTACACCGACACGGAATCTGAAGTCGATGCGGCGACTCCAGCTGATGGGCGTGCCACCGCTGCTGGTGCAGTGCCTCCAGCGTGAGGGTGCCATGTCATGGATTGCAGTGGTCGCACCATTCCGGGTCGGCGTGGGCGTGACGTCGTGGTGTTCGGGTTTGGTGAGTGCACCGGCCGCAGCCATGGATATCGGCTGCGATTACTTGGGTTGCCGATCCGCAGGAGGAGCAGGGCAGGCCGTGTTCAACGTTGGTGTGGCCAAACCCGGGCGCCCGGCAGCGCGGGCACTCTGTTGCGAGTCGCTGGGCCATTTTTTCGCAGAGCGCCCGGATGGCTGCGGCTCGGGACGGCGCCTTGTGGGCACGGTAGTCCGGAAGGATCACAACGGAGTGGTGCTGTTTCAGGAGCGCTTCCGTGGTGTCGCCGAGTACTTCCAATTGGGTGATGTTTTTGTGGGCGTATGTTCGGTCGTTCTGTGCGCTCTGTAGGATCACGCCTTGGTCCGGGAAGCCGATAGCGGACGCGAACGTCAGGGCTTCGCGGGCGTTGGTGATGCGCCGTCCTCCGGCTACTGGCGAGGTGGTGACGCTGCCTTCGACAATTTCCAGACCCAGGGTGTTGTCAATGAAGATGAGAATTTCAGTGTTCTCCACAAGGAGTCCGAATCCGGAGGTGAAGGTGCCTTCGGAGGCGAGCCCGAGGGTGGTTCCGGCCAGGTGCATGCCGAGTCGGGCTTTCGCACGGGCTGAGTCGCGTGGGCTGAGGGGTCGGGGAATGTCGCCGGCGAATGTTCCGAATTGGTCGGTGTCGAGGCCCGCCGCCGCGGTGACGTTCGCGCCCAGGGTGTTCTGGAATGTGTCCTGAGCGAGCAGTTCTTTGCCGTGCATCGTGGCGAAGGTGATCGTGCGTCCGGAGTAAGCCGTGCGCGGGCAGGTCATTGGAAGTAGTCGGGCCTGGAGACGTAAGTGTCGGAGACGAACATGACACCGCTGGAGGTACTGAGAAGTTGCTGCACGGCGTCGATCAGTTCGCCGGCGTTGGCGGGTGGGAGGACGGTTATGAGCATGGTGAGGGTGTCGTATTCGTTGAAGAGTAAGGCCCCGGAGTGTTGGCCGTGGTGTCCGATTCCGGACACCCCTGACACGGACGTGTAGCCGGTGGCTCCGGCGGAGGTGATCAGTTCGCGGATTGCGGGGGCGTCGCGGGCGGGCACGACAACCTCCAGCCGGGTCATCTGGGTCAAATTGTTCATGGTCGTGTTCCTTTCAGTGCAGTAGGGGTGGTCGTCCAGCCGTACGGGGTGTAGCGGTGCCAGGGGGCTGCGGGGTCGGTGCGTGCGGTGAGGGTGATCCAGTCGTTGTCGAGCAGGTTGCGCAGCACCTGGTTGCCAGAGACGATGCGGCCGATGCTGCCCAGGGGCGCCTGGATGATGACGGTCAGGCGCATCGGTTCGTGGAGCAGTTGGTCGCCGAGGCCGACGGATTGCCAGGGCAGGCCGCGGCGCAGGTCGCCCGCGTGGCCGGCGAGGACTCCGATGGTGCCAACGGCATTGTGGATGGTTTTGGTTCCGGCTCCGAGGGTGGCGGGGTTGAGGGCGGAGAAGTAGTACTGGTGGTTGATCCACTGGGCGACGATCAAGGGCGCGGTCATGATCGTTTCCAACGCGGCACCGTCCAGGTCCAACTCTGTTTGGTAGGAGTGGAGGAACACGCGCCGGTCCAGGTTGACGCCGCGGGTCATTTGACGTGGCCCGATGATCATGGCGGCGTTTCCGGCCAGCCCCAGCTCCGGATACACCTCGGCCCAGTCGTGGGCGCGCCCCTGGACTCGGGCGGGGGAGTGTGGGGATGCTCCGGGTAGGTCCTGGGCGCGCTCTCTGAGCAGCATCTTTGCGGCTGTGTGCTGGGCCCGGTCGAAGGTGTCCGCTGCATCGACGTGGCTCTGCGGGATGAGGTGCTGGTCCAGGAGTGTGACGGCGTCGGTGACGGTGTTGTGCTCGGCTGCGATGAAGAAGCTGTCGGGGGGAATGTCGATTCCGCGGGCTGCCAGAAGGGCGCGTACGGCGGGGTCGTTGAAGATGGCGGCGGAGGCGCGGGCGTTGGCCGCCCCGGGGTTGCCGCCGCAGGCGCCGCAATCCAACGCTGACTGGTAGAGGTTGTTCATCGACTCGGATGCGTGGCCGGCGAGCACGACCAGAGGGGCGAACTGGGTGATGCCCATCATCCGCACCGCAGTTTCAGCCATCGCGGCCCGCTCGTCCAGCGTGAACGCCTCGGCGACTGTCACGTCACTCGGGAGCGTGGCCGTCGCCGGGGTCAGGAATTGGTGGATGCGTGCCTGCATCGTGGGGGCGAGGGTGCGCAGTACGCTGATGGCGCCGTACAGCCAACCGGATACCTCCGCGAAGGCGAAGGGTGTCACTGTGCCGGAGTCGGCACGGTGGGTAGACCGCCGGAGCGCGTCCCGGGTGCGACCGCGCATGATGTGGTCTTCAGCCGTCGCTGGGTGGGTCGGGTGTTCGGTGAGGTGGTGCCGGGCCGTCAGGAGGGCCGGCAACGAATTGATGGCTCCTCGGGCTTTGTACCGGGAGAAGCGCACGGGGACGCCGAAGAATCCGGCGAAACCGAACGTTTCCAATCCAGGGAGGACCTCGACGTGACGCCGCATTCCTTCGGACCGGGGGTCGATACACATCACCAGTTGCAGTTGGGGACGAAGGGTGAACGGGTCGGTGTCCCTGAGGGTGTCCACCAGGGTGGCGAGGTAGTGCAGTTCATAGGCCTTCTGCCAGGTCAACGCGTGGTCGGGCACCGGATGGGTGGCTAAGACCCGGCTCACTGCCGCGATGTCGTCCCGGTCTGCTCGACTGCCTCCGATGGACCGGGCGACGTGCTCGGCCCGGTGCCAGAGGGCCGACGGGGTCTCGTCGGCTCCGACGACTCCGCGTGGTGAAGGGAGGCCGGTCAGGCCGAGGATGGCTTGGAGGGTCAATCTCACGCCCAGGTAGGAGAGCAGGTCGATGTCCCCGATCTTCTCGGCCCGCCATTTGATGTGGCCGACCCAGCCCGGCAGGTGTTGGAGTTCGGTCCGGAGGGTCTGCATCACTGCCTCCGCCGGGACTCCGAGTTTGACCAGGGCCCACGCCAGTGCGGCGTCGGGCTCGACGGGCAGCTCGACCACCGTCCGGCGCGCCGTTCGGGGGAGTGCCGGGTCCCGGCGGGCCAGGGTTCGCCACGCCCGGTAGAAGCCGTGCTGCTTGTGGGGCATGGCCCAGAGCGGGTCCGGGTTCAGGTAGGACGACACCCAGCTGGCCAGATACTCGTCAAGCCAAAGTGCCGACGGTTCGGCTGCGGCGGGGGAATTCCACTGCGTGGTCTTCAGATCCAGAATCGCCACGCTCAACGCGGATACGCTTTTCCCGCCGATGGTGAGCTGCCCGGCGAGTTCGGGGACACGCTCGACCAGGGCTGCTTCGAGATCGGCATCGACGATGCGGCCACGATCGGCGTCGGCGAGGTAGGAGTCCCGGGATCGGGTCAGGATTACGCCCGGAGTGGCGGCGGTCTCGAATGGGCGAGGTTCGTGGCCTGCGAGAGGATTTACGGCGATGAAGGACTCCACCGGCCAGGACGGCACAATGTCGTGTGCCGCCGTGGCCACTTGGGCGCGAAGAATCAAATTCATGACAACACTCCTGTGGTCACAGGCGGGCGGGGGGCAGCTTTCGGGCGGGGAAGAGCCGGCGGACGGGGAAGGGTGGTCGTCACGGCCGTGGTGTACACGCGGTCACGCAGGTGCGCGAGTCGATGCGGGTTGCGTGAGAGCAGTTGGACAGCGATGAGGCCGACGGTGGGCACGGCGAGTAGCCAGGCGGGGGCGGCGTTGATGGTGGTCTCGGGCTCCAGTGCCGCTGTGAACAGCTGCAGGAGGGCCACATATCCGACTATCAGCACCACTGTTGATGCCGTGCCGGTTAGGAACGTTCGGGGCGAGAAGTTCGTGCTCAGTGCTGTGCCCAGAGCGACGCTGGCGGTCACGGCAACGAATACGAGCAGAGCGGTACTGGCCGCTGACACGGGGGGCGAGAACGCCCATTCGGCTGCGGCCAGCGCTGCCAACGGCACCAGTACCGACAGGGTCACGGCTGCAGCCAGTGCGAACGGCGAGTAGATCTGTCGGGGTGGGAGGTCCCGGTCGACGGCGTGCTGGCGCACCCCCATTCCGGCCCCGAGGAAGAGGGTAGATTTGAAGAGGGAATGGGCAACCAGATGGAAGATTGCCGCCGCGAACACACCCAAACCGCAGGCCATGATCATGAACCCCATCTGCGCCATCGTCGAGAACACCAACCTCCCCTTCACATCCGGCCGGACCAGGCGCACCGCCGATGCGTAGACCAGGGTCACGGCGCCGGCCATAAACACCCCGATCATGACGGCTTGGTGCTGCGCGATGGCCGGCGCGAAGCGGATCAGCAGTATCGCACCGGCGTTGACCACGCCGGCGTGCATCAAGGCGGACACCGGGGTGGGCGCCGCCAACGTGAACGGGAGCCAGCCCTGGAAGGGGATCTGGCTGGAGCGAGCCAACGCCGAGACCACGAGCAGCGCGGCGCAGGTCAACTGGAGCGGCAGTGGCAAGGTCGCCGCGACCGCTCCAAGCTGATCCAGGGGAATATCTCCTCCCGCGGTGACCAGCAGAACGGCGACAGGAACCAAGAAGGCAGTGTCGGCGATCAGGAACCGGGTTCCGGTACGCCGGATCCCGTCGCGGGCCTGCGAAAGCGGCCGATAGGTTGCCAGGAGTACGACGAGGGCCACCCCCACCCCGATCCAGGCCACAGCGAACAGGGCCACCGACCCGGCGCACACCATCAACACGGTGAAGCCGGTGAGCAGGTTGGCGGCGACGACGAACCAGACCTGCCGGAGATCACCCCGTAGGTATCGAATCGCGAAGACCTGGATCAGTGCGCTGAGTCCAAGCACCAGCATCGACAGGATCATCGCCAAGGCATCCAGGTGCACGGCGGTGGACCCGAATGCCACCTGCTCACTCTGGTGCGGTGCGGCAACGGATGCGATGGCGACCGCGACACTCACGACGAACCCGACCCCGGTTACGGTCGCCGCCACGCGGGCAACCCTGTCTCCGCTCGCCCCCGCCCAGCCGAGGAGCGCGGCCGAGAGCCCCGCGATCCACGGCGTCACGGTCACACCACCCACAACAAGCCAATCAGGCATCGGCACCTCTCGAAAACATGACTTACAAAACAGGAAAAACATAGCACATGTTGAGTGTCGAGAATTATGTGTACGGAGAAGCTCGTCGGCGGGAGATAATCGAGCATGGCGACCTGGACGTTTCTGACCAATCACGCCCACGTGTTGTTGTGCGTGGCGGACAACCCGAACGTGCGCCTACGCGACGTGGCCGTTCAGGTGGGTATCACTGAGCGAGCGGCGCAACGCATCGTCACCGAGTTGGAGGAGGCGGGCTACCTGAACCGCGAACGCGAGGGTCGCCGCAACACGTATCGGCTGAACACGGCAATGCCACTTCGGCACCCCTTTGATCGCGATCATCGCATCGGGGAGCTGCTTTCCACCTTCGCAAACACTCGCAGCCAGTGATGGATCCGCGGATGTCCCGCAAATGCGTCATCCATTCGTCGCCGCCGAACCGGAGTTGCCCTCTGCAATATCGATAACCATCGATATACTGTGAGGACCGTCATCACGGACAAGTCGTCCCCACAGGATGCCGGCCTAGGAGATGGTCACCCATGGCACACATCGAGATTTTCGAACCGGGACTCTGCTGCGGCACGGGCATCTGCGGAGTCGACATCGACCAGGCGCTCGTCTCCTTTTCCGCCGACCTCGATTTCACCCGCGCGAACGGCGGCGACGTCGCACGGTTCAACCTGGCCCAGGAGCCGCTCGCCTTCGTGGAGAACGAGGTGGCCCGCCGGTTCCTGCACACCGTCGGCCAGGAGGGACTGCCGGTCACGCTGGTGGACGGAGCCACCGTGCTCACCGGCCGCTACCCCACCCGTTCCGAGCTCGTGAGCTGGACCGGCTTGGCGGCTGCCGACACCGCCGCTGACACCGCCGCTGACACTGCCGCTGACACCGCATCCGACTCCGGAGCGGCCAGTCACCTCGCCGCCCTGCAGCCTGAGGGCTCGGTTCAGCTGCTCGCCATGGCGTCGGCCACACCGGGTGCGGGTGCGGAGGCCAGTGCCGAAGCCGGCTGCTGCGGCACCGGCGGCTGCTGCTAGGGCTGATCATGACGACCCTGCGCTTCCTCGCCGACGCCCCGCGCTTCCTCTTCTTCACCGGCAAGGGCGGGGTCGGCAAGACCTCCATCGCGTGCGCGAGCGCGGTGCGCCTCGCCGAGGCCGAGGCATCCGTGCTGCTGGTCAGCACCGATCCGGCCTCCAATGTTGGTCAGGTGTTCGGGGTGAGCATCGGCAACACGGTCACCCCAATCGCGGCGGTGCCCGGCCTGTCGGCCCTCGAGATCGACCCCGAGCAGGCGGCCGAGCAATACCGCGAACGCATCGTCGGCCCGGTGCGCGGACTGCTGCCGGCCGCCGAGGTGGCCACCATCGAGGAGCAGCTCTCGGGCGCCTGCACCACCGAGATCGCCTCCTTCAACGAGTTCACCGACCTGCTGACGGATGCCGCGTGGACGGCCGCGTACGACCACATCCTCTTCGACACGGCCCCCACCGGGCACACCATCCGCCTGTTGCAGCTGCCCGGGTCGTGGAGCGACTTCCTCACCGAGGGCACGGGCGACGCATCCTGCCTTGGGCCGCTCTCCGGCCTCGAGAAACAGCGCGTCGTCTACGCCGACGCCGTGGCCGCGCTTGCCGACCCCGCACGCACCCGGCTGGTGCTCGTGGCGCGCGCCCAGGGCTCCACCCTGCGCGAGGCGGCGCGCACCCAGGCCGAACTGGCCGCCATCGGCATGCAGCGCCAGCACCTGGTGGTCAACGGCATCCTGCCGGCCCGGGCGCACCCGGGTGCCGGCTCAGGCACGGCCACGCCTGCCGGGGCAGCGGCCGATCCGCTCTTCGCGGCCATCCGGGCGCGGGAGCAGCAGGCGCTCGCCGAGATACCCGAGGGGCTCCGCTCGGCGCCCACCGACTACGTGGAGCTGAAGAGCACCAACATGGTCGGCCTGGCCGCGCTGCGCGGTCTGCTGGAGCCGGAGGTCGTCTCGGCGCCGGTCGCCGCCGCCGTCGACATGGCCGTTCCGGGGGCCCCGCTCTCGGCCCTCGTCGACGAGATCGAGGCCGGCGGCCACGGCCTGGTGATGCTGATGGGCAAGGGCGGCGTGGGTAAGACCACGCTCGCGGCGGCCATCGCCGTCAGCCTTGCGGAACGCGGGCTGCCCGTGCACCTCACCACGACCGACCCGGCCGCGCACCTCGACGACACCCTGGCCGGCGGATTGCCGCACCTGACCGTGTCCCGGATCGACCCGGCCGTCGAAATCGCCGCCTACACCGAGCGGGTCATGAGAACGAAGGGCGCGCAGCTCGACGCACAGGGCCAGGCCATGCTCCGCGAGGACCTGCGCTCGCCGTGCACCGAGGAGATCGCCGTGTTCCAGGCCTTCTCCCGCGTGAGCCGGGAGGCGAAGAACACCTTCGTCGTGATGGACACCGCGCCTACGGGTCACACCCTGCTGCTGCTGGATGCGACCGGGTCGTACCACCGTGAGGTCACCCGGCAGCTGGGTGACGGCATCCGTCTGACGACGCCGATGATGCGGTTGCAGGACCCGGAGCAGACGAAGGTGATCCTGGTCACCCTCGCCGAGACCACGCCCGTGCTCGAGGCGGCGGAGCTGCAGGACGACCTGGAGCGCGCCGGCATCACGCCGTGGGCGTGGATCGTGAACAACTCGATCGCCGCGGCGGCGCCGACCAGCCCGCTGCTGCTCGAGCGGGCCCGGAACGAGCTTCCCGAGCTCGAGCATGTGCACGAGAAGCGCGCCCCGCGGCTCGCGGTGGTGCCTCTGCTGGCGGAGGAGCCGGTCGGCATTCCCGCGCTGCTCGCGCTGGCAGCGGGGAGGCAGCCGGCGCCGGCATCCGTTCGCTAGTGGATCGGGCGGCCAGCGCGTCGGCCGGCCGTTGAGTTGGCGGGCCGTCGAGTTGGCGGGCCGTCGTTCACGCCGACGCGCCGGTCCAGTCGAGGCTCCGTAGCCACACCGGCCCGAACGAATTCGACGGATATTTTGGCCGAATCAGGCCTGAACGGTGGAAGAGAGCGCTTTCACTGCAAAATCCCCGTCGAATTCGTTCACCGCCGTTCGTTCGCCGCCGGGCGCGGCACTCCGCCTGCGATGAGCGACTCGGCTAGCGCACGGCCGGCCGGGGGGTCGTGCCGCGCGCGGCCGACCAGACGACGATGACGACCGCCAGCACCATGGTGACCAGGCCGAGCCCGGAGTAGCCGATGGCGCTCAGGATCAGACCGGCCAGGGCTCCGCCGAGGGCGCCGGCCCCGTTCATCGACAGGTCGGAGAAGCCCTGCAGGGCGGCGCGGTCATGCACGTCCACCGCCTCGGCGATCAGTGCTGAGGCGGCGACGACGGATGCCGACCAGCCCAGTCCGAGCAAGATCAGCCCCACGGTCATGGCGGTCTGCGACTCCCCGGCCAGCCAGAAGATTGCCAGCGAGGCCAGCAGCAGGCCCTGGCCGAGGAGGATGACGGGCATCCGTCCCAGGCGGTCGGCCAGCCAACCGAAGACCGGCGAGAGCGCGTACATGCCGGCCACGTGAAGGCTGATGGTCAGGCCCACTAGCGTCAGGGTGGCGCCGTGGTCGCGCAGGTGCACCGGGGCCATCGACATCAGGGCGACCATGGTGGCATGGCTGAGGGCGATCACGGCCACCGCGAAGCGGGCCTGTGGGTTGGCGCGCACGATGGCCAGGCCGCCCCGCCGCGTGCCGCCCGAGGGGTCCACCTCGCGCGCGGCGAGGGCGGTGAGAAGCGGGTCGGGGCGGAGGCCGACGGTATAGACGACGGCCGCGCCGAGCGTGGCGATCAGGGAGAAGGCGAAGGCGCCGGTCAGCGGGGGCAGGCCGAGTGCCTCGCCCACGACCTCGCCGGGGCCGAATAGGTTGGGGCCGAGCACGGCGCCGATGGTCGTGGACCAGACCACGATGGACAGGTCACGCGCCCGGAACCGCGTGCTCGCGAGGTCGGTCGCTGCGAAGCGGGCCTGCAGGTTCGTCGCCGAGCCGGCGCCGAGGAGCATCAGCGCCAGCAGGAGCAGCGGGAAGACGTCGACCGCGACCGAGGTGATGGCGAGAACAGCCCCGGAGCCGGCGATGAGGGAACCGGTCGCGAGGGAACGGTTGCGCCCGCGGCGCTGGGCCAGTCGGGCCAGCGGAACGGCCACGAGGGCGGCGCCGAGGGTGCTCATGGTTGCGGCCATGCCGGACCAGGCGCTGGAGCCGGAAAGCTGGGCGGCCAGCAGGGCGCCGAGGGAGAGCGTGGCACCCATGCCGATCCCGCCGAGGATCTGGCCGGCGATCAGCACCCGCACGACCGTGCGCTGCAGCGGCGTGTGGTCGGCGGGTGTGGGCACGGGGCTCGCCTCCGGGGTCACCGGCGCTGGCGCATCCGGATTGGTGGACATCGGGCTCCCTTGTGCGTATGCGGCAGGATGTCAGTATACCCCAGGGGGTACTCGATCAGTGGGTTCGGCGTCAGGCGTCGACGACGAGCAGGGTGTCGAGGGCGAACGTGGCGCCGGCGCCGTCTCGGGGGCCCTCCGGGTCGGTGGCGAGGTCGCGGCGGACGGTCTCGCAACGCACGACGCGGCAGGCGCCGAGGCTCGCGGGGTCAATGCTCGAGCGCAGCAGCTCCGGCGTGTAGAGGATGTCCGGGTTGGTCGGCCCGGGAGCCCCTGTGTCAAGGTTGGCCCGGTCGTGCCCGAGCACGACCAGGTGCCCGCCGGGGGAGAGCCACCCGGCGGCGCGGGCCAGCACGGAGCGTAGTCCCGGCTCGGGCAGGTGCAGGTACACCACGGTGATCAGGTCAAAGCCCTCGCCCGCCGGGTCCCAGGTCGTGGCGTCGCCGACCTGCCAGTCCACCGCCACGCCGGCCTCGGCGGAGTGCGCGCCGGCCTGGCCGATGGCCTCGGCGGAGAAGTCGACCGCGGTGACCGTCCAGCCGTGGCCGGCCAGCCAGATCGCGTTGCGGCCGTCGCCGGCGGCCAGGTCCAGGGCGCGCCCCGGCGTGAACGGGCTCACGGTGTCCTGAACGATCTGCGCCGGCACCGCCGACCAGAGGCGTCCGGCCTCGCCGGCCCGGGCCTCACGGGCGAGGCGGTAGCGGGTGTCCCATTCGGTGGCGTCCATTGCGTGTCCTCTCGGCGGGCATCCGTCGCTGTGCACGGATGCTGCGCGAAGGCCAGTTTCGCACGCGGCGGCGGCTTAGCGGGAGAGCAGTGCGCCCGGAGAGAGTGGGTGCGCCCACCGGGCGCAGCACGGACCCGCCGAGCTCGCGGGACCCGCTCACGGAACCGTCCGGCCAACCCGGCCGAGTTGCGGAAAAAGCACCCTCGTCGTCGAAACGAAGGTGCTTTCCCTCAATTGGACGCAAGTGGACGCGATTGAAAGCGGGCGGAAGCGGGCGGAAGCGGGCGAGAGGGAGCGTCGGGGAGCGGAGGAACGCGGAGGTCAGCCGAGCAGCAGCTTGGTGAGCTGGTCGACGGAGTAGACGGTCGCGTGCGCGCCGACGGCCTCGGTCGGGGAGCCGTAGCCCCACTCCACGAGGATGGTCGGGACGCCGTGCGCGGCAGCCCCTTCGGCGTCGTACCGGCGGTCGCCGACCATGACGGGGGTGGCGACGTCGGCTCCGACGGCGCCGAGTCGCGCGAGCGCCTCGGCCACGATGTCGGCCTTGGAGCTGCGGGTTTCCAAATCGGAGGAGCCCACCATCGCCGTGAAGTACTTTGCCAAGTCGAAGTGCTCGAGCACGGCGGTCGCGTGGTGCTCGGGCTTGCTGGTTGCGAGGGCCATCGGGATCTTCGCCTCGTGGAGGCGCTCGAGCAGCCCGGCGACGCCCGGGTAGACGGCGGTGTCCAGCATCCGTTCCTGGTAGTCGGCGCGGTAGACGGCGAGAGCCTCGACGGCCTCCTCCGGGGTCATCCCGGCGTATTCGCTGAACGCGGCGAGCAGGGGCGGACCCACGTAGGCCGTGAGCTCCGCGTCGGTGGGAACCGGGCGGCCCAGCACGGCGAAGGTGCGAGCGAGAGAATTGGTGATGGCCGGGGCGGAATCGGCGATCGTTCCGTCAAGGTCAAAAAGTATGGCACTCCACGTGCGAGTCAATGTCGAAATCACAGGCTAATCCTAGGGCTCCGAACGCGGACTCCCGCATAAATCTTAAGAAGAAGAGCCTTATGAGCTTTCGCGCGGGCCGCCAGCTCCTAAAAGAGTTTCGACTGTGTGTCGTCGAGTCCGCGCATGGCGTCGTAGTCGAGAACGAGGCAACGGATGCCGCGGTCCTCGGCCAGGGTGCGCGCCTGCGGCTTGATGATCTGTGCAGCGAAAACCCCGATCACCGGCGCAAGATGCGGGTCGCGGTTCATGAGCTCGAGGTAGCGCGTGAGCTGCTCCACCCCGTCGATGTCGCCGCGCCGCTTCAGTTCCACGGCCACGGATCCGCCCGCCGAATCGCGCGCCAGGATGTCGACCGGGCCGATCGCCGTCATGTACTCCCGGCGAACCAGCGTGTGGCCGTCGCCGAGCAGGTGGATGTGCTCGGCCAGCAGCTTCTGCAGGTGGGCCTCGACGCCGTCCTTGATCAGCCCGGGGTCGATGCCGAGCTCATGGGCTGAGTCGTGCAGCACCTCGTAGATGCTGACGATGAGCTGGTCGGCAGTCTTCGCGTGGGTGACCGTCCAGACGGCCGTGACGCCGACATCCGTCTGGTCGTCATCGGGGTCGGACAGCGCCAGGCTGCACGGCGGGCTCATCCAGTTGAGCGGCTTGTAGGAGCCGCCGTCGGAGTGCACGAGCACGCTGCCGTCCGACTTGATCATAAGCAGGCGGGTGGCCAGCGGCAGATGCGCGCTGAGTCTCCCGGCGTAGTCGACGGAACATTTCGCAATCACAAGGCGCACGGTTCGAGCCTAACCGCGCCGCGGCATCCGTTCGCCCACCTTCGACGGCCCTCCCGCGCCCCGCCCGGAACGAATTCGACGGAGATTTTGCCGATATTGCCTCTAAACAGCCCAAAACTGGCCTCTGAGCCCAAAATCTCCGTCGAATTCGTTAGGCGGCGGGGGCGGCGGACGAAGAGGGCGAAGTGGGGGCGTGGGTGCGCTCGCGCGCGGCGGGGGCGGCCAGGCCGGCCAGCACCATCAGCGCGAGGATCAGGAACAGAGCGTTCAGGATGCCCCACGCCTCGCCGAGCAGGCCGAGCACGGGCGGGCCCACGAGGAACGCGAAGTAGCCGATCATGGCGACGGCGCTCACCCGGGCGGCAGCGTTTTTCGTGTCGTCGGCGGCGGCCGACATGCCCACCGGGAAGCCGAGTGACGCGCCGAGACCCCAGAGCACCGTGCCGACATAGAGCAGCCACGCGTCCGGCGCCAGGATGAACAGAACCAGACCCAGGATGCCCAGCGCGGCGCAGGCGCGCAGCACCGGGACCCGGCCGAACCGGTCCAAGATCGGGCCGCCGAACACCCGGCCGACGGTCATCGCGCTCACGAAGACTCCGAAAACGATGGCACCCTCCGTGTTGCTCAGCCCGTGCCCGTCGACGGCGGCCAGGGCCAGCCAGTCGTTGGCCGAGCCCTCGGCGAAGGTCAGGCCCAGCACGATCACGCCGATCAGGAGGATCCTCGTGTCACCCCAGACGGACAGGCCGGCGCGCAGGCGCTCCCGCCAGGGCGGCAGGGCGACCGGGGCGGCTGGGGCCGAAACGACCTCCGACGCTTGGCCCCGCGCGGTATTCGGCGTGACGTCCGACTCTCCGGCCGCAACCGGGGCCGGCTCGTCGCCGAGCTCCGTGCGCACCGGGATGTGCCGCACCCCGACGACGGCCGTGGCGAGCACGAGCAGAGCGATCCCGACCAGGTGCCAGAACACCGGCAACGAGACGAAGGATGCCCCCGCGCCGGCCAGCGCGCCGACCACGGTGCCGAGGCTGAAGCAGGCGTGCATCAGCGGCATCAGCGTCTTGCCGATCGCCCGCTCGGCCGCCGCGCCTTCGACGTTCATCATGACGTCGACCGAGCCCATCCCGAAGCCGACCAGGACCAGCCCGGCGAAGACCAGCTCGGTGGATGCCAGCAGGCTCGTGCCGACCCCCGCCGTGATGAGCCCGACCGAGGAGATCGCGACGCCGAGCACCATGGCGCGCCGGGCGCCGAGTCGCGCGAGCAGCCCGACCGCCGCGATCAGGCCGATCACCGATCCGGCCGAGAGCCCGAAGATGACGATGCCCACCTGCGCCGTCGAAAGGTCGAGGCCGTCGCGCACGGCCGGGATGCGGGACATCCAGGTCGCCAGCGCGAGACCGGAGATGAAGAAGAGCGCGAACACGGCGTTCCGCCAGGCGAGGAGGCCCGGCTGGGCGGCACGAACGGTGGCGGCTCCGAGGTCGCGGGCGGTGTGGGTCACACCCTCCAAGGTATCCGAAACGCACCGGGTCGCACGTCGAACGCCGACACAGGGGTTGCCGAAGTGGTTCCGAACGGGCGACCGCGTCGCAGCGGGACACGGTGCTCGGTCGCATCCGTTCGCAACAGGCACGGGTCAGGCCGGAACCTGCGGTGGCAGGGCGGCGATGAGCGGGTGGTCCTTCTGGAACACGCCGGACTTCGCTGCCCCGCCGGGCGAGCCAATGTCGTCGAAGAACTCGACGTTGGCCTTGTAGTAGTCGGCCCATTTCTCGGGCAGGTCGTCTTCGTAGTAGATGGCCTCGACCGGGCAGACGGGTTCGCAGGCGCCGCAGTCGATGCACTCGTCTGGGTGGATATAGAGGGAGCGGTCCCCCTCGTAGATGCAGTCGACCGGGCACTCGTCCACGCAGGCGCGGTCCTTCACGTCGACGCAGGGCAGGGCGATCACATAGGTCATCGGCGCACCTCGGTCAGAGGAAGCCGATGGGTGGCAACGGGCTGGTTAGACGTTGAATCCAAGAGCGCTCATCATCTCCCGACCGTCGTCGGTGATCTTGTCGATGCCCCACGGCGGCATCCAGACCCAGTTGATGCGGAAGCGGTCGACGATGCCGTCCAGGTTGACGCCGATCTCCGACTCGAGCATCTCGGTGAGCGGGCAGCCGGCCGAGGTCAGGGTCATGTGGATGATCAGGGCATCGTTCTCATCGTCCCAGCCCAGGTCGTAGATCAGTCCGAGGTCGACGATGTTGATTCCGAGTTCCGGGTCGATCACGTCCTTGAGTGCCTCCTGGATGGCATCGAACCGCGCCGCCCCCAGGGTTGATTCCGCCGACTGCAGGGCGGTCGTTCCGAGGCTCATCGGGCGACCTCAGCGGTCTGGAAGCGATCGTAGCCCTCGTCTTCGAGGCGGTCGGCGAGCTCGGGGCCGCCCTGCTCTGCGATGCGGCCGTCGACGAAGACGTGCACGAAGTCCGGCTTGATGTAGCGCAGGATGCGGGTGTAGTGCGTGATCAGGAGCAGGCCCAGGCCGGTATTCTCCTTGGCCCGGTTCACGCCCTCCGACACGATCTTGAGCGCGTCGACGTCGAGGCCGGAGTCGGTCTCGTCGAGCA
>NZ_SOGQ01000088.1 GCF_004403465.1 Cryobacterium sinapicolor | reverse complement strand
GCCGACGCATACCAAGACTGGATCCATAGCTACAATCACCACAGGCCCCATACCGGCATCGGCGGCAAATCACCCATCGACCGCGTTCACAACGTCAATGGGAAGAACACCTAGCGAAGGCCACACTCGGCGCGAAGGGCGAGTTCCTCGGCCTTGAGGTGGGCGCTGACTCGGCCTACGACGCGGCCGCCAAGATCGGGCTCTCACTCGACACGGTCACGGATGCTGCGACGGGCAACGCGTCCGCACTCGCGATTGTGCAGGAGAAGCTCGCGGAGATTCAGGCGATGGACGGCGGCGAGAAAGAAGCTGCCTTCGGTGAGAACTGGGTGCTCGCGGAGGCCAGCGCCAAGCGGGTAGCCGAAGCGGTGAAGGGCGAGAGCAGCTCCATCGAAGAGGCGATCCGTGTTGCCAAACAGAAGGAATCTGTAGACGGCGACACCGCGGCCAGCAACGCACTCGTCGAGGATTCCTACGCTGGGGTCACGGAGGCTGTCGACACGGTCGTCACCTCAGTCGTTGACCTCGCCGCGGAGCTTGACGCCCTCAACGGGAAGAACCTCGACGCTCGGGAAGCTGCCCGCCAGCTCGAGGAAGCCTATGACAGCTTCGACGCAACCCTGAAAGAGAACGGCCCCACACTCAACCAGTTCGGGACCGACCTTGACCTGACCACAGAGAAGGGCCGGCAGAACCAGGCTGCGCTCGATGGCATCGCCGGCGCCGCACTCGCTGCAGGGCAGTCCATTGTGGACTCTGGCGGCAGCTACGCCGACTACCAGGCGTCCCTCAATGGCAGTCGTGAGGCGCTGCTCGTGCGCATCAACGACCTGGGCATCACGGGACAGGCCGCGCAGGACTTGGCCGACAAGATCCTGAGCATTCCGGCAGAGAAGGACTTCGCCATCTATGCGGAGACGGCGACGGCCGCGGCGCGCCTGCAGAAAATCCAGGACCTGATCAACGGGATCGGCAAAACCATGAGCCTGCACGTGTCAACGGGCCCCGGGTCGGGCGGCATCACGCAGTCTGAGGGCAGCGTCATGTCGTTCTACGCAAATGGTGGCCTCACCGAGCGCCATGTGGCACAGATTGAGCGTGCCGGGGCGATGCGGGTCTGGGCTGAGCCGGAGACCGGAGGAGAGGCCTACATCCCCATGTCGCCGGCCAAGCGAGGCCGGTCGACCGCCATCCTCGAGGACGTCGCCGGGCAGTTCGGGTATCAGCTGGTGCCTGTCGGGTCACAGTCGTTCGCTGACGGCGGCCGGACGGGGCCGCGCCGCAGCGGCGCCAGCGCTCGAGGCGGCGATCGCATCTACAACATCTACGAAACATATGACGCTCAGGCGACAGCACTCTCCGTCGCTCGGATCGAAAACGATTGGGGGGCCGTCTAGTGGCTTTGGACAATACCCGCGCTCGACTCACCCATCTCGAAACCACCTAGGAGAACAGCATGACTTCCAGAGATCAGAGCTTCGCCCAGTCCGTCGCCACTCGAGCGGCAGACATCCAGACCGACCAGGCCGCCCGTCTCGCCCGGCACGCAGCCGCTGAAGAGCGGCCCGCACCCGGCGCCGCCACCATGACCGACGACGAGATGCGCGACCTCCGCGCACGCCGTAACCAGTAGTTCACCATCAAAACCAAGGAGATCGACATGACCGCATCAACCACCACCCCGCAGGACCTCACCCCCGAACAGGCCGAGGCTGACCTCGCCACGCTTGAACAGGCGGTAGTCGCCGGTGAGGCTGTCACCGTAGAGCAGCTCACGCAGGCCAAGGAGCGCATCAGCTTCGTGAAGCTCGTGCAGATGGGCCGCGATGCCCGGGCGGAAGCAAAACGCGTCAGCGCGGCTGCAGCGGCTCGCAAGGCTGCCAAGATCGAGGCCAAGGGCATCATCGAAGCCCTGCCCGCGGATGTGCTCGCGAAGTTCGATGCCGCGGTCGAGGCCATGCAGGCGCTCATCGACGTCGCGAAGACGCACAATGAGGGCATCAACGATGTCTGGCGAGCGTTCGGCACCGGCGGGGTCGCCGCTGTCGGATGGGAAGGCTCGACCATGCCGGACCACGACGCTGCCAACTTCGCCCGTGTCGGCCAGGGGGAGATCGTCAGCTCTGTCACGGTCGACGGCCAGGTGTACCTTCCGAATGAGCCGGCCGAGTGGGTGCAGCATGCCATCGTGCGGGTCGCCCGCGCCAATGACGGCCTGACGCTCCCTCGCGGATCCGGCAGCATCGAGCGGTTCATGGGTGAGACCCGCTTCGTGCCGTACGCCCTCGAGCAGCGCGACACGGCCGGGCTGTAGCCTCCTCCCATGAACTGCCGTCGCATCCCACACCTGACCGCTCTGCAGGGCGCGGGGGATGCGACGGCCGCGGGTTCCGTCACTCCTGGCGACGGAACCCGCACCACCCCCAATCACCTCAACCCACACCTGACGGAGGATCGACACATGATCGACGACATCATCAAGCGTTCGAAGCGCGAGACCGCGAAGGCCAAACTGGCGGCAACGAGTGAACTCTACAAATGGCGCACCGAGGAGCTCGCCAAGATCGAGGCCCTCGGACTCGACGGCGGAGCACTCGCTGCTGCGAAACGTGGGCTCAACCTAGAGATGGTCAAGCGCCACAAGGCTGGGGAGAGTCGCGCGAAGTCGCAGAACACAGTGGCCAAGCTCATCGAGCGTGAGATCCGCGAAGACATCGAGCGGGAACGTGCAGGCGACCCGGAGTAGCTGGCCAGCACGGGACGACACCACAGAATGGGCGGCCCTCGCGAACCTGGCCCTGCAGCTCGAATCGCAGCAGCTCGACCTCGACGAGAGCCGTCGATGGGTCGACACGGTCCGGCAGCTCGTCGCCCGTCGACTGCCGTACCCCGAGTACACCGAACAACGCATGGCAGCCCTGCACGACCGCCTGAGACAGCGGAAACTCGACCAGACCAACCTCCGCTACAAATACGGATTCAAGCCCCGCAGCGAGCGACTCGTGCGCAAAGACATCATGATCCAATTGCGATATCAGCAGCCCCGGACGGTGCCGGCGAACTGTGGATAACTAGCTGGCACAGGAATGCCGCTCGTGCAATACTGGTTTCATAAGTGGATTGGGCATACCCGATCGGCGCTGGGCCCTCGGACTACCGAGGGCCTTTCGCTTTTCACGGATAGACCTTCAGGCCCCAGCCGTTGATTACCCCCTGGGGCGACTTTCGCATCTTCGGCTCGATGATGTCCCATGCTCGATTCTGCTGTGCCGGCCGGAAGATCTTGAGCCCGATTGGGCGCGCGACCATGTCTGCGAGCTGCAGCCCCGAGCTATTGGATTTCTTGCTGACACACAGAAATTCCAGCGTCTCGGGCATGCCGACCATCTTGGTATCGTCCATGATCCGCCGGAACTCAAGCTCCAGTTCGGCATCTTCTTTTCGGCCTCGGCTTTCGAAGATGACATGAGTCCGCCGTCCTCGCTGCTGCCGTTCCTGCAGGTGCATGAAGACCCGTTCAAGCCCATATCGGAGTGCCACATGGTAGGGATTGGTACCATCCCCGCGGCGTGCACGGAACGGAACTTTGTCGATTGCGCTGCCGACCACCGTGAAACTCGAGTCACGCATGATGTCATTCAGGCGGGTGAAGAACGGCTCTCGAACGGTAGCGTCGCGAAGAATATGGAACGGGGGGACGCTCTTGCGCATCTCAGTCTCGTGCAGGATGACCATGTCGTGGCCGAAGAAATCGAACTTGAACTGTTCCACGGCCGGAACGATCCTGTCCACGTAATCACTGACTTTGAACACGCAGAAGGCAAGGACGAACACCGGATACTCGGGGTTGATGTTGTCCAGGCTGTGGTCGCCGCTCTCGTCAACATAGATCACGTAGTCGCTGAAGGTGGGCATGAACCGAGCCTAACGAGTGTTGCCGACCGTCAGATCGGCGACGCCGGCCCTGCGACCACGGGTGCCCAGAGTGACGTACCTGCGCACGCCTTGCCTGCGCGCGCGTAGGCGTGACCGGTCGCGCGTCCCTCCCGCTGCTTCCCAATGGCCGCAAGGCGATGGGGCGTGATTCGAGGTTGTCCCACCTTGAAGGGTGTTCGACAGAGTGTTCGGATCTACCTCAGCGGTATTGCCCTTTGTGGTGCCGGTTCACGTTGTAGATCGCGTACGAAAGTCGCTTCTCTTGGCGGGTCATGCTGCCGTCTGGTCGTTGCGTGAGGGGGAGTGCGAGGTAGGCCCTGAGGAGTTCGTCTTCGCGGTCGACTCGCACGGCCCATTGGTCGATCTGTCGTGCTTGGGTGGCCACGGATGCGGCGCCGGTGTGCTCGAAGTAGAGGCGGTTCTCCCTGGCGATCTTGGACACGACGCCTGTTGAGATCCCGAACTCGCGGGCTAGCTCGTTGCGGCCGGCGCCCATGCTGATCCGGCCAGCGATGCGGCGGCGGGTCTCTGCGGGAATGGGGATCGGCTTCGGCTTCGGCATGGGGCCTCCTGGTACGTGGCCCCATTGTACGGAACATGGCCCCCGACCGGGGGATTGCCCGGGATCGAGAGGGCGCGGCCGTGGTCAGTGGAGCAGGCCGCCAGCATTAGGCTCGGTTGATATGTGGGGGAAGGTGACGTTTTGGCTGCGCTTGGGCGCGGTCGTTTTCGTCGCGCTTGTCGGAATTGGCGCTTTCATGCGACAGGCAGGCTATGTGTCGTTCCACCCGGTGTTCGAATCGTGGGTCTGGGGTGTTGGGCTCGTGGTGCTTGCGGTGGACAACGCCGGAACACTGGCAGTCCGTGGGGTGCATGCGCAGCGGCTGAAGCGGGAGAAGGACATCGAGAGCGCCCTCATGTCCATGCTCATCATCCTCGCTAAAAGCAAGAAGCTGCGCTTCGAAGAGCTCGGAGCGAGTGTGTACGTCCCAAAGCGACGCCGTGACTGGTCGAATGGCAAGGCGCATCGCCACCTGAAGCGCATCCACAGGTTCCGGCCAGCCGGCTTTCCGCCGAAATCAGGCATCGCGTGGCATTCTGGCGCCGGCACTGTAGGAGATTGCTGGAGGGACAAGAAGACTACATATTGGGACGGCACCGCCATCGCGAGGAGCTATCCCAGTGAAAAGCTCGCGAATCTCACTGACGAATCGTTTAATAAGATTTCAACCCGGACTCGACAAGGGTTCTCACTTGAGCAGTTCCGCAACGTCACAGGCAAGTACTGCGAGATCATCGCCAGTCCCATTTGGGACGAATCCAAAGACCGCACACTCCTTGCAGTTCTCACCGTTGACAGGGCTCTGACGGAGGGCGACGATAATCGTATGCTCCATCTCAACAGCGCAATGACACGCGAGACCGTTCAGAGCGTGTGTCGGGTGATAGGTACACAATGGAGGCAAAGCTGATGCTTGAGGGAGTGGCAATGACAAACGGGGAACTGACGCCAGCTCAAGACGAGTATTTTCGCATGCTGGAGCGCATGGACATAAGCGAAAAGTTCAGACGCAACATTGAAATCACCAAGGACGAGTTGCGTGCGGAGAACGCTACTCTCGTTCGCGGCGTCTCGCGAGTCCAGGGATTCCAGCCCAACGACTGATAGCCGGCTGCCCAACGGACTAGAAGACCCGGCTACATCTTCGGTAGATGAGCCGGGATTTTTCGTCACCGCACCAGTACGGTGACCCTGCATGAAGGCCATGCCCAGAAAGGACGCGACATGCGCCGCACCGGTTCGCAGGACACCAGGCACGCGGGGCTGTGTAGCGCGTCGATCTCGGCGGAGGTGTCCTACGCGCCTACCCACGTTCGGGCCTCACCATTGGACATCTCTGAGTGATCGCGACCAATTTAGGTGCTCCCCTGAAATGGTCTGATGCGGCCGGCGGGGCGGCAAGGGTGTCAATCACGCGGACCCCCTTGCCCCGATCGGTCTTCGTCAGGCGTCCAGGTTCCACAGAAGCTTGCACCGCCGATCATTTCGTTGACCCCACCGAAATGGTCAGGGACGTCTTCGCGGCCTCGCGGAATCATCCGTCGACCATCTTCCCGGGGGTGCGAAAATGGCCGACCCGCTGCGTGATGGCCCGGGGGTCTCAATCTGGGTGACCCCCTTTGGTATGGGGGATCATTTTCGTGGGGTCACGAAAATGGTCGGGCTTGGGGCGAGGAGGCATGCGAAGTTCGCAGACCCCTGCGCATGGGGATGATTTTGGCGCGCCACTGAAATGTCCAGAGCTGGCAGCGTCACTGCTCGAGCCCGTCCAGCCGATCGGCCAGGGACCGCAACCACGCCGGGAAAGCCTCGTAGTTGTCGGCTGCCTTCCGGAACTCCGCCGCGGTCATCAAGTCGCCGTCGGCACCGGCGTGGATGTCGCCGACCGGTGGTCTCCCATCTGAGAACACGGAGAGTGCAGCTTCCACGGTGCCGCCGTCGAAATCTGCGGCGACGTAGACCTCGTGACGCCACTCGGCGCGGGTCTGGAGGGGATCGTGGTACCGACGCGTGCAGCCCTCGAACTCGCAGGGGGCGTCCCAGGTGCGGTCAGAGCTCTCGGCAGGTGCATCGTCTGTGGGGGCGCCGGTGTCGGTCATGGCTTCCTTCGGTCAGGGCGGCCCGCCGGGCAGTGGCAGCCTCCGGATTTGTGATCAAGCCTGAGCCGTGCGCGTCTTGAATGCAAGGCTCTGGCGACCCTCTACGCTGGCCGATATGAGACAGACGGCAGCGTCAGGAGCGGTAGTCGACGATGCACCCCCAGTGCCCGCCCGTGAGGAGTGCATCAAGGCGGCCGCGGTCTCCCTGGCGAACTGCTACCGGATCCTTTACACCTATCCCATCGAGGAAGCAGCACGGCGTGCAGTACGACCAGGCGGCCCGACGTATGAGCAGTTGCTCGTGCGAATCGCCGCCAAGCGGGAGAAGTACCTAGTGAGCTCACCAGCATGACCGAGCCGCTGGATCCTCAGCCCGTGACGATCGAGGCACTCATTCGCCAGGTCGTGCGCTCAGAGGTGATAGCGCTGCGGGACGCCGACGCGTCACGGGTCAGGCCAGAGGTCGTCGTCGACCCGCTGCGCCTGTACTCAGTCGCGGCCGCCGCCGGGATCCTCGCGATGTCCAAGGTATGGGTCTACAAGCAGATCAGCGACGGCAGCCTCCCCGTCGTCGAGTTCGGAGACACCCGAGCACGTCAGTGCGTCCGGGCCGTCGACCTGCAGCGGTTCATCAACGACCGTTCAGGAGCCCGCCCCGCCTGACGAGGAGCCCGTAGCACAGCCGTTGGCACACGGCGCTGATATCGGTCGTTGTGAAAGCGCCATAAATACTGGTCAGTAGCTGTTTCTTCTTGGCGGAGAATGGGGGATTCGAACCCCCGAGGGCTCTCACCCAACACGCTTTCCAAGCGTGCGCCATAGGCCACTAGGCGAATTCTCCTGGCCGAACGTTCCCCGGAGGGAACGACCTAGAGAATCTTACCTGTTTCCGGAGGCCTTCGCGCACACCTGTTCCGGATGCCCGAAAAACCTGTTCCGGAGGCCCGAAAAACCCGTTCCGGAGGCCCGAAAAACCCGTTCCGGAGGCCCGAAAAACCTGTTCCGGAGGCCCGACAAACCTGTTCCGGATGCCCGAAATCGGCTCGTTTTCGACCTCGCCGGCTTTGCGTCTAAACTGAGAGTCGGCTCCTCGCGTGGCGCCATCTCGGCCAACTCCCCCAGGACGGAAACGTAGCAAGGGTAACCGGGCTCTGGTGGGTGCGCGAGGAGTCTTTTTCATGCCCTGGACCGGTAGGGAGAAAGTGGGCGCGCAGCAGGCCGTTAGCAATGATAACGATTTCGCCTCATCTCGTAAGATGAAGGGGCGCAGTTAGCGCCCCCGCTCCGATAGTGCCTGGAGGCACCATGGCCGAAATAACCGGTACACCCTTTCTCTGGCCAGAACGGTCACCGCATCCGCTCAGCGCTGAGGCCCTCGCCAGCGTCGATGCCTGGTGGCGGGCCGCCAATTACCTGTCCGTGGGGCAGATCTACCTGCTCGACAATCCGTTATTGCGTGAGCCGCTCATGCGGGACCACATTAAACCCCGCCTGCTGGGCCACTGGGGAACCACCCCGGGACTCAATTTTCTTTATGCTCACCTGAACCGCGCCATCCTGGAACGGTCGATCAGCACCCTCTACGTCACCGGCCCGGGCCACGGCGGCCCCGGCATGGTGGCCAACGCCTACCTCGACGGCACCTACTCCGAGATCTATTCCGGCGTCGACCGGAGCGAGCAGGGCGTCAAGGCCCTGTTCCGCCAGTTCTCCTTCCCGGGCGGCATCCCCAGCCACGCCTCGCCCGAGACGCCCGGATCGATCCACGAGGGCGGCGAGCTCGGTTACGCGCTCAGCCACGCCTACGGCGCCGCGTTCGACAACCCTGACCTGCTGGTCGCCGCGGTCGTCGGCGACGGTGAGGCCGAGACCGGCCCACTGGCCACCAGCTGGCACTCGAACAAGTTCATCGACCCGCTTCAGGATGGCGTCGTTCTGCCGATCCTGCACCTCAACGGGTACAAGATCGCCAACCCCTCCGTGCTCGCCCGCATCCCGGAAGAGGAACTCCTCGACCTGATGCGCGGCTACGGCCACAAGCCCTACATCGTGGCCGGCGGCTTCGACGGGGAGGATCCCCTCCTTGTGCACCAGCGCATGGCGGTCACCCTCGACGAGGTGCTCAACGAGATTGCCGCGATCAAGGCGCGCGCCCTCGCCGGCGACACCGAGCGCCCGCGCTGGCCGATGATCATCCTGCGCACGCCCAAGGGTTGGACCTGCCCGCCCGTCATCGACGGGGTGCAGGTCGTCGACTCCTGGCGTTCGCACCAGGTGCCGCTGAGCAACGCCCGCGACACCGAGGCGCACACCCGCCTGCTCGAAGAGTGGCTGGCGTCCTACCGGCCGGAGGAACTCTTCGACGCGAACGGCGCCCCCGCCGCCGAGGTCTCGGCGCTGGCCCCCGCTGGCGACCTGAGGATGAGCGCGAACCCGGTTTCCAACGGCGGGCTGCTGCGCCGGGCGCTGAAGCTGCCCGACTTCCGGGAATACGGGGTGGATGTCCCCTCCCCGGGCGCCACCACCGATGAGGCCACCAAGGTGCTCGGCACCTGGCTGGCCGACGTCATCCGTGACAACCCCGACAATTTCCGCATCTTCGGACCCGACGAGACGGCCTCCAACCGCCTCGCCCCGGCCGTTTACGCGGCCACCGACAAGCAGTGGAACGCGGAGTACCACGAGGGCGACACCAACCTCGCCCGCGCCGGCCGCGTGATGGAGATGCTCAGCGAGCATCAGTGCCAGGGCTGGCTGGAGGGCTACCTGCTCACCGGCCGTCACGGTCTGTTCAACTGCTACGAGGCGTTCATCCACATTGTCGACTCGATGTTCAACCAGCACGCGAAGTGGCTCAAGGTCACCCGGGAGATCCCGTGGCGCCGTTCCATCGCGAGCCTGAACTACCTGCTCAGCTCGCACGTCTGGCGCCAGGACCACAACGGGTTCTCGCACCAGGACCCCGGCTTCATCGACCACGTCGTGAACAAGAGCGCGGATGTCGTGCGCGTCTACCTGCCGTTCGACGCCAACACGCTGCTCGCCACCTACAACCACTGCCTGCGCAGCGTGGACTATGTCAACGTGGTCGTCGCCGGCAAGCAGCCCGCGCCGAACTGGCTCACCATGGACCAGGCCGTCGCGCACTGCAAGCGGGGCCTCGGCATCTTCGACTGGGCCGGCACCGAGACGTTCGGCACGTCGCCCGACGTCGTGCTCGCCGCCGCCGGCGAGGTACCCACCCTCGAGGTGTTGGCCGCGGCCGCCATCCTGCGGGAATGGCTGCCCGACCTGTCGGTGCGCGTCGTGAACGTCGTCGACCTGATGCGCCTGCAGTCCGAGGCGGATCACCCGCACGGCCTCAGCGACATGGAGTTCGACGCGATCTTCACGGCCGACAAGCCGATCGTGTTCGCCTACCACGGGTATCCGTGGCTGATCCATCGCCTGACCTACAAGCGCCACGGGCACGGCAATCTGCACGCCCGCGGCTACAAGGAGAACGGCACCACCACCACCCCGTTCGACATGGTCATGCTCAACGACCTCGACCGGTACCACCTGGTGATGGACGTCATCGACCGGGTTCCCGGCCTCGGAGCCCGCGCCGCCCTGCTTCGCCAGGAGATGCAGGATGCCCGCCTCCGGGCCCGCAACTACACCCGCGATCACGGGGAAGACATCCCCGCCGTCACCGAATGGGTCTGGGACGCCGATGGCGTCGGCGTGACCCCCGACAATGCCGGTGTCTCCACCGGCGGAGACAACGTATAAATCGTGGCTGACAGCATTTACATCACCTCTGCCGAGGGAAACACCGGCAAGTCCACCATCGCCCTGGGCGTGCTCGACACCCTGCTCCGTTCGGTGCAGCGCGTCGGCGTGTTCCGGCCGGTCGCCCGCTCGGCGCACCACCCCGACTATGTGCTCGAGCTGCTGCTCTCGCACCTGTCGAGTGCGTCCGCGCTCACCGTGCAGCCCCCGCTGACCTACGAGGAGTGCGTCGGCGTCACCTACGACGAGGTGCACCTCGACCCCGACGCGGCCCTCGGCCGCATCGTGCAGCGCTACAAGGCCGTCGAGGCCCAGTGCGACGCGGTGGTCGTGGTCGGTTCCGATTACACGGATGTCGGCAGCCCCACCGAGCTCGCCTTCAACCTGCGCATCGCCGCGAACCTGGGGGTGCCGGTGCTGCTGGTCCTCGGCGGGCGGGTTGGTCCCGGCCAGCGCGACACGCTCAACCAGGGCGACCGGCAGCTCGGGCAGAGCGACCCGCGCACGCCCGAAGACATCCGCCAGCTGACCGACGTCACCGTCGCGGAAATCCGCGACGAGCACGTCTCTCTGCTCGGCGTGATCGTCAACCGGGCCGACCCGGACCGGCTCGACGAGCTCATCGACGCCGTGCGGAGCGTCGTCGACGCCGACCTGAAGCCCGGCCTCGGGCTGAGCTCGGTGCCGGTCTGGGCGCTGCCCGAGGACTCGTACCTCGTGGCCCCGAGCATGAAGAGCATCCTCAAGGCCACCGACGGCACGCTCGTGAAGGGTGACCCCGCGTTGCTGTCCCGGGAGGCGCTCGGCGTGGTCGTGGCGGCCATGTCGATGGTCAACGTGCTGCCGCGCCTGTTCGAAGGCGCCGTGGTCGTGGTTCCCAGCGACCGCCCGCAGGTGCTGCTGGCCGTGTTGATGGCTAACTCGTCCGCGACGTTCCCGTCGATCGCCGGCATCGTGCTGGTCGGCGGCTTCGACCTGCCCGAGGAGATCGGGCGGCTCGTCGAGGGGCTCGACGCCTCGGTGCCGATCATCAGCACCCAGCTCAACTCCTACGACGCCGCACTGCGCATCACGCACACGCCCGGACGGATGGCCGCGGATTCCCAGCGCAAGCGCGACACGGCGTTGGCTCTCTTCGAAGGCCACGTGGACGCATCCGTGCTGCTCGACCGGCTCAAGGTGAGCCGCGCCGACGTGGTGACGCCGCTGATGTTCGAGTACACGCTGCTCGAGCGAGCGCGCACGAACCGCAAGCGGATCGTGCTGCCCGAGGGCGACGACGACCGCGTGCTGCGCGCCGCCGCGACCCTGCTGGCCCGCGACGTGGCCGACATCACTATCCTCGGCGAGGAGTTCGAGGTGCGCTCGCGTGCCATCGGCCTCGGCCTGGACATCGCCAAGGCGGAGGTGGTGAGCCCCTTCGACGACGTGCTGCGCAACAAATTCGCGGAGGCCTACGCCCAGCTGCGCGCCCACAAGGGTGTCACGGTCGAGCAGGCCATGGAGCTCGTCACCGACGTGTCCTACTTCGGCACGATGATGGTGCAGCTCGGCCTGGCCGACGGCATGGTCTCCGGGGCAACCCACACCACCGCGCACACGATCCGGCCGAGCCTGCAGATCATCAAGACGCGTCCGGGAGTGTCGGTCGTGTCCAGCGTGTTCCTGATGGCGCTCGCCGACAAGGTGCTCGTCTACGGCGACTGCGCGGTGAACCCTGACCCCACCGCGGAGCAGCTCGCCGACATCGCCATCTCCGCGTCGGAGACGGCTGTGGAGTTCGGCATCGAGCCGCGCATCGCCATGCTGAGCTACTCGACCGGCGAGTCCGGCCAGGGTGCCGACGTGGACAAGGTGCGGGCCGCCACCGCGATCGTGCGGGAGCGTCGCCCTGACCTCCTGATCGAGGGTCCCATCCAGTACGACGCGGCAGCGGATGCCGCCGTCGCCGCCACGAAGATGCCCGGTTCGGCCGTCGCCGGTCGCGCCACCGTCTTCATCTTCCCCGACCTGAATACGGGCAACAACACGTACAAGGCCGTGCAGCGGAGCGCCGGAGCGGTGGCCATCGGCCCCGTGCTCCAGGGCCTGCGCAAACCCATCAATGACCTTTCTCGAGGAGCACTAGTGCAGGACATCGTCAACACCGTCGCCATCACCGCGATCCAGGCCGCGACGCTGTCCGCGTCCGAGTCTGTCGCCCCGGCAGCTCCGGCTTCCGGTTCGGCTTCTTCCGCTTCGGCCGCAGCGGCGGTGTCCGCATGACCGCCATCCTGGTCGTCAACTCCGGATCGTCGTCGTTCAAATACCAGCTGATCGACATGGACACCGAAACCGAGCTCGCCAGCGGCCTCGTCGAGCGCATCGGCGAACCGATCGGTCACTCGCGGCACAACGCCGGCACGGCGAAGGACGGCCGCACCGAACGCGACCTGCCGATCATCGACCACACCGCCGGCTTCGCCGTGATGATCGAGGCCTTCGCCGAGCACGGCCCGAAGCTGTCCGAGGCGAACCTGATCGCCGTCGGCCACCGCGTTGTGCAGGGCGGTAACCGGTTCTTCGAGCCGACCGAGATCACTCACCTGGTCGAGCTGAACATCGAGGACCTCTCCGAGATCGCCCCGCTCCACAACCCGGGCGCCGTTCAGGGCATCCGTGCCGCTCGTGCCAGCTTCTCGAACGTGCCTCACGTCGCCGTCTTCGACACCGCGTTCCACCAGACGCTGCCGCCGGCCGCGTACACCTACGCCATCGACAAGGACCTCGCGATCCGGCACCGCGTGCGCAAGTACGGCTTCCACGGCACCTCGCACAAGTTCGTCTCGGAGGCCGTGGCGTCCTTCCTCGAGCGACCGCTGGCCGAGCTCAAGACGATCGTGCTGCACCTGGGCAACGGCGCATCCGTGTGTGCCGTCGACGGCGGCAACTCGATCGACACCTCGATGGGCATGACCCCGCTGCAGGGCCTCGTCATGGGCACCCGCTCGGGCGACATCGACCCGGCCGTGATCTTCCACCTGCGCCGCCGGGCCGGGATGACCACCGCCGAGCTCGACGACCTGCTCAACCGCCGCGGCGGCATGCTGGCCTTGGCCGGCAACGGCGACATGCGCGACGTGGAGGACGCCTCGGTCGCGGGCGACCCGGTCGCCCAGGCTGCCCTCGACGTCTACTTCCACCGAATCAAGGGCTACGTCGGCAACTACTACGCGCAGTTGGGCACCGTGGACGTCATCGTCTTCACCGCCGGCGTCGGCGAGAACTCGCCGATCGTGCGCGCGGGCGCCCTGGCCGGGCTCGAGGGCATGGGGATCGAAATCGACCCGGTGCGCAACGAGGCCAAGTCCCGCAAGCCGCGCGTGATCTCCACGGACAACTCGCGCGTCACCGTGCTCGTCATCCCGACGAACGAGGAGCTGGAGATCGCCCGTCAGACGCTGGCGACCATCAAGCGCACGCATCCGTCGCTGTAGTTTGTAACGCTTCGCAGCGCTGATCGGCCGTTCCCGGGTTCCGGGGCGGCCGATTTGCGTCGGGGCGGGGGTCTTGGCCGCCCGGAGCGGGGAACGGGGTGACTTAACTGCGCAGATTGTGGCGACACGCGGCACCCCAGGCACCGTGAGCGGTGTGTCTCGAGAATGTCCTCAGTTAGCGCGGGCCGGGCTGGGCCGGGGCAGCCAGCCAGGCGGGGAGCCAGGCGGGCAGGCGGGCAGCCAAGCGGGCAGCCGGGCACCCAGGGAGCCAGGCAGGCGGGCAGCCGGGCAGGCGGGCACCCAGGGAGCCGGGCAGGCGGGCAGCCGGGCGGCGGGTCACCCCAGACCCACCCCTCCGCCCCTGCCACGCGGGTAGTATTCCGGCGTGCGCACACTTGTGAACGTGATCTGGCTTGTCCTGTCGGGGTTCTGGCTGTTCCTCGGATACGTGGCCGCGGGCATCGTGCTCTGCGTGCTGATCATCACGATCCCGTGGGGCATCGCGTCGTTCCGCATCGCCACCTACGCACTCTGGCCGTTCGGACGCACCGTCGTGGCCAAACCCACGAGTGGCGCGTTCTCATTTATCGGCAACGTGATCTGGGTGATTCTCGCGGGCTGGTGGCTGGCCCTGGCGCACATCGTCTCGGGGATCGCGCTCTGCGTCACCATCATCGGAATTCCGCTCGGCATCGCCGACTTCAAGATGGTGCCGGTCTCGCTCGCGCCCCTCGGCAAGGAAATCGTGAGCAACCGTCCCGGGGAATTCGACCAGGCCGTCGCTCGCCGCGCCTGAGCTCGTGCCGTCGCTCGCCGCGCCCGAGTGCCGTCGCTCGCCGCGCCCGAGTGCCGTCGCTCGCCGCGCCCGAGTGCCGTCGCCCGTTACGCGGCGGCCCCCTCCGGCAACGGGTGCCGGCCCGCCCGTCCACAGGCCGCTCCCCACCCCACACCGCAGTGTCAGTGGCTCCGACTACGATTGACTCCGTGGTTACCGCCCTGTATCGCCGCTACCGGCCCGAGACTTTTGCCGAAATGATCGGTCAGTCTCAGGTGACCGATCCACTGATGACGGCCCTGCGCACGAACCGGGTGAATCACGCCTATCTGTTCAGCGGACCCCGCGGTTGCGGCAAGACGACGTCCGCCCGCATCCTCGCGCGCTGCCTGAACTGCGCCGAGGGCCCGACCGATACTCCGTGCGGCGTGTGCCCGAGCTGCGTGGAACTCTCCCGCGACGGCGGCGGATCCCTCGACGTGGTCGAGATCGACGCGGCCAGCCACAACGGAGTCGACGACGCCCGGGACATCCGTGAGCGCGCGATCTTCGCGCCAGCCCGGGACCGCTACAAGATCTTCATCCTCGACGAGGCTCACATGGTCACGCCGCAGGGCTTCAACGCGCTGCTGAAGATCGTCGAGGAGCCGCCCGAGCACGTCAAGTTCATTTTCGCGACGACGGAGCCCGAAAAGGTGATCGGCACCATCCGTTCGCGCACGCATCACTACCCGTTCCGGCTCGTGCCGCCCGGGCCGATGCTCGAATACGTGCAGCAGATGTGCGACACCGAACAGATGACCGTCGCGCCCGGCGTGCTGCCGCTCGTCGTGCGGGCCGGCGGCGGTTCGCCGCGCGACACCCTGTCGCTGCTGGACCAGCTGATGGCCGGATCCGACGGGCACTCCGTCGAATACGGGCGCGCCGTGGCGCTGCTCGGCTACACGAACGCGTCGCTGCTCGACGAGTCCATCGACGCGATCGCCGACCGCGACCCGTCCGCCGCGTTCGACGCGGTCGACCGGGTCGTGCAGACCGGCCAGGACCCGCGCCGCTTCGTCGAAGACCTCCTTGAACGCCTCCGCGACCTCATCATCGTCGGTGCCACCAGCGCCGCCGGCGCCGCCGCCGTGCTGCGCGGCGTGCCCCAGGACGAACTCGACCGCATGGCCGTGCAGGCCGCCGAATTCGGCCCCGCCGAGCTGTCGCGCACCGCCGACGTCATCAACGCCGCCCTCACCGAGATGACCGGCGCGACCAGCCCCCGCCTGCACCTCGAACTCATGATCGCCCGCGTGCTCATCCCCGCGAGCGACGATTCCACCCGCGGCGCGCTCGCCCGGGTAGAGCGGCTCGAGCGCCGCATCGGCGTCGGCACGGGTTCCGGTTCCGGTTCTGATTCCGCTTCGGGTTCCGCTTCCACTTCCGGCGTCTTCCGGGCGACGGATGCCCCAGCCACCAGCCCGGTCGGCGCGCCCGCGCGCGCGGCCGCTGTGTCGGTGACGGATGCCCCTCGCCCGCCCGCCTCCTCCGGCCCGGCAACGGTTCCCGCTGCCGGGGCCGCGTCGCACGCTCCTGCTGCGGCGCACTCTCCTGGCGCGGCGGCCGCGCCCGGCGCGGCGCACTCTCCTGGCGCGGCGACCGCGACCGGCGCTGCGCACTCTCCTGGCGCGGCGACCGCGACGGGAGCCTCCGCACCCTCGGCCCCGCCCCACCCCGTCGGACCGGTCACGCTTCAGCAGGTGAAGGATGCCTGGCCGCAGATCCTCGAGTCGGTCAAGGCCGCCAAGATGACCGCTTGGCTCGTGCTTTACACGGCCCGCGCCATGGAACTGCGCGGCGGCGAGCTGCTCGTGCTCTCCTTCCCGAGCCAGAACGACGTCGCCGGGCTCAAGCAGTCCGCGGCTCCCGGGCAGGGCGTCGGCGACTACCTCAAGCGGGCCGTCAACGAGGTACTCGGCTTCACGCCCCAGCTCACCGCCCGGGTCGAGTCCCCGAAAACGGATGCCCCGGCCACAGCCCCCGCATCCGCGCCCCCCGCATCCGCGCCCCCCGCATCCGCGCCCGCCGGATCCGCGCCCGCCGGATCCGCGCCCGCCGGATCCGCGCCCGCCGCGGCCCCGGTCACCTCGTCGGCCCGTCCCGCTGCTGCGATCCCGGCGGTGCCAGGCTCCTCGGTCCCGAGCCCGGCGGTGTCAGGGTCCGCCGCACCGAGGGCACATCAAAGCGCCCCCGGCGCAACAACGACCGAAGAGGCGTCGGCCGTCGACGCCGACCCCGATCCGGCCGTAGCCCCGACCGCTGCCGCCGATCCCGACTCCGAGTCCGCAGGCGCCGCTGCGGAGCCGGACCCCGAGCCGGATCCCGATCCCGATCCGATCGCCGACCGAATCGTTGCCGCGGACTCCGCCGGGCCCTCCGCGGTTGCTCCGTCGCCCGCGGATGCCGGCCCCGCTCCGGCCGCCGCCGCTACCCCTCGTGCTGATTCCGATCCGGCCGCCGCCGTCCCTGCCTCTGCCGTTACCGCCGAGTCCGCCCCGGGCTCCGCGGTAGCTCCGGCACCCGCGGACGTCGCCGCTGCGGCATCCGTTGCCGTCACCCCGGCGACCGCCCCGGCGACCGCCCCGGCGACCGCCCCGGCGACCGCCTCTCCCGTGACTGGCTGGGCGACCGTTGTCATTCCGAGCTCGTCGGACGCCGGCCCCGGCTGGGCCACGGCCTCCATCCCCGGGTCGGCCCCGGCCGCCGCCACCGTTGACACCGTTGACACCGTTGACACCGGTGCGACCGCTGCTCCCGGCCCCACCGCTGCTCTCGCCCCCAGCGCGGTGCAGGCCCCCGGCGCGCAGGCCGCTGCGCGTTCCACGCCGAACGCACCCGCATCCGTATCGGCACCTGCGCCCACGGCGGCGCGCGGGTCCGGGCGGGCTTTCGAACCGGAGCCGCCCTACGACGACGAGCCCCCGCCCTACGACGAAGAGTTCCCGCCGGATCCGCACCCGAACGGCGGCCAGTCCGGAACCCAGCCCGGAACCCAGCCCGGAACGCAGTCCGGAACCCAGTCCGGAACGCAGCCCGGAACGCAGCCCGGAACGCAGTCCGGAACCCAGCCCGGAACCCAGTCCGGAACCCAGTCCGGAACCCAGCCGCGCACCCAGGCGCAGACTCCGACCCAGGCGGGTCGCGCAGCATCCGTCGCCCGGCGCGGGCCAGCGTTTGCGGAGAAGCAGCGCTACGGCGAGTCGGTGGTGCGTGAGATCCTGGGTGCCACCTTCCTCGAAGAACAGCCGCACGACCCGGCACCGCGAACCAGAGGCGACTAACCCATGTACGAAGGCATCGTTCAGGAACTGATCGACGAGCTCGGCACGCTGCCCGGAATCGGACCCAAGTCCGCGCAGCGGATCGCGTTCCACATCCTGCAGACCGAGCAGTTCGACGTGACCCGGCTCGCCAACGTGCTGCTCGAGGTGCGCGACAAGGTGAAGTTCTGCGACATCTGCGGCAACGTGTCCGAGCAGACGACCTGCATGATCTGCCGCGATCCGCGCCGCAATCCCGCGATGATCTGCGTGGTCGAAGAGGCCAAAGACGTCGTCGCGATCGAGCGCACCCGCGAATTCAAGGGGCTCTACCACGTACTCGGCGGGGCGATCAGCCCCATCGACGGCGTCGGACCCGACGACTTGCGCATCCGTCAGCTGATGCAGCGCCTCGCGGACAACACGGTTCAGGAGGTCATCATCGCCACCGACCCGAACCTCGAGGGGGAGGCAACCGCGACCTACCTGTCGCGCCTGCTGACCACCCTCGAGATCAAGGTCTCCCGGCTCGCGTCGGGGCTCCCGGTCGGCGGCGACCTCGAGTACGCCGACGAGGTCACCCTGGGCCGCGCCTTCGAAGGCCGGCGCACGGTCACGAACTAGGGCTTCTCGCCGCCCCCGGCCCTCGCACCCGCTGCCGCAACTGTTGCCCCCACGGCGCCTGCCCGCTGCCCTGCGCGCCCACTGCCGCAACTGTTACCGAAGCGGACAACTGTGCCCGGTGTGCGGGCAACACTTGTCCGCACGGGCAACACTTGTCCGCACGGGCAACACTTGCGGCCAGGGACGGCCGCCCGGGGAGACCGCATCCGCCATCGACCTGCGCCAGGGGCGGCCGCCGCCCGCCGCGACGCCAGACGGGCCGGGGGAGACCCGGCCCGTGGCATCCGTTGCCCCGTTGATTCGCGGGCAACGCCAGCTGCGGAGAATTTCGAGACTCGCCGTGTGGCGGGGCTGGGGTGACCCAGTGTTTCCGGACAGTCCTCCTGAATTCAGGATTGGATAGACAAATGGAACACGAGAAACACAAGCACTTCAGCCCGGAGTTTCGGGCTGC